>JBHJGN010000021.1:0-84917 GCA_050331735.1 Cyanophyceae cyanobacterium
TCCCAGATTTCAGCAAGAACGCTGCTTTGCTTGGTATCAGAGAAAATATCGACGCTTAGTTGTCCGCTCTTGAGCGTCTGCCTCTTGTCTTCGATGGTTTCTTGACTCTGGCTCTCATTCATATGTGGATAGGTAAAACTGCATTAGTGGGATAGGGTCAGCCAATCGGCGTGGCATCCGTTTGCAGACTAGCCGACTCTCCACCGCTGGTATTTTCAAAGAAACTCATTCGTCCTCGGCTGATGCCGTCTAGAGATGTGTCGCCTCCTAATGCTGCATCCATATTGCCGTCGCCATCAATATCGGCAAAACTGGGAGCCGCATAAAAACCAAGATCTACCGGCTCAAACTGGTTTTCGCTGCCTGTACGCTGGGTAAAAATGCCGTTGGTATTTTGGTAAGAAGAGAAAAAGCCGACAACTATCAGGCGCTCCTAGTCAAAATGATAAGTAGGCTAGTTGATTAATAACAAATGGGGGAATGGCACTCCCCCTAAAGTGATTTAAACCTTGACTTCATCGGCAAAGCTAGCCCAGCGCACAAACCGGAATGGTCCGGCGGCTGACCCCCACACTCGCTCGTTGGTGGTGCGATCGCGCCCTCTGTCGTAGCTAATCATCCCTTGGTCGTTGACTTCAAAGCTGCTGTCAAGGTAAGTTTCCTGGCCTTTGCGCACCACAATGCAGTTTTTGCCCGGTTCGACTTCTCCTTTAAAGCCGTTACCTGTCCACTCTACAATCATGTTGCAGCCAGGAAGCTTTTCTAAATGGTCGGCAGTTAAGCTTTGCAAGCGTCCCAAGTCGCGGGAAGCACCAAAAAACTGCTCTTGCTCTTTGACCTTATAGTTTTCAATTTCGATGTGCTCTCCTGCCGTCAGCATTTTTAAAACCCGCACTCGGTAAGGATTGTTGAGCATATAGTCGTAGGCTTGTTCTACATAGAGGCTCGGTCCCGCAAGCAGTTCCGTCGGCAATGGACGCATACAAACGCGAATATGAGCAAAGAAAGGCGGATTTTCAAAGGCTTGCTCCTGATTACTAAAGTCTGCCGCCAGCATCTGAGTCAGCGTTTTGATATCTGTTGAATGAGTCATAACAAGCGTTTCAATCTGTAAAAAATGAGAAGCATAGCGACAGCGAACAGGAAAGAAAGTTGGTGTAGTTAACGGTTAAGTTTCGGCAGTTGGCAGTTGGCCATTGTAGGTCGGGCAAAATAACAAGTTTGATAACGCTTACCTACTTACCCTCTTGTCTTTTCCTGCAAACGAAACAAAAGCAGTTGCGTCACTTGCTCCTCCTTAAAATTATCATCGCTGAGCAACACTAAACTTTGGCTACCGTCGGACAGATGCGGACCTAACGCCATGCCCTCTAGATTGTCGAGGTTGATACCGAGTTCGCCGAGGTCGAACAGTAAATTTTTCTTAAGCGGTACGACCTGCCCCAAATTCTTGAGGCTGTCAATGCCTGAAGTATCGGTCGCGTTGCCCACGACGACCTGAAAAATTTTGGCCCCCGCGCCCGACAATTTATAAGTTCTTTCTAGGCTGAGAAAGTAGCCCTCTTTCTCTAGAGTAACCAACTCCGTCAGGCCATTCGCGATCGCCCCACTCGGAGCCTCATCGAGCAGGTAGAGATGTTCGGCAAGAACAATCGGGTCGCCCACAGGTCCGATGACATAGTGTAAGAACCGCAGCCGCGCTGCTTCGGGTGCTAAAGCGATATCTTGGAGAAGCGATGATTCTGTTGCTGTAAATAAGCGAAACGGATCGTCTGCTGCCAACCCGCTAGGGCTGAGCGTCAGCGACTCAAACCCTAAATTTTCCTGCACTCCTTGGGGGTCTGCGTCTAGAGAACCCGGTAGATACCGAGCCGGAACTCGCAACTGATTGAGTAAGTTCCCGCTTTGAGGGTCAAATTCGCCAATAAACGGAGCAACACCCCGACTAGGAACTCCTTCGCTGGCAATAAACAGGGTTCCTCGTGGAGAGAGGGCAATTCCTTCCGGGTCAATGTCCCCTGAAGCATACTCACCCTGTTCGTGAGCCAAAAAGGTCACCCCGTGAATGGCTACATCCGCGATTGTCGTCGCCCCATCAGCATCGTTGAGCGATAGACTAAGGGTATAAAAACGAGCGGGAGCTAGCTGCGAGCGATCGTCGGAAAGCACGTAGAATAAGTCCTGACGACGATCGTAAGCGAGTGCCGATAATCCTCCGATTGGTGTATTGTTAAAAGCTGTTTTTGGTAGCTCGTATCGATCGAGAAACTCCAAAGAAAGAGACAAAAATGTTCGTTCTTGAGCCGTTACTCGGGGCGATAGGCCGCAAGCAGAGAGTCCAATCAGGAGAATGAGGCCAAACAACATACTCAGGCAGATTTTCAGCCCTTGTTTAATGGAGTGGGAACGCGATCGCATCGCTGGTGTCATTGATTTTAGTGGTAAATAAACCGCAGTGCAGATGCCGACGCTCACAAAATTTAGCGTCGATCGGCTGATGTCTAAGAGATAATTTATTTCACCCTATCGTTTTCAAAGCCCCTTCTGAATCGACCGAATTGCTTATTTTGAAATGCCAGCGAAATTTTTATTGCTTTTGATTTTGGCGGCTGTACCAATGCCAGTTACTACCGCACAAACAGCTAATCCTCTAGAGATAGCCACCGATCCGCTCTTACCGCAGCCTGGGATAGAGCGACCATTAAGCCCATTGGAACGCTCCAGAGTGGAAAGCGCGACCGCAGAGTTAGACAGTCAAGCCCGAAGGGAACTCAAAGCCGGAAATGAAGCAGGAGCGATCGCGCTGTGGTATCGGGAACTGAGACTGCAAAGAGCGTTGGGTCCGAGACAAGAAATTCAGGCTTTGGGAAAGGTGGGAGAAATTGCCTGGAACTACAATCGCCCAGTAGATGTTCAGAATATTACTAACCGCCTAGAGATGCTGGAGCAAAATACCCCTATAGCCCCTGCACAACTCCAGGCGTTTGGTCAAGCCTACGAACAGGTCAAAGCCTTGGAGCAAGCCGTGTCGGTTTATCAACAGGTGCTAGCTGCTGCTCGCGATCGCAGCGATGAGGAGACGAAAATGGCGATGCTAGAAAAACTCGGTCAACTGCATTTAGATCTGTTTAACTACCCGCAAGCTGCTGCTGTTTACGAAGAGTTGCTCGCTAAAGCGCGATCGCAATCTGATCGCTTCAGCGAAGGACAGCATCTGCACCAGCTTGCTCAAATTTATAGTCAAGCGATGCAGCCGCAACACGCCTTGCGGATCAAAGAACAGCTAGCTGAAAGCTACCTTAACGGGCAAGTGGAGCAATTGCCAGCCCTGAAGATTTCCATTGCCTCTGATTACGAAGCCCTCAATCAGCCAGAAGCCGCCGGACGAAACTACGAGGAAGCTTTTACTCTAGCCTGGTCACTCCAGCAAGTGGCAACGGCTGGCGACGCCCTGCAAAAGCTCGGCGATCTTTACCGTAACAACAATCAGCAAGACTATGCTCTACAGATTTACCAGGAGTTACTCAAAGTAGAGCAACAAACCTACGATTTCTACGGTTTAATGAATACCTACGATCGTATTGGGCAAATTTACGTCGAGCAAAACAACAACGCTCAAGCAATCGCTGCTTACAACAAAGCATTGCAGGTCGCGCGATCGCTCGGCTACCAAGAAGAGTACTTCAGCGAGAAAATCGAGGCGCTTCAGAATTAATCAGTCGCTGCGCGATGGGCAAAGGGAAAAAAGTCCCTCCGGGACGGGTAAGGGGGAAACGGAGAAACTGTCGCGCTCGCAATGACAAAAGAACACACAATTAGGAAGCAAGCTGATTTATTCCCCCCTTTTCCCGTTGCGGAGCAACTTCTTTCCCCGCGCCTACAGCGCTATTGTGCTGCGAGCCGAGGCTGGTCCAACACCGACCATTCTTTAATCCCGTGCTCAGCCAACTCTTTGCCGACCTGTTCAACTTCGGTGGTGGTGCCGTTGAGCACGATCAAGCAGTCTCCATGATGAACGCGATCGCTGAAGTGTTGGGCTTGCTCTTGAGAAATCCCAAGCTCAAGTAAAGCATTGACGACGCAAAACTCTGTTTCATCTGCATGCTTTCTGAGAGCATGGGCTAGAGTGCCTCCAGCTACAACCGAACTAGTTTCTCCCAAGATCGGCATTTTTAGAGATTTAACGTTGTCGAGAACCTCTACTAAACTTTCAAACAGTCCTCCTTGGACGATTCTGTTTTTGGCGGCTCTCACTTCTGAATCGTTATCGTCTGGATCAAAGTAAATTGCCGTAACGTCATGATTCATCTCGTCTATCTGGGCCACAAAAGAAATTTGCTCCTTTGATATCCCCATTTCCTGTAATTTGTGCAGGGCAACCTCGGTTTCGAGGTAGTGAGAAAATATACCAATTCCGTATTGTTTACTTGCTGACATAACTATAGTACTCCGATAGTTTTTCTTGAAAGACCTTCGTTTTTCCAAAAGACTTTGGCGTTTGATTCTTTGTTTCCCTTGCTGCGTTCCAGTCAGCTACGCTGGTTGACTAGGGGACTCTAACTATAGGATGCCCTGTTTTTCTGAAGCGTTATCACAATCTTTACTTAGTTTTATATGCTGGTTTGACCAGAGCGGCATAGACTAGGTAAGCAGAAAGATTAAACTTGTGCTTGCTTCTTGGTCCCCCACTGACAACTGACGACTTCACTATTGTTTACTTAATTACCCCCTCTGCTTACTACTCATCTCAGACAAGAATAGTTAAAAATTAGCAATAAAACACTGAAGCTGTAACTCTCCAAAATAATTGGGACTTTTTACAGAGAGTTCCCAGAATCTCTATCCGTCATCTTTCTAAACGCAGGGGGGCGGCACCAATCTAAAACTCGATTCCAAGCCCACCAAGGATCAGGGTCATTGGCCTGTTGCTGACAACGGCGGCTGCTGATGTAGCCCACATGCCCCCCACGCGCCGTAAGCCGAAGAGAAATAGCCGGATTCGAGGCACAGGCTGCTTCCACATCAGGAACGAGAGTCGGGTCAAATAGCGGATCGTCGGCAGCATAAAGAAGCAACGTTGGCTTCTTCAGATGGGGTAGCAGAGTGAGAGCGCTACTGGCAGTGTAGTACTCTTGAACGCTGCCAAAGCCAAGTTGAGCGATTACCAATTCTTGATCAAATTTTTCAATCGTATCAATCCGGTCAACTGCTGCTAGATCAAGGGTCTCAGGATGAAAACGATGAATTTTTTGAGCGAGGAGTTTCAGTTGGCGCACAATCCCTTTTTCTAGCTGCCGTCCCCAAAGATCATTGGTTAAATACGTGAGCGAACGGTTAGAATCGAGACTCGGACAAATTACCGCCGCACCGCCAATATCTGATTCCAGGAGATCTAAATCAGCTCCCCAATCCGGCAAGGTTTGAGCCGCCTTCACCGCCCACAGCGCTAACTGTCCTCCTAGAGAAAATCCAGTAAACCAAAAAGGCGCCGGACATTTCATTTCTTTAGCCTCGGCAGCGATGCGAACGAAATCTTCTCCTTCATAAAGACCATCGGATGTTAAAGTGCCAGAGAGTTCAGCAGTTTTCCCGTGTGCTCTCCAATCAAAAATGACAACAGCATACCCTTGAGCAAAGGCCTTACGCCCCATCAGTCGCAGAAACCACTGATTGTCCAAGTTTCCGGTAATGCCATAGGTACCGACAATCGTACTATGAGCATTGTCAGGAATTGCCACCAGTCCAAAAATGGGGACATCGCCAGCGCCTCGAAAAATCTTTTCTTGGTAAGGCGGTTCTGAATCACCAATCGTCTGTTCCCAATGCTGGCTACTTTTAAGCGCTGTATAGACAGTCATCAACAATCCATTGCTTAATAGAAACGGCGGCGTATACGTAGGCATTTGTAGAGATGAAGAGAGTCGGCTCGGCTTTAATCTTAGCAATGGTTCTGATCGTCAGCTATTAGCTGACTTGACAGAAAACTATCTTTTTGAAATAGCAAGGGGAGATTTCAACTCAAACAGCACTCTTTGCTAAACGCCGATCACTTTTTGATAGGACAGAGGAAAAGGAGTATCCCGGCAACGTATGACAAAGGGAACAAATCGCGTTAAACAGTGGTGGATGTCGTTTGAGCAGCATCCCGTAGCCTGCTGGGTATTTTCTGGCGTTTGGCTGCTGCTGATTAGCTGGATTGCTTTTTTGTGGAATTTAGGCAACACCGGACTGATCGATGAGACGGAACCGCTGTTTGCTGAGGCAGCGCGCCAGATGGTGGTTACTGGGGACTGGATTACTCCTACCTTTAATGGTGATACTCGATTTGATAAGCCGCCTCTAGTCTATTGGTTAATGGCGATCGCCTATCGACTCATCGGCGTCAACGAATGGGCGGTGCGGCTGCCTTCGGCAGGGGCGGCGATCGCTCTGATTAGCTTAGGCTTCTGGACGCTCCAAGCCTTTGGGGCCACGGCTAGCAGCCCCAAACGCGCTCAGCGTCAGCGCTGGCTTACCGCCTGGATCGGCTCTACTCTGATGGCTGTCAACTTTCATACCCTGATCTGGGCGCGAACGGGAGTCTCGGATATGCTGCTTAGCGGCTGCATGGGAGCAGCACTGTTGTGTTTCTTTTGGGGATATGCGCAAACGCAGAATCAGACAAATAGCTTTCTTCCGGCTAACCACTGGTATTGGGCTTTTTATGTCTTTCTGGCGCTGGCGGTGCTGGCAAAAGGTCCGGTGGGGGTGGTGCTACCGGGGCTGATTATTGGGCCTTTTTTGCTCTATGTTGGCAGGCTCAAGGCCGTTTTAAAAGAAATGGGGTTTGTGGTCGGTGGACTGGTGTTTGGAGCGATCGCGGTTCCCTGGTTTGTGCTCGTTAGCCTCAAGCACGGAAGCGCCTATACCAGTACCTTTTTTGGCTACCACAACTTCGAGCGCTTCACGGATGTTGTGAACGGTCATTCGGCTCCCTGGTACTACTATTTTGCGATTGTTCTGGGGTTATTTGCTCCGTGGTCGGTTTATTTGCCTGTGGCTATATCTCGTCTACGCCTCCGGCGTTCCTGGTGGCTCAAGCAGCCTCGATCTGCTCAATTGGGCTTGTTTGCTCTATTCTGGTTTGCCGGGATCTTTGTCTTTTTTTCTATTTCGGTGACGAAGCTGCCGAGTTACGTACTCCCGCTAATTCCCGCTGCGGCCATTCTCGTCTCGCTGCTGTGGAGTGAAGAGTCGACGGCTACCAATAATAAAAAACAATCGTGGGGGCTGATTGCCAGCGGGATCTGCAATGTTTTACTGCTGCTGATTCTGGCTGCTGCCTGTTTATACAGTCCAAGTCTGCTCGGAACCGATCCGGCGGTTGAACAGGAGTCAGAGCTATTGCAAGCCTCTGGAATCCCTTTACTGGGAGGAATCATTTGGTCAGCGACGGCTTTAGCAAGCGTCTGGTTATTGTCTAGTCATCTCCGGCGTTGGCTAGTATTGCCGAATCTGATTGGAGTGCTGGCTTTTATCGTGTTTGTGCTGATGCCTGTTTCTTTCATGGTAGACAGAGAACGCCAGCTTCCGCTTAGAGAAATGGCCGCCGTTGTTGAGCAGGCGCAGCAGCCCGGAGAAGAAATTTGGATGGCAGGCTTTCGCAAACCTAGCTTGGTATTCTATACCCAGGGGCGATCGGTCAAGTTCTTTAAAACCAATGGCAGATTGAGGGAGCATTTAGCCAATAATGCTTATCCCAATTCGGTTCTCCTGCTCAGTCATCCTGATAAGACTGAAGAGTATGAATTGGAGCCTCAAGACTACCAAACACTCGCTACCCAGGGAGCCTATCAGCTTATTCGGGTTGCTCCTCAGCAACTAGCCGATGACTCCTAGAAGGACTTCTTGATCTTGGTGCTATTGCTCTGAGAGCAAAAAAGCGATCGCCATACTAGCGTTAGCTTAGACTATCTATAGCGTTTCTTAATGGCCCCGACAATCTGTACTGCCAATTAGATTTCTGATCGTGGCTACCGCTCTCCGTTTTCTTGAGTTCGACGATTCATGTCTCCAAGAATATCAATCAGCCTGCTGTGGTTATTCTCAAGTCAAGTAATTCTTTGGTAAGCGATGGTGCGCTCTTGAGACACTTCAGCGACAAAGTTATCAAAACGCCGATTGAAATTTTCTTGAGAGCGTTTTAGCTCCTCAGTTTCTAAAGTGAGAGAATCTATCGCTTTGGCATTTGAGCGAGTAATGTTTTTTACTTCTAATAGAGAGCTGGTTAATTGTTCTAGAGAAGCTTCTATCCGGTCAATTCGCCGCAGTGTCGATTGTCGGATCGAAGAGATGCTGTCCCTTATCAATGCAGAATTTTTTAAGTCATAGCAAAAGGTGCAAGCCTTGAGAACGCAGAAGACGTGAGTTAACTGTGATTATTGTGTTGGGACGCTAATTGAGCAGAGGAATGGTCGAACCAAAGCTGCTGCTGCGGTAGCGGAATCGACATTCCCGCTTTTTCAAAAGCAATTTTGATGCGGCGGCGAAACTCCCGCGAGACATCCCATTGCTTCAGGGGTTGCGTTTTGATCCATACGCGAATGACTAATCCTCGATTATCAAAATTTTCCACTCCCAGTACCGATGGTGGCTCTAAAATAGTTTCCTGCCAGTCTGCATCGCTGCTCAATTGCTCTGCTACTTCGTTAATGATTTTTAGTGCTCGATCCACATCTGCCTGGTAGCCCACCGGAATATTCAAATCGGCTCGAGACCAGTTGCTCGAAAGGTTGGCCACGATTTTGATCTCGCTGTTGGGAATGGTAATTAGTCGTCCTTCTGCATCCCGCAGTTGCGTAATGCGGAGATTCATGTCTTCGACTAAGCCTCCCACATCGCCAACGGTAATCACGTCACCGATGGCGTACTGGTCTTCGAGAATAATAAAGAAACCGTTGAGAGCATCTTTGATGAGGTTTTGCGACCCCAAAGAAACCGCCACACCCACAATACCAGCACCCGCTAGAATCGGGCCAATATCGACTCCAATCAGTGACAGGGCAACCAAAATGCCGATCCCACACCAACTGATCGTGACAATACTTTTAGTCACGCCAGAAATGGTGGACATCCGCAGCCGCACCCGGCGATTGGCATCAGGAGCCACTAAATAATCACTTGCTAACGCCGCCGTAAACCGATTAATCAGGGCATAGCTGGCGCGAATTAAGAAATAAGTAACAGTGCTGACGAGTCCTATCCGAATCGGAATCCTCAAGATCGTAATATAGATTACCTGGAGCGGGCGAGTGTAGGGAAAGAGACCCAGAATGAAGACGCTTCCGCCAATCCACAGCGCTCCCTGAATCAACTGAAACAGACGATGCTGCATCTCTTTGACGTTGCGCTGCTTCTCGCGATTAAGCTGCGTAAATAGGGGTTGCACCCCAGAGGGATGAACGGCTAGCTTCTGTTTTTGCTGTTTTGAGCGTCGCCCGTAGCGAGAAATTGACAGACTAACGAGCACTAGACTAATGGCGGTACAGCCAGCAATAATGCCCTGACGCACTAAAAACTCGGCCTGTCGCTCTTGTTTTGCCTGTTCTAGACCTTCTTTAAGATTCTCCACCATCTGGTCGGCTTTGGTGTCGATGCTGACTCCATCAACATTGGCATCAACGGCAGTCACCGACAGCAAACGTACTTCTTGATCGCCAACGGAAACGTGAATGTTTTTAGGAATTTGCTCGCTGGGTTTGTCGGAGTTTTGAAATTCTGGCGGAACGCGCTTACTAACTTCTAATTCAGCAATATCGTTGTTGAAGTAGATGCGACTGATATCGTTTAACTTCCGCTCAATATCGGCAATTCGCTGAGGCAGTTCCGATTTGGGATAGGCAATTTTAAACAGACGACGACCATCGAGGCGCACGTTCCCAGTGGCAGTACTGGTGTTGCCATTCTGGTTGAGAAGATTGGGAGTCTGAAGGAGGGGAGGAATCTGAAGCTGTGCCTGTACTGGCAGAACGATCGAGATCCCGAGGGCGATCGCTCCCACTTTCAGCCAGCTCGGAGCTGCTATTTTATTTAAGTTAACCCACATACGATTCATTGGCTATTCCTCACATCTATCCTGGCAGCATTGTTGATGTCAGTACATCTAATGTCGTCGTCTCGTTAGTCATTGTGCCAAAAGGACACCGAATTAAGCTAATTTGGTGATTGTTCCTCCTGATTGTTCCCAAGTGTATGGCAAGAGCGATCTCGTTGAAGCAGGGGGCGATTACGGTAGAATAGGTTAAGCCATGTAAAGCAAAAATTGTTTTATAGCGACTGCTGTGTTAAGAGTTCATAAACTTGGAAGGGTTCCAGTTTGATCAAAATGCCGCTACGCTAGTTAATCAGGTTAATCACCATTGAGGAAACTATATGACCGCAACTGCTACCCAACCCAAATGCGATGTAAAAGACTTGTCTCTGGCCCCAATGGGCAAACAAAGAATTGAGTGGGCTGGGCGAGAAATGCCTGTCTTGCGGCAGATCCAGGAGCGCTTTGCTCAGGAAAAACCCCTAGCGGGCATTCGCCTGGTGGCCTGCTGCCACGTCACCACCGAAACCGCTCACTTAGCGATCGCTCTCGCTGCTGGTGGTGCTGATGCGCTCCTGATTGCCAGTAATCCTCTATCTACTCAAGATGATGTGGCGGCTTGCCTTGTCTCCAACTACGGCATCCCGGTCTTTGCCATTAAAGGAGAAGACAACGCCACCTACCACCGCCACGTCCAAACGGCTCTCGACCATAATCCCAACATCATTATCGATGACGGCAGCGATGTCACGGCAACGCTCGTCAAGGAAAGACAGCACCAGCTCAAAGACATCATCGGCACCACCGAAGAGACTACAACCGGGATTGTCCGCCTCCAGGCGATGTTCAAAGATGGTGTCCTAAGCTTCCCAGCGATGAACGTCAACGATGCCGATACCAAGCATTTCTTCGATAACCGCTACGGCACCGGACAGTCTACTCTAGACGGTATCATCCGCGCGACCAACGTGCTGTTGGCCGGTAAGTGTGTGGTGGTGGCTGGCTATGGCTGGTGCGGCAAGGGCGTAGCCATGCGCGCCCGAGGTCTCGGAGCTAACGTAATTGTTACAGAAGTCGATCCGACGAAAGCAATTGAAGCCGTGATGGACGGTTTCCGGGTGATGCCGATGGCAGAGGCCGCTCCGCAGGGAAACCTGTTTATTACCGTCACCGGCAACAAACACGTGATTCGCGCCGAACATTTTGAGGCGATGAAAGATGGTGCGATGGTGGCGAACTCTGGACACTTCGATATTGAAATCGACCTAAAATCTCTAGGGGCCACAGCATCGGAGGTCAAGGAAGTCCGCGGGTTTACCCAGCAGTACCTGATGCCCAACGGTAAATCCGTGATTGTGTTAGGAGAAGGACGCTTAGTGAACTTGGCAGCCGCCGAAGGTCATCCTAGCGCGGTGATGGATATGAGCTTTGCCAATCAGGCGCTGGCTTGCGAGTATCTAGTGAAAAACAAAGGCAAGTTGAATCCTGGCTTACACTCGATTCCTGAAGAAGTAGACAAAGAAATCGCTCGCCTGAAGCTTCACGCGATGGGGATCACGATCGATACGCTCACGCCGGAGCAGATTGAGTACACCAACTCCTGGATGGTTGGAACCTAATCCGTCATGAGGTGCGGGGGAGGTGGGGCCTCCCCCCCTTTTTTTTAGCGGTCACTCTTAAGCGAACTGTTTTTCCCCGAAAGCTAGTGAGTGCTCAGAGCTTTTTGAGCGATTAGGCGGACCTGTTGTTTAACATCGCTACTCAAGGCCGCCGCTTCTGCTTGAGCAAAGACCATTTTAGCTTCTTGAGTGTGGCCCTGCTGACTGAGCAGTAATGCTTTACCTAGCAAAGCACTGAGGTTGTTTTCTTGCTCCGTTAACACGGAATTATAAATCGCTTCTGCCTGAGACAATTGTCCAGCCGCTTCGTACCCCTTCGCTAGATTAAGCCGCGCCTCAACATTTCCCGGCTGCTGCTGCACAATCGTTTCCATCACGGGAATCGCTTGCTCCGTTTGCCCACGTTCTAAATACAGCGCTGCTAACTCTGTTAAAGCTTCTACATTGTGGGGATCTATTTGTAAAACTTGCTGATACCGCTGTTCCGGTGCGGTCGTGACTTCAGAACGCTCCGACGCTCCCCCAAAGTGAGCGGCTGCAACAGCCGCTCCGGCGCCAGCAAGGGTGAGGGCAGCAGCCTGGGGCCACCGAAAGCGCCTAGCAGAGGACGGTCGGGAACGAGGCTCTGCTAGCCACAGCAGCACTTCGGTCACTCCGGAGGTTTCTAGAGCAATCGCTTTTTGGTCGTTGATGAGCGCCACGGTTGGATAGAATTTGCGGAGCTCGACGTGAGTGCGAAGCGGCTCTAGGAGGAAAGCTATCTGCTCCTCGATCTGAAGCTGAGCCAGGGGAGTGGGGGCTAGGCGATCGCAGCCAGTAAACACAAGAGCCAAACCGGGACGAGCCGGCTTTCTTAATGCCGCGATTGCCGCTACCTGGGCCAAAGTCTGTGCTAGTTCGTGACGATACTGGAGGTCTTTAACGACTCTATAGCCGTCGCTCACTACGCTATAACGAGCGGTCTCCATGAAGATGCCAGTCTCCTCGCTAGTGCCGATTTTTTCCGCTATCCACCAGCGAAAATGATATAGCGTGTGCTCTCGGTGGTGCCGCCGTTGCTGCTTGAGGCTTAAGTTAAATTCGGTCAGCGGGAGAACTGGCAAACCCGGCCCGTTACTGGTTACCTGAGCCAGTAGCTGAGCTAGGTTCTCCTGAGAGTGGCGGTCCTGGCCGTCGAGCCACACCTGCCCAAGATGGCGCTTCCCTTGCCCCTGAGCATACCCCTCAGCTAAAAACAAGGTGATATCAAGGGGCTGACCAAAACACAAAACATTACATCTAGAGGTTGGGGAGGAAAGGAGCATCGATGACGGTTTTGCTCGCTAGAAGACTTCTGTGCAGTATAGACGATTTCAAGCGCAGAAAAAATGACATTTTTATGGCCGGCAGGGAATCTCTTTTGAATTAGCTTTTTGAGGCAGTATGTCCAAGCTCTGTCGCTTGAGGGAGGTTATCCATCGGCTCCGAAACTTTTGAGCAGCTCGTTAACGAAAACCATCAGCTTTTCCCAGGTAATCTTGAACATGACAAGCAAGCCAATGACTACTAACACCGTCCCTAAAAGGAAATTTTTGTTGTACATTAATACGCCCACAGTCATCACAAAGTAGGGCGCAACAATTTGACTAATCCTTTCGCAGATATAAACAATCTCAAAATTTCTTAAGTTCGGCTGACTAGAGAGCTGGGCCCAGTCAGATTTCGGCGGTACTTGCATACTCTGTAAATCGACACCTGTTTGCTGCTTTGGCGTTTGGGTCATTTTCAACATAGGATAGCGGTTAATCTAAGGTAGCCAAAAATCGGGGAAACTCAAACAACTACGGACGGATTGATTGACGGTTCTCGCTAGTTGAACGTGAGGTTCGTCGGGTTCTACAGGAATCACTGGAGCCACTTGACCAACGCCAAAACGGTTAATTACTAAGTTGGCAGCTTCTAAACCCGTCACGTAGGCCTTCTCTTGGGACCAGGAACCGTGCTCTGTTACAATCCAGTCGCCACATAGATAAAGATCGGGAATGCTGGTTTGGGCTCTGAGCAAATACTGATAACTACCGGGGGCAAAGTGCGTCACTCCTTGAGGAACTCGAATGACGCTGCTATCAATCACCTGAGCCTGGCGGAACTCGGGAACGCAGCGAGCGAGGTCTCGATGAACTTTGGCGACAATCTGCTCGTTCGTCATCGGCAAGAGCTGATTGGCGTGATAAAAGTCTGCCTCAATAACGCTCCCGGAAGCCACCCGATACTCATCCTGGAGAGCATTAAGGTCAAAAAAGGTCCATCCCGTGGTGGGATCGAAGCCGAAGCAAGCGTTAGAGGGTAGCGGGACGCGCACTTGACGGTCGAACCACAACCGCGTCGCCAGGACGTCAATGCTGCCTAAGTTTGTCAACTCCCGAAACTCCCGGCAGGTTCTTAAGGTTTGACTCCCAGACACAATTTTTTTAATGCCGCTCACGCTGACGGCAAAAATGACGGCATCGGCGGCAAAGACTTCGCGATCGCACACTACGCCTCGCGTTTGTCCGTTTTCTAAAACGACATCAGTGACTCTTTTCTGGGTCAGGACTTGGCCTCCTAGCGCTTCAATCTTCTGCACCCAGGGGGAGAAAATTTTCTCTCCGACCGTTCCTCGGCACCAGACGACATCAAAGTTAGGCTGATGAGCCAGAATGAAGTAGTACAGCATGCCTAAAGCCGCAGCGGCGGAACACTGTTCGCCGGGAGCAAATAAACCCACCAGCAACATTGGTTCAAAGGAATCTTTGTAGAGACGTGCCGAAACCCCAAACTGCTTGAACAGTTCGCGAGCGGTAACTTTATCGTAGCGCCGCCAGGCCTCGTCCGAGTTGTCAAAATCAACGACCGCGTAAAGTAACGGCAGAGCCGAGAGCCGATCGATCAGCGGCAAACGCTGGAAGCGAGTATACAAAAAGGTTCCCAGAGGAGTGGGTAGCAGCGGCTCCTGCTGAAACAGCGGAGACTCAACTTCTAATCCCGCTGGAGAATACTGGGAAGAACGGGTAAAGTCTGTAAACGGCTGTAGCCCCAATTCTTTCACCAAGCGAAAGATGTTCTGGTACGGATACCAAAATCCGTGAATGCCTCCTTCTACAGAACGCCCAGCCACATTCCATCCGGCAACAAGTCCTCCTGGATAAGCTCCGGCTTCTAGAAGCGTGACCTCGTATCCCTGTTTTGCCAGGTGATAGCTGGCTCCTAGCCCCGCCCATCCGGCGCCGACAACAACAATTTTTGGTGCAGATTCTCCCACTGTGGTCCACCCCTCTTCCGCCTATTATCTCAGATTTGCTCTGATTCGGAAAATTCTCACTGTTGCTAGCAGGATGCCAGACTTGACCACGGAACGTTGCTCATCGCGAACAATTAGCTGTCTGCTCGCGCCAGAGTGAAGAGGAGGATGACACCGGGCAATTTGTCGCGAATTTCCCCAGTTATTTGCTCAAAACTCTCTAGAAAATTAGCAGCTAATTAGAAAGCTGAATTGTTAATAATCTGGAAAGTAACTTTGAGGAACTGTATGATCGCTTATACAGACTAAAACAGCTCAACTCCTATCAGTACTTTCGCCGCTAAGGAGATGACATTATCGCTCGATAGCATAGCAGGCTCTCCGTAAAAAATGTGTCAGTTATTACAGTTAATCTGTTTTATTCTTCCTCTTGGCTCACCTATGCTAAATCATTATTTTAAGTTGCAATTATGTTAGAGGCATCTATAGAGTTCGCTCAAGTTTTATCAGTAGTAGACAATGCGATTAAACCGGCTTATCTCAACAAAGTTCAAAGAATTGTATTACGGGATACTTGGGAAGGAAGAACCTACTCGGAAATTGCTTCTCGATACAGCTACGATAGCGAATACATCAAGAGCGTTGGCTGTGAGCTGTGGCAGCTTCTCTCCCGAGCGTTTGGAGCTCCGGTGAATAAAAGTAATTTTCAGTCGTTTATCCGACGACACGCTATCACGATCGTCACGACGACCAACGGAAAAACGACTAAGGATAGTCCCCACAGCGTTCGTGACTGGGGAACAGCGCCGGATGTCTCTGCTTTTCACGGTCGTACCCAAGAATTAGAGTGTCTCAGGCAGTGGATGAATGACCAACGCTGTCAGCTCGTGATAATTTCAGGGATGATTGGTATTGGTAAATCAGCCCTGACGGCTAAGTTTGCCGAGCAGGTGCAGGAGCAATTTGACTATATTATCTGGCGATCGCTGCGTAATGCCCCCCCGGTTGAAGAAATCCTCGGCACTCTCATTCGCTTTTTTTCTCACGATCAGATTGCCGAGCTGCCGACAACTCTCAACGACAAAATCGTTCTTTTGCTGTCTTACCTGCGCCAACATCGCTGTTTAATTGTTCTGGATGATTTACAATCCGTCCTGGGGAACGGGAGCTACACCAATCCCTATCGAGCCGGATACGAAGGCTACGGCCAGCTATTTCGTTCCTTTGTCAGTACCCGCCACCAAAGTTTCCTCGCCATCACCAGTTGGGATAAGCCGAAAGGATTAGCGCTGTATGAAGGCGACAAAGTGCAGTCTTTGGTGCTGAGAGGACTCCCCAAAGAGGAGCTTCAGGAAATCTTTCAAGCGAGAATGTCAGATTCTCAACTGCAAACGCAGTGGCATTTGTTGATGGAACGCTGTGCCGACAATCCTCAACTGCTCAAAATTGCCACCTCAGAAATTCAAAAGATCTTCTGCGGCAACGTGACTCAGTTTCTGTTTCAGGAAGTCTCTGTTTCCGAAGAAATCAGAACGCTTTTAGATCAGCAGTTCAATCGGTTGCCGACTATCGAAAAAAAGATTGCCTATTGGCTGGCGATCAAACGTTTACCAGTGTCTATCGATCAACTCGCCGCAGATTTGCTTCAGCCAATTTCTCTGGCTAAGTTAATGGAAGCGTTAATCTCTCTAGAGCAGCGCTCGCTGATCAAAAAAGACGACTATGGCTACTTTCTCCAGCCCTTACTGGTGGAGTATCTCTCTTGGAAGTTAGTGGAAAAAATTTGCCAAGACGATTGGCTCAGCGAGCCTGTCAGAGAAACGCTACCGTAACTTGCCGTGTCATCCCTGTCGCAGAACAGACAAGTCTGTTCTGCGAATTCTGATGGGACGGGACCGATTAACGCCTACCGATTTCAACTGTAGAAGATTTAACCTCATTAGCAGGCGTTGTCCTGATAAAACCAACCAAATCTAGATAGTTATTACTATTTTGCAACTTTTATCTCACCTTTAGGCTGGTTCAGCCAATGTTAGGATTAATTAAGGATAAAAGCAAGCTCTTGTGCTTATTTACAAAGAATAAATCCTGTTGTGCAGGCGATCGCTCGGTTTTAGTTCATTGAGATTCTGTGATGTTTTTAATTACCCAGATTTTTGCTGCCGCTGCTGCCTAAGCTAGTTACTGTTTGCGTAGCTAATTAGTGAGCGGCTTCAGGAGTACCAGAGAAGTCCTTCTTGTAGGGAATCTTCTGCCAAACAGTGCATCGATTTCACTCTACAAGCGATGACTGAGTACTGACTCCATAGTTCTTTTCCTGAAAGACTCAAAAAGCGCGGCGAGGAATAATGTACTTTTCCACTAGGTTTCATGAGCGATTAGTAGCAGAATTTATTCAAAAAACAACGATTGATTAGTGCTCTTTAACAGAAAAGATTATGCCGAAAAGAAAGTGGACTGCCAAGCGGATTACTATTGGTTTCAGCAAACCAGAAATAGCTCACTTAGACGCTTATTGTGAAGCGACTGGTCGAGACTATAGCGATGTTCTCAGAGAATGTACGAGAAAACTTGAGATTCCTCATGCTTCAGAAAACGGAAACTTTAGAAAAATATCTCTAGAGGAAACGGTTAATCATTAGCTCTAGCCAGACTGTCTCGGTGATTGCCTGTCTTCTGCGTGGAAGCACTGTTGAGCGTCGATGGCTCCCGAGAAACTGTTAGCGAACCTCTTCGAGAAGCGTCTGCAATGCTTCCTGCATCGCTTGAGGCGTCGTTGTCGCGGTCCCGAACTGACGGACAACTAAACTCGCGGCTAAATTGCCTAGAACGGCTGCTTCCCAGAAGGAAGCGCCAGCACACAAACTCAGGGTCAGAGCGGCCACGACCGTATCCCCAGCCCCCGTCACATCAAAAACATCGGTGCGATTGAAAGCCGGAATGTGTTTGGCTCGCTGGTTCCGCTCAAACAAACTCATGCCCTCATCACCGCGAGTGATCAGAATATGCTGGGCTTGAGTCAGCTCGAGCAAATCATCTCCGGCTTGCTGAAGAGAATCAGCATTCGTAATGGCATAGCCGACCGCTTGTTCAGCCTCCGGTAAGTTAGGCGTGAAGAGGCTAGCTCCGGCATATCGCCGCAGACTCTTTTGGGTATCGACAATCACCCGGGGATGCTTTAAAGCCGCCTGAATAACTGCTTCTGTCAGCGTTCCGTCTCCGTAGTCAGAACAAACAACAGCCTCAACGGTGGCCACCTGTTTTTCCACGTATGCAGCGAGCTGCCTTTGACTGTGGAGGTCGAGCCACTCATCGGATTTGCGATCAACTCGAACAATCTGCTGCGTCACTGACTGACGAGCGTGCCCAGCAATTCTGGTTTTGGTAACGGTGGGGCGACTGCCAACGGCCAGAATCCCCTCTGTATTAATATGAGCTGCTGCAAAAATCCGCTGGAGAGCCTCTCCTTGCGGGTCTTTACCGACGATCCCGGCAACTTTTAACTGAGCTCCTAGCTTAGCCAAATTATAGACGGCATTGGCTCCCCCACCGGGAATTTGGCTGGTGTATTCATGACGTAAAATCAATACGGGGGCCTCTCTGGAAATTCGTTCCACTTGACCCGTCATAAACTCGTCGAGGGTAAGGTCGCCAATGACCAGCACACGCACGTCCGCGAAGCGCTGGATGAGCTCGTAAAGCCGCTGCTCAGCGGCGAGCAATTCAGTCGTAAAAGACATACAGAGGATTCAAACAGGAACAGTCCTCCATTATCTAGCAGGTTAGCCGTTTGTGAAAGCGGCGGCGACGTGTCTTCAAGCTCGTTAGTTACTCTCGACTTCAGTGGGTTCCTCGGTCGCTGCCTCGTCTTTTAAACCACTAGGCTGCATGAGTGGGTTGGGAACTTCTATCGGACCCCCAAGCGCCTCACTGTCACTCGTATTTGTAGAATCCGCCTCTGCTTCAGAAGCGGCGGTTGCGGCTGGCTGCGGTTTTGCACTGGCTGGGTCAGAGGGGGGAACCGTTAACGCTGGCTCGTTGGCCGCCTCGGGCGATGGCTGAACTGGTTGAGGAGTGGACTCAGTAGACTCGACGGACGGCTCAGGAGCTGCTAGGGGCGGAATTGCTGGTAGCTCTGTTGGGGGAGCTGATTCAGACGTTGCTTCAGGAGCAGACTGCTGGGGTTCCTCCGTCGTTTCCGGCTCCGCTGGCTGTACTAGATCCTCTTGAGTCGTTATCTCAGGCTGAGTTGACTCAGGAGCGACGGCTGGGGCTGGATTCGGCTGTGGTTTCGACTCAGCCGTTTCAGGGGGGGCAGCACCAAGGGACGGGCAAATTTCAGGATCGTACTGAAAATCAACGCTCACCAAATAGGATTGCGCTCCATCGGTTTGTTCAAAGGAGCGGGATTTAACCTGCTCAAGAGCCTGATTGTTGAGGATTGGATACCCAGAACTTTTAATTAGATCGGTACTGGTAAGATTCCCTTGAGCATCGACGAGCACTCCATAGGTGGCTGTTCCCTCCGCTTGGACAATACAGGCATCTTCTGGATAGGTTCCGGCGAAGCTGATTTCTTCCGGTTCAGCAACTTGATTAGCTTGTCGCCAGTTCAGATCGTTTTTTAACGCTTCTTCATTGGTGGTATCCGTTTCGTCTTTCGCAAGACTGGCTCTCAGCTCGAGCACTTCCGCCACCAAATTCTGCTGACGCAGCGTTTCGATGTCGGTTGGGGCAGCCGGAGGCAGTTCACTAGAATTTGCCGCCTGTTGATTGTCTGAATCACCCGCTTCCGGCGATGTAGCCGAGCCACCAGCATTAGCTCGCTGTTGATTGAGCAAATCTCTGGCGCTGATTGACGGTGCCGGAGGAGAAAAGCGAAGAGCCCGATTGGGGTTTTGAGGAAGGGTTGGTAAAGTACTTTGTTGAGGCAGGGGAGGAAGAGAGTTGAGGGGAGGAGCTGGAATACTCGCCGTCGGGGGAGGTGTTTCGGACGCTGGTGCCGGTGATTCAACCGACTTCTCGGGTGGAGCTGACGGCTGGGGCGGGACGATGGCAAACGAGGGGGGAGGCGGGAGCGGCACCGTGGGCAGGTCGGGGAGGATAGACGTTACCGGTGCTTGATTGCTGCTCTGGGCAGAGGGCGGCGGTAAGAGAGTCGTCGCGTTGGGCAGCTCTAGAGGGAATGTGTTGAGGCGAGGAGTAACGACAGAGGCATCGGGCAAAGCATAGGGATTAAGAGGCGGAGCAAAATTGGGGAGACGAGCTTGCTCTGCCGGAGAAAGCTCAGTGACTCGAACGCTGAGGGAGCTTGCTTCTTCTCGAGGCGAGAGGGACAAGTTGGGAAGAGCGGTAAACAGCAGGGCATGAAACCCAAGGGAGGCTAAGATTGCCATGCTGTTTGGTCGCAAGAGCTTAGCAGGCAGAGTATTAAGAGCTGAGGCGAAAGACATACCGTTCAAGGTGTTAATAACGTGTATACAAGCTCTAGGAGGGTCTACGCCCTGACAGTGCGATGGATCTCAGTCGAAATCTAGACTATTATAACAACGGGTAAAAAATCGATAGCAACAAATAAACTCTCTTTTCCCGTCCTGTACCGGTCTTATTTTCCTGTTCCCGTCGCGGAGCGACTAAACTGTGTTTGGTTTTCTCAATTTAAACAAGCCAGCAGGGATGACTTCTCATGACTGTGTTGCTAGGCTGCGTCGGCTGCTAAGAATTAAGCGCATTGGACACGGTGGGACGCTCGACCCGGCGGCAGTAGGAGTTCTGCCCATCGCCGTTGGCAAAGCGACTCGCCTGCTGCAATTTCTGCCGGATGAGAAAGCGTACTGGGGAAGAATCCGCTTTGGTGTGCAGACGACAACGGACGATCTTGAAGGAGAGGTAATAGCGACGGCATCGGCGGCTGAGCTGGAGAAGAATCAAGTTGCGCCAGTCCTCCAGCAGTTTGAAGGACAGATCGAGCAGGTTCCACCAGCCTACAGCGCTATTCAGCGCGAAGGACAACGGCTGTACGAGTTGGCCAGGCGCGGAGAAACGGTGGAGGTGCCAACGCGCACGGTGTGGGTCAAGCGGATGGAGATGCTTCACTGGTATCCGGGAGAATTTCCAGAACTGGAAGTCGCGATCGCCTGCGGGAGTGGCACCTATATCCGAGCGATCGCCCGCGATGTTGGCGCGGCATTGGGGGTCGGCGGAACTCTCGCGGCTTTAAAGCGCACCGCTAGCGGCGGTTTTCAACTCGAGGAGAGCCTCAGCTTTGAGCAAATCGAAGGGCAGCTTCAGCAAGGTACTTTTTCTCTGATTCCGCCGCCGATTGCCCTTAGCCATCTGCCTGTCGTTCAGCTAGCGCCACCGGAAGCGAGGCGCTGGTGCCAAGGACAGAAACTAGCGATCACCGCCACTAAGATTACGGGAAATATTGTTCGCGTTCAGCAGGAAGGCCAGTTTCTCGGGATCGCTCAACGGCTAGAATCATTGCCTCATGAGGTGTTGGTTCCTAAAATCGTTGTTAGCTAAGTAATTTTGCCCAGCTATTGCCAAAGCTAAAATTCGCTCTTAAGATAGATGCGCTTTGGTTTTGCCGTCGGCGACTAGAAATGACCGAAATTCCCCTATTGTTAATTAGTCAACAGGAAGCAGATGAGCATCAGTTGAAGGCTCTGCTGACTCAGCTTGACAGCTCTTATCAACTAAAGCGGTTGACCCCCTCTAATTTAACAGCGGCACAGCTAGCAGATTACGAAATTTATGTAGTCGCTAGCCAGAGGTTGGTGGCAGCGATCGCCCCAAAAGTTGCGCCGGCCCCGGTAATTTTTTTGACAGACAATACTGAATTAGGAACAGCCGCCCTAGAAGCGGGTGCGGCTGACTATTTAGAAAGAAGTCAACTGAGCGCTCCTCTATTAGAAAAATCCCTGCGTCTCACCCTTGCCTGCGCTCAGGCAAAGCGTTGGCAGCAGGAACTTCTCAAGAAACAACGATTAGCTAAATTAGACGAGTGTGCCGGTGTTCAGAGCTTTGAGCCTTATATTGAATCTGCTAAACAACAGTTACAAACTTTTCAACAAAGTGTAGCTTCTTCATCTTTATCAGAAAAATTTCTGGCCGAGGTATTCGAGCAACTGACAGATTGCTTAGAAGAGTTGCAGGTGCAGAATGAGGAGTTGTTGGCTACCCATTGGCTCGTTCAGGAGAATCAGCGCTATCAAGACTTGTTTGAGTTTGCTCCAGATGGATATTTAGTGACGGATCGAAAGGGCATAATTCAGGAAGCCAATAGCGCAGCAGCAACGTTGCTGAACATGCGCCAGCAGTTTTTAATTGGTAAACCGTTACTCGTCTATATCGCTTCAGCAGCTCGTCAAACCTACGAGCGTAGATTGATGCAGACTCAGCAGTTCCAAGAGTGGGACTTATGCTTACAGCCGCGTGAAGGTCAACCGTTTCCAGCATCCGTCAGGATTTCTGCCATCTTCAATGCTCAAAATGAATTAGTCGGCTGGCGCTGGCTCATCCGAGACATTACAGAACGTAAGCAAGCTGAAGCCGCTCTCCAACAGCAAACAGAAATCCTTCAGACTATCTTTGACCATATTCCTGTGATGATTGCTCGCTTTGATGCCAGCGGACGGATTGAGCTAATTAATCGGGAGCTGGAGAGGACTTTAGGCTGGTCGTTGGCAGAATGGCAGCAGCAAGATCTGTTGGCAGAATGCTACCCCGATCCGGAATACCGCCAGCAAGTTGGGAAGCACATGCAGGAGGCGACGCACCAATGGCAGGATTTGAAAACCAGAGTGCGGGATGGTCGAGTGATTGATACGTCTTGGCGAAACGTGCGGCTTTCGGACGGAACTGGCATTGGTATCGGGCAAGATATCAGCAAGCGCAAGCGGGATGAAGAACAGCTCCGCGCTCGACTCGCGTTAGAAACCGCCTTAGCTGAGACATCAAAATTGTTAGCAACTCGTGAAGTGGTTGATTTAAACGAGGTGCTGGCGCTCCTTGCTGATGCGGTGGAGGCAAACCGAGTTTTCTTGCTGCGGCTTCACCAGGGGACCAAGGCAGACGTTGCCCATGAATGGTGTGACAGCGAGAGCCAATCGATTGCTGAGCGGTTTCAGAATTTAGAGATGACGCAGTTTCGGTGGTGGCTAGACCAATTAGAACGCAATCAAAATGTAGCGATCGCAGATGTGGAAGCAATGCCAGCCGCCGCTCAGGTAGAAAAAGAGATCCTCAAGTCAATCAAGGTTTGCGCGTTGATTGCTGCGCCTATTTTTGATACTTCCGGTCAACTGTGGGGCAGTATTGGCTTTCATCTCACTCGCCAAGGCGGTCGGCAGTGGTCAGCAGAAGACGCTCAACTGCTGCGAGCCGTCGGCGATACGATCTATAGCTACTGTTTGCGGGTGCAAACTCAGAATCAGCTTCGTGCTTCAGAAACGCTCTACGCAGAAATTTTCAATCACTCGGCTGAGCCTTTTATCCTGCTTAAGGTTCTGCCCAACAACGAGTTTGTCTATGAAACGGTTAATCCTGCCTATACCAGGTTAACGGGCATTGCTCAACAGGAGATCGTTGGCCAAACGCTGACCCAGGCTTGGCCGCCAGCGCTCGCGGCTCTATTTACTCGCCGCTGCTGCGAGTGTTTAGCGGCTGGTGAAGCGATTAATTTTGAAGACGTTTTCGATACTCCCCGTGGCAGGCGCACCAGCTACACATCTTTAGTGCCGCTCCGGGATAGTATGGGTCAGATTACTC
Source organism: Cyanophyceae cyanobacterium (assembly GCA_050331735.1). Classification (GTDB taxonomy): domain Bacteria; phylum Cyanobacteriota; class Cyanobacteriia; order Cyanobacteriales; family JBHJGN01; genus JBHJGN01. The sequence goes on from JBHJGN010000021.1 coordinate 23,720, forward strand.
AGATTTTTGGCTCGGCGAGAGATATTACTGAAGAAAAACAGGCGATCGCCGAACAAATTCGTCTTACTCAGTACCAGCGGCTGTTAGCGTCTCTGGTTGTAAAAATTCGCCAGTCCTGGAGCCTAGGAGAAATCTTGCAAACGGCTGTAGACGAGGTACAAAAAACGCTTCAGGTAGAGCGGGTTGTATTTGTTCGTCTTTTGTCTGACAAAGCCGGTACAGTGACTCATGAAGCTGTGCTCCCGCCGTTTGGGGCAATACGGGGGCAAGACTTAATGATTAATGACTGCCTGCAAGCTGTGAAAGAAAACTATCAGCAGGGAACAGTTCCAAGCTGCGCTGATGTTCTCAACGCCGAGTTCGCGGCTGCTTCTAGAGACTTGCTTGAGCGATACCAAGTGCGCGCCTATATCACCGTACCAATTTTACTGAAGCAGCCCATCCAAGAACACGATCCCCAGGCTTCTCCTGCTCTAGCTGACGAACCAACCGTCTGGGGTTTACTCGTTGTCCATCAATGCAGTGGACCGCGAGCCTGGACAGGGGATGAAACGGATCTACTGATGCAGCTAGCGATGCAGCTTACTATCGCCCTGGAGCAAGCGCAACTGCAGGAGCAAGAAACCCGTCAGCGCCAGGAATTAGGCCGCTCGAACGCGGCACTAGAAGAGTTTGCCTATGTTGCTTCCCACGATCTGCAAGCTCCGCTACAAACCATTGCTAGCTACGCCAAGCTTTTAGAGCGACGCTATCATAACCGACTCGATGCCAAAGCGATTCGATACATTGACTATATTGTTAGCGGTGCGCAGCGGATGCAAACACAGATTAAAGATCTGCTCCAATATGCTCGCGTCAGCTCTTACAAGCAACCTTTTGCGCCTACCGACCTGAATGAGGTTCTCGAGCAGGCGATCGCTAATCTCAGCTTATTAATCGATCAACATCAGGCATCGATTGCCGTCAGTGAGTTGCCTACCGTGATGGCAGACTGCTCACAGTTGGTTCAGCTCTTTCAAAATTTGCTCAGTAACGCTATTAAGTATCATAGTGAGAATCTGCCAGTCATTCGAGTCGAATCTACCCGTCAAGCGAATCGCTGGATCATTACCGTTAGCGACAACGGAATCGGCATTGACCCAAAATATTTCGAGCGGATCTTCCAAGTTTTTCAGCGTCTGCACACTCAAGAAGAATATTCTGGCAACGGCATTGGTTTAGCGATTTGTAAAAAAATTGTTGAGTACCACGGTGGGGAAATTTGGGTTTATTCGTCAGTTGGTCAAGGTTCTCGGTTTTCTATTGCCTTTCCAAATTAATCGTTGATTCAATTTTGCTTTCTGCTTTGCTCAACAAGATTCTTTAACCTCTCCATTTTTCACGTTTAATTCACGTTTATTTGCTAAAGTATTGTTCGATTTATATTTGCTTGTACTTGAGCTTTTAGTGAGAGTTTTGTGAAAACTATCTAGCGTTGCTCGTCAATGTTTGAAACAGCCTGTCAATCAATCTATTGGCAGAAAAAAAGCTTAAGATTTTCCAATAGCAATCTTAAGAAGATAGAAATACTCTTTGTCGTAAACAAAATAGAATAGAAAATGTATAATTTGAGAAAATTTCATTGGATACTCTAATCTCTAACATCCTTCTAATTGAAGACGAAACGAGTATTGTAGAGTTAATAAAAGAAGCTTTAAACGAAGCTTCATGCTCTTGTCAACTGCATGTGGTTAGAAGTGGCGAAGAAGGTTTAGATTTTTTACAAAAACTAGGAAGCCATCGGCAAGCACCTCGTCCTCAGATTATTCTGCTGAACTCAAACCTCCCTAAAATGAGTGGCGATGAATTTTTATTAGTGGTTAAACAAGACGAAAACTTTAAGCAGATTCCAGTCACTGTACTGACAACTTCGGACGATCCAAGCACTATCCTAAAATACTACAGCCTACACGCTAACTGTTATATTCTTAAATCTACCGATTTAGAACATTTCTTTAGTAGTATCAAGGCGCTTATAAAGTTTTGGCTAGAAATTGTTACGCTTCCACCCCAGTAGCGTCATCGGTTCTTCTCTTCAAAAGAGCCTTGCGTCATTAGTGATTTGGTATCGACAAGAAGCATAACGAGCAAATTTATGCTTCAGTTTTGAGGCTAGAACACTCTTTTTGGCAAAAAGCCATATCTAAATAAAATTTGCGCAAACTAAGTTATTATTGTTTGTCAAGAAAGCCTCATCGACTCCTAGTTTTATCTTGCTGATTGCAGTAAAAAATGATACACTAGATAGTACTATACTCAGTATATTTGCTATCTGTATAAGTTGTGAGCGGTAAGGAACAATTGCAGTAAATATCATCAGTGGAAAAGAGGCTCAAACTTCTCTTAGTAGAAGATAACATTGCTGAAATAGAACTCATACAAGAGCTGTTTACTGAAATACCAGCCAAATTTGAGCTCAAAAATGCTAGGCGGCTTGACGAAGGTTCCAGGTACTTGCAGCAGGAGCAGTTTGACGTTGTTCTTCTAGACCTGTCGCTTCCGGACAGTCGAGGACTAGAAACCCTTGTCCAAGTTCAATGTCAAGCTTTCCGCGTTCCTATTATTGTTTTGACAGCGCTCGATGACGCTAATTTAGCCCTCGAAGCCGTGAGGAGCGGAGCGCAGGATTACTTGGTGAAGGGGCAGCTAGAGGGAGAACTATTAGCCCGCTCGATCGATTACGCTATCGAGCGCCAGCAAATTCAGGAAACTCTTCGTAGACAGGTAGACAAAGAAAGACTGTTAGTCAAGACTGCTGAACGCCTTCATCGGACGTTTAACCTTGCCAATATTTGGCAAACTACGGTAGAAGCCATTGAGCAGTTCATCAGTCCGACCAGCGTTACCCTCTATTACTGCTTAGCTGAACGAACCTCTTGGCAGGGCGAGGCGATGCAGCACAGTAGCGAGAATACCCTGACGCTACCAATTTTACAGCATGAAATAGTCGCCCAAGAACTGCCAGTTGTTAACCTAGTCCGGGAAAATCAGCTTTGGGGAAGATTAACTATTCAAAAGGAAGAGCCTTTGAAAACTTGGGAGGTAGACTTTCTCCAACAGTTGACTCAGCAGTTGGCAGTTGCCATTCAACAAGCTGAACTTTATCAGCAGCTCGAACAAGCCAACCGAGAACTGCAAAAGCTAGCCATCACCGATGGCTTAACGAAAATTGCCAACCGCCGCCGATTTGAGGAAAACCTCGCCCAGGAGTGGCAGCGCCTCACCAGAGAGCAACAGCCGCTTTCTCTGCTCCTCTGCGATATCGATAGCTTTAAAGCCTATAACGATACCTACGGTCATCCTGCCGGAGACGCTTGCCTCCAGAAAGTTTCTGAAGTGATTCAGCAGTCGATTCAGCGTCCAGCCGATTTGGTCGCTCGCTATGGCGGCGAAGAATTTGCCGTCCTGCTTCCCAATACTAACTCCAGAGGAGCTCTCAAAGTCGCGCGCAGAATTGCTCGCCAGCTTGCCGTTCAAAAGCTGCCCCACCGCGCCACTCGCGTTCCAACAGCCAATAGCCAGGTCACTCTTAGCATCGGCACTGCCACTCAAATTCCCGAGGGCCAGTCTCCGGTTGTGTTAGTGATGGCTGCGGATGCAGCACTGTATCAAGCCAAGAATAGGAGACGAAATCAGATTGTGCAGGCAGGGGAAGACGGGGGAAATGTCCCGGCGGGACGGGGAAAGGGAAATTATTAATGAGTCTTTTCGATAGCAGGGCGGTTTGGATCGAATGGTCTTATACCATTTACCGAAAGGAGTGAGATAGTTCTCCTAACTAACAAAGAGTTGGCTCTTAAAAGGGAAAGGCTTGCTGTGTTTACCTTTCCCCCTGACCCTTTCCCCTTTTCCCCAACGGCTCAAGTCTCTCATGACTTTTTCTAATTGGTATTAGAAGTACTGCAAGAGCTTGCGTCCGAAATAAACTAAAATCTATCTAACCAAAGTTTTTGGCTGTTGCTACTAGCGTTCGTTGAAGAGCGAACAATAGCAATAGCTCCCTTTCCCCCTTACCCGTCGCGGAGCGACAGTTTTCCCTTTCCCCGTCCCACCGGGACTTTATTTATGCCTACTGCCTCTTACGGTTCTTGGAAATCACCAATCGCTTCCGATCTGATTGTCTCTGAAACAATTCGATTGGGAGGCGTTACGGTTGATGGGAAAGACCTCTACTGGTTAGAAGGACGACCAACTGAAGGAGGCAGAAATGTGCTGGTGCGTCGGTCTCCAGAGGGTCAGACCGATGTCACGCCCGCTCCCTTTAACGTGCGTACTAAAGTTCATGAGTATGGTGGTGCGGCTTATGTAGTGAGCGATCGCACCCGATATTTTGTCAATTTTGTGGACCAGCGCCTGTATAAACAGCCGCTTAATTCTCAGCCGGAACCGCTTACGGACGAGTCGCCACGACGCTATGCAGATGCCGTGGTCGATCGATCTAGAGAGCGTTTGATCTGCGTCTGCGAAGACCATACAAATGCCGAACAGGAACCGGAAAACACGTTAGCCACTGTCGATCTGAAGACGGGAGCAGTGACCGTTTTGGTCAGCGGCAGTGATTTTTATTCTTCTCCCCGGATGAGTCCAGACGGCACTCAGCTAGCGTGGCTAAGCTGGAATCACCCGCACATGCCTTGGGACAGTACCCAACTGTGGGTCGCCACAGTTAAAGCGGATGGAACGTTAGCAGAAAAACAGTGCATTGCTGGCGGAGTCGATGAATCTGTTTGTGAACCGCAGTGGTCCCCAGACGGCAAGCTGTACTTCAGCAGCGATCACACCGGCTGGTGGAATCTCTACAGACTCGGAGACCAAGGCGCTGAGCTACTGTACGAAATCGAGGCGGAATTTGGCTATCCTCACTGGGTGTTTGGCATCTCGACCTATGCCTTCGCCTCGGCTGCGGAAATCATTTGCACCTATACTCAAAACGGTTGCTGGCACTTGGCGCGGTTAAATATTCAGACGAAGCAGCTAGCACCTATCGATGTTCCCTATACAAGCATCGCCTCGCTGTGCTGCCGTCACGGGCAAGCTATTTTTATTGGCGGCGCACCGACCCAGCCAACGGCGGTAGTATCTCTCGATTTAGCCTCAAATCGGTTAGAGATCCTCAAATCTTCAGCGCAGATTCAGGTCGATGCGGCCTATCTTTCCTCTCCAGAGGCGATCGCCTTTTCCACCGCCAACGACCTCACGGCTTATGCCTGGTTCTATCCGCCGACGAACCCCGACTACACCGCCCCCGAAGGAACGCTGCCGCCGCTGATCGTCAGAAGCCACGGGGGGCCGACGGCGGCGGCGGAAGCAACGCTGAGCTGGAAAATCCAGTACTGGACGAGTCGCGGTTTTGCCTATGTAGATGTCAACTACGGCGGCAGTACCGGGTATGGCCGCGCCTACCGTCAGCGACTGCATCAGCAGTGGGGCATTGTGGATATCGACGACTGCGTAAACGCCGCCAAGTATCTGGTGCGCCAAGGACGAGTCGATGGCGAGAAATTAGCGATCGCCGGCAGCAGCGCTGGAGGCTATACAACTCTAGCAGCGCTGACCTTCCGCGACACCTTCAAAGCCGGAGCCAGCTACTATGGCGTGAGCGACCTAAAAATTTTGGCTCAAGAAACCCACAAGTTTGAGTCTCGCTATCTCGATGGATTAGTGGGAGCATACCCGCAAGAGAAAGCGGTGTATGAAGCGCGATCGCCAATTCATTTCACCCATCGTTTAAACTGTCCGGTAATCTTTTTTCAGGGACTGGAGGACCGCGTCGTTCCCCCCAATCAGGCTGAAATCATGTTTGCCGCGCTCAAGGCCAAAGGACTTCCGGTTGCCTACCTAGGGTTTGAGGGAGAACAGCACGGTTTTCGTCGTGCCGAAACCATTAAGCGATCGCTAGATGCTGAACTGTATTTCTACTCCCGCGTATTCGGTTTTCCCCGTTCTGATGTTGAGCCGGTCGAAATTATCAACCGATCTGAGGATTAAGCGTTAGAGTTTTTAGAACTACGCCGTTCCGTCCTCGCTCTTTGACTTCGTAGAGTGCTTGATCGGCCATCGACACTATCGTTTCTGAAGATAGTTCCAATCTGGGAATCAAGCTAGCAACCCCTAAACTGAGACTAACGTACTGGCTAACTTGTGAAGCGGCATGTTCAATCTTTAGCTGCTGTACTTTGCTTCTAATCTCTTCAGCCACCGTCGTGGCTCCTTGAGCCTCAGTATTGGGCAGAACCACGACAAACTCTTCTCCTCCATAGCGGGCCGCCAAGTCGGCAGGACGCTTCACCGAAACTCTGATGGCTCTTGCCACCTGTCTTAAACAGTCGTCCCCCTGCTGATGGCCGTAGTGGTCGTTGTAGAGCTTAAAGTAATCTATGTCGCACAGAATGAGAGACAGCACCATTTTTTCCCGGGCAGCTCGCCGCCACTCTCGCTGCAAATAATCGTTGAATCTCCGTCGATTAGCAACTTCTGTTAGCGGATCTATTGTTGCTAAACGCAGTAATTCCTGGTTAACTTTTTCTAGTTCAGCAGTGCGCTGAGAGATTATGTCTGACTGCTGACGAGTCAACTCTGCTAGCTTCTGATTCATGATTTGGAGCTGCAAATGTTGCTGATTAATTTGCTTTTTTTGGCAATAACTATTGACAGCTTCTGTTGCTGTAAGTTTCAAATCTTCTGATTGCCAAGGTTTAGGGATAAAGCGATATAAATTGGCGTACTTGATCGCATTAGTTACTCCTTCTAAATCTGCTTGCCCCGTCAGCATAATTTTGAGAGTACTAGGAACTTGAAGATGAATCTGCTTGAGTAGCTCGTCTCCTCTCAAATCGGGCAAAATATAGTCAGAAATAACGAGGGCAATTTCTTCACCATCTTTTAGGAGTTCATCCAATAACTCTAAAGCTTCTTGGGCAGTTTCAGCAGTTTCTACAATACATCTGTCTCGTAAAACTTTGTTTAGCTCTATTTTGAGACTATCTAAAATGGTTGGTTCATCATCAACACAGATGACGTAAGGCTTATTCATCTTTAGGTTTTAATTGAAATCCTACCTGTTTTTGAAAAGCTGAAACGAAGCTTTTTTTTTAAAATATTCGGTCCTAACTGGCACGAGGTTTATTTTGAGCTGTTGTTGCGTAAAAAGTCTCTTCCTCAGTGTGAATTGGAAGTAATACAGCAAAAGTTGTTTTTCCAGGCTGCGATTCTACTACAATCTTACCCTGATGTTTTTCAACAATTCTCTTGACAATATCCAAGCCTAGCCCAGTGCCTTGACCGAGAGGTTTTGTTGTAAAAAAAGGAGTAAAAATTTGCGGTTTAACCTCTGGAGCAATTCCAGGACCAGTATCGGAAATTTCGACAGCTATTTTGTTGTCGCTACAGGCAACATCAATTGTTAACGTTCCATTATTATTCATTGCTTGAATGGCATTTTGAATTAAATTAGTCCAAACTTGATTGAGTTCATCTGGATAACAAACAATGGCCGGAATGTCCGCGTAGTTTTTATTCACTTCTATATTTTGCCTGAGCTGATGGCGATAGAGCGTTAAAACGGTTTCAATGCCCTGAATAACGTTCGCCACTGTTTTCTGACCGGTGTGGTCTTGGCGAGAGTAATTTTTAAGGGCTAACACTACTTTTTCTGCTTGTTCAGTAGCGGTAAAGATTGTTTGAGTACTCTTGTGTAAACAGATGACTTCATAAACGGCATTCAAAATTTCTCTACCGTGAGAGTTTTTTAGCAGAGGTAAAAATAGCTCGAGATTTTTGTCTGCTCCTAAATCTACTAGAAGATCTGCAAAAACATTTATATCATCAATTTTCAAGCCATGAATAGATTTGAGTAATTCTTTTTTGAGTACTCTTCTTTCTTTGCTCGATAATTCCCTGTCTGGAAGTTGAATGAGAGTATTAAAAAGCTGGATCTCTTCAGAAGAAACAAGCTGTAAAAACGTTGTTAAATGACTCAGCTTTTTGAGAAATTCGGCAATATTTTCTGCTGAGGAGCGAATGGCTCCGAGAGGAGAATTAACTTCATGAGCAATTCCTGCTACAAGCTGTCCTAAAGCAGCCATTTTTTCCGACTGGATTAGCTGAGCCTGAGTCTCTTGAAGCTGGACTAAAGTTTGGGCCAACTCCTCATTGCGCGACTGCAAATTTTTTTGCAGAAAGCGAAGAGTCATATGATTTTTGACTCTTGCCAGCACTTCTTGAAGCTGAAAAGGCTTGGTAATGTAGTCAACACCTCCGGTAGAAAAGGCTTTGACTTTGTCGGCTACTCGATCGACCCCACTCAAGAAGATGATGGGAATGTCTTGAGTTGTTGGGGTCGCTTTCAGCCGACGGCATACTTCGTAGCCATTTATTTTCGGCATCATAATATCCAGCAAAATGAGATCGCTCTGAAAGCGAGAAGCTTTTTCTACGACCAGCTCACTATTGCTGACTGACTGAACCTGGTAGCCTTCTTGTTTGAGGAGGGCTGCCAGTAATTCAACATTGGCAGGAATATCGTCAACAATTAAAATATTGCCTTGGTTGTGCTGGTTTTTATGGCTGCTCACGGCAAAATTAACAATTCTTGTCTCAAAAGCAAAGCACTTTTACTTGAGTTGAGAGTACCCAACTTTCAAGCGAGATCTAGCAGAGACTCTCTCTTCAACACAGCCAGCTTCTTCAGTTTTGGGTAACGGTGACTTCGATCCTCGCTGAGAGCTGTTAGCCGAACTGCTGCGACCAAGTTAAAGGCTTTACCATAGTCAGAGAGACTTCCATGAATACAGTGCTTCCCAGGCTAACAGAGTCACCCAGCGTTTTCTATGGTAGAACTTAGTTTTCAGGTTAATCATCAATCTGTCCCTCCCCAAAACATTGACGCAGAGGAGTCTATCCTCGGCGGTATTTTACTCGACCCAGAAGCCATTGGTCGCGTTGCTGACCTAATTGGACCGGAGGCTTTCTACGTTAAAGCCCATCGGGAAATTTATCAAGCGGCTTTAGTCCTCCACTCCCAGGGACAACCGACCGATTTAATGACGGTGACAAGCTGGCTGAGCGATCGCCACATCCTCGACAAAGTTGGCGGCGCGAGTAAGCTAGCCCAGCTAGTGGACCGCACGGTGTCTGCTGTCAACATCGACCGCTATGCGGCTTTGATTCAGGATAAGTACCTGCGCCGTCAGCTTATTAGTGCTGGCAATGACATTATTGACCTGGGCTTCGACACCGCCACCGATTTAGAAACTGTTTTAGATCGGGCTGAACAGAAGGTGTTTCGACTGACTCAGGAACGTCCGCAACAGGGGTTAGTTCCCATTGCCGATACGCTAGTGCAGACGTTTAACGAAATCGAGAGCCTGCATCAAGAAGTCGCCCTTCCCGGCATTACCTCGAACTTCTACGATCTTGATGCCATGACCAGTGGCTTTCAGCGCTCCGATCTGATTATTCTAGCAGGCAGACCCTCTATGGGCAAAACGGCTTTGGGCTTGGGCGTGGCCGTCAATATTGCTAAAGTCCACAAGCTGCCAGTAGCGATCTTCAGCCTGGAAATGTCGAAAGAACAGCTCGCGCAACGCCTGCTAGCTAGCGAAACCGGAATTGAAAGTAACCGCCTGCGTTCGGGCAGAATTACTCAGAACGAATTTGAACCCTTGGGCATGGCGATGGGAACGCTCTCAGAACTGCCCATTTTTATCGACGATACCGCTAACCTCACGGTGATGCAAATGCGATCGCAGGTGCGCCGTCTCCAGGCAGAAAAAGGCGCTATGGGGTTGGTGCTACTAGACTACCTCCAGCTTATGGAGGGCAGCGGAAGCGACAACCGCGTTCAGGAGTTATCTAAAATCACGCGCTCTCTCAAAGGATTAGCCCGCGAAACCAATGCGCCGATTATTGCCCTTTCTCAGCTCAGCCGCGGCGTGGAAGCCCGCAATAATAAGCGCCCCATGATGTCAGACTTGAGAGAAAGTGGCTCGATTGAGCAAGACGCCGACCTTGTAATTATGCTCTACCGCGATAGCTACTACAATCCCGATTCCCCCGACCGCAACATTGCGGAAGTGATCATCACCAAACATCGTAACGGACCAACGGGAACGGTGAAGCTGTTGTTTCAGCCAGAACTAACTAAGTTTGAAAACCTCCTGGCAGGTACCGATGGCTATTAAGTCAGTTCTCGGTTGAAGCCTCGTTTGTGCTGGCAAGAATGGGGAAAGGGGAAAGGGTAAGGGGGTAAGGGAATTAATTCTCTTTCCGCCAACGCTTTTTCTCCCCAACGATGACGCGCTCTAAACAACAATCAGCAATCGTGCCTACAATTAATGAGAAGACATCCTCGAAAACAATGGATCTCACCTATTTAGACAGTAATTCCTGGCTGATTGAAATTAGCGGAAAACACATTCTGATCGATCCCTGGCTCGTTGGCGATTTGGTGTTTGGCAACCTGCCGTGGTTTTTCAAAGGGACAAAAGCGCCTCGACCCATCCCTGACAACGTTGACCTGATTCTTCTTTCCCAAGGACTAGAAGATCACGCTCATCCACCAACTCTCAAACAGCTTGACCACACGATTCCGGTGGTTGGCTCTCCCAATGCGGCTAAAGTGGCTCAGGAATTGGGCTACCTTCACGTTACCGCTCTCAGTCATGGGGAAACCTATGCTCTCGAAGGCATAGAAATCAAAGCTGTACCGGGTTCTCCGATTGGTCCTCAGCTTGTGGAGAACGGCTATCTGATCCAGGCACAGGACGAGCATACGCTCTACTACGAACCCCACGGGTATCACTCTCCCATGCTTCAAGAAGCTGCCCCCATCGATGTTGTAATCGCTCCCATCGTTAACCTTAAGCTTCCTCTCCTCGGGCCTATTATTAAGGGACAACAAGAAGCTTTAGAGCTGTGTCGCTGGCTTCAGCCGCAGGTGATTTTGCCAACGGCGGCTGGAGGCGATGTGTCTTTTGAAGGGGTTCTCAATGCTTTGCTCAGCGCAGAAGGGACTGCTGACGAACTTCAAAGTCTGCTGGCTCAACACGGTCTGGCTACTCAAGTCATTGAACCGCAGCCAGGAGAAACATTTTCCCTAGAATTAAAGCCAATCAAGCGCTAATTTTTTTAGCAGTTGTATAGAAAAATACTAGTAAAAAAAGCCGCTAAAAGTATGGACGAACTATCTCTATCTTGGTATAATTTGAGCAAATCAAGATAAAAGTTAATCAGCTCGATTTAGCCAAGCGACGATACTTGACAGAAAAAGCTTAGCAGTTGGCAAGGTATAATTCCCTTCAAAATGCAGGTCTTGTATCCGAGTGTTTGGAGTTTGATGGCGTTAAAGCTGCTTTGAAAGCCGCTTCACTCAACGTTCTCTCAGAAGAATTGGGTGTTGCGTTGAGCAAGCTAAACGTAGAGCGAATCGGTGGTGTCCGTGCTCGGTGATGGGCTGATTAATGGTGCTTGTTTTGCTGCCCTCACACACTGCATACGAACGATGACCCGAAAATTGAATACTTTTGGTGCTTCTTTACTAGTACTGAAAGAATGGAGCTTAGTCGAGCGGCTAGATGCTCAGAATATTCTATTGCTCCTCTTAATTGGATTTTTGTTTTGCCTGACTGTATGGCTTACCATTGCCAATTTTGTGTCTACTTTTGTCTTAACTCCAGCGCTGATTCCGCTGACTAACCTGTTATTTTGCTTTTCTGGTTTTTATCAGAATCGGCAAGCAAGCGATCGCTACAGCCACGATTATTCAGGATTAGAAACAAGTTGAGCCGGGCGGAAGTTCCGCCCAGACAATTTACTTAACGATCCCGGAATGTCCGGCAATCTCTGCAATCGGTTCAAATTGACCGCCGAGGTACTGCGCTAAAAACTCTTCAGCGACGGCATAGAAGTGCAGGCGGTTTTCCGGGCGAGCAAACCCATGACCTTCATCGGTATAGAGAACGTACTGCACTGGTTTGTTGGCTGACTCCATAGCTGCCACAATCTGTTCGCTTTCAGCCTGCTTAACGCGCGGATCGTTGGCTCCCTGTCCGATGAGCAGGGGTTTCTGAATGCGGTCTACAAAGAAAAGGGGCGATCGCGACTTCAAAAACTCCGCTTCCTGCTCGAGGTTGCCCACTCGATGCTGAAACATCGCCATCAGCGGTTTCCAGTAGGGCGGAATACTCTGCATCAGGGTAATCAGGTTACTCGGACCGACGATATCAACTCCGCAGGCAAACACATCCGGGGTAAAAGTTAACCCGACCAAGGTGGCGTAGCCTCCGTAGGAGCCGCCCATAATGGCCACCTTATCCGGGTCCGCAATGCCTTGATTAGCAATCCAGTTGACGCCATCGATGAGATCGTCGTGCATTGTCGCCGCCCACTGGCGGTTTCCAGCATTGACAAAATTTTTCCCGTAGCCTGTAGATCCCCGGAAATTGACCTGGAGGACAGCGTATCCTCGGTTGGCCAACCACTGTACGCTCGGACTGTAGCCCCAAATATCCCGCGCCCACGGACCACCATGAACTAAAAGGACCGTGGGGTAAGGAGCATCCCCGCCGACGGGTTTAGTAAGATAACCGTGAATCGTCAGTCCATCCCGCGCCTCGTAAGCAATCGGTTCCATCGTAGCGAGCGGTAAGTCTTCGAGTTCGGGGCGATTGCTAAATAGGAGGGTGCTGGTGCGGGAGTCTCGACTGTAGTGAGTGTAGTAAACTGGACCATCATCGGTGAGATAGGACACAATCCAGTTACGGTCGGCTAAATCCCGACTGGTAATGCTATACTGACCGCGACGAAAGTGAGCGATCGCCTCCAGGTCGGCAGCAATATCGTCGTCGAGAAGCTGCCATTCGAGCCGTTCTCGATAGAAGGAAACTGCCTGAATCCTTCGCGCTGTGGGATGAACCACCACACCACCCACATCATACTGGTCGTCTGCGGCGACGATTGATTCTGCCTTGGTTTTCAAATCCAGGGCCAGCAGGCGCTGAGCATTGGCATCATGGGAACCAATAATGTAAAGAGTTTGCCCATCCTCAGAAAACAGCACCGCTCCTCCTTCGTCATCCGGTCCCCAGTGGCGCAGCGTTTCCCACGGGCCTTGGCTCGACTCCCGATAGAGTAAGTCCGAACCCCCATCTGGAGTGGCTGCGACTGCTGCGCGAATCTGAAACTGAGCATTCGCTGTCCAGCTTACAATATTGCCGGGATTGTCAACGGCTAGTTCTACCGCGCCGCTATTAAGATCGATCCGATAAACATCAAACTTTTGCGGATTAGCCAGATTGAGTCCGACGAGAATCGTGTCGGGAAATTCGGGGTCGAGATCGATGACTTGAGCTTTCACTCCCTGAAACGGGGTTAAATCGCGCACCAGATTTGAGCGCACATTAACCAAATAAAGATGGAAATTCTCGTCGCCATCTGAATCTTGAAGATAGATCAGCTGATCTGGGCTGTACGTCCAAAAGTAGGCGCGAATTCCGCGTTTACGATCCTGGGTCAGTTGGCGATCGTTTTCCTCGCCTAAGAGCCGCAACCAAACTTGCAGCACATTTTTATCATCTGGGGCAATTGTAGCCAGGTATTTGCCATCAGGCGATACTTTAGGGCTGCTCCGCTGCGGGTTACCAAATAGGACTTCACGAGGAATCAGCGGCGGTAACTGGGTTTCTGGTTGAGCCGTGGCAGTTGTCATATCAATTGTTTGGTGCAGAGTGTTAAATAAAAAAAGGATAGAGAGTCAATTCTTCTCCATCCTCATATTAATTTAGGTCGTTGAGCGCTGATGCTCGGAGATAGTGGTTTCCGCTGTTATTCTGCGACCGGAACCAGCATAAAATCTGACGGACGCACCACCACCTTCCCCTGGGATAGATCCTGGCGCAACTGACTTCCCGTTCTCCACGCCCGGTACTTGCCGACGTTCCAGCGAGGGTTGGTTGGATACCCGGCAAAACCAGACCGCAGGGCCGCATGGTTTTCTTTGGGCGTGTTGGTACGGAGTAAAACGTTTTCGGCTAGCTCCACTACCGCCAGGTCTCGATGCTCTCTTCCCATAGACCTTCCCCCCTATTCATTTTTATAGCTTTTTTAAATTATATAACAAAATATTTAAAATTGCATTTGTTTTTGCTAAGAAACTCCCTACTGCTCCTGGCCAAAACGATAGCCTCTGCCATAAACGGTGTGAATCAGAGGAGATTCTCCTTGAGCATCTATTTTGCGCCGTAACAGTCGCACGAGGGCTGCTAAAACGTTGCTGCTAGGCTGGTCTGTTTCTGTCCACAGGTGCTGATAAATCTGTTCGTGGGTGAGTAATTGATGGGGGTGACGCATAAAGTAAACGAGGAGTTTGATTTCTTTCTCCGAAAGGTTAATCGCCTGTCCCCGACGGTAGGCCAGTTGGTTATCCACATCAACTTCGAGATCTGCTACTTTGAGGCGTTCCGTAGAGGGAGCATCGAGGGTTGGCGATCGCCTCAGCAGCGCTCGCACTCTAGCCAGCAATTCTCGCAACTCAAAAGGCTTTACTAAATAATCGTCGGCCCCGGCATCTAGCCCGATGACCCGGTCATCGACCGTATCTTTAGCGGTGAGGAAGAGAACGGGAGTAGTTTTTCCCTGCGATCGTAGCTGTTGACAAATTTCTACGCCTGAACAGCGGGGCAGCATCCAGTCGAGAATCAGCAGATCGTACTCTTGCGCTAGCGCTAACTCAATGCCTTGAGCACCGTTGTCAGCTATATCCACCTCATAACCTTCACGAGTGAGTACTTGGCTAAGAGGCTCGGTGAGTTCTACTTCATCATCAACAAGAAGAATTTTCATACAGTTGCTTTTTTGATTGTTGCAGTCTCGTTTTACTTTCTAGTTGTTTATCGATGGCTGATGGTTAATGGTTGATGATCCCTGGATTCCTCTTGTGTCCCTCGTGCTCTTCAAATCCTGCTATACTAAATCGGCGCTGCGAGCTACTGCTCAACTGTGGCAGTTTCTTCATTATGAGCCGCTGCCAATCACTCTTAAATGACGGAGAGCTGCCAGTTCGCTTCAGCATCAGCTTGCTCCACCGTTCCTCGTTCCCTGTCGTCTATATCTATCATTGACTCAACAGTAATCACTATGCTTACCGTCGCACTCCCTAAAGGCGCTCTGTTAGCCGACAGCATCAATTTGTTTAAACAAGTTGGTTTGGATTTTAGTGGCTTTTTAGAAGACAGCAATCGGCAGCTTCAAATTTGCGATCCCACTCAGACAGCGAAAGCTCTGCTGGTAAGAACTCACGATGTCCCTATTTATGTAGAGTACGGACAGGCTCAGCTTGGAATCTCTAGTCACGATATTTTGCAGGAAAAAAGGCCCCAGGTTGCTAAGCTAGCCGATCTGCGGTTTGGATACTGCCGATTGTCGGTCGCCGTCCGCAACTGCGACTATCACGAAAAAGGCTATACCAGTTCAATTAAACTCCCGCCTCACGGCAAGGTCGCGTCTAAATTTGTGGGGTGTGCCAAGGAGCACTTTCGCAGCTTAAATTTACCGGTGGAAATTGTGCCGCTTTACGGTTCGGTCGAACTCGGTCCGATCACCGGCATGTCTGAAGCCATTGTCGATCTCGTCTCCACCGGACGAACTTTAAAAGAAAACGATCTTAAAGAAATTGATGTTCTCTTTGAAACCACGGCCCGCCTGATTGCTCATCCTCTGAGCTATCGATTGAATACCAACAACGTTTCTAGCTGGGCAGAAAAAATTCGTCGAGCCACTACAATCGCTCATTAATCAGCATTTAGCCCGATTTAATCAACACCTGACTAAGCTAGAGTGGAGAAACAGCACAGCAGATTATTTGCATGATTTCGACCGCTAAAGCACCTCGTAACCATCGTCGGCAGAGCGATTGGCGACTGTTTTTAAAGCTTGTTCCTTACGCTCGCCGCAATCAGGGGTTGCTAGTTGTGGCGATGCTCCTGCTCATTCCGCTATCGGTAGCCGGAGTTGTACAACCCTTCCTGATTGGACAGGCACAATCACTCCTGCTGGAGGAACCCGTGTGGTTTTTCCTCGAAGACCGCTCCTTTATCGAAGGTCTCAATCTACTGGCCGGGATTTTTGCGCTGACTCTGCTGGTACGCCTCGTGACCGGTGCTGTGCAAGGATTTTTGGTGCAGAGAGTCGGACAGGAAATTACCGCAGGTATTCGAGAAGATTTGTTTACCCACGTGACTTCCCTGGCGGTACGCTTTTTTGACCGTACGCCCGTTGGTCGCCTGATTACCCGCATTACTAGTGATGTAGAAGCGTTGGGAGATGTTTTTGCTACGGGTGCCATCGGCGTAATTAAGGATATCGCTTTTGTGTTAACCTTCGCCGTCGTTCTCTTCGTGGCGGAATGGAGGTTAGCCTCAATGCTTGTGGCGATGCTGGTGCCAGCAGGCGCTTTAATCGTGTATTTTCAGCGCCAGTATCGGAAAGCAAACTATCGGGCGCGCGAGGAACTTTCGACCCTCAACTCCATGCTCCAGGAAAACGTGGCTGGCATTAATATCGTTCAGTTGTTCGGTCGAGAACGCTTTAACTCCGAGCTGTTTCGGAAGGTCAATACCCGCTATCGGGGCGAACTCGATAAGACCATTTTTCATGAATCTGCCGTTTCAGCGACTCTGGAGTGGTTTAGCCTAATTGCGATCGCTTTAGTATTGTGGATCGGCGGAGTTCTGGTACTCAGAGAAGACCTGGCTTCTGGAACTTTGACCACGTTTATCCTCTCGGCTCAGCGCCTGTTTGACCCCATCCGGCAGTTTGCCGACAAGCTCACGACTCTGCAATCGGGCTTTACCGCCATTGAACGCATCGACGAGTTGATGAGCGAACCCATTGAAATTCAAGACCCAGAAACGCAAACTCTCGCTAAGTACGGTCGGCAATTGGGGACCGCAGAGCAGTGGGGAGATGAGCCTGGTGTTCGGTCTGGAGAAATCCGCTTTGAGCACGTTTGGTTCGGCTACAAAGAGGATGAATACGTACTCAAAGATCTGAATTTTACTCTTCGTCCGGGAGAAAAGGTGGCTCTGGTTGGTCCTACCGGGGCCGGAAAAAGCTCGATTATTCGTCTTCTCTGTCGTCTCTATGAGCCAAACAAGGGCAGAATCTTAATCGACGGCATTGATATTCGAGATTTAGCGCAAGCCGAGTTACGCAAGTATGTCGGCGTCATTCTGCAAGAGAGCTTTCTCTTCGCTGGAGATGTGAAACGCAACATCACGTTAGGAGAAGATTACTCGTTAGCCGAGGTGGAAGAAGCGGCGCGACTGACTAATATTGACCGCTTTATCGAGCAGCTCCCTCAATCCTTCAGCACTCAGCTCCGAGAGCGGGGAGCCAACTTGTCTGGCGGTCAGAAACAGCTCCTAGCGTTTGCTCGCGTTGCCATTCGCTCTCCTCGGGTTTTAGTGCTAGATGAGGCCACGGCGAGTCTAGATGTGGGAACAGAGGCGCTGATTCAGGATGCTCTAGAGCATTTATTAGAAAATCGCACGGCCATTATTATTGCTCACCGACTGTCTACGATTCGCAATGTAGACAGAATTATCGTGCTCAAGCGGGGGGAAATTATTGAGTCTGGTTCCCATGAGGAGTTATTGCATCAAGATGGACTGTATGCCAGTCTCTATCAGCTACAGATGTTAGGAACTTAAACGACAACAGCAGAAATGGCTGAGGTCGCAGGTGTTTGTTGAGCCATTGCAGTCCCTACCACTACATATTTTGTGCCTCTTAACAATGATTCAGATTACTCGTGAAGAAAAAGCGCAGCTTCTAGAAACAGCTCGTAGCGCCCTCACGAAAGCCTATGCTCCTTATTCTAATTTTCGAGTAGGAGCGGCACTGCTGACCGAACAGGGCAACCTCTATGCTGGCTGTAATATTGAAAATAGCTCCTACGGACTGACTTTGTGTGCAGAGAGAAGTGCGATCGCCTCTGCCATCGTTAGTGAAGGGTCAGCCATGAAAATCCGCGCGATCGCCATTGTCAACGCTTCCCAGGTTGCCTGTTCCCCCTGTGGCGCTTGTCGTCAGGTGATAGCCGAATTTGGAGCCGACGCAGTGATTCTGTTCCAGGGAGAGCAAGCAATCCTCGAAAAGTCGATCAAAGACCTGCTACCAGCAGCCTTTGTCCTCTAACTTTTAACGTGTCACACGACCATCAATCCCCTTTACCCCTTACCCTTGTCCCTCATTTTTCATTTTTGTCTATTCGTTACTTTCTGAGGTAAAATTTCCTGATCTACAGATATCCTGGTAGCTAGATAAAGCTGTACAAATTGTTCTCAAGAGACCGATGAAATCTTATCTTGCTGCCGCCGTTCAAATGACCAGTACTCCCGACTTAGAGAAAAATCTCAACGAGGCAGAAGAATTGGTAGAACTTGCTGTACGTCGGGGAGCAGAACTCGTGGGATTGCCGGAAAATTTTCCGTTTCTAGGCAAAGAAGAAGATAAGCTAGCTCAGGCTGCGGTCATCTCTGAGAAAACCGAAAAATTCCTGAAAACAATTGCGCAGCGGTTTCAGATTACTCTTTTGGGAGGTGGCTTTCCGGGAATCGTGCCGGAAGACGCCCATCGTGTTTACAATACGGCAGTGTTGCTCGACCCAAGCGGAACTGAATTAGCCCGTTACCAAAAGGTCCATCTGTTTGATGTCAACGTGCCAGATGGGAATACCTACCGAGAATCGCGAACGGTTCAGTCTGGCAGCGTTTTACCTCCGATCTATGCTTCTAAGCATCTCGGGATTATTGGCATTTCCATTTGCTACGATGTTCGCTTTCCAGAACTCTACCGCCACCTCTCTGACAAAGGAGCGGATGTCTTGTGCATTCCTGCCGCTTTCACCGCCTTTACGGGCAAAGATCACTGGCAGGTACTGCTACAAGCCAGAGCGATTGAAAACACCTGCTACGTCATTGCGCCAGCTCAAACCGGCAATCACTACGAAAGACGCTATACCTACGGTCACGCCATGATTATCGATCCCTGGGGAGTCATTTTAGCCGATGCCGGAGATCGACCAGGAGTAGCGATCGCCGAAATTAGCCCCCTGCGCCTAGAGCAAGTTCGGCGACAGATGCCTTCTTTACAGCATCGAGTGTTTGTTTAATTCTGCGGGAATACTAACGACCGAATTTTGCCAGAAGGGTAAGTAATCGCTAAAAAGTAAGCTTGAAAAGACTATGGTGCAATCTGACCCTATATACTTACCTCAAGGAGACGAACTACCTAGTTCTGATGGTCTGCCAGTGGACAATGAACTACACATTCTCGTGCCAAATCTGCTGAGCTTCATTCTCGGTTTTATTTGGGCAAACCGTTGGGACTGGTACTTTGGCGTTAATATGGGCATTTACTATGCTACTGGGGTTAATCCGAGAGTACCAATTGTCCCGGATGCTTTTCTAAGCTTGGGAGTTGAACGAATTAAAAGGAATCGATTGCGGGAAAGCTATGTTGTCTGGGAAGAAAACGATGTTGCCCCTATTTTTGCTCTAGAAGTTGTTTCTAAAACTCCGGGGGGTGAGTACGAGCAAAAAATGGCTCGGTACGCTCAACTGGGAGTACTGTATCTCGTCATTTACAACCCCGATTACTGGCAGCGAGATAGAAGAGAACCTTTTGAAGCTTATTGTCTAGTAGAGGGAGAGTATCAGCGACGGTTGGGGGAACCGTTCTGGATGAGTGAAGTTGGATTAGGCATTGGTAGAGACATAGGCACTCACAAAGGATTGCAAAAAGAGTGGCTCTACTGGTTTGACGAACAGAATAATCGCTATAGCTCTCCAGAAGATGTAGCAAGAGATGAACGGCAGCAGCGGGAAGAATTAGAAATGCTGCTTAACCGCTACCGAGAGCGATTTGGTGAACTGCCGGAGCAAGAATAAGCAGCTCAAATTGAGCTGGCTCAAAGCAGCCGCCGGAATCTTATCGAAGCGATCGCTCAGATCTCGTCGAGGTAGCCCTAATTCCTTGCCAAAAAGAGGGGTAGCAAGCAGCTACCCCAACATTTTAATTAGCTGAACGAGGCCTGTCTATCAACGCTTACACCGATACAGCCTTCTTAGTAGACGCATCCAACTCGCCCTTGGCATACTTAGCGGCATAGTCTTCAAGAGTCATTTGCTTGATCTTGCTGGCGTTGCCTGCCGTCCCAAATGCCTCGTAGCGATCCAGGCACACTTGCTTCATGTACTTGATCGAAGGCTTGAGGAAGTGGCGAGGATCGAAGTTAGACGGATCTTTAGCAGCCGCTTCACGGATAGCCGCGGTAATTGCCAAGCGGTTGTCGGTATCAATGTTAACCTTGCGAACGCCGCTCTTAATCCCTTTCTGAATTTCTTCAACGGGAACACCATAGGTTTCAGGGATCTCACCGCCGTACTGGTTGATCATGTCCAGCCACTCCTGGGGAACAGAAGAAGAACCGTGCATCACCAGGTGAGTGTTGGGCAGACGACCGTGAATTTCTTCAATGCGGCTAATAGCGAGAATTTCGCCAGTCGGCTTACGAGTAAACTTATAGGCTCCGTGGCTGGTGCCAATGGCAACGGCTAAAGCATCTACCTGAGTTCGCTCGACAAACTCAACAGCTTCGTCTGGGTCGGTGAGCAGTTGCTCTTTGCTGAGCGTTCCTTCAAAACCGTGTCCATCTTCTTTATCACCCTTCATGGTTTCCAAAGAACCGAGGCAACCGAGTTCCCCTTCAACGCTAGCGCCTACGGCATGAGCAACTTTGACTACCTCAGCCGTTACGTTAACGTTGTACTCAAAGCTAGCTGGAGTTTTGGCATCTGCCTCCAGAGAGCCGTCCATCATTACGCTAGTAAAGCCGTTGCGAATCGCAGAATAGCAGGTAGCCGGACTGTTACCGTGGTCCTGGTGCATGGCGATGGGAATGTGAGGGTATGATTCCACCGCTGCCATAATCAAGTGACGCAGGAAGTTTTCGCCTGCATACTTACGGGCACCGCGAGAAGCTTGTAAGATAACGGGACTGTTTGCTTCCTCAGCAGCCTGCATAATGGAGATAATCTGCTCCATGTTGTTGACGTTAAATGCAGGAATACCGTAGTTTTCCTCAGCCGCGTGATCTAGAAGCAGCCGCATAGGTACGAGCGCCATAGATATTCTCCTAGTTATTTCTTTCTAGTTGTTAAGAAAATTAGCTTTCTTATTTGTCAATCTTAAGATAAATTGCTGCCTTTGACTCATCGATTTTTCCTGAGCCTGAGACTTTGCCAGCAATTCCAACAGAAATTGAGTAATTCAGTATCGTTTAATACATTTAGGAGTGATGGCTGCTCACGTCCACTTTTTCAGGCTCAATTGCTAATATATTTCAATTGCTGCGTCAGCATAAGCTGTTGAATACTCAACAAAAACTCTAAGCTTGAGACGCAGAAAGCGTTATCTTCTCTAGCTTTTCGTTGTTCATCGTTAACAGACCAATTCCTCGATCGATTTGACAAGCCTCCCATTTTTTTGCAAAATCTTGTTAAGAACGTTCGATAAATATTAGAACTATATACAAACATACAGAGGAGAGATAAAAAACAATGAATCAGTATGCAGAAGAATTACGCTCTACCGCCAAAGCAATGGTAGCTCCGGGTAGAGGCATCTTAGCTATGGACGAGAGCAACAGTACCTGCAATAAACGCTTTTCTGCCAATGGGATCGACACCACCGAAGACAAACGGCGAGATTATCGAGAGCTAATTTTGAAGGCTCCTCAGTTAAGTAACTATATCAGCGGCGCGATTTTATACGATGAGACGATTCGCCAGTCTACAAGAGATGGGGTTCCCCTAACCCAGGTGATGAAGGAGGCCGGAATCATTATTGGCATTAAAGTAGATATGAAAGCCAAAGATTTGGCCATGTGTCCCGGTGAGAAAGTCACCGAAGGGCTCGATGGATTGCGCGATCGCATTGCAGAATACTACGAAATGGGAGCACGATTTGCCAAGTGGCGGGCTGTAATTGCCATCGGTGATGGTATTCCCAGCCGCACCTGTATTGAAGCCAATGCCCATGCCTTAGCGCGCTACGCGGCGTTATGTCAAGAAGGGGGCTTAGTGCCTATCGTTGAGCCAGAAGTTCTGATCAACGGCGACCACACCATCGAGCGCTGCTATGAAGTCACCGATGAAACCCTTCATGCCGTCTTCAACGAGCTTTACCGCCAGCGAGTCGAGTTTGACCAGATGATTCTCAAGCCTAGCATGGTCATTTCCGGACAAGACTGCCCAACCCAGGCAAGCGTTGAAGAAGTAGCCGATGCGACTATCAAGTGCTTACTCAAAAACGTGCCAGCTAGCGTTACTGGGATTGCCTTCCTCTCCGGCGGACAGTCAGAAGAACAGGCAACGGCCCATCTCAACCAAATGAACGCTAAGTATGGCGACACGCTTCCCTGGCGCGTCACCTTCTCCTACGCTCGCGCCATTCAGCAGCCTGCCCTCAATCACTGGAAAGGTGAAGACTCTAACGTTGAGCAGGCGCAGAAGCTGCTGGTAGAGCGGGCTAAACTGAACGGCGCTGCCAGTCAAGGCGAATATACAGCGGACATGGAGAAAGAGCCAGCACTGGTCTAGTTTCTGCTTTGACTAAATAGACACTTTCACCCTAGGTTGGTAACTACGCTTTCCTAGGTTTTTTAGGAAGGAGCAAATGCTGGAATAATATGAAATCCTGTAGCTATTGTTTTTGAGGAAGTGAATTAAAGAGGTGTGCTTCTCGATACTCTGCAACTACTGACTGCTTGGACTTAGAGAGAGGAATTTGATCTATCTCGTCCCTATACTCAGGCTTTCTCCTTATTTAATCAAAATCTGTATACTGAGGCGGGCTATCTCCGACTCGGTTGCTAATTATGGGGTACTTCCCTGGTGGCGTTTGCTCTACAATATCTACAACATTGATCTGATGCCACCAATCATCACCGAAGTCAAACCAATATCCAAACACTTCATTCACAGCTAGATCTAAAGAAGCGATCGCCGTACTTGCGACATCACCCGTCAGGGCTTCTGCTTCAGATGGAGCAGCTCGTTTCACCCCGTAGCGTTTAGCGTTCGGGTCGTGCGGTCCTTGTCCTTTAAGCTGAAATTCATACAGGTGTTCTTCCCTACGGTCAAACGCTTGAAAGATAGTTTTGTGCAAATCTGCCAGGGTGCTGCGGCCCTTCATTTCTATCGTGCGAGATACCACTGGATTGTTGGCAATAAAGGCTTCTGTAAGCGGGCCGTCTAGTAAGTAAACGTCGAAGACGTATAGAGTATCTGGAGATGCCTTAACGGCTGGCTTTTGACTTGGTTCCGACGCTGCCGCCTGCTCACTAGTATCTGGAATATAAGGAATCAATCCCTGATTATAAGCAAATTCCTGAAGCTCACGGGAAGCCGAACGAGTATCAACGACCATGCCATTGAGCGAAATCAACCAGGCGAGAGGATTCTCGTCCATTTTACTAGGCAAACACCACTCCGGGTCCATTTGATGCATTTCTAGAATATCTCGCACCAGTTTTGACTTGGTCTGTCCGGTACTGGAACTGACCCCAAATTCCTGATAGAGATTTTTGGCGCTGATATGAGGATCTTGGGATGGGTCAAAGAGAAAATTGACCATTCCAACGGCATGGGTAATACCGCACGCCCAGGTTCTATCCCGACCCTTAGCTAGTGGCGACGGTCGCTGGCGACAGAGGGCGGCTGTAGCATACCGAATCAACTGAGCATACTCATCATTTAAATATTGCTGGCAAAAGTCGTCTGTGATGGTGACGATCCCATCAAACTTGTCTTGCATCGCCTCGGGGACGCTTTCTGATTGAGATTTAGCCATATCTGCGTTTAGCCAAGCTCATTTCTGACCGTTGCTTTAGATCTTATCGTTTAAACTGAGTAGGCGATCACGTCTCGGCTAAATTTTGCCTTAAATTCATTTTCTGAGTCGAGAATCAGAATCATTGCATTCAAGGATAGTTGCTCCTTTCCCATTGCTCTTCTATGCGTACGTCTCGAAAATTCCTCGCCTCTTGTTTAAACGATCGAAAACATGATGAAGCAGGAAACGATACAGTTGACGGAGTTGGCAATGATGTTTTCTTCAATACTTCCAGCTCAATTAAAAGAAACTATCATCTGATCAGTGTTAGATAAGGCCAGAAAAATGAGATTAGCAGTCATTGCCCATGACGGAAAAAAGGCTGAAATGGTCGCCTTTCTCAATAAACACATGAATTTCCTAGACGCCGTGGGGACAGATATTGTCGCCACCGGGACAACTGGTAAACATGCACAAGATGCAGGCCTAGAAGTTGAGCGGTTGCTTTCTGGTCCCCTGGGAGGCGATGCTCAAATTGCAGCTTTAGTCGCCGAACAGAAAGTAGAAATGGTCATCTTCTTTCGAGATCCGTTGGGGAAACATCCCCATGAGCCAGACGTCCAGATGTTAATGCGGGTATGCGATGTTCACAACGTTCCTTTAGCGACCAATCCGGCTACAGCGGCAATGCTTCTACACGGTTGCGCTAAAAAGCTACAGTAAAGCTTAAATCCCTCTCTTGTGTTCTCTTTAAGAGAATGCTATATTTTAAAACCATAAAATCTCCTTGGGAAGTTAAGGGAATGGTTACAGATTGACTGGCCCCCTCAGTGTTGCTGCGCGGAGATTGTTTAAGAGTTGAGCGATCAAAACAAAAAGACTTATCAATCTGCCAGTATTGTTCGTTACTATACCCAACTAAAAAGGCTTCAGCCAGCAGAACAGGCCATACTCGCTCGTTTCAAAGAGCAACTCCCCTGCCTGAAGATGTTAGATATTGGTGTAGGTGGAGGACGCACGACTCATCACTTTGCCCCCCTAGTCAGAGACTATACTGGGATCGATTACTCTGCTGAAATGGTTGCAGCTTGCCAGCAACGGTTTTCGCCATCTCCCTATTCTATGACTTTAGAAGTAGGGGATGCTAGAAACATGAAGCAATTTGCAGACAATACCTTTGACTTTGTTTTATTTAGCTTCAACGGCATTGACTACGTTTCTCACGGCGATCGCCTCCAAATTCTCCGAGAAATTCACCGAGTTGGCAAACCTGGTGGTTACTTCTTCTTTTCAAGCCATAATCTTCAGGGGATTGCTCAAGAGTTTGGCTACAGGACAAAAATTAGGTTAAATCCTTTTAAAAGCTATGTCAATCTTGTAATGCTAGCTTTACTGAAATTATTTAACCCGGCTATTAGCCGCGATCGTCTAGAAACCGCTGACTACTTAATAATTAAAGACGAACCCCACAACTTCCGACTTCTCAATTACTATATTCGACCAACAGCACAAATTAACCAATTAGCATTAAACTTCAATAGCATTGAAGTCTATTCGTGGCAAAGCGGCAGAAGACTAGACATCAACGAGCTATCTACCAACACCGATATGTGGCTTTATTATCTCTGCGTTTTTAATTGAGGTCAATTTAAGGGCGATCGCTCTAAAGTTTTGCCAGATTTAATTTACGGTCCAGGTCAACTACATTCTGTCTACAGCAAATACACATTTGTATCGAGAGCAAAAGAATTTAAAACCAAGTCGCCGAAACTACATCTATTCATAGGGAACCAATTCACGCAGTATTTGGGTTCAGCAAAGGCTTTCAAGGGTATGTCAAGCGCCTTTCGCCGCACTCTTTATGAAGAAGAAACGATGAAAATAATATTGAAATATATCCCGACGGCAGATGGAGGTATGTACAATGAAAAAACCTAATTTTCGGGCAATGAACCCAAAGGCTCTACAAGCCTATGTTTTGGCTCACCGAGATGACAAAGAAGCATTGTATGCCTACGTAGACAAACTGTACGCTGAGGCAAATTGGATTGAAATGCCCCCCTTAAAATTTCTAGAGGATTTGAACAATTATCCTGAGTTTGTTGAGCATGTTCGTCATGGTACGGGGCTGGGAAATGATCCCGTCTAGCGGTTAGACAGAGCGGCAAGCGATCCGGGATTTTGGGTAGCTGGCGAAAAGCACATCACCGCTTGGCTCTGTCGTTATTTTAACGAATAGCCGTTGCTACTGGGACTAGTTGAGGCTGAGGCTTACGATAGCTGCTAGCACCATTACTAGAGCCGTTTATGGGTGTATCAGCTTCCAAGGCAATTCTCCGAATCAGTCTTGCTGTTACCTTTTGTGCCAGCCTCTCCGCCACTTGGCGACTCATCGTTTGTGTTTCTGGTTTGGCTAAAAGCTGGGGAACTAGCGATAGAAGCTGTTGAGTATCAAAGCCTGGAGTCTCCTGTAAGATTTCCCAAATATTACTAAGATGCTCTAGACTCTTCGGATTGCTCTGTATCTCCGGAAGTTTCTTGTCAGACTTCAACCCAACCTGCTCTCGCACTGAGGAAGTTAGATTGTATAAGGTTCTGCGTCCAAACAAATCAATTGCCTTCGCAATTTCGTCTACCAATCGCTCTCGGATAAAGGTTCCTCGCTCAGAAAACAAGAAATCTAATCCCTGATCCAACACCCGATCAAAATCGTAGTCTTGACTGCTGCGAGCGTTACGCAACAGATTCTCTAGACGATTCCAGCGGAAGCTACCGTCTTTAAAAAGCAGATCGCGTAGAGAAGATCGCAGTTCTGGGGAGGGATCGGTTAGCAATCGTTTCGCTACGTAAGGATAAGCTTTACTCAAGACCTTAAAGTTAGGATCGATCCCGATGGCAATTCCTTCTAGGGTCACCATTGAGCGAATAATCAGAGCATAATAAGCAGGAACCCGAAAGGGAAACTCATACATAATTGCCGACATCTGATCGGTGATGCTCTTAAAGTTGAGTTCGGCTACGCTCGCTCCCAAGGCATTGTTAAACACTCTTGCTAAAGCGGGAACGATCGGTCTTAGATCTGTCTCGGGCGTGAGAAAATCTAACTTAACGTAATCTCGCGACAGAGCTTCGTAATCTCGGTTAACCAGATGGACAACGGCTTCAATCAACCCATAGCGTTGATAGGGCTCGATATTGCTCATCATTCCGAAGTCAAGGTAGGCAAGCTTACCGTCATCGGTTGCCAACAGATTGCCAGGGTGAGGATCGGCATGAAAGAAGCCGTGTTCGAGTAACTGACGCAACGAACACTCTACCCCAATTTCCAGGAGATACCTAGCATCTATTCCTCGGGCTTGAATTGCTTCTATATCGGTTAACTTAACGCCATTGATCCACTCCATCGTCAGCACCCGTCGCCCCGTATATTCCTGGTAAATCCGAGGCACGTAAACATCTTTGAGATGACCGTAGAGTTCCTTGAACTGCTCGGCATTGTGTCCTTCATGGTTGTAGTTCATCTCTTCAAAGACCCGGCCAGCCAGCTCATCCGTAATTGCCACTAAATCGGAGCGCACTTGCTTGATACTGCTTTGCACCCAAGCGGCGAGCGTCCGCATGATGTAAATATCAAGCGTAATGCGATTAACGAGATCGGGACGCTGTACCTTGACAGCAACAGATTCCCCCGTTTTAAGCTTGCCTTTATAAACCTGGCCTAAAGAGGCAGCAGCAATGGGCTCTGGGGAAAGCTCAGCATAGACTTCTTGGGGAGGACTGCCTAGTTCTTCTTCAATGAGGCGATAGGCGATTTCATTGGGGAAAGAAGGGAGCTTATCTTGCAAATGAGCCAGTTCTTCTAGGTAGGCAGGAGGAACGAGATCTGGCCTAGTCGAGAGCGCCTGACCTACCTTGATATAGGTTGGTCCCAGCTTAGTCAAAATCTCCCGCAGTTGGCGGGCCCGCAGAAGCTCATTGCGCAGAGATTTGTTTCTCACTTTGTCCCACCACACGTTAAAAGCGAAGATAGCGAAGGGGACAATAATGGTGATTAAACGTCCAATCACCTGTAACGGACGCTTTTGATAGCGATCATCAATGGCATCTGGGTTATAGCGCCAATCAGTCTCGTCCCCTACCAAAGTGTCGTGGGGGTGAATGTCTGCTTCCTGGTCAGTGACAGGAAAGATTTCTGGGGACTCTGGGGTAGTTGGTTGACGCATAGGAATAAATAAATTTAATGCCGAGACAAATCTCGTAAACAATTGTAACAATAGTTGTTCGGGATGCGACATCCACCATTAGGCATTACCTTGCTGTACCGTTAAGTAAGTGGCTTTATCACAGCAGGTCTGTCTACCTGGGGGGACTATGCTCTCTTGCGTACGAATCGAAAATTTTGCTCTGGTTGACCAGCTAGAACTAGAGTTTGGGGCTGGACTGAATGTCTTAACTGGCGAAACGGGAGCTGGTAAGTCTATTATTCTCGATGCCATTGACATTGCTTTGGGTGGAAAAGTCAACAGTCGCACGATTCGGACTGGCAGTCAGCGAGCCTTAATAGAAGCTACCTTTGCCTGCGATGCCGCCTTGGGCGTCTGGCTCCAGCAGCAAGAAATTGACCTGTTAGACGACGGCAGCGTAGTCTGTACCAGAGAAATAACGCTGAGCAAAAGTAGCGTGAGATCGCGATCGCGCGTCAACGGGGTTCTCGTCAATCGTCAGTTAATGGCACGGTTGCGCGATCGTCTGGTAGAAATTACCGCCCAGGGTCAAACCGTTCAGCTCCTGATTCCCGAACGCCAGCGGCAGCTATTAGACCTCTATGGCGGTCATGAGCTGTTGCAGCAGCGCCAAAAAGTCGCCGCTGCCTTTGAAGCCAGCCAACAGGCAAAGCAGGCGCTGGAGAAGCGCCGTCAATCTGAACAGCAGCGGCTTCAGCGGCAGGATCTCTTACAGTATCAAATTAAAGAACTCTCAGAAGCCGGACTCACCGACGAACGTGAACTAGAGGAGCTGGAGCAAGAACGCGATCGCCTCAGCCACGTTGTTGAGCTTCAACAGCTCAGCTATCAGGTGTATCAACTCCTCTACCAAAACGAAACCGGAGAATTGGCGGCTGCCGATCTGATCGGGCAAGCAGAGGCGCACCTCATTGATATGACCAACTACGATAAAGAGCTAGAATCGGCACTAGAAATGGTGCGAGGAGCCCTAACGCACGTGGTGGAAGCCGGACGAGAAATTCAAGCCTATGGGGAAGGACTAGAAACCGACCCCGAAAGGCTAGAGGAAGTCGAAGCGAGAATCCGCACTCTCAAGCAGATTTGTCGCAAGTACGGACCGGATTTGGCGGAGGCAATTTTTTTCTACCGCCAGCTCAAAGCAGAACTCGACGAACTCACCGACAGCGGGCAGTCTCTGGAGATACTAGAGCAGCAGTGTCGGGCCGCTCAGGAGACTTTGATCGCGAAGAGTAAAAAATTGACCAAGCTGCGCCAACAGGCAGCCAAGCAGCTCGAACAGCAGCTAGTGGCCGAGCTGAAGCCTCTGGCAATGGAAAAGGTGCTCTTTGAATGCCGGATTACCCCAGCAATAGAGAGTGCTGCTGGAGCCGATCGCGTGGTTTACTACTTCAGTCCTAACCCAGGAGAAGCAGTCCAGCCGCTCGCCGATACCGCCTCCGGTGGAGAAATGAGCCGCTTCCTACTGGCGCTCAAAGCCTGTTTTTCTGCAGCCGGAGCCGAAACGCTCATTTTTGACGAAATCGACGTTGGGGTATCGGGAAAAGTCGCTCAGGCGATCGCCGATAAGCTGCACCAACTCAGCCACCATCATCAGGTTCTCTGCGTGACTCACCAACCCCTGGTGGCAGCGATGGCAGATCATCACTTCCAGGTGAATAAGCAAACTGTGGAAGCGCCGGTATCGGATCAAAACGGAGGCTCTCCCCCCCCAGAAATGCGCACCGTCGTGAGAATTACCCCGCTAAAGAATCATTCGTCGCGACGGGACGAACTCGCTCAACTGACCGGAGGGCATTCGGCGCAAGAAGCGATCGCCTTTGCCGAGTCTTTACTCGCTAAAGCCGCCGTGTATCGACAAGCTCAGCAATAAGTTAGCTCCGAAACAGCCGGGTATACTGAGTTTCGTGAGCCATACTGGCCAGGGCTAGTCCCCAACCGCAGCTACTTAACTCGTTATCTTCAAGTACGCTCACTGCTGCGGCTGTCTCGATTAACAGCGCTTGCAGATTGAGCAATATCCTTTGTCCAGCGGTTTGTCCAATGGGGATCGTTTTCACTCCAGCACCAATCAAGTTAGAGACCCAGCTCTGCAAATAGGCGATCGCTGCTGCCTGAGAGCTGATTTGCCAATGGGCAGCAGCTAGGCCAAACGCTACAGCATAGTTACAAGGAGAAATCGATGTCATCAGTCGTAGCTGAGGCTGTAGACTGCTGAATAATTTCAGCAAAGCACCGCCCATTTGCCAACTTTGCTGTCGCAGTTCCTGGGTTTCTCTCGCGGCAGAAAGCCAAGCATTCCAACCTGCTAAAGCCTCTAAATCTCCCCGCGCAAAGCTCTGTTGCGCCCGCAGCATCACGGCCACCTCGATCCGAATCGCACCATAGCGAAGTTCTTGCTCGATCCAGGTTTGGAGTGTCGCATCACACTGAACCGTTCCCCGTTCTACCAACGCCTCCAAGCCTTCAGAATAGCTATAAGCCCCCACTGGCAAGGCCGGACTTGCTAACTGCAATAGAAATAGAAGCGTCGCTTCATCAACAATCATGCTCAGTCATTTCAGGAGGAAGAAAAAACTAACAATCTGCTGACCTACCCTTTTGGGGCAAGACGTGATGTGCAGCTTTGCAGGAGGAAAGAATTGCCAGTGCCAGTTTCTAGTTAATGGGAGTGGTAGGCTCCTGGCTCTGGATGGAAAGGCACCACTTCTTCTTTTACCCGTACATCTAGCTGCTCTAGCATTTTTTTTAACACCAAATCCCTCGATAAACGGAGGTAAGTCGGCGCAATTTCCAAAGAAACGTGACGATTGCCGAGATGATAAGCTGTCCGCAGCAGGTTGAGGGGAGATGCTGTGACAGTGAGGACAGGCTCAGGCTTAGCCACGATTTTGACCCGTTCTCCGGTTTCTGCTCGGAGGATATCTCCATTTTGCAACACGGTTCCCCGAGGTAAACGCAAAAGAATGACCTGATGATGATTAGTTTCAAATCGTCTGCGGCTGTAGGTTCTTTCGTCCGCAGTCAACGCAAGCGTCAAGCTCGCCTCTTCATCACTGGTTTTGTCATCAATTAATTGAGTCAGAGTCAGCATCACTGAAGCTGATTCACGAGGGAACTTAACGTTGTTGAATCTCGATCATAGCGTTTTGAATTCGTGACTCCAAGCTGTTGTTGGATTGGGCCCTTCGCGTGATTTCGTTAAATTGAGCAACGCTTAATCCTGCGCTTTCGACAATTTGCTTAGACGTTCTACAGTATTTCTGGGCAACGGTTTGGGCATCGTCCGGTAAACTGCTGTAGCTACTCGGTTGATTACAGACAATATTGGGCGGCTGACGACCAATGATTTGGGTGATATCCTCAAAAGCTTGTTGACGATGGGGCTCTATGCTGAGAACCGCTTGAGCGTACTGCTCTACCTGTTGTTCGCTGTACTCCTGAGCATAAGCTACATCGCTAGCCGGATTGTCCGAAAAGAGCAAACTCACTTCGGGAGGAAGACCAATTAAAATACCCGTTGCTGCCAAGGTCAAGGATGTCAAAGGACGAGGAAGTATTTTCGGTAAAAATAGCAAGTAATGCCGAATCGATGGTGAAATCATTGGCGCTAACCGCAAATTTGAACTCTAAAGAGAAGATAATTACTATAGTTGAACTGTTTTTAGCCGGAGAAGTTCCTGGCTGCCAAAAAAAGCACGAGCAGTACCCGGGCTCGTAACCCAGATTCAGAATACGCTAGGTTAGAAAAAAATTCTGCAAAATATGAGCAAGGTGTCTCACTCTAATTCGGTATCGAAGCCAGACTCGGCGTTCGTGCATGTTCCAGTGCTGAGTCGAGAATTGATTGAAGGTCTCAACATTCGTTCGGGAGGTCACTATTTAGACGCTACGGTTGGCGGTGGCGGTCATAGTCAACTAATTTTGGAGCAGGCTGATGTTTACGTTACCGCCATTGATAGAGATGACCAAGCGATCGCCGCCGCTACCGCGACTCTAGCAGAATATGTTCCCCAACGCCTAGAGTTTTGGCGGGGGAACTTCGCCGACTATTGCTGCCCTAGCGATGCTTGCTTTTCTAAGTTTGACGGAATCATTGCTGATTTGGGAGTCAGTTCCGCTCAGTTAGATATTCCTGAACGAGGATTTAGCTTTCGGCATTCCGCCCCACTGGATATGCGGATGGATCGCAACCAATTGTTAACTGCCGCAGAGATTGTTAACCAGCGCAACGAACGAGAATTGGCAGATATTTTCTACCATTATGGAGAAGAACGCTTATCTCGACGCATCGCCAAAAGTATCGTGCAAAAACGACCATTGCAAACCACCACACAGCTAGCTGAGGTCATCTATCGAAGTGTTCCCAGCCGGTATCGCCACGGCAGAATTCATCCGGCAACTCGCGTCTTTCAAGCTCTCCGCATTGCGGTGAACGAGGAACTTCAGTCCCTAGAACGCTTCTTGCACCAAGCACCAACCTGGCTCAAACGTGGTGGCCGGATTGGGATTATCAGTTTTCATAGTCTCGAAGATCGTCTGGTAAAACAGGCTTTCCGCAACTGTGATTGCCTTGAGGTCGTCACCAAAAAGCCCATTATTCCTCAAGCTGAAGAACCGGCAAAAAACCCGCGTTCTCGTTCAGCTAAACTGAGAATTGCTCAGCGAATTTGAAGAGCATCCATCGTTATCCATCGTTAAGAGGATGTGTAAAGACCAAGTTCCCTGATATTCCTACAAAGGATAGATTGAGGCTCAGCACCAGACAGACTCGCCCCCAGTTATACGGTATTCAGCACTGGTGAGGAAAACCGAAAACGATGGCTTAACTTTTGCTATTTATATCAATTGCTAATTATGGATAAAATTCATGTTGCTTTAATAGAAGACCACGATCTTACTCGCATTGGGCTGCGAACGGCACTGCAACAGCGCGACGACATTAAGTTAGTTGGCGAAGCGGCGAATGGCTTTGATGGCTTGCAGTTGTTAAAGCAATTTCTTCCTGATGTGGCAATTGTCGATATTGGCTTACCCGATACTGACGGCATTGCCCTGACGAGAAAGTTCAAAGAATTTCAGACAACTGACGGCAACACGCTCACCAAAGTTTTAATCCTCACTCTGCAAGATAACGAAGAATTAGTGTTAGCGGCTTTTGCAGCCGGGGCCGACTCCTACTGCATGAAAGATACTAGCTTTAGTATGTTGCTAGAGGCGATTAGGACAACGAAAGAAGGAAACTCCTGGATTGATCCGGCGATCGCGCGGATTGTCCTGGCACAAGCGACTAAATCTGAGGTGGAAGCAGAGCCCTCTAGCAATACGGTAGAAATTACGGCCACCGATCCCGAATACAGTCAAATTATTGAAGCCTATCCTCTGACTGAGCGAGAGTTAGAGGTGCTACAGCTAATTGTTGACGGCTATAGCAATGCTGACATCGCCAATAAACTATACATTACAGTGGGCACCGTTAAAACTCACGTCCGCAATATCCTTAATAAGCTGTGTGCCGATGACCGGACCCAAGCCGCCGTGCGAGCCCTGCGGGCCGGGTTAATTGGCTAATTTCGAGACCGACCTCGGCTAAGTGTAACTGAAGTTTCGATAGGCTTTAGGAGGCCGATCGTTCCAACCTAATTGCAAGAGCTGTGGTGCTAACCGCTGCTGTGATCGCGCAGCTCGATCAGCTCTTGGGGAGAAGCGAGGAGTTTAATGCGGACATACACAATCTGCTGACTGAGGTTACCTGTCGTAGAAACGGCATTGGAGAGAGAGCTGAGAATAAACTGCCAGGAAACGTTAACGCCGAATAGGGCCGTTTGCACCTTGCCCCCAACCTGAACCTGAGTCTGTCCGTTCTTAAGCTGCTCAGCGTCTCCTTCGCGAGGCTCTAATCTCATTTCCTTCGCTTCCGACTTGAGAAAAGTGGCGATCGCTTCTCGACCCACAATCGGAGATTCAAACGGCGGCTGCATGGCTCCTTCCTCCGTAAACAAATCGGCAGTTGCTGTAAAATCACCGGCATTAAG
The DNA here is from genome assembly GCA_050331735.1 of Cyanophyceae cyanobacterium. GTDB lineage: Bacteria > Cyanobacteriota > Cyanobacteriia > Cyanobacteriales > JBHJGN01 > JBHJGN01. The sequence goes on from JBHJGN010000021.1 coordinate 57,930, forward strand.
GGTTTGAAAATATTGCAGAACGGCAACGTGTTCAACGCCCGGAATCGAAAAGTCAGCTTTGGCCACAATACCCCCAAGTTAAAATTGAAATTAATATAGCATTCACGCTCATAAAATATACTCATTAGCCGACTTTTTTTGATCGTTTTCGCTATTACTAGTCGATTACTATTGCGCTTCAATGAAGTTAGACATCAACAGCGCCCAGGTCAAAGAGAAAGCCCTCTCTTTAGGATTTCACCAAGTAGGCATTGCCTCCACTAGTGCAGCATCAGCAGATCTCGCCACAGCTCATCTGCAAGCCTGGTTAGCTTTGGGCTACCACGCCGATATGGAGTGGATGAAAAACCCCAAGCGCTTTGATATCCAAGCCTGCATGCCGGGAGTACAATCAGTCATTTGTGTCGCGCTCAACTACTACACTCCTCATCAACGCCCAGAAGGAAAAGAATATGCCAAGATTTCTCGCTACGGATGGGGGCGAGACTATCACAAAGTCATGCTGAAAAAGCTCAAGGCCTTAACGCATTGGCTCCAGCAAGGAAACGGTATTCAAGCTCGCTATTATGCGGACACGGGTCCGGTGCAAGATAAGGCGTGGGCGCAGCGAGCCGGACTAGGCTGGATTGCTAAAAACGGGAATCTGATTACGCGCCAGTATGGTAGCTGGGTATTTTTGGGAGAAGTATTGACCAACATCGCCTTAACGCCAGATCGCCCGCACACAGAACACTGTGGAACCTGTACGCGCTGTATCGAGGCCTGTCCGACCGAGGCGATCGCTCAACCATTTGTTGTGGATGCCAATCGCTGCCTTGCTTATCACACCATCGAAAACCGTGGCGAAATACCGATGGAAATTGCTGCTCACCTACAGGGATGGGTTGCTGGCTGCGATATTTGTCAAGATGTTTGTCCGTGGAATCAACGATTTGCCAAAGAGACAGACATCGCTGAATTTCAACCCTACCCAGGCAACGTAGCGCCCAAGCTCGTTGAACTAGCGCAAATGTCAGATCGAGATTGGGATCAACGCTTTCCTGCCTCTGCTTTAAGAAGAATTAAACCAGCAATGTTTCGCCGCAATGCTCGTGCTAGTCTAGATCAAGAATGAGTATAGTGGCTCAATCCCGTTAGTTAATTGAGGAGAGCGATCGCTCTTCTGACAATTCTCTTCTGGAGAAGAACGGAGTCTGCTGAACGTTCTCCGTTTTCGTCTTAATGACTCCTCACCAATCAGTTTATAAATAGCAATGGCGGTAAAAGTAATTATTTTCGATTTTGACGGCACCATTGCCGATACTTACGAGGCGATCGTAGACGTAACAAATAGCTTAGCAGCAGAATTTGACTACCAACAAGTTAGTCAAGCAGAACTGGCGCAGCTAAAAGCTTTAAGTTCGAGAGAAATCATTAAGCGCTCAAAAATTTCTATTTTTAAAATTCCTTTTTTACTCAAAAGAGTTAAAGAAGAGTTGGGTAAAAAGATAGAGACGATTGAACCGTTTGATCGGATAGAAACTGCTCTGTCGGCGCTCAAGCAACAAGGCTATCAGCTAGGCATCGTTACCTCAAACAGTGAAGAAAATGTGGTGGCTTTTCTCGAGAAAAACGGTTTAGACTCGCTCTTCACCTTTATCTATTCAGGAACCAGTTTGTTTGGGAAACACCACGTCATCCGCAGCCTGCTAAAGCAGCGAGGAGTCGCGGCGAAAGAAGTCGTTTACGTAGGCGATGAAACGAGGGATATAGAAGCGGCGAAGAAAAGTCGGGTGAAAGTCATTTCTGTCGGCTGGGGCTTTAATGCCCCATCGGTTTTGGCTCAGCACCAGCCAGACTGCCTCATTCAGCATCCCCAGGAACTGGTTCAAGTTGTTAAAAATTGGAACAAGCCGATGCAGAAAGCGCTATAGTTCCTCCGGGACGGGGAAGGGGGAAAGGAAAAATCGTCCCTCCGGGACGGGGAAAGAACACAGAACTAAGACATAGGCTAAGTTCCCCCCTTTCCCTTTTCCCGTTGCGAAGCAACTATTTCCCCTTTTCCCGCGCCGTAGGCGCTTGTTGCGCCTAGGTTGCTTTAGCAAGGAACTTTTCGAGTTCCGTGAGCGCATCAGCATCAACCTTAGTCTGCATCGGGCAGAACTTAGGGCCGCACATCGAGCAGAATTCAGCAGTTTTGTAGATATCGGCGGGTAGCGTTTCGTCGTGGTATTCCCGCGCTCGCTCAGGATCGAGAGATAATTCAAACTGGCGGTTCCAGTCGAAGTTATAGCGAGCCTGACTGAGTTCGTCGTCGCGGTTTCTTGCCCCTGGGCGACGACGGGCGATATCGGCAGCATGAGCCGCAATTTTGTAGGCAATCAAGCCGTTGCGAACATCTTCTGCATCGGGGAGTCCGAGGTGCTCTTTAGGAGTGACGTAGCATAGCATGGCGGTTCCGTGCCAGCCGGCGATCGCCGCCCCAATCGCTGAGGTAATATGGTCGTATCCTGGGGCAATATCTGTGACCAGAGGACCGAGGACGTAGAAAGGCGCTTCGCTGCACTCTTCCATCTGCTTTTTGACGTTGAACTCAATCTGATCCATCGGCACGTGACCTGGACCTTCGACCATGACCTGAACGTCGTGTTCCCAGGCGCGGCGAGTTAATTGCCCCAAAGTTTTCAATTCGGCCAGTTGTGCCTCATCAGAAGCATCATGGGTACAGCCAGGACGGAGAGAATCTCCAAGACTGAAGGAGACATCGTACTTTTTGAAGATTTCAATAATCTCGTCGAAGTGGGTATAAAGAGGATTCTGTTTGTGATGGTGCAGCATCCACTTAGCGAGAATCCCGCCACCGCGAGACACAATTCCCGTTAGCCGTCCTCTGACCAGGGGCAAATGTTCAATGAGAATACCAGCATGAATCGTCTGGTAGTCTACCCCCTGCTGAGCGTGCTTCTCAATGATGTGGAGAAAATCATCAGCCGTGAGGTTTTCAACGCTACCGTGGACGCTTTCTAGCGCTTGATACACTGGCACCGTCCCAATCGGTACGGGTGAGGCGTTAATAATGGCGCTGCGAATTTCGTCTAAGTTACCGCCTCCAGTGGACAGGTCCATGACGGTATCAGCACCGTACTTCACCGCCAGCTTGAGCTTATTGACTTCCTCTGCTAAATCAGACGAGTTGGGAGACGCACCAATATTGGCATTAACCTTACATTTAGAGGCAATGCCGATGGCCATTGGCTCTAGGTTGGCGTGATTAATGTTGGCCGGAATAATCATGCGTCCCCGTGCTACTTCGTCACGGATCAGCTCAGCGGTCAGATTTTCCCGCTGGGCAACATAGCGCATTTCTTCGGTGATGACGTTTTGGCGAGCATAATGCATCTGAGAGACATTACGATGCCCCCGCCGCTTAGCGACCCATTCTGTTCTCATGTTTTTTTCCTTAAATAACAGCTTCCCTCCGCTGGTATTACCCAGTCTCAGGTTCTAAGGGACTATCTCAGTCTGGATGTTCCAGACACCCCTAGCTATAGGTACTGATTGTATCACGGAAGACAAGAGGAAGCATTAATCTTAGATGAGAACCCAAATCCGCTAGCTTGACAGCTAAACTCAGTCGAGTTTTATCTGCTCAAAGTCAAGGTGAGATAGGTACACCAGCCGCTCACTAGCAGGGCAACCGGCACCAAAAACGCGGCTTGGGCTTCCGAAAAATCGAAGATTTGCGTAAAGCCGCCGTATAAAAGTAACACGGTATAGCAGCCAGCAAAAACGAATAAAATAACGGCGAAGCTGACAGGCAGAATCGCCCAGAACAGCGTGAAAACTCCTAGGGGTAAAATTGCTGTTCCAGCTAAAAACAGAGCGCCAGCCAAACTGCCGCGACGAAAGACAAAGCAAGCGATCGCACTTGTCACAGCGAGACTGGCAAATGGAATCACGCTAAGCGTCCCTAGGCTCAACCAGGAAAAATTCTGCAAGCTAAGAGAAGCGCCACTCATAAAGCAAAAGCTAGCCATCAGGGCATACAAAATTCCGACGGCTACTGGCTTTTCAATCCGAGATAGACGCAGCATTCCTCCCACCGGATTAGCAAGCCAGATTAACCCGCGAACAGACTCGACTAGCATCGTGCTCACATCAGCCGCCGCATGAGCAATGGAAACATTCCACTGAGGATTCAGTTTTTTCAGCGTTGCTTGAGCCAGGAGATAGCCGCTGCGGTCGCCTTGTGCTTGAAACAGCCGAGCGGCGGTTTGGATATCGGCGATCGCCTGGGAATCGTCGAGTTCATGATAGGCTAATCCTCGATGGTAGTATGCTTGAGCATCCTCTTCGAGGCGCAGCGCTTGCGTATAGGCATCAATTGCTGACTGAGGATAGCCAAGACGCATTCGAGAACGTCCCTGATAGTAGAACGCTTGAGCACTGCGACGGTGACGTAAAATGTGGTAGCAGTCTTTCAAGACACCGCGATCATCACCTAGCTTATACCTGGCCTCACACCGCTTCAGATAGGCTTCTAAAAAATTAGCATTAAGTCCAATGGCCCGAGAGTAGCACCGTTCTGCTCCCTGGTAGTCTTTTTCTAGGGCTTTTTCCACCCCGCGAACGTAGTAGTCTTTCTCAGACAATTTTTCTGAAGAGGGTGAAGGGTGATCGCCTAAAGACGATTGGCTGAGCAGATGATAAGCCTCGCAAATGTTTCTAAACTGCTCAGATGAGGCAGGATCGTTGGGATTTAAATCGGGATGATACTGGCGTACCAAACGGCGAAAAGCCGCTTTAATTTCTTCAGGCGTTGCCCCTTGAGAAACTTGAAGAACTGTGTATGCTTCAGATTCAGACATTGCTGATTGTTACGGGTGATCGGTTCAGCCTGCTCCGCTGACTAGCAATCTTTTACACTGAACTAACACTGGATCGTCATCGATATCGGCTTGTTATGAAACCAAAATTTAGAACGGCCCTCGCTTGGGAACAGGCACAATTACTGATGCAGCCTGCTTATATCAGAGTAATCGATAACCTCCGCAAACAGCTAGAACAGACTTCCTGGAAAGGAACCTACCAAAAAATTGATACTCCTTATCCAGGCTATCAGCTCAGTCTGTCTTTTAGAGAGCGCTCCGTTCAAATCAATATTTGGGATCTTTGTTTCCAGGTTTGCTTTCTCCACTACGATCCAGAGCAAACACACACTTCTAGAGCTGAGGAAACTCAGGATGTCGAGATTGATACTAGCTTGTTCGACGAAACGGGGGATGTAGACTGGCAGCGCTTAGAAACAAAAACTCAGCAGCTTATTAACAGTATCTTTAGTAAGCTACCTAGCAATTAGCCTTCGGCTTTTAACTTGATTGGATAAAGCCTGTAGCAACTAGGTAATGCTCAACAATAAGCAATAGACTAAGAAACAGCATGATCGCGTTCAAAAGGCTTAACTTGCTCTTAAAACGAGGAGAATTGCGCCGATTAAGTATTCTATGCTCGTCGGCTTTACAATGTATTCGTTGAAACCCGATATCAGTGCCATCTGTCGATCCCGTTGTCTGGCTGCTGTTGTGAGGGCGATCGCCGGGAGTTTGGCAATTTGCTCTACAGGATGGCTTCTGACCCGACGAATTAAAGAGTAGCCGTCTTCTTTGGGGAGAACGAGTTCGCTGATTACACAGTTAAGTTGAGAAGTTTCTAGCACTGCAAACCCTTCACGAGCAGAAGCAACGGCGATCGCCTGGCCTCCCTCCTCTTCACAGATAATTGTCAACAGCTCTCTTTCAAAAGGGTTACTATCAACAATCAGTACACTGATTTTATCCAGACGTCGCTGCATCTTCCATTCGTTTGCTCCCCCCTTACAAGCACTTGCCCGATCGTCCTTGCTAGAAAAGCTAGTCTTGTGAAGCTTTATTGCTCTTAGACGTTCATTTGGCGACTTAAATCGTAAGTTGGTTGGACAAACAACGTCTGTTCGGTATCCGACATCTAGCCAGAGCAGCAAGAAAGCACAACTGGAATTCTAAGCACCAATCAACCGCTGATACTCACCCTTAATGAGGCGATAACAGCCGCAGGCTTTAGTTTCTAAAGCGTTTCGGTCAACAATCAAGATTTTCCCACGACTGTAGCGAATCATTCCTTCTTTACCCAGGGCGCTGGCAATCTCTGAAATGCTAGAACGACGAACGCCCAGCATCAAAGCCAGGTATTCTTGGGTAAGGGGCAGCTCATTTACTTGAGCATAGTCTTGAGCGAGGAGCAACCAGCGAGCCAGCCGAGCTTCAATATAGTGTTGGCTGTTGCAAAATACAGTTTGCGTAACCTGAGACAAAAAAGCTTGGCAGTAAAGCAGCAAGATTTTCTGAAGGTTACCTGCTTGCTCAAACTCTCTTTTTAAAATTTCGGCATTGATTTTGACAGCAGGGCCTGGAATCTGAACAACGGCACGATTAATGGTTGAATGACCACCGAGAATCACCGGAAGACCAGACACTCCTTCTCTACCAACCATGCCCACTTCACAGGTTTTGCCTTGTTCGTCTGTCGCAACGATAGAAATCATGGCTTCTAGGGGAAAATAGCTAAACACAATCGGTTCTCCCCATTCATAGAGAAGTTGCCCCCGCGACAGGAAGACTAAACTGAAATGGGGAACAAGCTGCTGATATTCTTCTTCCGATAGAGCAGCCAGCAGTCGGTTTTCACGGAATGAATAGTTAGAGTCGGTCATAACTAAGCACTAGAGCAAGGAACCTCACGGAAAAAAGACCACAAACAACTACCTCGGCTTGCAAAACTGGGGTGATAGAGCTGGCTCAACTGTTAGTCTTTTGCCCTTCATTTTTGCTCGTAAGCGTACTTAACTCAGGTTAGCTGGTTCGTAATTAGGGTAAAGCACCATCGGCGCGGGAAAAGGGCAAAGGGTCAGGGGAAAGTTGCTCCGCAACGGGAAAAGGGCCAGGGGGAAAGGGAGTCATTATTCAGCCTGGTCCTATGTCCTTTCCCCGTCCCGCCAGGGACATTAATCATCCATCTGCCAGGGTTCAACAATGTTATTTTCGTCGAGAATCTTTTTCGGTCGCAGCACCAAAATAACTTGACCGAGGAGGGGCACGTTAGGAGCCTCTTCAAACCATTGCAGGGTGAGTTGCTCATTTGGGGCAACGGCAAAGTAACTATTGGGGTTCCACTCCTGTAAATCTCGGTCGATGACAACCAGTACCGTTTCTAGTTCGCCGGATAGCGCTTTGGGTAGGCGATCGCTTTTGCAGAAAACGGCTACCGGGGCCGTTGCTCTCACAATAGCGGGCCAGCCGGGTAGCGGAACCACTATGCCGCCTGCGGCATCAACAACACGAAAAGGCTCCTGGGCTTCTAAAGGAAAGACTGACTCAAACTCTGCTTGCGTTAGCGGCAGCGATCCCGCCACTGGCACAATACGCGGTAGTTCTTCTTCCTGCTCCAGTCGATACACTGGCAACAGCGGTGCAGTGCGGCTCGGTACGACGGTAAAATCGCTGAGCAGTTTTTCAATTGCTTCTCTGGCGGAGGGGGAGTGGGCAAACTTTAGGCCCTTAGCAATTAGCCGAGACCGTTCCTGCAAGTCTTTTTTTTGTCGCGCTCGTTTCCAGCACTGATAGGCGATCGCATCTCCGGGATGAAGAGAAAAACCGGCGGGTAGCTGAGAACGCCGGGAAAATTCTTGGTAGGCTTTGGCCACTTCATGAGCCTCATCTACGTTAAGCTGTTTTTCCTGGGCCAGCATCGCCGCTGCTGCTCGCTGTTGCTGATTTAAAATCCGAAACTCATAAAGCACATCGCTGCGGGGCCCCTGAAAATAGGCCGCCACCGATTCTGGCACTGTTGCGCCAATGCTCGCGTAGACCTGAGCAGCCACGATGACGAGATTTTGCTGGCTGGCCTGAAACCCTGTCTCCTCAAAAATCTGTTGAGCACTGTAGCCTGAGTGCTGTAGCTGTTGACAGGCGTACCCCCAGTCGATCCAGTTTCCTTCCTTGTGCAGGAGCGATCGCAACAACTGAGAAGCTTCGGCTTCTGACAACCTGGATGAAGTCTCTTTATCATTCATGTTTGTATTGGCAAACAATATATCTAAGTCAATAATTTCTTAAGCGTTGATTTATGTTTACAAGATAGACTAGATAGTAAGCTATGTTATCAAAGCGCTGACCGCAAGCAGACACGGGGAAGAAAGATCAAATCGGGTTGAAGCTTCTAAATACGCCCATGCTTTACAGATACGTTATATCTTAGCTAACCAACTTGAGTCTTGCTGCCCTCCTCCCTGTAGCGACTCGATCAGAATTATTTATATTTCCAGTTTCTATGTCATTATCTGCTTCTAGGCAAACGATTCATCAGCACAGAAAAAGCGAGAGTGCTCTTGGTTTAGTATCTACTACCAGTTTTCCGGCTATCGTGGGAACCGCCGATATGATGCTGAAGTCAGCAGAGGTCACGCTGGTGGGTTACGAAAAAATCGGCGGCGGACACTGTACCGCTATTGTTCGCGGTAACATCGCCGATGTTCGTTTGTCGGTAGAAGAAGGAGCCAGAACGGCAGAGCAGTTTGGGCAATTAGTCTCTAAAACAGTCTTAGCGCGACCCATGCCTAATCTAGAAGCTGTTTTTCCCATTGGTACGCATCTGGCCGAGATCGCGCAACAGCAGCGAGGCTATAGCCGACTGAGCAACCGCTCCATTGGATTGCTGGAAACGCGTGGATTTCCGGCAATGGTTGGGGCGGCTGATGCCATGCTTAAATCGGCGGACGTCCAGTTGGCTTCCTATCAAACCATTGGCGCTGGTTTGTGTACCGCGATCATTCGCGGTTCCGTTGCCAACGTAGCGGTTGCCATTGAAGCCGGGATGAGCGAGGCTGAACGCATCGGCGAACTTCATGCTGTAATGGTGATTCCTCGACTTTTAGAAGACTTAGAACATACTCTCCCGATAGCAAGCTGCTGGATCGAGGAGCGTCAACCCTTACCAATTCTCATGCCCCAAAAAGTTAGGGTCAAAGAAAAACAGCTTGTACAGCTTCCTGAACTGGAGAAAGTTCCCCTTTCGATTGAAGAAGAAAGTTAATCGACGTGGAATTATTTAAGCTCGAATGAGCTCAGTAAGGCTATGGTCCCCTGTTTTCTTTCTGACAAAACTGAGGCTGTGATTGAACTGAACAATACTCGCGAGAAGAGACAAAACGCCAGGAAAAAGGTTGAAGAGCAAAAGCAGGATTCCTGTTCCCTTTGTTGGCATCTGCAGGACTGCAAACTGTTTGAGCGATGAACTAAGCTACCTAATTTCCTGAAGAATAGCAAGCAATAACTGAGCGAATGCATCATCCCCGATGCGTGCAGCCGCGTCTTTCAGTAAATCTGAGGCGGAGTAGGCATCTGTTGCTTGAGTTGCTGTCGGGACAAGTAGTGGAACGTGCGCAATTAGTTGCTCTAGCTCATCTCGAATCCGCAGACGCTTAGTTTCTAGCATCATTGCGGTACGACGAATTGAACGTTCCCGATGAAATTCAGTCAACAGGGTGTTTGGTTCTGAGCAATCCATTTGTTGACCTACAGCTAAAGGGCAAAGCTTATCTTGGTGGTTGTGCCAACACACAAGCTATGTCTTTGCATTAAAGCGGATTTTCTCGAGAGGAGAACTGAACGTTACAGGAACGTTAGATATGTAAAGACTGTAGAAACTTAGTCCAAAGAAAGTTACAAAATAGTAACGATTTTCTCATTTGACTTAAACTATTTTAATAACTAGCAGTAAAAAGTAATATTCTTTGTTTTTTGCTGATTGTTGTAGAGTAAACTTTATGCTCTTTGAGTATCGCTAAAGTTTTAAACTAAATCAAAAAAGGCTCAAGGCTTAAGTCCGAAGCAAATGACTGAAGCTTTGAGCCTGGATACTAATCGGTGTCAACTGGTGATGGTTAACTTCAACTGGCAAAGTCTACTTAGTTTTGTTCTGGGGAAGCAGGCACATCTACTTCAAGCTCTCCCTTTGGAGAACGATCAGACGCATCGCCTGCTTGACTTGCCTCATTCGGTTGAGGATCAGGAACGTCTACATCGACTTCGGGGACGTTAATATCAATGTCTGAAGGAACAGGAACCACTTCTGTCGTTTTATCAACGGTTCTTTCAATGATGGTCTCTTTTTCGGTACTTTGTGGTTGGGTAATATTGACATCTGGAGCTGTATTAGCGGCAGGTTCTCGTTGAGTGAGATAAAACGCCCCAATTCCTAAAGCGGTGAGGGCCGCAAAGAGAAGGCCGAGTAGCCAGCCAGTGGCGATACCGTTTTCTGTATTTTGTCTTTCAGTGGTTTGACCCTGTACATAACCTTCTCGATAAGCAGCGTCTTGAGGGTCCGTTGGTCTAGGTTGATTATGCATGGTTTTCTAAAAAAGAATTGGTTTTGGGAAGAATAGGATTGGCGATAAGAAGCACTAAGCTTGGCTTAAAACTTTAATAGACTAGCTTTAGACATAAGGACGGCTTTTATCTAATAAGTAGCCTAATAACGAGCTTTTTCTTTGTTTTGTTGCCGATTAAGCTTAACTGCTTTCTGTGCCTATTTTGCTCTACAAACTCTGTAAATCCACTCCACCCCCAGAAATAAAAAAAGCTTCTGAAAACAGAAGCAAAATGAAGTTTATTGAAGTAAGATAAGTCTAAAGCGGTAAAAAAGACCGAGCGACCGGCAAATATGCTCATAAAAGCGCTTAACGGCTGCCAACTAACATTTCCTCTGACGACTCGTTCTGCAGCAATCCCACCAACAAAGCCGCTGGAGGCTGTCCGTAAGGCCAAGCAAACGCATGACGAAAAGCAGCGTCTTGGCAAGTCTGTAGCTGCTTGAAATCGATAACGTCTTGAGTGAGCAAATTTTCGTATTCAAACGGCAGGCGGACGTTATGTAAGCCAGCGTTATCGGTACAGATGGCAATATCTACTCCGGCTTCAAAACAACGGTCGAAGACCACTTTGAGTTGATGCAGCTCATCGAGAGTGCCTGTTTTGAGGTAGGTTGTCGGGCAGACTTCTAAACATTGGCCGCATTGAGCCACCTCTTCGAGCAGTTCTGGATGCCGGAGCGGAATCTGAATCCCGTGACCAATCCGCATCAGGTAGGGGAGCAGTTGGGGATAAAAACCATCGGTTGTCTCGTAGAGATGACCCGTTGTTTTTAACGAGCGTGATCGCGCATACTGATACAGTCCGATAAACTCATCGAGCCGTTCAGCATAGTGGGCATCTCCTCCGGCTAAATCGACTCCACAAACATATTCAGATTGGTCTGCCGCTAAATCAACAATCGCCCGATTGACCGCATAGGGAAGGCGCGAGTGCATACAGAGAATTTGGCTCGTGACAATCGGGTATTCTTTGACCCGACTCGCTTGACCCACCACTTCAACAATCTGCGCCATTTGCTCAATTCGTTCCGACTGGCTTAAGGTGGCATCTGTCCGCAGGTAGGGAGTGTAGCGTAGCTCTAGATAGGCTAAATTCTCAAAAATGTAGGCTCCCCGAATTAATCGGTAGATGAAGTATGGTAGAGTATGAAGCGTTTGTACACCCTCGACAAGGGTATGCAGCTCTAAATATTCGTCAAGGGTATTGCGCGATCGCGTGTAAAACTCCTCAAACTTTGGGTAGTGGGGAAACCGCTGGGCTAAATCAGCGTGATGGCGATGAAAGTACCGCCATAAAATCCTCGGAACAACTGACCCCCCTAGATGGCGGTGTAAATCGGCATAGAGTGCCACGGAAACCTCCTTAAATAATGAATGTGTCGCGAACGCGACGGGGAAATTGTCCCTCCGGGACGGGCAAAGGGGAAAGGTAAATCTGTCCCTAGCGGGACGGGCAAAGGGAGAAGGAACAAACTAAATAACCACTTCCTTTTGCCCACGCCTCTGGCGCTCTCCCTTTTCCCATACCTGCGGCGCTTGACCGAGGCTTCTGCCTCCTGCCTTGCCGCTTTGCGGCTTGACAGATAAGCAAATTACTGCTGATAATAATCGTTTGTGTGAACCGTCGTGTTGTTAATAAACTTAATATAATATATATCTTGGCTAACGTTATTGTAATCGGCGCTCAGTGGGGCGACGAAGGAAAGGGGAAAATCACCGATTTACTGAGTCGGTCGGCAGATGTTGTCGTCCGCTCCCAAGGCGGAGTCAACGCCGGACATACTGTGGTTGTGCAGGAGCAAACGTTCAAGCTGCATCTAATTCCTTCCGGGATTTTGTATCCCGATACTGAATGTATTATTGGCTCGGGGACCGTCATCGATCCTCAGGTTGTCATTGAAGAAATTGAGCAGCTCGAAGCGTTGGGAGTGTCTACAGAAAATCTGCTAATTTCTCAAACGGCTCATGTCACAATGCCCTATCATCGCCTCATCGACCAAGCCTCAGAAGAACGCCGTGGTTCTCATAAGATTGGCACAACCGGACGCGGCATTGGTCCGACCTACGCCGATAAGTCAGAACGCACTGGCATTCGCGTCCTAGATCTGATGAATGCTCAGGAGCTGCACCAAAAGCTAGAGTGGACCATTAATTATAAAAATGTCATTCTAGAAAAGCTTTACAACGTGCCGCCTCTAGACCCCCAAGCCATCATTGACGAGTACCTCAGCTACGCTGAGCGCTTGCGTCCCCACGTCATCGATAGCTCCTTGAAAATCTACGAAGCCGTTAAAGCCCGGAAGAATATTCTGTTTGAAGGAGCTCAGGGAACTCTTCTGGATTTGGATCACGGAACCTATCCCTACGTGACCTCCTCCAATCCCATTGCTGGAGGAGCCTGCGTCGGTTCTGGAGTAGGACCAACGATGATCGACCGAGTGATTGGTGTGGCCAAAGCCTATACAACTCGCGTCGGGGAGGGGCCATTTCCCACGGAACTGAACGGGAAAATAGGCAGGGAGCTGTGCGATCGCGGTGCGGAATTTGGCACGACGACGGGCCGCCGTCGCCGCTGTGGCTGGTTTGATGCCGTTATCGGTCGCTATGCCGTCCGGATTAACGGATTGGACTGTCTCGCTATCACCAAACTGGATGTCTTGGACGATCTCGACGAAATTAACGTTTGTACCGCCTACGAACTCGACGGTCGCCCAGTTTATGACTTCCCGAGCAACGCCAATCAGCTTGCTCACTGTCGCCCAATCTACAAAACTCTACCCGGCTGGCAGCAGTCTACTGCTCATTGCCGTTCTCTAGAGGATTTGCCCAAAGAAGCGTTAGCCTACCTCAAGTTCCTCGCTGAACTGATGGAAGTCCCGATTGCGATCGTCTCTTTGGGCGCTAGTCGAGAGCAGACCATTATTGTTGAAGATCCCATTCACGGACCGAAACGAGCCCTGCTCGATGCTGACGGAACGCCAGTTTCTTTGGCAGGCTAAATTGTTCTCTCCACTATTCTTATTATTTTTGACTCACTAAGCTATGGTTATAGTTCAAGGCCAAAAAAGACCCGCCGGGAGTAAGCCCAACGCTCTTCGCCGTGAAGGATTAATTCCTGCTGTCCTCTACGGACACAAAGGAGCGCAGTCAGACTCCCTGGTTTTAAAACAGAAAGACGTAGAACTGCTGCTTAAAGAAGCTTCGGTTAATAATACTTTAGTCGAGCTTCAAGTGACCGATGCCTGGAGTGGTCAAGCCCTGATTCGAGAAGTACAGGTACACCCCTGGCGAAGACACGTCTATCACCTCAGCTTTTTCTCGGTCGCGGCTCAAGATACTGTAGAAGTATCAGTGCCTCTCAATTTAGTCGGCGAAGCAGCGGGCGTTAAAGAAGGCGGCGTTTTAGAGCAAACCATTACCGAAATGACCGTGCAGTGTCCTCCCGATAGCATTCCGGAAACTATCGACATTGATATTTCCAACATGGAAGTGGGCACCACTTTACACGTTCGCGAACTCGCTTTGCCAGCAGGAGTGGCCGTTATGGATGATCCCGAAAGCGCCATCTTTTCCATCGTGCCTCCCGGTGGAGGAGCCGGAGCTGAGGCCGCCGCTACAGAAGAGGCAGAAGTAGCTTTAGAAACCGATACCGAACCCGCAGAACCAAAAACAGCACCAGAAGCTTCCGCTCCAGCAGAAGAATAAAAATTTACTCAATTGTTACTCCAGGGACGTTTGCCCCTGGCTTTTTTTTGTTTAATACAGAGGACACAAAATATGCATAAGTACGATGTCTACGGAATCGGCAATGCTCTGGTCGATATGGAGTATGAAGTCTCGCCGGAGCTCCTCCAGGAGTTGAAGATCGATAAAGGAGTGATGACGCTCGTAGACGAACAGCGTCAGGCGGATATTCTGAAGCAGTTTAGCGAGCTTGACTGCAAAAAAAGCTGTGGCGGTTCGGCGGCAAATACAATGGTTGCGATCGCTCAGTTGGGAGGACAAGGGTTCTATTCGTGCAAAGTAGCCAACGACGACATCGGGACGTTTTATCTAGAAGACCTGCTGAGCTGCGGCGTCCAGACAAACTTACACGAAGAAGAGCGAGAAGCCGGAACAACGGGTAAGTGCCTCGTGATGGTAACGCCGGATGCAGACCGCACCATGAACACCTTTTTGGGAATCACCGCTAATTTATCCGCTAACGAGCTGGCCACCGAGGCTATTCCTGATTCTCAGTATCTTTACATCGAAGGCTACCTCGTCTCCTCGCCCAGCGCCAAAGCCGCCGCCATTCAAGCTCGCGAAATGGCCCAAACTGCTGGAGTCAAAACCGCGCTTTCCCTGTCTGATCCAAATATGGTGGAATTTTTCAAAGACGGGCTGCTAGAAATAATTGGTTCTGGCCTAGACTTTATTTTCTCCAACGAGGTTGAGGCTTTCAAGATGGCCGGAACGGAGGATTTGTCAGCCGCGATTGAGCACCTCAAAACCTTGGCCAAAGGCTTTGCCATTACCAGAGGAGCGCAGGGTTCCCTGATTTTTGACGGTCAAGAGATGGTGGAGATTGAACCCGTTAAAGTGACAGCCGTGGATACGGTGGGAGCCGGAGATATGTATGCTGGAGCGTTTCTGTACGGAATTACCAACGGAATGAACTTTGCCGAAGCTGGCAATCTGGCCTCCCTCGCTTCCTCTCGACTGGTGACTCGCTTTGGACCGAGACTGACGACAGCAGAAATGCAGTCGCTGCGCGCTAGTCTGTTAAACTAAAGCGCTGGCAACATAACGTGCTTACGCCTGATAGCTTTGCCATGCCTGCCAGAAAAAGTACACGGCCAGAACGGCGAGCAGAAGACGAAAGAAAAAGCTCACTACCCGGTCGGGGAGCTTGGGCAGAAAGCGGGTGCTGACCTGAGCGCCCACTAGACCCCCTAACCCGAGAATAACGCCAACGAAAAATAAGACGTTGTCTCTCAAGGCGTGTCCAACGGTGGCAGAAATGGCAGTGATCACAATCACGCCCAGGCTTGTTTGAATCGCTACCTTAATCTTTTCGCCCAGCAGCAGCATCTGCATCGGCACCATAATGACACCGCCGCCAACCCCAAACAACCCGGCTAGGAGACCAGCGACTCCACCCGTGCCAAGGCGAGCGAGTGCCGGATTTATCTGCCTGTGCTCGCTCTCTCTGTTGATTAAGCGTTTTTTCAGCGCTACTAGAAAAATAGTCGTAATCAACAACGCTCCAAAAGCAGCTTCTTTGATGTAATCTGGCAGTTGCTCGACCAAATAAGCGCCAGCTTGCGCCGTCAGCACTGCTGGCAGCCCGAGGTAAACCACTCGCGTCCAGTCTAAATAGCCCATCCGCCAGTTTTGAATGGTTCCCGATAGAGAAGTGAGGACAATCGCTAGACTGCTTGTAGCCACTGCTTGGTCGTAAACGTAGCCCAGGGCCGTTAAAATCGGCACCAGTACCGTGCCGCCGCCAATGCCGAGTAGTCCAGCTAAGAGTCCAGAAAAAAGTCCAGCGGTGGCTAGCAACCACCAGTGATCTGCCATCATCGTTCGTGTCGGTTGTGGGGAAATTGTTAATCAAGTTACTATGTGCTTTAGCGACATCCTATCAATGACACTGCCATGCAGGATTTTTTTGACAATGTTTCTCGCTATCCGCGCTACCTAATCAGCTTTATTTTAGGGATCTTTCTCTCCTTTTTTGAGCGCTTAAAACCGCTGTTAAAAGATCCGCTGACGGCAACGGCGCTAGTTGGCATACTGCTAGGCTTTTTTGCCTTTATCTTCTTCACCCTCCGAGCCATGCTGGGACTCACTCCGGTATAGAATGATAGGGGGCAATCTTGGGGAGTCACTGGCATAGAGTTGAGGTGTAGCACTAGCCACTAATCCTGACTAGGTTGATTCTAGGAGTATCCACAACCAAACTAGAATGCAGAAGGTGCTGGTGCTCATCCCGTGGCTCTCGGATTGAGTGAATCCTCAGCCGCCGCTTCCATTAACGGCAAAGAGCAAGTTGAGGTTTTCCATTGTCGAAATTAGAAAGAGGCGAATACTATGGCTACCAGTCGTCGCGTGTCTCGCGTTTCTGCCCTGATTAAACGCGAGGTCAGTCAAATGTTACTGAACGGCATCAAAGATGACCGAGTGGGTGCTGGGATGGTTAGCATTACAGATGTTGATGTTTCTGGCGACCTCCAGCACGCCAAAATATTTGTCAGTATCTACGGAACTGATGAAGCCAAAGCCGAGACGATGGAGGGACTGAAGTCTTCAACGGCTTTTGTGAGAAGAGAACTGGGCCAGCGGGTCCGGCTGAGAAGAACTCCAGAAGTGGTATTTTTAGAAGATTCTTCTTTAGAAAGAGGCGATCGCATGCTGCATCTTCTCAAGCAAATTGACGAAGACCGCCAGCAAAAGCAGACTTCAGAAAACTTGGAAGACGCAGGCTAAACGTGAGCAAGCTGCCGGACTGGACCCAACTTTCTTTGGCTGAGCAGATCGGACAAATGGTGGTCGTGCGGGCTTCTGGCTATTTATTCGATCATCAAATTCGCTACCCCACTTGGGAAGCCACCGCCGCCAAGCTCAAGCGCTGGCTTCAAGAGCTCAACCTCGGTGGCGTGATTGTGTTGGGAGGAAGCGCCGCAGAACTTTATTTACGCATTCAGCAACTGCAAAGCTGGGCCAATCTACCGCTCCTCGTCGCTGCCGACATCGAAGAAGGAGTCGGACAGTGGTTTGGCGGCGCAACGCACCTGCCGCCGCCGATGGCCCTAGGGGCGATCGCCGCCGCCGATTCAGCACGAGCGCGGCGGTACGCTACCCAAATGGGAACCGTCACGGCTCAAGAAGCCGTTGCTGTCGGGATTAACTGGCTGCTGGCTCCGGTGGTGGATGTCAACAACAACCCTGATAATCCCGCGATCAATGTGCGCTCGTTTGCCGATACGGCGGAGGTCGTGAGCGAGTTGGCAACGGCTTTTATTACCGGCGCTCGTCAGTATCCGGTATTGACGACGGCCAAACATTTTCCCGGTCACGGAGATACGGCAACGGACTCGCACCTCAACCTGCCGACGCTTGCTCATGATGCTGCTCGCCTAGAAGCCATTGAGCTGCTGCCCTTTAAGCGAGCGATCGCCGCTGGAGTTGATAGCGTCATGAGCGCCCATTTACTGATTCCGGCTTGGGATGCTCAGCGTCCGGCGACTCTCTCTCCCGCCATCTCTGTTCAACTGCGTCAGCGACTGGGGTTTGAGGGACTGATGGTCACCGATGCTCTGATTATGGGCGCAGTGGCACAGTATGCTCCGCCAGAAGCGATCGCAGTCATGGCGGTGGAGGCGGGAGCGGATGTTCTCCTGATGCCCGCCAATCCAGAAAGAGCTATTGCTGCCATTCACGATGCCGTGTGTTCCGGTCGCATCACCCCCGAACGGATTCATCAGTCTGTGGCGAGAATTTGGCAAGCGAAATCTCGGGTTGCACAGCCCCCAACGAGTAACGAACGGGAAACTCTGGCTGTGCTGCCCCTCGCTCAGTCCACGTCTATTGATTTGAGAGAAGAAATTCTGCAACATTCGTTGCTGAAGGGCGGAAATTTGCCTCTTGAAGCTCGCAGCGGACGCAATTTGATTGTGGTGGATGACGTGCTGAAGTGTTCGTTTTTAGGTCGTCATACACCAGCAATTCTCTATCCTCAGCAAGCTGGATATCGTCTACAGCTAGTCGACCAAAATGCTTTGCCAACGCTACTGCACTCGCTCCCAACGCTTTTACAGGTATTTCTTCGCGGCAACCCGTTTCGCGGTCACGCTGGCCTCACGAGCGCTGCCCAAGACTGGCTTAAGCAATTGTTGCAAACGCAAACGGTTGTTGGTCTCCTGGTGTACGGCAGTCCCTACGTGTTGCAGTGGCTGCAAGAGCAAATAGATGAGAGCCTGCCTTGGGTTTATTCCTATGGACAAATGCCAGCAGCCCAGGCGATCGCCTGCCGCACTTTATTAGAAATGTCAGATTATGATGACATTGCGGCAGAAGCTTTTTTGTAGCCGATTTGACGGTTTATTCGGCAATCGGAGAATTCGCTGACAAATGTGACAGGAGGTCGCTTTTAGAAACGGCTAAATAATATCCTCCGTTAGCAGGGTTTAAATTATAGTAGTGCTATGCGAGTTAAAGTTGCAGGTTTTTTTATGAGTGCTGATACGCTACCAAGAGCTTCTGTTTGCTATTCGCTTGAGAGCCTTAAAGACGAGGTCCGCCAACTCCTAGAGCAGGGCACTGTGAGTCGCCATCAACCTCTCTACGTGCTCTGCCAGTATATTCCTCCCCGCGAATGGGTAGAAGTTGAGTACGAATTGGAAAGAGGCGATTATCTCTTGAGAGACCAAATCGGCGATCTGGTGACGGCTGAGGACTGGAAAAACGACTAATCCTGCTTGGTTCGGTTCACGATTGTCTGCGAGAAACACAGATGTTCCTGCACCGGTGACAGCCTGAGTAAACATCTATTTGATATCGAAACATTATTAAAGTCAGTTTGCCTGTTTGTATTTCTTTATACAGAAAGTTTTTTAAGTTTTTCGCATCAGAAAGCGATTAGAATTGAGCATAAAGATAGATATCACTAACCGTTATCAGTAAACGAATGAGTACGAGTACTTTACCTGCTAAACCGAGCGTCCGCTACTCTTTAGACATTATTAGAGACGAGGTTCGTCAGCTTGTCGAAAAGGGGACAGTCAGCCGCCAACAGACGATTTATACTCTTTGCCGCTACATTCCGGCTAGCGAATGGGTAGAAGTAGAGCGCGAATTAGCCAAACAGGATTTTCTGCTCCGCGATCGCATCATCGATCTGATCGGGGCTGAAGAGTGGGACAACGACTAAGGGAGTTGTTTGTCACAAGTAGGTGATGATTGCACAACGACGATCATCTTTATCGAGGCTTAATTATTAAGGTGAACAGTAACAGGAAAGCGGCAGGCTATGCAGAATAGCCTGTCGCTAGTTCTATGGAGATCAATCAACCGACGCGATCGATTTCACGCTCGGCATCCTGAGAAGCGGGCGTGAGCGCTTCAAGAGGAACAGGAATAGCAAAAGTCGAGACAGCAAAATCATCTTGAGCTGGCGCGGGAGCGTCGGGCTGGAGGGGTGCCGCTTGCGACTCGGAAGAGGTTCCGAGTCGGTCGGCACCAAAACTTTGAGGCTCAGGGGCTGATTTGCCAACGCGACGAATGGCTAACCCGCCAGCAGCTAGTACTGCGACGAGACTAGCTCCCATTAAACCAAGTTTATTAGCATCGAACTGACCTGGGGCATTTAAAGTCGGAGTTCCGTCGGCGGTATGAGTGCCTGTTCGATTGAACTGGCTAAAAGGACAAGCCAAAGCCCCATGAGCAGAAGAGAAGAAAACGCCGCTGGTGACAGTGGCGGCCAGAAGAAGACGAATATTCATAACTGTTTAGAGGAATCGGTAAAAAATTGCCTGCTAAATTATTCCCGATTGCTGCGGCAATCGCAGCAACAATGGCTACTAAAAAGACCCCTTTTCCGCTAGCTTAGTAAATGTACTAAAGTAAATTTTTATTTATATGGCTTATTCCGGCGAGCGCCAACGCAAAATTGCTGAGCACCTCCGACTGACCGCTGACAATGACAACGTCAACCCTGATAAGCGCGTTGACGAACGAGAAAAACGCAAAAATAAAGTGATGGATCACCTCGATAAAAGTAAGGGCAAATAAGTTCTACCTACCTGTCCAAGTGCCATCTCCGCAGCGAGGACATGAACTCAGAAGTAATTGTGTTGAATGCCGCAGCACCGCCGCCAATAAATATTAGTGAGGAAAACAAATGCTTAAAGCCGTTGTCTTTGATGTTGATGGAACCTTAGTCGATACCGTAGATTTGCATGCTCAAGCTTGGGTAGAGGCTTTTAAGCAGTACGGATATAACATTCCCTACTCAGAACTCCGCCAGCAAATCGGCAAGGGCGGAAAAAAGATTGTCGCTGATTTTATTTCCCAGGAAGAATTTGAAAAAGTTGGGCAAGGCATCACTGAATTTCGTAAGGAGTACTACCAAGAAAATCTGCTGTTTCAAGTATCGCCTTTCGAGCGAGTTCGCGAACTGTTTGAGCGCCTACAGGCAGACGGGATTAAGGTAGTTCTGGCTACCTCAGCCAGAGAAAAAACTCTCGAGCGCTACCAGAAAGTGCTCAACATCGAAGACGTTATCGATGGCGCAACCTCGACAGAAGATGCTGACGAGTCTAAACCGGCACCCGATATTTTTGAGGCGGCTCTGAGTCAGGTCGAAGGCGTTGATGCATCTGAAGCGCTTGTTGTCGGCGATAGTCCTTACGATGCTCAAGCCGCTCACAAAATTAATCTCCGTCCTGTTGGCGTTCTTTGCGGCGGATTTTCAGCAGAGACGCTTCGCGAAGCAGGCTGCATTAAACTCTATCAAGATCCTGCTGAGATTCTCGAGAACTATCAAGAGTTTGTTTCTCTTTGAGAAAACGGTCGCATTTAACAAAGAAAGTGTCTCGTTTGCCCGTTCTTTACAGGCAGAAAGTCCTGAGCCATTTTCTCCAAGGCCTCCGCTTCACTTGCCAAAAATGGGATAAATTGCTGTTCTACCGCAACCTCACAGCGGTTCCAGTCGCAGTAATGAGCAATAAAGTGCCTCGGGCATCAACGTTTATTGTGCCAGTATCAATTTCCACGCCAATCACGGCATTGGCGCCGAGTTTTTGGGCGCGTTTTTCTAGTTCTCGGAACGCTTCTTGGTGTCCTCTTTCAAACACTTGTTCATAGCTTCCTGTTCGTCCACCGACGAAATCACGAATGCCCGCAAAGAAGTCTCTTAAAGCATTTGTCCCATAAACAACTTCAGCGGTGACAATTCCTAAGTAGCTATCAACCGTCGCGTCTTGAATGACATCGGTTGTCGTGATGAGCATAATTTATATCTAAATATCGTTTCCACTGCTAGCATAGCGGATTCTCCAGCGCGACTTCCCCAGAGCGATCGCCCGCTCAAGACAACTGTCGGTCCCGGTATTCCCCGTCAAACTTTCCCATCAAGCTTCATCAGAACCCTGCTGCCAGTACTTACAGGCTGCATACGCTAGCGTAATCACTCCGGTAACAATCGCTGATTCATCTACTTCAAATTCAGGGTGATGAAGAGGATAGTTGGATTTATCGGGAAAACCAACGCCAAGACGAAACATCGTGCCGGGGGCGTGTTCTAGATAAAGCGCAAAATCTTCAGCGCCGAGAGACGGTTCTGAAAGAGTTTGCACATAGTTATCTCCCCACGCTTCTCGACTTGCCTCATCAACAAGTCTCGTTAGGGAGGGATCGTTCTGCACTGAAGGCACTCCCCGACGATAGTTCAGCTCATAGCGCGCACCGTACGTTTGGCAAACCTGAGCCACCAGGTTTTCGAGCCACTGCGGCAGTCCTGCATGGGTTTCAGGATGCAGGGAGCGCACCGTTCCGGCCATTCTAACGGTATCGGCAATCACGTTTGGGGCCCGACCGCCGCTAATTTGCCCAATCGTCAAGACGAGGGGACGCAGGGGGTTTTGGGTTCGGCTAATGGCCTGCTGAAGAGTCGTCACGATTTGAGAGGCGATCCAAATCGCGTCTACCGCTTCGTGAGGTCGAGCGCCGTGGCCTGATTCTCCCTCAATAAAAATTTCGAGGTCGTCGGCTGCCGCCGTTAAGGCTCCATAGCGAACTCCAATGGAACGAGCCGGAATTGATGGATAAACATGCAGTCCAAAAATCGCGCTTACGTCTCTCATCACCCCATCCTGGACCATCCAGCTTGCTCCCTGAGCAATTTCCTCGGCTGGTTGAAAGATAAAGCGCATATCTCCTGGTAGGGCGTTTAACTGCGCTAGCACCATGGCCGTTCCTAGTCCGACTGTGGTATGAACGTCGTGACCGCAGGCGTGCATCACTCCGGGTTTGCGAGAAGCAAAATCGACCGGAATCCGTTCCTGAATCGGCAGAGCATCCATATCGGTCCGAATTGCTAACAGGCGACTGTCGGTGTTTTGTCCCCGAAGTTGCCCAACCACTCCCGTTTTTCCCACCGCTTCCTCAACATGCAAACCGCAGGAAGACAAAACCCCGGCAACATAGGCGGCGGTTTGATATTCCTGGCCGCTCAATTCTGGATGCGCGTGAATATGACGGCGAATTTCAATGAGCCGAGGAGCTAGGGTTGCGGCAATGTCTTTAATCTCAGCCAGCACAGATGTCTGTAGGATGGGCATATTCTCTTTAATTCACTTTATTTAATTTTAAGAATAGCTTGAGCTGGCTCAAAGCAGCCGGAGCTTGCATTTGGGTGAACGAGGACTGCCCCGGAGTCGGCACTTTGAGTCGGCAGAAGCGAGGGTTGACTCTCACCGTCATCCTTAACAGTGCTGCCTTCGCCGATAGCACTGTTGAGGAATTTGCCAATAATACAAAGTCGCTTCCTCTTCAGCTTCTATTAATTGAACTCGCTCTGGCTTCCAGTCTTTCATATCAAAGTCCCGCGACACTACCCGCGTCCCAGGCTTGAGCTGAGCTAGTAGGGCAGGCCGCAGCCGGAGATTGAGATGAGGCAGCAGATAGAGAACCACAACTGTGGCCTCGGCAAAGTTGCTTTCAAACAGATTTTGCTGACGAAATTCAACTAGAGCAGTCACTCCGGCCTGCTGAGCGTTTAGACGAGATTGACAAATCCGCTCAGGATCGACATCAATGCCTACTCCGCGAGCGCCCCGTTGAGCAGCGGCGATCACAATGCGTCCGTCACCACTGCCCAAATCATAAAGCACATCATCCTCTGTGACCTGAGCCAGAGAAAGCATGGCTTTAACCAGGCGGGGCGGAGTGGGAATGTAGCCAATATCAACCATTAGGGATCAGTAAACAGTAACCGGCTGAATGGTGCTGAGGGAATCTGTATAGCAACGCTCGCAGTGGCCAGTGACCAAACGAGATAGACAACTGGGTTACTGGTCACTGCTCACTGATTCAAGACCCAATGAACGAGGGTGCGCACTGGGAAACCTGTGGCTCCTTCATTGTTTACGCCAGCTTCTTTTTTCGACCAGACGGGTCCGGCAATGTCGAGATGCGCCCAGGGCGTGTTCTGCACAAACTGCTTGAGGAAAAGAGTGGCCGTAATCGAGCCTCCAGCGCGAGGTCCGGTGTTTTTCATGTCTGCAATGGGAGATTTTAGTCCTTCAAAGTACTTCTCTTCCATCGGCATCTGCCAAAACTTCTCTCCAGCAAGCTCGGCGGCTTGTTTGATTTGGTCGGCTAGCGCTTCATCCGTACTCCACAAACCAGAAATATCTTCTCCGAGGGCTACAACACAGGCTCCGGTGAGAGTTGCTAGATCGATAATGGCATCGACGCCGAGCTTTTCGGCAAAGACTAAGGCATCTGCTAGGGTCAAGCGTCCTTCGGCATCGGTATTGTTGACTTCGATGGTTTTGCCGTTAGAAGCGGTGAGAATATCTCCAGGATGCATCGCATGTCCGCTGATCATATTTTCGGTGGCGGCGCTAATGAAGTGCACTTCTACATCTGGCTTAAGCTGAGCGATCGCCTTGGCTGCCCCTAAGGTAGCGGCACTGCCGCCCATATCCATTTTCATCGTCTCGATCCCGCTGCCGGAGCCTTTGATATTAAGGCCGCCAGAATCGAAGGTTAAGCCCTTGCCAACAATAGCGAGCTTGCGCTTGGGTGTCCCCTCAGGCTTATAGGTTAGGTGAATAAATTTAGGCGGTAAATCCGACGCTAGGGCTACGCCCAGAAAAGCTCCCATGCCCAGACGTTCGCACTCTTCTCGTTCGAGAATTTCGAGCTGGAGGTCATGATCGGCAGCAATCTGTTCGGCAGTTTGAGCCAGGGAAACCGGATTGACCACGTTAGCCGGAGCATTGACAAGTTCGCGGGCTAAAATAACTCCAGAGCAGATCTGCTGAGCGCGGTTCAGGGTCTCGTCTTGATGGCCGAGACCAATTAACTCGACGGTTTCTAATCGCTTTTCCGGGGTCTCTTCCGATTTAAACCGGTGATCCTGATGCATTGCCAGGAGCATCCCTTCTGCAATCATCTGAGCCGTCGTTGCCGGGTCTTGATGAGTAACGGGGAGGTAAACGCCGAGGCTTTTGACTTTTTCCTGCTTGGCAGCGCGGGCGATCGCCGCTCCAACAGTCCGCAAATCTGGCGGCTCAGCTTCCATGCCGACCAAGATCAGCTTCCGTACTGAATGACTGCTGCTCAGACGAGTCGCGACTGTACTGCCTAGCTTGCCATCAAATTCTTCTTCGTCGATGAGGGCGGCAATGGTTTCCTGGAGATTTTTGAGCTGCTCAATGTCCTCGAGCTTTGTCTCTTCAAACAAACCAATGGCAAGAGCCTCTCCTGCCCAACTTGACAGCGATGTATCGGTAGCTTGGATCTGCATTCCTACTTTAGATTAATTAGCGGCTTATCTGCAATTTTAACCTATAAGGAAACAGTCCCGGAGAGACGGGGAAGGGGGAAAGGTTGAGTCGCCTAATGACCAGGAGTCGGAGCGAGACCCCTGATTCCCTTTTTCTTGTTGCGTATCGCCTCCGGCCTGTGCCTCCCGACGGTCGGCATAGCGCGGAGCGTTCCGTTCGCGTTAGCGTCTCCGCCGGAGAAGGAAAGCAGCTCTTTCCCCTTGGCCTGCGCCTGCGGCACTTAACGCTTATGGACGGTTAAATCCAAAATGGGCTGTTGAGTGAGGCAGTGCCAATGACAGGTAAAGAGGTCGGGGTACTGAGCGGTGAGCGAAGCGATCGCTGGGGCTGCCGGAAAAGGCCACAGGCGGTCAAACACAATAGCTCTATCTTTGACTGTAAACTGCATTAAATAGACGGCGGGTAAAGCCGAAATTGACTGCAGTAACTCGTAGGCTAAATGGTACAGAGACTGTCGCAGATCGTCGGCTAGATCGATGGGTTGCTCATAGGAGTTAGGAACTGCTCCCTCGCCAATGACCTCTCCATACAGTGGCCCTTTCGCCGTCAGCACAATGGGCAGCCACAGGTCTCCCAGCCAAGCTTTATTTAGTCCTATCTGATACTGAAGCTGGCGATGAACCCAACGCCGCCTGCTTTCTACGTCTTTACAGGCTTGAAAAACTAAGCGAGCCGGAAAGTCAAAAGTACTGGGTAGCTGAATTGTTAGTGGACAATAAATAGTGTGAGCATCGCTGTTAGCAAGCGCTAGTTCTGGCGAGCGGCTTGAATTGTCAGAGTCCGCTGACAGTAGAGCCGCAGCGACAACTTTAACCTCAACAGGTTCACCGAGGCAGGTATTGATTGTCTGCTTTAAGGCAGCCACCATCTTTTTCGTCGCGGGCGAGGTCGTCACGATTGCACCGTGTTCGTTGACCTCGGCGTTAATAATAATTAGAGCTGTGGACATTCCCGTGGAGAGGCGCATTGGCGATGCCATTTTGGTTGCTAGCTAGAGTTAGATTACCCAATTAAGGGAGAAAAGCAAGCGACAGCAGCGGACTAGATTAGCCGATACTATGCAGTGTACAGTTAATAGCAGCGATCGCCAATCGCGATCGCGGGCCTGAAAGATTCTTAAACATCAGCTCAGCAAACCTGCTTCCCATCTTCTCAAGCATTTGCCTAACTTCTTTAAGGATAAAGACCCGAACTGCTCAACGCTTTCTCGAAAAGATACACTTAAGACGGTAAAACTTTAAACCCATGTATCAATTCTTTATGCATCTTCGCAAATATCGAAGCATTTTATGGATAACTTGTTTGGCTGTTCTCTGTTGGTTTAACTTATCTCCAACTGCCCTAGCCCTTGGAGGCCAACAGCCACCTCTCAACAAAATGGCTCCTGAGTTTACGCTTCCTACCAATACAGGCGATGGAGAAGTGACGCTTTCTGACTATCGCGGTCAGTGGGTTGTCCTCTACTTCTACCCTAAAGATTTTACCCCCGGCTGCACCCTCGAAGCTCGCCGTTTTCAGCAAGATTTACCCCAGTACAAAGACAGAAATGCTCAGATTATTGGAGTCAGCGCTGATGATGTTGATTCTCATGCCGAATTCTGTGACTCGGAAGGGTTGCAGTTTCCGCTACTTGCAGATACTGATGGTTCAGTCAGTAAAGCTTACGGTTCTTGGCTCGGCTTTATGTCTTTGCGCCATACCTACTTAATAGACCCAGAAGGAGTGCTGCGAGAAATCTTTCTCGGCGTTAAGCCCCCCGTTCATAGCCGCGAGGTGCTGGCTAAACTTGATGAGTTACAGTACCAGATTGGTCGCCACACGGACTTTAACTCGGTGTTGGCAACGAAATTACAGCAGTTTGCAGCTAAATAGGGGACAATCTCTAGTATTGTAAAAATAAGTTGCCAGATGAAGCCTTATTCCTTAGATTTGCGAGAAAAGATAATTGATGCCGTAGAAAAAGGTGATAGCTCGATCAGAAAAGTT
>JBHJGN010000022.1:0-136857 GCA_050331735.1 Cyanophyceae cyanobacterium
GTAAAGACTAGCGCATCTAGTCCCCCCAGCATCGGCAGCAGTGAAGCAATTCCAGCTTTCAAGCGCTCAATATATAAATTAAACGCTAACTGGGCGCGATCGTGTCCCTGTTCAATTAGGCTGGCGATCTGACGCATATCTGAAGTTTCCCCAGATATTCCCTGTAACCCCGATGCTTGGTTAAGCATCTCGTCAATGCGATCGGCATCCATTCCATGATCGCGCATCAGATAAATGGGAATGGCTGGATCGATAGAGCCACTGCGGGTTCCCATCATTAGCCCTTCGAGGGGAGTAAACCCCATCGTGGTATTGATGCTGATACCGTTTTTGATCGCTGCTAAAGAACAGCCGTTACCTAAATGACAGGTAATAATTTTGAGGGAATCGAGAGGTTGATCGAGCAGTTGCGCGGTACGCTCAGCACAGTATTTATGGTTGATGCCGTGAAAGCCATAGCGACGGATGCCTTTTTCGTACCATTCATAGGGAATGGGGTAAACAGCAGCTTCAGGGGGCATTTGGGAATGAAAAGCAGTATCAAAGACGGCGAGTTGAGGAATATCCGGTAAAACCTTCTCAACAGCTTCAATGCCTTCTAGATGAGCCGGATTATGATTGGGAGCGAGGGGAATGAGGGAAGCGATCGCCTCTTTGACTGCACCCGTAATCAGCGTTGCTTGAGAATAGTCGGCTCCACCATGCACCACGCGATGACCGACAATATTAATATCTGTCAATTGCTCAATGGCTTTCGTTTTTCCCTCTGTGAGCGTCTCTAGCATCGTTGCGATCGCCCCAGAGCGATCGTTGGGATCGAGGGAAATTTCAGCAGTCTTCCCCTGAGCGTCTACCGTTAGTTTTCCCTCCTCATTGCTGCCAGTCCAGTCTATATCGGCCTGCCAGAGGGGTTCTGGTGGCTGTTGGGGTAAAGTATCCCCAAGCTCATAGAGACAGCTTTTCTGACTGCTAGAACCGGCATTGAGAACCAAAATTTTCATGGCTGCATTGCGTAAAAACTCCCGCTATTATCCTACCGATAACAGCGGGAGACAGGAGTTAATGCTGAGCACTCTGCACTTTTTACCGTGTCACCGTTAAATGCTTAATCGTCAGGACTAAGCATGCCTGTGCTCGCCTCTTGCTGAGCGCTAACTTCTTAATACGGCCATTGCCAATCCCGAATTTCCGGCATATCTTGACCATAGGTAGTCACGTACTGCTGATGCTCGATCAGCTTATCGCGCAGCATTTGCTGCACGTAGGCGGCAGCAGAGCCTAGTTGAGGTAGGCGATCAATGACATCATCAGCAAGGTGAAAGCGGTCGAGGTCGTTGCGAACCACCATATCAAAAGGCGTTGTTGTCGTTCCTTCCTCTTTGTACCCCCGCACGTGAAGATTTTTGTGATTGGTGCGGCGGTAGGTGAGGCGATGGATCAGCCAAGGATAGCCGTGATAGGCAAAGATAATCGGTTTATCCGTTGTGAAAATCATGTCGAAATCTTTATGGGATAAACCGTGGGGATGCTCCTCTTCCGGCTGTAGCTTCATCAGATCGACCACATTCACCACTCGCACCTTAAGCTCGGGAAACTCTTCGCGGAGAATCGCCACCGCCGCTAGCGTTTCGAGAGTCGGGACGTCTCCAGCACAGGCCATCACCACATCGGGTTCTGTTCCGCGATCGTTGCTGGCCCATTCCCAAATGCCAATGCCGGCGGTGCAGTGCTTGATGGCGGCATCCATGTTGAGATACTGCAATTCCGGCTGCTTGCCAGCAACGATGACGTTGACGTAGTTGCGGCTTTTGAGGCAGTGATCGGCAACGGAGAGGAGCGTATTAGCATCGGGGGGAAGATACACCCGAATGACGTCTGCTTTTTTATTGACGACGTGATCGATAAAGCCAGGGTCTTGATGGGAAAAGCCGTTGTGGTCCTGTCGCCAAACGTGGGACGTGAGCAGATAGTTGAGCGAGGCGAGCGGTCGTCGCCAGGGAATTTCTCTGCTCGTTGTTTTTAACCACTTAGCATGCTGGTTAAACATCGAGTCGATGATGTGAATGAAGGCTTCGTAGCAGGAGAAGAAGCCGTGACGACCTGTCAGCAGGTAGCCTTCTAGCCAGCCTTGACAGGTATGTTCGCTCAAAATCTCCATGACACGACCATCTTGGGAGAGCTGTTCGTCTTCAGGGAGCATCTCGGCCACCCAGGTCCGTTTCGTTTCGTCAAAGACCGCCGAGAGTCGGTTGGAGGCCGTCTCGTCAGGGCCAAAAACGCGGAAGTTATTGGGGTTGCGCTTCATCACGTCCCGCAGAAAGCCTCCAGTGACGCGAGTTGCTTCAGCAGTAACGGCACCGGGTTTGTCTACTTCTACCGCGTAGTCCCGGAAATCGGGCATTCTCAGGGCTTTGAGCAGTACGCCGCCGTTAGCGTGGGGGTTGGCTCCCAAGCGGCGATCGCCGGTGGGGGCTAGTTCAGCTAGTTCCGAGATCAGCTTGCCGTCTCCATCGAAGAGGGCTTCAGGCTCGTAGCTTTTCATCCACTCTTCGAGCAGCTTGATGTGTTCTGGCTCCGATGCCAAACTAGACAGCGGCACCTGGTGCGATCGCCAATAGCCTTCGGTTTTCTTGCCGTCTACTTCTTTCGGTCCCGTCCAGCCTTTGGGCGATCGCAGCACGATCATTGGCCACTGCGGATAGGTGTCAAAGCCCTCGCTACGGGCCGCGTCCTGAATAGAGTGAATTTCGGCAGTGACGGTATCGAGGGTCGATGCCATGAGCTGGTGCATGGTTTCTGGATCAGACCCTTCGACAAAATAAGGTTTGTAGCCATAGCCGACAAACAGGCTTTCGAGTTCCTCCCGGGGCATACGGGCCAGGACAGTTGGATTGGCAATTTTGTAGCCGTTGAGATGAAGAATCGGTAAAACGGCACCATCACGCACTGGGTTCAGAAATTTGTTGGAGTGCCAACTCGTCGCCAGCGCTCCGGTTTCGGCTTCGCCATCGCCTACAATGCAGCTCACAATCAGGTCGGGATTGTCAAAAGCCGCCCCGAAAGCATGGGTCAGGGAGTAGCCTAATTCCCCGCCTTCATGAATGGAACCGGGAACCTCTGGGGCCACGTGGCTCGGAACTCCACCAGGGAAAGAAAACTGCTTGAAGAGCTTTTGCATTCCTTCTGTATCTTGAGAGACGTTGGGATACAGTTCGCTGTAGGTTCCTTCTAAATAGGTGTTGGCAACGATGCTGGGACCGCCATGACCTGGACCAATGATAAAAATCATGTTGAGATCCTGAGCTTTGATGATGCGGTTTAGATGGGCGTAGATGAAGTTGAGACCCGGTGTTGTTCCCCAATGTCCGAGGAGCCTCGGCTTGATGTGCTCCAGCTTGAGAGGCTCTTTTAAGAGCGGGTTATTGAGGAGATAAATTTGACCGACAGAGAGATAGTTGGCTGCTCGCCAGTAAGCGTGGATTTTTCTGAGTTCTTCTGCGCTCAGCGGTTCTGATTGAGAGCGGGTTTCTGGGGCTGGGGCTTGAACCATAAATCGATTACCTTATTGTATTCTGCTTGGTCTCGAGAGCGCTTTGTCGCCGTAGAGTGATGAGCGGCTGTGAAGGGCAAGGGATACCGGATCGCCTGTAAACACCATTGCTGAATCACGGATGGCATTACAGCCTCGAAAAAATACGCCGATCCGTTTTAGCCTTTTAGTATGACTAACTAACGGATAGCTAATAATCTGTCTCTAGTTTGAATAATTGACTGCGAGACTCGTTAATTCTGCTAGCTGCTCACTCCTTGACTGACGCTTAGTCGGGAAGGCCAATGCTCTATTATGGGTAGGCAAAGTTAACTTCAAGTTAAACACTGACTACAGCAGTAGATTACTAGCGTGTTCTGATTCTCATGTCATCCTCTGGCGGAGGAAACAGAACGGGACTCTCGCAATAATTGATGTTAATGCTGCTATTCACGGCTAACTTGATTGTCCTCAGCCTCGGTTTGCCCCATCTCCTGAGCCGTGATAACATCTCCCTGTTGACCAAACGACCAGAGAACGGCGGCTGCCTCAGCGCGAGTGACGGGTTTATTCGGTTGAAATAAACTGGTGTATCCAAAGGCGCGGCTTACGTTGGATTGGGCGCGATTTTGATAGTCGGCGTATAGGGCGGACAGCGCTCTGGGGTCGATGTCCGCCGTATCTTGAAATCCCCACGTTTCCCGAGTCGCCTCAATCGAAGCCGCAGGCGGGGCTTTACGAATATCGAGCGGGACTTTCCACGCAATTAACTCTTCTCTGGTCAAGGGTGCGTCTGGACGGAAGCGCACCGCCGTACTGTCGTTTGTAAGGGGCGAAGGAATAATTCCGGCTTCGGCTAATCCCTGAATAACGGCAAAATCGGGATCGGACGCACTGACATCGCTGAAGGCGGGTTCTGAACTGCTGGAGGCGACGCGGATTTGAGCGCCCGGATTGTCAGTATAGAGTTGGTTGTTGGCGGCGACTAGCCAGCGAGCGTAATCGCGACGGGTGAGGATCTCATTGGGATTAAACTGCCCGGTATCGGCATTTTGAGCCGATGTTAACACGCCCAAAGCGGCTAAATCGTCAACGTACTCGCGCAGGGGTTCTGGGGCCTGTTCTAAATCGGCAAAATCTTGCGGCGACTCGGCGGCGACTCGCGGTTGCGGCTGAGGCTGAGCGATCGCCTGCTGATATTCCAGAATATACTCGGTGGTGTCGGCGTTGGCAGCAGAGGAAAATAACACCGTCACCTCTAAACCGTCTTGACTCGCCACGAGCGTCCCTTCGTCAGTTGATGGCTCTAAATTCCAGCCGTTACTCTCAAAGGCATCTTGATAGTAAGTGGCTATTTCTTCCCTCGATTCAAAAGCTTCCCAAGTCGCTTGTCCTTGTTCGCCCGTGGAATCTGAGTCCACGTCAACGAGCCGTGCTTGGGGATAAAGGGGAATTTCTTGAGGAAAATCATCGGGTAATTCCGCCGCTGGTTGTTCTGACGGCGTTACCGACGGTGGATTCTCCGCCTCTGTCTGCTGTTCTACAAGCTGGGGATCGGGAGCAAACAGAGTCGATAAACCACCACTACAGCTAGCCAGAAGGAGGCTCAATAAACTCAGGGAGAGAGAACGTTTAAACACAGCTTAGCAATACCAATTCAGTTAAAGACAACTATTTCTATCTTAGATATTGCTCTCTGGTCACTGTCTATCGACCACTGTTTGCTGTTTTAGTTCAGCCGGCTTGGTCACCCCTCGCTCTGTAATAATGGCGGTAATTAGGTCAGCCGGGGTCAGGTCGAAAGCAGGATTGTAAAACTCGACTCCTGGCGGACAGAGAACTGTTTCTCCAATTTGGTAAATTTCTGAGGGATGTCGTTCTTCGATGGGGATCTGGCTACCGTTAGGCAGATCAAAGTCAACGGTAGACAGAGGGGCGGCCACATAAAAGGGGATCTGGTGGGCCTGGGCTAACACAGCCAGGGAATACGTGCCTACTTTATTGGCCGTATCGCCATTAGCCGCGATGCGGTCGGCCCCGACAATCACCGCATCAATCATCTCCTGCTTCATGCAGTAAGCGGCCATACTGTCGGTAACAACCGTCACAGGAATTCCAGCTTGCAGACACTCCCAAGCCGTTAGTTTTGCTCCCTGAAATCGAGGACGGGTTTCTCCAGCATAGACCCTGAGCAGCCTGTCGGCCTCCCAAGCCGCACGAATCACGCCCAAAGCCGTTCCATATCCAGCCGTTGCCAAGGCTCCCGTATTGCAGTGAGTGAGCAGATTCAGCTTATCGGGTTTGGCAGGCAGCACCGACACCCCATGTTCGCCAATAGCCTGACAAGTCTGCAAATCTTCGGCCTGAATTTCCTGAGCAGTTCGCAGCAAGGTTTGTTTAATCTCTGCTACAGTCCCCAGAGTTTCATAAGCTGTCTTCAGCAGACGAGATACGGCCCACGCTAAATTAACGGCTGTGGGGCGCGACTGCCGCAGCGTTTGACCGACTGTTTCTAAAGTTTTCAAAAACGGTTCCCGTTGGTCTGTGTGAATTTCTCTGGCTCCCAGATACATGCCGTAGGCGGCGGCGATGCCAATCGCCGGGGCGCCGCGAACAATCATCGTGCTGATGGCCCGCGCCATGTCTTCACAGCGACCAATTTCGACAATGGCATATTCGTGGGGCAAGCGGTTCTGATCGATCAGAAAGACTCGCTCATCATGCCAGACAACCGGATAAATAGGATTAGACTTCATTGAATCAACAGGACAGCAATAGGGGCGATCGCTGAATAATGAGATAGAGAAACGCGCTTCAGATTTACTTCTCAGGATACAAGCAAAGCCCTCCGCAGAAGCGGCATATTATTATTATGAATAACACCAATCGTCTCCAAACTCTCCAGCGGATTCGTCGTCTTAGTCGTTTGATGGATACCGCTATTGGCATTCCCGGCACAAAATTTCGGATTGGTTTAGATCCAATTCTCGGTTTAGTTCCTGGCGCTGGCGACCTGGTCAGTACCGCATTTTCAGCCTACATTATTCTACTGGCAGCTCGGTTCAATCTGCCCCGCAGCGCCCTCAAAAAAATGATTTTCAACGTTGCCCTTGAAAGCGTTGTCGGGACGGTTCCTCTCATTGGTGATGCGTTTGACGCTGTTTATAAATCAAACATTCGCAACCTCGCTATTTTAGAAGAACATTTAACGGCGACTGATTTGGTTGATGAGACAACGGTAGAAGAAACAGCTCAGATAGTTTCTTCTTGAGCCCCTGTTGGTTGGATAGATTGTGAGGCTGCTAGTCTAACTATAGAACAGGAGTTGCCAGCTCAATGGATGCTAACTGGCTTGAGTGTGGTTGAGTTAGTAGGGAATGAGTAGGAACATTGAGGCAGAAGGGAACAGCGTCGCGATCTTAATTCGCGAAGGGGTCCACTTTGTGGAGATGATGGTTGTCGAGCGCATCCCCAAACACTTACCCACACCGGGAGACACGCATTTTAGAATCAAAGTGCAATCCCACGGATTTACAGGGCAGGGGTGGACGTGGATTGGGGCCCCGAGCTTAGAAAATTTTGTTGAGCAATTACGAAAATTAGAAAATCACAGGCAGGGTAGTGGAGAACTTTCATCCCTGTCACCGCAACAGTTTTGGCTACAAATTTCGTCAGTAGACAGCCTTGGTCATATAGCTGTGGCTGGTCAGCTAGCGCAGTTGGGACATGGAGTCGGGGGCGAGCATCTATTGAAATTTGGGTTTGAATTAGATCCAAATACGTTGCTAAGCATCGTTAAAAACTTTGAGGCAGTAGTAGCCAGTGAGGCCTCTGTTCTCGGTGAAATAGAGTAAGGTTTTGCTGATGCTGACAGCACCAAGCGCGTTTAGCTTAAGTTTATTTCGGTAAGATTTTCTTCATCTGTAGAGAATTGTGTTGGCTCGCTCAATTGCTAACGCTTCTTGGGGAAGTCTGGCCTATCAAACGACTCAAGAGCCAATAGATGAGAACGGCAGCGACAATGCCGTTAATGGGTTTAATACCAGGAGAGAAATAGGCGATCACACTAGCAGCAATATAGGCGATCGCTCCTGCCCAATTCAAGGCTGGCTGGGGGTCGTTGAGGTCAGGAAACTCCCCTCGGTGCCGCAGCCAGTAGTCGGCCATCACGATCCCGCCGATGGGAGGAATAAACGTGCCCAGCAAAATTAGGTAGGGAACCAACGCTTCATAAATCCCTCCCCAGGCTAAGATCAGGGCAAAAGTCGCTCCCCCCAGAACAAACAGCGTCCGTTTGCTCGTGCGAAACATATGGGCCCCCGCAACAGAAAAGGCATAAATCGTGTTGTCCTGAGTGGTCCACATATTGAGCAAAAATAGCGCTAATCCCCAAACCAATAAACCTTGCTGGACCATCACCTGCACAATATCGGCTTCGCCGTACACCAAGGCACAGAAAGCACCGCTAAAGATCAAAAAGCCGTTGGCGAGGAAAAAAGCAGCCAGGGCAGCGATAAAGGCCGTTCTGCCAGAACTGGCGAAGCGACACCAGTTGGTAACCTGAGTTCCGCCAGAGATAAACGTACCGATCACAATCGTCAACGCTTCCCCCATCCCCATTTCCTGAGCCGGAGTAATAGCCTGTAGCTGAGTCAAACCGCCGACATCTCCCCAGGCAATCGTCATACTCCACAGCATCAAAATCACGATCGCTGGAACCGCTAACCGACTCACCCAGTCCATCGCTCGATAGCCAATGTAGGCCGTAACGCAGAAGAGGTAAGTAGCGATTAAAATAATCAGTCCCCCCAGGGCTGCCGGAACTCCGGCTAGCTGAATTAACAGCTCAGCAATCAGGGCTGATCCCCAAGCGTACCAGCCAATTTGGGTAAAGCCCAAAATAAAATCGACCCAGCGCGACCCCACCGCACCAAAGCTAAAGCGAGCCATCAGCACGGTGCTTAAGCCTGTTTGGGCAGAAATGTAGCCCATCCCTGCTGCATAAAGTCCGAGAATTAAATTGCCGACGGCAATGACCCCCACTAATTCGGGGAAGAAGCGGAAGCTGGCTCCGACTAAGCCACCAGCAAATAGCGTTCCCGAATAGAGAGTAAAGCCAATGAGGAGGGGAGCAAGAGACCATACGGACTTGCGGGCAGTAGCCGGAACGGGACTCAACGGGAAATCTTCGCCCTGTTTCGGTGGTTCGGTAACGGGTTCAGTCAGCATCGCTAGGGTTAAACCAACAATGGAGGTTATTGCTGGAATATTATAGAGCTGATCGGGCGATCGCTCGGCCAGAGCTGTCAAATTCTGCTTACATTTGGAGAGCCGTCACTAAGAGATGGTCAAAACGGTTGCTAGGGCGACAGCAGACAGCAGCGTACTGAGAACGATGGTGCTGCTAGCTAGGGCATCATCTCCGCCCAACTGCTGCGCCATGATGTAGGAGGCGATCGCCGTTGGACAAGCTAGATAGAGCAGCGCGATAGTTTGCTCTAACGGGGATAAACCAAGCCAACGGGAGACCAGTACGCCAACTAGCGGAGCCAGCGCCACCTTCAGTAACGCCGCCAGCCCCGCAAGAGACACCTGACCGCGAACCTCGGTGGTGACTAACGAGACTCCCACTCCCAGTAACGCCAAGGGGAGAGACATCTGCCCGACCGTCCGACAGGTTAGGCTCAACCATAGAGGCAGCGCGAGTCCGGCTAAAGACCAGCTCAAGCCAAGCCCACAAGCTATTAGGAGCGGGTTTGTGACAACTGACCGCAGCAGAGACACCCAAGAGTGCTGCGCTCGTCCATTGCCGGCTATTAAGACAAGCACAGCGGCAGCATTATACAGGGGAACCAGGGGAGCAAAAGAGAGGACGGCGAGAGACTGAAGCTGCTCCTCGCTTAAAGCAGCGATCGTAGAGGTCGCCGGAGCATGAGATAGGGCATAGCTGACAACCGGCAGCCCGATAAAAGCTAGATTACCCCGAAAAGCAGCTTGCACAAACGCTCCTTCAGATGGTCCTGGTAGACGAAGCAGCCGCGAAAGCGAATAAGCCACAGCGATACAGCTCACCATGCCGGCCACTAGCACGAGCGAAATCCGCAGCGCCGAGTCACTGGCAAGTTCAGCTTGGGCGGTTTGATTAAACAGCAGGCAAGGTAAACCAACCCAGTACACCAAGCGGTTACTCTCGCGAGTCAGTTGAGGACTCAAAAACTTCGTTCGTTGCAGAACTGCACCAAGCAGGATAATTAGGAAAACCGGAGCCAAAGTATTAATAACGTACATGGAGCAACTCCGGGTTGAACAAGAAATCAATCAACTCGTTTTTGGACATTGGCTACCGCTACGCTAAGCAAACCAACTTTCACAAGATCAAAAAAGACTCCAGAATTACGGCAGCCATTCTGGAGGATAACGGATGAAGTGAAAAACTCTACGCTGCTCTGGCTCTGTCTTTCTGAAGCAGTTTAATGACAGATGCTTTCTCCAACAACCCCACAACAACACCATCTTCACGGACAACGACTAGCTGCTTCTCCTCTTGTCCTTCTAGGGTTTTGATGACGTCTAACAAAGACTGTTCTGAGTTAACGGTGTTAACAGTTTCTACCGGCTTAACCAAGTCTCGAACGTGGATGTCGTTCCACTCAGATGTAGGAACGGACTTAAGAGCCGCCGAGGCGATCGCTCCCTGAAGTTTTCTTTCTGCGTCGATGACTAAGAACTTGCTCCACTGGGGCTTCCCAATCACGTACTCATTGACAAACTCGCGCAGCGTTAAATCAGCCGGGATAATCGGGCTATCCGGCAGCACTGCATCCTCAGCTTTATAGTGGCTCAAGGTTTCCTGCACCGTTGCTGACTGGGCCGAACGGCCAGCATTTTGCAGCAGGAACCACCCAATCAGCAGCGTCCAGATGCTGCCCACAGGACTGAGATCGAGAACAGCTAGGATACCGACAAGAACAGCGAGTCCGCCAAAGAGCTGCCCAACGCGGCTAGCAAAGACAATGCCTTGGTTGGAGTTCCCGGTGATTTGCCAAACCGCCGCTTTGAGGATGTTGCCGCCGTCGAGGGGAAGACCGGGGAGCAGGTTAAATAGCGCCAGGATGAGGTTCAAAGAGGCGAGTAGAGTCACCACTGCCGAAAAAGGAGCGGGGAGCGGCAGCAGCAGATTAAGGGCCGTAAAAACTCCGAACAGAAGAATGCTCACGGCAGGTCCAGCGATCGCCACCCAAAACGACTGAGCAGGAGTTTCGGATTCTTTCTCCAGCGACGCTAACCCACCAAACAAAAATAACGTAATCGATTTCACCTCGATGCCCTGCGCCATCGCTACAAAGCTATGGCCTAGTTCGTGGGCCAACACGGATGCAAATAGTAAAATGGCCGCAGCAAACCCTAAAATCCAGGGGGCAGCTCCATTAAGCTGGGGAAACAAGGCAAGCTGACCTCCGTAGGTAAGCGTCACCAATCCGAGAACGAGAAACCAGGATGGATTAATATAGAAGGGAATGCCAAATAGACTTCCCACACGGATATTGCCGTTCATACGAGAACTCCTCTGAGTCGGTTAGGCGTTTCTCTCATTGTACCGAAGGGTGAAAGCCTTTCACCGCCTCGAATTGCCGTGGAATCCGTCCCTGGCGGTTCGGTTCCTCTCCAAGAGAGAGCTACGTTAGCATTGATTCAAGAGACCCCATCCAATCAAACTAAGCCAGAGTCCTTTTTTGGCGTTGACTAAAATCTAGCGAACTAATGATGTCTGCCCCTGAAGTTCATCTCTATACCCAAGAAGAAGTTCAGCAAATTCTGCACTTAGCCATCACTCGTCAAGCCTCTGATGGAGAGTTTGACAGGCAGCAGCTCAGCGAAATTGCCCAAGAGCTTGGCATTGACGAAGCCTGTCTGCAAGCGGCGGAGCAGGATTGGCTGATGCAACAAAGTATCGGCAAACAGCGCCGCGAGTTTGACAGCTATCGCCGTAGTCAGCTCAAACAGAAAGTGGTTAGATATGCAATTGTCAACATTTTTTTAATTTCCCTCAACGTTGTGAGCGCCGGAGCGGTAACGTGGTCGCTGTATGTGTTATTGTTCTGGGGGCTAAAATTATCGTTAAATGCCTGGAAAACGTTTCAATCTCAAGGAGAAGCCTACGAGCAGGCTTTTCAGCGCTGGCAGCTTAGACTTGAACTCAGGCGCTCTCTATCAACTCTTTGGGGCAGACTACAAAAAGCTTGGCAGGTCTGAACGGTTGGGGAGCGAAGCACCGAACCGAACTGCTTGGCGCTTCTCCGATTTAAGATTGTGGGATGTGGAGAGAAGGTTAGAGTTGTGTGTTCCTTGACCCCTTGCCCTTTTCCCTTTGCCCGTTCGACGCGAGTAGCCCCCATCCCCCCAAAACAGGTCAACCTGCGTCGAACAATTCCTTGTCACTAGCCCTAATTCATCGTAGATTTTAATAGATGCAGCCCACCGACTCCAGCAAATTTACCGAACAAGCCTGGGACGCTATTGTTAAATCGCAAGAAGTTGCCCGTCGATTCAAAAATCAAACCCTCGAAGTCGAACACGTGGTGCTTAGCCTTCTAGAACAGGAAGGATTAGCCCAAAAAATTCTTGAGCGAGCCGCGAACCGCGATCGCTTGAAGCAGCAGATCGAAGCGTTTACGAACCGCCAAGCCAAGGTGCTTAACGTCGATCAGCTCTACTTGGGACGGAGTTTAGATGTGATGTTAGACCGCGCCGAGGCTTCTCGAGAGAGCTGGCAGGATAAGTATATTTCCGTTGAGCATCTACTGATGGGATTTGCCGAAGACGAGCGCGTTGGCAAACGCTGTCTGCGAACCTTTAATCTCGATCCTCAAGATTTAGAGCAGCACATTAGGGCGATTCGCGGGACTCAAAAGGTCACGGAACCGAATCAGGAAGATCGTTATGAGGCGCTAGAGAAGTACGGGCGAGATCTCACAGCAGAGGCTAAACTAGGCAAGCTCGATCCGGTGATTGGCCGAGACGAGGAGATTCGTCGGGTGGTGCAGGTGCTATCCCGTCGCTCCAAAAACAATCCGGTGCTGATTGGCGAACCAGGGGTGGGAAAAACCGCGATCGCCGAAGGGTTAGCCCAGCGGATTATTAACGGGGACGTGCCTGAATCTCTCAAGAACCGCCAGCTTATCTCCCTGGACATGGGCAGCCTGATTGCCGGAGCGAAATACCGGGGGGAATTTGAGGATCGTCTGCGCACCGTGCTGCGAGAAGTAACCAATTCAGAAGGTCAAATTGTCCTGTTCATTGACGAACTGCACACCGTCGTCGGGGCCGGCTCTCCCCAAGGCTCAATGGATGCGGGCAACTTACTTAAGCCCATGCTGGCGCGGGGAGAACTGCGCTGTATTGGCGCAACCACCCTCGACGAGTATCGCAAGCATATCGAGAAAGATGCAGCGCTAGAGCGACGCTTTCAGCAGGTGCTGGTCAAACAGCCGAGTGTAGAGGATGCGATCTCGATTTTGCGCGGACTCAAGGAACGCTACGAAGTCCATCATGGAGTCAAAATTACCGATTCTGCCCTGGTGGCGGCGGCCACTCTCTCCCACCGCTACATTACCGAGCGGTTTCTGCCCGACAAAGCGATCGATTTAGTCGATGAAGCGGCGGCGAAGCTGAAAATGGAAATTACCTCTAAACCCGTTGAGCTAGAGGCCATCGATCGGCGCTTGATGCAGCTTCAGATGGAAAAACTCTCGCTAGAAGGGGAAGAAAAGCGCGGGGCAGTAATTGGCAGCGCTCAAGAACGCCTCGAGCGCATTCAGCAAGAAATCGACGACCTCGAAAGCAAGCAAACTCAGCTCTCTTCTCAATGGCAGGGCGAAAAGCAGCTACTCGATGAGATTAATGTTCTCAAAGAGGAAGAGGAACAGGTCCGCCTTCAGCTAGAGCAGGCAGAGCGAGCCTACGACCACGAAAAAGCGGCTCAGCTTAAGTACGGCAGGCTGGAGGTGTTACAGCGAGACTTGGATGCTAAAGAAACGAGCTTGCTGGAGATTCAGTCCCAGGGAACGGCTTTGCTGCGCGAAGAAGTCACCGAAGCCGACATTGCCGAAATTGTGGCTCGCTGGACCGGTATTCCGGTTAACCGACTGCTGGAGTCGGAGCGGCAAAAGCTCTTACAGCTCGAAGGTCATCTCCACGAACGGGTAATCGGGCAGCAGGAAGCCGTTGCTGCTGTTGCTGCCGCTATCCGCCGTGCGCGCGCGGGCATGAAAGACCCCGGGCGACCGATCGGTTCGTTCCTGTTTATGGGACCAACCGGCGTGGGTAAAACCGAATTAGCGAGAGCTATGGCTCAGTTTCTCTTCGATAGCGAAGAAGCAATGGTGCGCCTCGATATGTCGGAGTATATGGAGAAACACGCCGTCTCGCGCCTCGTCGGTGCGCCTCCGGGGTATGTGGGCTACGAGGAAGGCGGACAGCTTTCTGAAACTGTTCGTCGTCGCCCCTATTCGGTGGTGCTGCTGGACGAAGTAGAAAAGGCGCACCCGGATGTATTTAATATCCTTTTGCAGGTGCTCGATGACGGGCGCATTACCGATTCTCAAGGGCGGGTGGTTGATTTCCGCAACGCCATTATTGTAATGACGAGCAACATCGGCAGTGAGTATATTCTCAATGTCGCGGTCGACGACGCTCACTATGAAAAGATGCGGAGTCGGGTGTTGCAGGCATTAAGAAAGCATTTCCGGCCCGAATTTCTGAACCGCATTGACGATCTGATTATTTTCCATACCCTCAAGCGCGAGGAACTGCGGCAAATCGTGCGGATTCAGCTAGGACGCATGAAGAAGCTGCTGTCGGAGCAGAAGATGAATATTCAATTAACGGAAGCTGCTCAAAATTATATTGTTGATGTCGGGTACGATCCGGTGTACGGAGCGCGTCCTCTCAAGCGAGCCATTCAGCGAGAGCTGGAAAATTCGATCGCCACTAAAATTTTAGAGAATACCTTTGTCGAAGGCGATACCATTGTAGTTGATTGCGTTGAGAATACCCTCACCTTTAGTAAAGAAGCCTCAATAGAAGTCCTAGAACCTCAGACGGTGTAAGGAGTATTAAGAATCAACTGCATTGGTGTCTCGATGTTGTGTTCAACGAAGATGCTTCTCGCATTCGCATTCGACCATGCTCCGCGCCATACGAGTATGCTGCGTCGCCTGGCGCTTAACCTTCTGCACCAAGAGCCATCAAAAGGTAGTTGGCGATGAAACGATATCGAGCGGGCATAGACGACCAGTTCATGCTGTAAATTCTGGACGCAAACATTCCTCCCCCTGAAGCACATTCTCAACCAGAATTTTGATGCGTTCGCCCTGTTATTGACTCCTGGGCTTTCGTGACTCTCATTGCCCTCATAAATCAGTTTTATTCTTATACCATTTACCGAAAGTAGTCAGATAGTTCCTTAAACTAACCAAGCATTGGAGGTTCAAGGGCAAAGAGCTGCTGTGCTTCCCTTTCCCCTTTCCCCCAACTCATTAAGTCTCCTATTTCTTTTTCTAATTGGTATTACTTTCCCGCTCGTCAACCTGGCTCTTTAATGACTTCTTAATCTCGGGAGCTGACAAAA
Organism: Cyanophyceae cyanobacterium; assembly: GCA_050331735.1. Classification (GTDB taxonomy): domain Bacteria; phylum Cyanobacteriota; class Cyanobacteriia; order Cyanobacteriales; family JBHJGN01; genus JBHJGN01. Next base: position 15,159 of record JBHJGN010000022.1, read on the forward strand.
GAGGGATAGCGATCGCTCACGGACGATAGACTTGTCCAATACTGCGATCACCTTGAACTTCAATCACCAAATCGACGAGATCGGGACGCTTGACTAACGGAGTTATCAATAACTCGGGATGGAGCGATCGCCAAAAGTACTCCACAAACTGCTCGACTTCGGTATCGCTCATGCCTGGCTTCCCAGAGGCTTTCATTTTTTGTTCAGCTTCCCGTCGCCACTGTTTGCTGAGACGGTAATCAATTGGATACAGCACCATTAAGCGGTCCAGTTGCTCCCATAGCGGTAAATATTCCTTGAGCCGCTCATTGCTATTTCTGGCAAACTGGCGGTCTGCCGGTGTGGTAATTGGTGGCGGTGCCTGCTCAAAAACCGCTGTTTCCACCGGACGGACTCCGACAAACCAGCCTTCAAAGAGAACAATATCCGCCGAATCAACGACTTCCGGCTGAGTTCTATCGCCAGCACCAGCGAACGCTGATTTATCGAAACGAGGCACGATTATTGTCCCTCGCTGCGGCTGTCGGCACTGCTTCAACAGGGCCATTCCTAACTCAAGATCGTGGGTTCCTGGAGGACCACGCCAAATTAAGCGCGGATCTTGCCGCTGAAGCTGCTGACGTTCTGCGTAGGTTTTGTACAGGTCATCAATGGAAACGCAAAGCGTCGTTAGACCCAAATATTCCAAAATCAAGCGGCACACAGCAGCCAAAGTGGTTTTTCCGGTTCCCTGTCCTCCCAAAATGCCCTGGATTAAAGGTTGTCCTGCGGGTTTAACCGACTGTAGCTGCATTGCTAGAGGAAGCCAAACGCGCCAGAGAGTCACCAAAATTTGGGCTGAATCGCTGATGCCGTAGTGATGGCAGAGCGCCAGAACCCGAGCAGCAACCCGCTCAAAGAGTTGAGTTCTCGCTGTAACAACGGGCTGAACATTCGCCTCGGTAATGCCGAAGGCTTGAGCGCGACTGACATCGGCTAACTCATAGTCTACGAGACGCGCTCTCGCTTCAGGGGAAAATCTTCCTAAATGCTGCAAAATCTGGACAACTTCAGCAGAAGACGGCATTGTTCACGAACCAAGCTTAAAGGCTTCTAAATAGAGACTATAGGTTAAACCCACTTTAAAAGCGTTCAGCGCTGTCCATCCAAACGCGCTGCCTCGACGGCGATAGAAAAAGATACTAATCGCCTCAGTTAACAAAAGCAACAGCGCCGCCACTAACACATCCCAGACGGCATCCTGTCCCGCTGTTGTCGATACGGCTGATCCCATAAAGATCCCAAACAGCAAACTAATGAGTAGCAACGAAACCCGCCGCCAAGGATTGCTGAGGAAACGATTGATTTGCACACTCAACAAGTCAACGAGCGTATTGAGGCGAGTCCGCTGCATTTACCTCTCCCTGTTGATTCCTACCGTGCAATTCGGTTCAATAACCACAAGCTAGAAGCAATGCCGCTAAAGTGAGCAGCAATGGTGTTCGTGTTTGCCTGGACGATTAACAGGTCTATAGAATTGACAAACTCAGACGGATCGGTAGTGAGGGCGAGCTGAGGACGAGAGAGAGATTTTCCGAGAACGAGACCAATTAACGCTTCAGCGCCAATAATGGCAATCAGCATTCCGACCAGGTTAATCGTCAAGCCGATCCGAATGGCTTGAAGCGTATCAGATTTTTTCGGACGGCGCGCCGGATCGGGTTCTTCAATGCGCCTTGCCATTTGCGTATAGCGCCAGGAAAAGTAAATATTGATGGCGAGGGCAACTAGACCAATCGCAGCACAGAAAAACCCAAATTGGCTGGCGATCGTGCGTTCTCTACTGTTGACCAGTGCTGGACTGGTGAACAGTAGCGTTACCGTCGCAATCACTCCCAAGATTAACTGTAGCCAAAAGCTGATGCGTCCTGCTCGTTTAATGCTTAAGGCAACTCGCTGGACTTTACTAGATAGGGGAGGCGTAATTTCGGATTTGCTCATGGATTTAAAGAAGACGCTCTATCATCTCAATCTGCAACGGGTCTGTTTCAATTGTCTACCGTTCTCTTCAGGCTTGCCCAGCTACCCCGTTTAAAATCTGTCTAGAGAACGGTGACACGTCGAGCTTTGAGGGGCAAGAATCTGGGAGGAGCGAGTGTCAGTCGCGGTCAGAGTTGACCAAAGGTGGGTTGATTTGGCTGGAGGTTGTTTTCAATCCATGACCGCTGTCCTGACCAGCGCATTGTCCTACCCATTATCGTTTTTTTTGACACTTCTTGAGCAGCATGACGCATCTATCTACTGTAGTCCCTGAATCAGTTCCAGAGCGGGAAGAGGAATATTTTGAATATTTCTTCGACAAACCGGGAAGCGAACCCGGTACGCTCAGTATTGATCCAGATGCTCGTCCCTCTGAAATTATCTTAATCGACTACGACAAAAATCGGGCCACTCGAAAAACGAATATTACGCCTCAAGACTGTCTTCCCTTTCTACACACAGATTCAGTGTCATGGGTTGATATTCAGGGCTTAGGGAGCGAAATGATCTTAAAACAGATGGGAGAAGTGTTCGGGCTGCATCCCCTGCTGCTAGAAGACGTGGTTAACGTGCCTCAGCGTCCGAAAGTAGACGATACCGAAGAGCAATTGCTCATTATTGCTCAGATGGTTAAACCAACGCCAGACGAAGAAGGGTTTGAGAGCGAACAGGTCAGCTATATTTTGGGCAAAAACTATCTGCTGACCTTCCAAGAAACCTCAGCAGATTGCTTTGAACCGGTACGTGATCGCATCCGCAGTAAAAAAGGAAAGCTCCGAGATTCAGGACCGGATTACCTAGCCTATGTGCTCTTGGATGCTCTCATCGATGGCTATTTTCCAGTTCTAGAAGACTACGGAGAGCGTGTTGAAGCGTTAGAAGATCGCATCGTGCTGAAGCCGACACGCGATACGTTAGAAGAAATCTACGCGGTGCGGCGGGAATTATTAGCCCTCCGACGAACCATTTGGCCGCTGCGCAGCGCGATCAACACGCTGATTCGCGGCGACAGTCGGCTGATCAGCCCAGATACCCAAGTTTACCTGAGAGACTGCTACGACCACATCATTCAGCTTCTCGACATTATTGAAACCTACCGAGAGCTCGCTTCTAGCCTGATGGACGTTTATATGTCTGCCATGAGCAACAAAATGAATGAAGTGATCAATTTGCTCACCGTCATTTCTACTATTTTCATTCCGCTGACGTTTATCGTCGGCGTGTACGGCATGAATTTTGAGTACATGCCAGAACTAGAGTGGCGATGGGGCTACTTTGCCTGTTGGGGGGTGATGATTGCCATTGCCACCAGCCTGATCGTCTTTTTCTGGCGACGCGGCTGGTTCACGCGCTTTTATTCTATGAAGGCGCTGCGCTCCAGTGAAAAATTAAAAACCATGTCCTCTCGCTCCAATGAATTGAAAAGATAAAAATTAACCATTCTGTCCTGCTGGATTTGATTCCGGAACTGGTTAGTTTTTGCTCTATTGAGGTCAAGCTGACTTAAACTAGATTTTAGAGAGAGTTGGCGAGGTGGTTGCAGATCGGCTCGACGAGGCTGAATCTGAGGAAAGTCCGGGCTCCCGAAAGACCAAACTTGCTGGGTAACTCCCAGTGCGGGCGACCGTGAGGATAGTGCCACAGAAACATACCGCCTCTTAAACCAGCGAACAGTAAATCGGTAACTGACTACTGGTCACTGCCAAAGGGGTAAGGGTGCAAAGGTGCGGTAAGAGCGCACCAGCAGCATCGAGAGGTGCTGGCTCGGTAAACCCCGGTGGGGAGCAAGGACGAAGGGACTACGGTTGGTCTTTTACCAGTCCTGCGATTGGAGTGCCGCTAGAGGTGTTTGGTAACAAACATCCCAGATAGATAACCGCCCTCCACAGTTGGAGAACAGAACCCGGCTTACGTCCAACTCTCTTTGACAATGAACAATAGAATTGGTTACTCATTGCTGTTGATTGTTCATTGTTCACTGTTCATTGCTCAGTGAATTTGATGCTCGATCCTAGGCGCGATAAGCAGCTCCGAAAATTGGTGCAAAAGTTGGGAGTGCCGGAAACCCCAGTAGAGTGGGGTCTGCTCGATTTGGCGCTGACTCATCCCAGCTTTTCCCAAACAAACTATCAACAGCTAGAATTTGTGGGAGATGCCGTCGTGCGACTGGCGGCATCAGAAGTTTTGCTGGAAACGTACCCCGATGAGCTGGTGGGCGAGTTTGCGGCGATTCGTTCGATTCTGGTCAGCGATCGCACCCTAGCCGAATTTGCGCAGAAGTTTGGGTTAGAGCGCTATTTGCTCCTGGCTAGTAGCGCAGCGGCAGATTCAGCCGGACAAACCTCTCGCCTAGCGGATGCCTTTGAAGCTGTTTTAGGGGCGCTTTACCTGAGTACCCACACGATGGCGCTAGTGCGTCCCTGGCTAGACTTGATGCTCAAGGAAAAAGCCGCCGAAGTGCGGGCCGACCCGGCTCGCCAGAACTACAAAGATGCTTTGCAGGAGTGGTCCCAATCTCATTACAGCCTGCTGCCAGAATACCGCGTTCGTGAGGCAGCGGCGGCAGATAACGAGCGCTTTGTGGCTGAAGTCTGGCTCAATCAGCAATGTTTAGGTCAGGGCAAAGGGCGCTCTAAGAAAGCCGCTGAGCAAGCAGCAGCGAAGTCAGCTTTTACCGTTTTTGTCAAGCGCTCGTAGAAACTTACGAATTGGGGACTGGATCAATCTAACGTTCGGGTATGCTGGTCTCAATTGACCCATGACCAACGACCCATGACCAATGATCGACGCGTCAAAATTGCCGTTTTAGGAGCCGGACGCTGGGGGATTCATCTGATTCGGAATTTTCACCACCATCCTCTCTCTCAGGTACAGGCCGTTGTAGATCCTCACCGAGAACGGCTGCAATATGTTCAAGAGCGTATCCTCAACCCAGTCACCCTAGCAACCGATTGGCAGTCGCTCCGACAAAACGACATTGACGCTGTGGTGGTGGCGACTCCAGCCTCCACTCACTATCCTCTGATCAAAGATGCTTTGATCAGAGGCTATCACGTTTTAGCCGAAAAACCGTTAACGCTCGATCCCCAGGAGTGCGTTGAACTGACCCGCCTTGCCGCCCACAAACAGCGGCAGTTAATGGTTGACCATACCTACCTGTTCAATCCGGCGGTCCAGAGGGGCCAGGAAGTCATTAGCAGAGGCACCTTAGGCAAACTGCGCTACGGGTATGCCAGCCGGACCCATTTAGGACCGGTACGGCAGGATGTCGATGCTCTCTGGGATTTAGCTATTCACGATCTTGCCATTTTTAACACTTGGTTAGGACAAAGACCTCACAAGGTTCAGGCGAACGGGCGGATTTGGCTCCAGCCGCCTCAGACCGGAAAAGGATTAGCTGATTTAGTGTGGGTCACTCTCTTCTATCCAGACGGTTTTGAGGCTCATATTCATCTATGCTGGCTGAACCCAGATAAACAAAGACGATTAACGATTGTGGGGTCTCAAGGATGCTTGATTTTCGACGAGCTGGCAACCACTCCTCTCACTCTTAAACGCGGTCGTTTCCAGGCTGAGTTGACGCCGACTGGCATAGCTGATGAGGTAGTTGAGGTCGAAGCGGCAGAACCATTGAAGCGCGTCTGCGATCGCTTTCTAAGCAACATTCTCGACAAGCCAGTACCGCTTTCTGATGGCTGGACTGGCGCTTATCTAGTACACATCCTCCAGTGTCTCACACAGTCGCTCCAGCAGGGACAGGCGATCACCGTTCCCCCCCTCGTCGAGCAGCAATTTGAGCCGGGTTGATTGAGACCTAATACCAATTAGAAAAAGTAATCGGAGACTTGATGAGTTGGGGGAAAGGGGAAGGGGGAAAGGGAAGCACAGCAGCTCTTTGCCCTTGAACCTCCAATGCTTGGTTAGTTTAAGGAACTATCTGACTACTTTTGGTCAATGGTATAACCTCCTCAACCAAACCCGCGCACCATCTTCTTCCGACTCAGCAGCAGAGTGGCAAGAGTTCAAGAATACTCATCTCCCCTTGCCCCGTTCCAACCGGGACAATTTTTCCTTGCCCCGTCCCGGAGCGAAGCTGCCTGAGCTAGCCCTCATCTTTTTGATAACCGTTATGAGAACTTGGAACCGGTGTTTCAACGCTACAATCGCTCATCAGTAGGCGAATTTCTACTGTTGTCCCTTTGCCTTTTCCTTCGCTAAAGAGGGAAATGCTTCCTCCCATCAGTTCGATGAGGTTTTTGGAAATCGCTAGCCCTAGCCCTGTGCCGCCAAACTTGCGAGTTGTTGAGCCATCCACCATCACAAAGGGACGAAAGAGTTTATCTTGCTGACTGGGATCGATGCCGATGCCGGTATCCTTGATGGTCACCACGGCTTGGGGCGGAGGAGGGCTGTTGGGGCTATCTTGCCGGTATCTACCGTTTTCTATGCTCTGCTTGCCGTCAGCAGTCTCCGGCTGCCGGCTCCAGAGCAGGATAGCATGGGGGGGAGCCGCAGCTCGTCCTGATGCTGCGTGAGTAATATTGGAGGGAAATCCTAGGTGAGAGCGACTCAGAACAGCCTCTTGGCGATCGAGCTCCCTGGAGACTCCGTTCTTCGACGGTATATCCACAGGGACTGAGTGTTCTTCTAGACGAACGTTAACCGAAATATTGCCCGATTCTGTAAACTTGACGGCATTGCCAATAATATTGATCAAAACCTGCTTGAGCTTGGCCGGATCGGCCTGAACTAGGATTTTTTCTTGAACTTTCGGGGTATCGAACTTGAGTCCTTTCTGCCGGATGGGAATGGTTTGTAGCTCAAAAACTTCTTTAAGCAGTTTATCTAAGTCTACTTTCTCCATTAGGACCGATAGCCTGCCGGCTTCAATTTTAGAAATATCTAAAACATCGTTAATGATTCCCAGCAGGTGAACGGCGGCTTCGTCAGCCTGACGTAAGAACTCTAGCTCTTCTTGATGGCTATCGCAGTAACCGTCTTTCACCACGCGAATACAGCCGATAATGCCGTTGAGGGGAGTTCTGAGTTCGTGGGATGTTGTTGCTAAAAACTCATTCTTGAGCTGGTTAGCATTTTGGGCTTCCTTCCAAGCAGAAACAATTTCCTCTCCCCAGGCTCTCAGTCTCTCTACCATGTCTCTAATCGCAATCGAGAGCTGCTTAAACTCTTTGGTGTTAAAGTTGAGAGGCACACGATCGGTAAAGCGTAAATGCTCAATCTGGAGAGCATAATCTCTAAGCTTTTCGAGCGGACGAGCTAGATCGCGGGCAATGTAAAGGGTGGCAATCACGCTGGCACTGATTAATCCCCAGACCGTGAAAATCAACGCTTGCCGCAGCTCCTTGAGAGGCAACAGAGCATCTGCGAGGGGAGTAACCGCTAAAATAATCCACTGTTGCTCTGGCTGACCGGTGACAGGACTAGTCAGAGAGCTATACCCGGCGACCAGTTCGATCCCGTCTTTCTCAAACGCAAACAGATGCAAAAAGTCTTGCCGACCAGAAATTGCTCCTTTGATTAAGCTGGCTAACCGCTCCGCATCTTCCTCCTGTTCGATATGTCGTCCGACTCGTTCGGGATAGGGATGGGCTAAAATCACTCCTGCCTGATTAATTACCACCGGATATCCCTGGAGCGAACCTGGTTCGACTTCTTCCTTCTCTAACAAAGCCGTCCTCACGCTGATTGCATAGCTCAACTGCCCGGTGAGATTGTAAACTGGCGCGCTCAACAACAGCTCTAGCTGGCTTTGGTTCGAGACATTTTCAGCGGAGACAGGAGGCAGCAGCAGCTTCACATTGATTTCGTCAGGAGTCGTTAACAATTGCTTCTGTTCTTGCGGCCAAAGGGTACTGAAATTAGGCTGAGCGATCGCCTGCTCGCCACAGGTACTCGCTGCTAGCTCCCCAGATTGCAAGTTGGTTAACTGTACGCACTGTAGCTGAGTGGGCAACTGTTGACTAAGCTGTTCTACAAAAGTTTGTTGCTGTTGGGGGGAATCGAGTTTAAGCACGACGGCGTTACTGGCCGTGATCAGATTCGCCTGCAAGAGCTCGATCGACTGCTGAATACTTTCACCTCTTCTAACGGCACTTTCGGTTAAATTCTGCCGCGCTGACTCTAAAAATGCCGAACGGGCTTTTCTGTAGGTAACATAGACCCCAGTTAGCAAAACGGGGACACTCAGCAACAATAAACGCGATAGAAGTAATCGGCGGAAGGAAGATTGATATAGTCCCATAGATAGAGGCTGTTAACGAGGAACCTACAGTGTTAATAATAAAAACAAAAACTAGAAAAGATAATCTTTAATCCGTCAGTACTTGAGTAAGGTTTACAAAGCTTGAGACGTTGAGCATACCTATTTAAGCATTTAGTCACTAATGCTATATTAGCCTTGCTCAATTGCCGCTAGTACTGTGCCAGTTGGCAAGCTGTTCCCCAACGAAGAAGATTGTCTCCTGAAACTCGGCAATTTAGTCACCGATGCCGTAAAACGACGGGGCTTGCGCTCATTTCGTGAAATTAAGGAGGAAGCGGGGGAGTTGGGTCCACGGTTGCTCGGTTCTGCTTCCTAATATTTATAAACTCGTTGTGTAGCCTTGCTCAATGCTAGCTCGTCCTCACACTACTGTCGTCCTCGCCATGTCAGCCGATGGCAAAATTGCCGCTCAAGATCGCTCTCCGGCTCGTTTTTCGTCCCCGGCTGATCGAGAGCATTTAGAATCACAGATTGCTCAAGCCGATGGCGTTCTCTTTGGGGCTGGAACTCTCCGCGCCTATGGAACCACTCTGCCCCTATCCAATCCTCAGCTTTTACAGCTTCGTCAACAACGGCAGCAGCCTCCTCAACCAGTTCAGATTGTCTGTTCGGGAGCGGCCCAGCTCGATCCGCAACTGCGTTTTTTCCGTCAGCCTGTGCCTCGCTGGCTAATAACAACAGCAGCGGGAGCTCAGCGCTGGCAAGATAGAACCGAGTTCGAACGGATTATTACCCCTAAATTACTGGAGCAAGCATCGCCAGAACTTCCCCCACAAATCGACTGGAGCGAAGCGCTCTGGCAACTGTCCTGCTTAGGTATCCGTCAGCTAGTAGTCTTAGGAGGCGGAGAACTAGTTGCGTCTCTGCTGGCCCAGGGGCTACTGGACGAATTTTGGTTGACGGTTTGCCCGCTCGTGTTAGGAGGGGCAGAGGCGCCAACCCCAGTATCAGGAGAGGGTTGCCTTGCTCAAGCACAAGACCTAGAACTCTTGAGCAGTGAAAGAATTGACCAAGAAATTTTCCTGCACTATCGGCTGAAACGTTAAGGAAGTTTACATTATGGTAAAGAGAGTTATGAACGATGCGTGTTGCGTTTTGAATCGCAAGTTGACCCTCAAAACCCATCACTCTAGCCTGTCCTCACACAAGCAGTACTCCAAATTTCCTCATGATTGAACAAATCAAGCCTCAATATTCCGTTGCCTGGATTGAGAGACTCGCGGAGATTCCTAAAGCCGCCTGGGACGCTCTCGCTCAGCCACTACAAACTCCGTTTTTAGAATGGGAATGGCTCAATAATATTGAAACCTCCGGCAGTGCGAAACCTAGAACCGGTTGGCAGCCCTGCCATTTGACGATTTGGAAAGAGAGACAGCTTGTGGCTGCTGCCCCCCTATATCTTAAAGGACATAGCTACGGAGAATTTGTCTTCGATCATCAGTGGGCAGATTTGTCTTACCGCTTAGGAGTAGAGTATTATCCTAAGCTACTCGGCATGGCTCCGTTTACCCCAGCCGAGGGGTATCGCTTTTTGATTGCCCCGGGAGAAGATGAGGAGCAGCTTACAGAGATGATGGTCGCCGCCATCGACCAGTTCTGCGATCACCACCGCATTTCGAGCTGCAACTTTCTGTTTGTCGATCCGGACTGGAAGCCGACCATTGAACGACACGGCTTCAGCGGCTGGATGCACCACAGCTACATTTGGCAAAACAAGGACTTCAATACTTTTGATGACTATCTTCAGGTCTTTAATGCGAACCAGCGCCGCAACATCAAGCGAGAGCGCAAAGCAGTCACCAAGGCCGAACTAGAGGTCAAAACCTTTGGTGGGGAGGAAATTCCTGAGTTTTTGTTTCCCATGATTTACCGCTTCTACAGCAGCACCTGCGACAAGTTTTACTGGGGCAGCAAATATCTGACTCGCAAGTTTTTTGAGCAACTGCATCCCCACTACAGCCATCGCGTTTTTTTGGTCGCGGCTTATGCAGACGGTAACGAGCGCAAGCCCGTTGGGTTATCGTTCTGTTTGCGCAAAGGCGATCGCCTCTACGGACGCTACTGGGGCTGTTTCCAAGAATACGACTGTCTCCACTTTGAAGCCTGCTACTATAAGCCAATTGAGTGGGCGATTTCCCAGGGGATTCAACTGTTCGATCCCGGTGCTGGCGGCAGACATAAGCGCCGACGAGGCTTTCCCGCGACAGCAAACTACAGCATGCATCGGTTCTATCACGGGCGCATGAATCGTATTTTGCGCTCTCACATCGACGAAATTAATGAAATGGAACAGATGGAAATTGACGCGATCAATCAGGATTTACCCTTTAGCAAGCGAGAAATTGAGCTGCGGGTGGAGGAATAGAAGCCGCTAGCGCGGCGGGAAAAGGGAAAAAGGGGAAAGGGGAGTTAGCTTGAGATTTTACCCTCCTCGCTTTTCTGCTCTCAGCTTGTGGTTTTCTGTTCTCCTCAAGCGAAATGGCGATCGCTAAATTGTTTTTCTTAGAATGTAGCAGTGAGATGAGGACATCCCGATTACCTGACTTCTGATACCTGTTTTATGTTTAAACCAACGTTCTTCAGAGTTCTGGCTGCTCGTCGGCTGAGAGCGATCGCTCTTGCTTCCTTCCTCGCTGTTTCGACGGCGGCGTGTAATCCGGCGGTTTTTGAAGCCACTTCAGCAGCGGAATCCTCTCAGGTGGTGCTGTCGGTTTTGAGCGACCCCAAAACGTTTAACCCGGTGCTTTCGGCAGAATCACCGAACATCTTTGGCTTGACTTACGAAGGATTAGTGACTCAAAACCCGATTACCGGAGAAATAGAGCCAGCGCTGGCGGAATCTTGGGAAATTTCGGAAGACAATCGGCGGATTGTGTTTACCCTGCGCGAAGGGGTGCAGTGGTCGGATGGAGAACCGTTAACGGTCGATGATGTCGTGTTTAGCTTCAATAAGCTGTATCTCAACGAAGAGATTCCTACCAATTCTCGAGATGGCCTAAGAGTCGGTCAGAGCGGCACGTTGCCAACCGTGCGTAAACTCGACGAACGGCGCGTGGAGTTTACTCTGCCAGAACCGTTTGCGCCCTTCCTAGAAAGTGCGGGCGGATTAGCCATCTTGCCGGAACACGTTCTCCAAGAAAGCGTAGAAGATATTGGTCCCGATGGCAAACCGCGATTTCTATCTACTTGGGGAGTCGATACACCCCCAGAACAGCTCGTTGTCAATGGTCCTTACAGGGTGGAGGATTACGATACCAGTCAGCGCATTATCTTCCAGCGGAACCCCTACTACCGCAAGCAAGACGAACAGGGTAATCAACTTCCCTATATCGAGCGAGTGGTTTGGGAAATTGTGGAATCCCAGGATACATCCTTACTTCAGTTTCGCTCTAAGGGACTAGACTCGATTGGAGTTTCGCCAGAATATTATTCGCTGCTCAAGCGAGAAGAAGACAGAGGCGATTTTACGATCTATAGCGGCGGACCCGATTACGGCACTTCTTTCTTCTTTTTTAATCTCAATAAAGGGTCGAGAAACGGTAGACCGCTAGTCGATCCGGTTAAATCTCAGTGGTTTAACAACCTTAATTTCAGGCAGGCAATGGCTTATGCTATTGATCGACAGCGCATGATCAACAATATCTATCGGGGACTAGGAGAGCCGCAAGATTCGCCCATCTCAACCCAATCGCCGTATTACGACGAATCTTTAGAAGGATACGACTACAACCCGGATCAAGCCAGAGAATTGCTGCTTGAAGCCGGATTTCAATACAACGACCGCGGACAACTGTTGGATGCGGAGGGCAACCGCGTTCGTTTTACGCTGATTACCAACGCTGGTAATAAAATTAGGGAAGCTTTAGGGACTCAAATCAAGCAGGATCTCAGCAAAATTGGCATTCAGGTCGATTTTACCCCGCTGGCGTGGAACGCTTTACTAGATAAGCTCACTAACACCTTGGAATGGGATAGTGCCATTCTCGGACTGACGGGGGGCAACGAACCCAATGGTGGAGCTAATGTTTGGTTTCCCGATGGGAATTTACATTCATTTAACCAAAAGCCGCAGCCCGGACAGCCGCCTATTGAAGGTAGAGAAATCACTGACTGGGAGAGAGAAATTGCCGCTCTTTATATTCAAGGGGCGCGAGAGCTGGATGAGGAGAAGCGCAAGGAAATTTATGCCGAAGCGCAGCAGCTCGTTTCTGAATACCTGCCGTTTATCTATCTGGTCAACCCTCTCGCCTTGGGAGCGGTGCGCGATCGCATCGAGGATATTGAGTACTCTGCGCTAGGGGGGGCGTTTTGGAATATTGAAGAGTTAGAGACAACTCCCCAGCAGCAGCTCAGACAGTGAGTAGAAACTAGTAGATTCACTGCCAAGAAGTGGACACTTTGCGTAGATATGAGGTTTATTTCGGCCAAGCCGCAGGCTATGGTGAGTGAAGTTAGCACCTCCGTCACTCCTTGCTATGCAGTTCTATTTGCTCGAAAAGGATACAGTTTACGCTCTGGAAATTCTAGAAATTGAGCAATATCCGACCCAAACCCATATTTTCTACGAGTATGTCGGTTCCAGGCTCCAGGCATTCATGAAGCTGCCTAGAGAATGGGCTGACATACTAAGGGTCAATGCCTGTAATCCTTGTTTAAACTGAAGCCGCACCAGCAGTCAGGAGTAAAACGCTTTACTAGTCTTGTATTTGTTCTTATCTCTCTGGCTCTTGCTCTCGCTAAATACCAGAGTGCCATGAACAATCAGCAAATCAAACTAGTTCTGGTTCTGGCAGCGCTCCCTGCATTTTGCTGAACCAGTCGATCAGATTTTCGATCTGCTGTTGGGGCTTGAGCACTGCCAAACCACGGACGGTAACTTTTTTATCCGTGTAGACAAAGCGGGTTTGCAGGTGCTGCGGTAAGTTATCTCGCAGCAGCTTCCAGGCTGGTTCCTCCATCGGCGTTTCTAGAGCAATATGCTGCTTGCCTTCAGGCTTGATGCGAGAAAAGCCCAAAGATTTTGCCTGCTGCTTCAGTTCCATGACCTGAAGCAGCTCAGACACCGGAGCTGGCAAAGGTCCGTAGCGATCGCTCCAGTCGGCAGCAATTTGGGCCAAGTCTTTTTTGGAAACGGCGGTCGCTACAGCCCGGTAGGCATCCATCTTCTGTTCTAGATCCGGGATGTAGTCGGCAGGAATAAAGGCGGTGAGATTGAGGTCAATTTGAGTGTCTTCAACTTGCGGAATTTCCTGGCCCTGAATTTCCCTGATCGCTTCTTGCAGCATCTCCGTGTAGAGGTCGAAGCCAATAGCCTCCATTTGCCCTGACTGTTCGGCCCCGAGCAGGTTGCCCACCCCGCGAATCTCCATATCGCGGGTGGCTAACTGGTATCCTGAGCCAAGCTGGGTAAACTCCTGAAGAGCCCGCAGTCGCTTTCTAGCCGCTTCAGAGAGCATGCCCCGATTAGGATATAGCAGCCAAGCGTGAGCCTGAACCCCGGAGCGTCCGACCCGCCCTCGAAGCTGATAGAGTTGGGAGAGTCCGAACTTTTGGGAGTCTTCGACAATAATGGTGTTAACTCGGGGAATGTCTAGCCCAGATTCAATAATGGTCGTACAGACGAGGATATCCGCTTCGCCATTGTTGAAGGTCAGCATGGTCGATTCTAGCTCCCCCTCCAGCATCTGACCGTGAGCGATCGCAATTCTGGCTCCCGGCACCATCTGGCGGAGCTGTCCGGCGATTTCTTCAATGCCTTCTACGCGCGGCACCACGTAGAAAATCTGTCCACCGCGGTCGAGTTCGTTGCGGATGGCGGTTCTGACGACTTCTGGGTTATAGGAAGACAGGTGAGTTTTGATCGGGCGGCGAGACGGCGGTGGTGTTGCAATCAGGCTCATCTCGCGGATACCGGACAGCGACATATAGAGCGTACGGGGAATGGGCGTAGCGGTGAGCGTCAGTACATCCACCTGGGTTTTCAGAGATTTAATCTTCTCCTTCTGATTCACGCCGAAGCGCTGTTCTTCATCAATTACCAACATCCCTAAATTCTTAAACTTGACGCTTTTGCCCAGAAGCTGATGAGTGCCAACGACAATATCTAATTCTCCCGTCGCCAACCGCTGAAGAATCTCTTTGCGCTCCGAGGCAGTGCGAAAGCGGTTCAGTAGCCCGATGTTAACTGGATAGGGCGCAAACCGTTCTTTAAGAGTGTGGTAGTGTTGCTGAGTGAGAATTGTGGTGGGAGCGAGGAACGCCACCTGCTTGTGTCCTGCCGTCACAACTTTAAAGATGGCCCGCAGAGCCACTTCCGTTTTACCAAAGCCGACATCTCCACAGACTAAGCGATCCATTGGGCGATCGCTTTCCAAGTCTCGCTTGACCTCCTGAATCGCTTTGAGCTGATCGGGGGTGGGCTGATAGGGAAACGAATCCTCTAATTCCTCTTGCCAGGGCTGATCGGAAGGATAGGCGTTACCGCTGAGCTGCGCTCTTTTAGCGTAGAGCTTGAGCAGATCCACTGCCAGCTTCTTCACGGCCTTACGGACGCGATTTTTCGTCCGCTCCCAGGCTTTGCCCGTCATTTTGTTCAACTCTGGCGGGCGATCGCCGATGTGCCGATAGCGGGAGAGCACGTCCACGCTATCAGCGGGAACCCGCAGCGTTCCATCTGCGTACTTGATCACTAAATACTCGCGGGTGGCTAGGCTTTCAAGCTGCAAAAACTTTCCAATGCCGTGGGTTTTATGCACGACGTAATCGCCGGGACGCAGCTTGTTGAGATTGACCTGCTTAGAAGCAGCGCGGCGACGCTTGCGAACGTAGCCGGGAGTTGTCAGGGTATGTTGACCAAAAAACTCCCGGTCGGTAACCACCACAAGGCGAAAGGTGGGAAGGATAAACCCTTCTAGTTCGGCCAGTCCTGAATACTTAAGGGCGACGGCGGTATTCTGAGTGTGGAGTTTCTCGATGGTGGCGTAGTCCCGGGGATTCGGCACAAACTGCGCCGGACAGTCGTGTTCCTGAAGTAGGGCCACCGAACGAGTGGGCTGAGCGGAAACCAGCCACGTTGAGTATTTATCGAGGGTGATGCTGCTGTAAATTTCTCGTTTCCCGCGCAGGATCTCGGCGAGTTTGGCAAACTGATGAGGGGTTGTCGGCAGCGGACGGCTAGACAGGTTTACTCCCCGATCGTTTTCTTCGGCGATTTCAGACAGGTGCAGAACGCAATGATCAATGGCGGCTACAGACTCGTCGAAAGAGCGATGAAATTTGGGCAGCGGCTGTTCTTCCCCGAGCCGCTGTTCTTCGGCATGTTCGCTCCAGCGATCGCTATGGGCGCGACACTGTTCCGCTTCATCGAGTACGCAGAGGGTATTGGCGGGCAAGTAATCTAGGAGTGAAGCGGGTTGAGCAAAGGCCATGCCGGTAAAGCGGCGCATTCCTTCCGGCAGTCCTTCCTCCCAGGCTTCCCGTTCTTCCTCGGTTAAATACTCGCTGACCGCTGCTGACGAGAGAGCCGCCGCAATCATCGGCGCGAAATTCGTCGGAGTGAGAACGAGCTGCTCGATCCCGTCTAAAGAGCGCTGCGTGGCCGGATCGAACTCTCTGATTTGCTCGAGTTCGTCCCCAAACCATTCTAGGCGCACAGGCAGCTCTGCCGAGACCGGAAAAATATCGACAATATCTCCACGACGGCTCCACTGGCCTTCCGTTTCTACCAGCGGCACTCGTTCGTATCCTAGTCTGGCCAGTTCCCGATCTAGGGTTTTGGCCTCCTTGACTGTGCCCACTGCTAGCTTAAGGCAATAACTGCTAAAGACATCTAGCGGAGGCAGATGAGGCTGTAGAGCTCGCTCTGTCGTTACAATCGCCATGGCTGAAGGCTGACTCGCATTGCCATTTGGTGATGAAGCCGACTCAAGCGAATTGTCAGCACTGTGCTCCTGAACCAGATCGACTAGCACCTGCATTTGCCCCCACACCATTTCTGATTCCGGGTCAAACGGTTCGTAGGGCGATGCTTCTGACGTCGGATAAAAATGAACGGTTTTCCATCCCATTGCCTCTAGCTGAGCGGTCCAGCGTCCCGCTTCTTCTAGAGTGGCGCAGACAGCAAACAGATGATGGCGCTCAGACTGAGCCAAACTAGAGGCGACCAGCCCTTTCGGTAACCGAGAAATTCCCGTTAACGAGAGCGATCGCTGCTGCTTTAGTTTTGTTCTCAGTTCATGAGCAAGCGCGGATTGAGCCAGGGCGCGAATCACCGAAGAAAAAGCCATAGTGATAGTCAAGAGTCACAACAGCGAGAAGCCCAAGTAGGGGCGCTCTGACAATTTTAGACAAACGACTCTCAGCGCGGCAACGCGCCGAGCAGCTTGTCCCGGAGAGTTTGTTTGAGTAGAAGCCTGATTAAAGTGACCGCGAAAACGGCGAGCCGTAGTAGAGTTAATTCTCTCTACTCCTCGAGAGGCGAAGACAACTTAAGCGATGACCAATTACTTAAAACTGGACAGTGGCTAAAGCGAGTATAGTCGCGTTTATCTAGTCGTAGACGCTTCCATCCGGCAAAATGGCCCCGTACAGATTCGCTCCGGTCAGTTTAACCATGATTCTGTCTCCTGAACCAATCTTAGCGCCTTTTAAATTAGCTCCGCCAAGATCAGCGCCACTTAAATCAGCACCAATAAGGTTTGCTTCCTGTAAATTTGCGCCCTGGAGGTTCGCCTGAAGCATATTCGCCCGAAACAGATTCGCCTGAGACAAATTAGCTTCTTGCAACACAACCTTGTGCAAAAAGCTATCGCTCAAATCTGCCCCGCTGAGATCGGCTCTAGACAAGTTTCTCCCCGAAAAATCTTTTTCTTTTAAGTCCGCTCCTTTCAGGTTTACTCCACTCAAATCTGAGTCGCGAGGTTGTGTTTCCTGAGCGGGACGCTCTGGTTCGGAGCGCGTCTGGTCTGAACCGTAAGCTCGTTGAGAGGGCGGTTGCCGATACGAACTGGATGTTCGCTGACGAGGGGGCTGCTCAGAATAGGCATGAGTTGAGTAAGTTCTGGCCTGCTGACGTGGACGCGGAGGGGGGGAGGGAGGCTTTCTCTGATGCTGGGACGCTGTTGAGGGTCGAGGAGAGGAGGAACTGCCATTGCGACTTTTGCCGCGGGCTCGCTTAAGCGATCGCAACTGCTCCCGCGCCTGGTTAATCTCCTTTAGTTTACTGACGGCTTTTTCAATTAATCTAGTATTATCCTTGGGGATGCGGTCTGGATGCCAAATAAATACTAAGTCTTTATAAGCCTGATTGATTTCTTCTAGAGAAGCTCCTGGCTCCAGCTCCAGCACTCTATAGCATTTTTCAATCTCTTTCATGTACGCTTTTGCCAAACTCGCCTGCGCTCAATCACGGTTCTATCAGCTAGACTGACCGCCCTATTTATTTAAAATCCCTCTAGCCTGATTTTAGTTTAGAACCTCATCATTCCAGAATAGGTTTTGCTTGACTCGTCCGAAATATTAAAAAAAATTATTGCTTTTGGCATCCTGCTTTGATTTTGTATCGTCAAGGCCCAATGCCAGTTTACTTTAGCTCAAGCGCTCCAGTCGTTAGACAAACCACAATTGGGAAAAAAACTAGAACGTTCGGTTTCGTGGTCCCGAAAGTGTCTCTATTGATGTTGTTTGGGTAACTATTTTTCTACTCCAAAGAGGGTTGTCCATTAGGCTTCGGAGGTAATATCACCTCAAGCTTTTCAAGGTTAGCCGCGCGACTAAAATCTACATTTTGGCGATGTTATTCATTAGCAGACTAGGTTTAATCAGTCCTTTCAGTCTAAAGCGATTATCAGCATCCGTAAGACTTGCTAAATCTAGGTCATTTAAATTGCGTTGATAGAAGATTTCTGTTGTCTAACAGCGGCGTTTTCTATCAGAAGCTTAATATTTCGTCTATAGTGAAAGGGTGTGAGGAAATTGAAAAATTAAATGTTTATCAAAGTCAGAAATCTAGGATATCTGTGCTTACTTATTTTCAGTGCTGTTATTGTTTCGTTTGATTTGTACTATCGTGTTTTTCTGGGTCAGAACTTAACTCCTTCAGCAGGCGCAGCGATGATTCCTCAAGAGGCAACAGTGGTAGCCTATATAGCTAGCGATCCTTATCAGTGGACGCAGCTCAAGTCTTTTTTGCCTCTTACTGTTCAAGAGGCATTGGTAGAAACTTACAGGTCTTGGTTAAAAAAGATCGTTATTGTGAGCAGAACCAACTATAGAAAATCTGTTCAGCCTTGGCTGGGAAATTTAGTCTTTGCTTTTATTCCTGCTCAATCTTCTCAAAATACTGACGGCAATCATTTTTTGATTGTTGCTGGAATCAAGAACAAAATCCAAGCCTATACCTTTGGTAAAACGATAGAAAACGACAGCAAATTACAGAAAAACTTTGAAACCTATAAAAAATTTCCTGTTGTTGAAGTTTCCGACCTTCAAAGCACTATTTTTTTAGCCTTAGTCAATAACAAGCTGTTGGTTTCTGATAGCCATCGAGTTGTTGAACGCGCCATAGAAACGTCGCAAAGCAACCAATCTTTTCTGAATCGAGAAGACGCTAAGGCTTTTTTCTCTCAGCAAGAAACAAAAAACCTAATGGCTCGAGTTTATGTTCCTGTTTATGCCCAGCTACATCAAAGTCTACTCGATTTGGTCTCTGAAAGCGGATCTAAATCTGAAATACAGATGGCAGAAGTCGAGTCAGTTTTTGTCGGAGTCACGGTTCATCATGTAGAAGTGCAGCTTGATGTACTTGCCAACCTCAATACAGAAGTAACGAAACAGAAATGTCAAGCGATCGCCCGCAGAGTTTCTCGACTGCTCGAGGCAGAATTATTGCTTGACTTTGCCTCTCAGGGAGGAAGCTTGGTCGGGTCAGAAGCCGTCATCGAAGCAAGCGATCGCTGTTCCCTCCACAAATCTCTAAAAAACGACCGGCACAGCTTGTCTCCCTTCAGCTAACGCTTACAGGGGTCTCTGGCCTCTCTAAATATCGCTGTAGTCATCTTCCTCATCAGATTCCTCATAAGCGGGGCAGTAGCCCTGCGGCGTTACTTTCAAGCCGTACAGGTGGGAAGCGGGATTGCGACAGTGTTGCTTACGGTAGTGCAGACAGGTTCCACAACAGTCGAGGTTAGCCAAAGCTCTGGCCTCATTGTTTTGGCTAATTAGCTCTCGCTGAGACAAGCCCCGCAACACTAATTCGTCGCCTTGCCAACGAGCCTCAATGACTCCGGTATCCGCTAAATTAGCCCAGCGCGGATCGCTACTAATCGCCTTTGTCAAGGTAATTGTAATCGTTTCTACCTCATTAATCTCTCCATCGTAATAAGCTTGATGGGGAACAGCAGGCTGCAAAAAAGTACTGCCAACGGGTAGATTAACCAGGGTTCCCGCAGAAGGAGAATGAAGCTGGTAACGAGTTTGCAGCTCCTCCAGGCTCGTTAAATCGGCGAGATAAGCCGGGGAGCCATGAACAAACACAACGTGCTGAGGGCGCAGGTTGTGAATTAGCTGGGTGGTATTGCGTCCATCACTGTGTTCGGCCAACAGGTAAGTCTCGACCTCCAGATGAGACCTGCCCAAAAGCGGCTCAACGTCGAGAGTGCCTCTGGGGTGTTCGGGCAGCAAGACAAGCCACGAGTCTGAGGAGGAACAGTATTCTTGCAGATCGGCAGCGTTGCTGGTAATGATAATGTGGGGTAACGGTCCTTGAGGTTGCGATTGAGGAGTGATTCTATGCATCCGCGGGCAAACCCGTTCATCCCAAAATAGGGGTTGATGTTGAGCAAAGTTCTGTACCGATGCCGGAAATTGGGACAGTAGTTGAAGGTAAATATCGCAAGCTTGAGCCACGTTACCCTCTACCCAAATATCGAGATCTCGCCCCGTAAATTGATGATGAGAGCGCAGCAGTTTGAGAATTTCTTGCCCGATACCCAACGTCGGGACTGGTAACAGTACATTTTGCCCGCCAAGCAGCGCTTGATGGATTCTTTGCATGAGCTGTTTCTCCTGCTGACGGCGATGAACGTGCCGCGCTGTGCCGTAGCTCCCTTCAATGATGAGGACATCTGGGGCTAGTCCGCGTAAAGCTTCCACAGATAATCCTTCCACAAGCTGAAAGTTAGACAGGCAAAAGTCTCCCGTATAAAGTAGTGTGTAGGCCCGCTCAGATGATTGGTAGGTGAGCAGAATCGCCGCCGCACCCGGTAGATGCCCAGCCGGAAAGATTTCTGCCACCAGTCCTGGCTCTAGTTCAAGCGGAGATCGCCAGGGCAGAGCCTCACACCACCCCGAAACAGACTCCACTGTTGGCCAATTCAGCGGCAGTAGCTCAATCGTGACGGCACTAGCATAGATAGGAACCGGCGGAAATAGTTCGTGGAATGCCAGTAGACCTCTAGCGTGGTCGTCGTGGGCATGGCTACAGAAGGCAAAAGAGGGCTGTTCTGCCCGTAGCGGCTGGGGATCTTCTAGGCCACAGTCTAGAAGAATCCGATGAGGCCCCATCTTGACTAGCAAACAGACCCCTTCCATTCCGTGACCAACGCCATAAGGAAAACAGGTCAAGTCGTGGGTCAGAGACGATGCTGGATAGTTTTGACTCATAGCCACCTAACCACAGTGAACAGTGACCAATGACCAGTGACCCCAGGGATTCTGAAAACTGAAGCACTGGTTACTAATCGCGATTCACTGACTAATGAGCGCAGCCATTGCCGTCATACTTGTCGGTGTCGTAGTAACCGTTTTTGGTGCCAAAAAAGAGAGCTGAAACAGTGAAGAGACCCGTTAACACTACCATAATCAATTTGACATCCATCGTGTAATCTCCTGCTAGTCTTTTAACTCTATAATACTGTCTCTTTCATCACTGCTTGTTTGTCTGCTAGAACTCGTTCACTGCCGAAATCAGACAGGCGGTGTTATTCCTTAGAAATGGGCGATAGCATCCATGGGGCAAGACCAGGCGGTCAGCTTTTATAGTAAAAGGAGAGTAACTTCGTTGAGCTAGTGTCTGAATTATCTTCTCGCCCAAAGACCAACAAAAACGTCCGCCCTTCATCCTTGCAGATGGTTTTCACCGATACCGCGACTGTTTTTTGGGGAGAATGGCTAGATTTGCGAGTGCGCCTGCTCCAGATCGCCGCAACGGGGCTAATTTCGCCACTGATCTATATTTTTGCCTTTGGCTTGGGTTTGGGGAGCGCCATTGATCGCGTTATTGAACCCGCAGCCGGAGATAGCTATTTGGAGTTTATTTTACCGGGAATGGTCGCGCTGTCCTCGATGACGATCAGTTTTGGAGGCACAACATTTTCTATCTGCGGTGATCGCCTTTATTCCAAAACTTTTGAAGAACTATTGCTGTTGCCCGTGAGTCCGCTGGCCCTATTTCTCGGAAAAATGCTGGCCGGACTGGTTCGGGGCGCGATGACCGCTGGTTCCGTCATTTTAGTGGCTGTTCTGTTTACAGGGAAAATCGGCAGCTTTCTCAACCCGCTATTTTTGTTAGTGCTGGTCTTAAACTGCGCTGTCTTTGCGGGTTTAGGGGTCATTATCGGTTTAAGAGTCAACTCTTTAGAAACTGTCGGTTTGTACAATAACTTCCTGATTGTGCCGATGTCTTTTTTGGGAGCCACTTTCTTCGATCCGGTGACGTTACCCCTCGCCCTCAAAATCGTGGTTTTTTGTCTCCCACTAACCTATACCAGCATTAGCTTGAGAGCGGCAGCGTATCTACCTTTAGCTCAGTTTCCCTGGTATGCTATCCCGGTTTTGCTAGCGGTAGCCATTGGCTTCGCTTTAGTAGGAGCTTACCAGTTTTCACGTCAGCAAGACTAACTCAACTTGGTTGTTGCGATGACAGCACAGCAATTAGTGCGAGTTTTTGATAGCGATCGCTGGAGTTTTCTCCTTTTCTACAATTCGTCCAATGATTTCGCTTACCGGATATCCTGCTGCTTGCAGAGACTTCAAGCACTCAGCCGCCAGTTCTGCGGGAACTGATGCTAAAAGACCTCCAGCCGTTTGCGGATCGAATAACAGGGGATATTTGGGCAAGTCATTAATTTGGGAGCGATCGCTAATGTAGCTGGACGCCCTCAGATTTTGTGACTGAAGCGAGCTAGTAATTCCCCTCTTGACCGTTTCTAAGGCTCCCTCTAAAACTGGAATTGCACTCATCTCTAGCTGCACCGAGACACCGGAAGCGTCGATCATTTCGGCTAAATGACCTAAAAGACCAAAGCCAGTAACGTCGGTACAGGCAGTAGCTCCGTAGTCCTGAAAAATAGCTGCTGCGGCTCGATTTGAGAGCAGCATGGATGATATAGCCCCGTCGATCCAGCGTCCCTTAGCCTGATAGCGCCTGTCCGCAGCCAACAGAGTGCCAGTTCCGAGGGCTTTCGTGAGCAGGAGGGCTTGACCGGGCTGCATGCCGCTCTTGCGCAGCAGACGTTCTGGCTGCACTGTCCCGTTGACCGACAGCCCAAAGGCCAATTCGATTCCTTCTGTTGTATGACCGCCGACAAGAGGAGTCTGAGACTGCTGTAACACCTCAGTTGCTCCCGCCAGTAGCTGGTACAGTGTTTCTTCTACCTTGGCTGCTGTTCCATAGGGAACCGTTACCACCGCTAGGGCACTGTGAGGAATGCCCCCCATCGCGTAAATATCGCTGAAACAGTGATTGGTCGCAATTTGACCAAAGATAAACGGATCGTCGATCGGGCTCCGAAAATAATCTACGGTATGCATCATCAGCTCAGCATTAACCCGGACCACCGCAGCATCGTCAGGATGATTCAACCCGACCATCACCTCGGGAGAGGCAGCAACGGACAGCCGCTGTAGTACGCGGGCCAAAACAGTGCTGCCTACCTTAGAGCCACATCCAGCACAGTACATTGGTTGAGGTATGGGCTTTTGTCCTCCCCATGATGCAGGACGCATTCCGATCCCTGACGGCTCCCCCATTTCCGGCAGCTCGCTGAAGCGGCGCATAAACTGGCGGTCGATGTGGTCTTTCCAGCGCCAGAGGAGCGGAGATTGCCAACTGAAGCCGTTCCAGGAGGCGATCGCGCTGCGGTCTCCTGTCCCGATTAGGCTCAAGTAGCGCTTTTGGGGGGTATAAGACCGCAGTGGTTTATCGGTTATAATGCGCCGCAGATTTTTAAACAGGGGTTTACCTTGACGAACCGCAAACACTCCTGCTTTCGGACGGGAATAGTTTTTCATAGTGGCAATATCGCCAGCGGCAAAAATATCAGGATGAGAGCTCTGAAGCCACTCATTAACGGCTACAAAGCCTCGGTCGTCGGTTGCGAGACCCGAGGCGCGAATCCACCCGGGGGCAGAGGCTTGCGTAACCCAGAACACCCAATCGCACTCTACTGTCAGCCTAGACTCACAGACAACTTTATGAGGCCGAATTTCGCTAACGCTTTCTTGAAGATGAAGAGCAATTCCCCGCTGCTGTAAGATATGGTGCAGGCGACGGCTTACCGAAGTACTGTAGCCCGACAGCACCCTCGTACCGCGATGAAACAGATGAATTTGGGCAGCCGTTGCGGGCGTCGGTAATTCTTGATGCAGGTGATGCTGCATGTTGAGGGCCAGTTCAACTCCTCCTGCACCGCCGCCAATCAGGCCAATGTTGAGAGAGCGCTGCGGATGTTTAGCTGCTGCCTGTAGCAGTTGATTCCAAGCGGCCAGAAAGCGAGGAACCGGTTTAGCCGGGATCGCGTAGTCGGCAGCACCGGTCACAGCGCTCTGAGCAGGAGTGCTGCCAATATCAATGGACAGGTAATCGAAGGCAACAGGAGGGCGCTGAGCACAGAGCACTTTTTTGGCGGTTAAATCTAACCCCACTGCCCGATCTAAATAGAGCTGCGCTTGGGCAAATCGAGCCAGACGACGTAAGTCGATGTGGGTTTCGTCGAAGCTATAGAAACCAGCAACGTGTCCCGGCAGCATGCCGGAGTAGGGAGTGTGGGTGGTGTCGGTAATCAGAGTTAGACGAACCCCCGGCAAGGGATGCATGCCAAATAGCTTGAGAACGATCGCGTGGCTATGTCCGCCACCGACGAGAACGAGATCCTGGGTGATCGGGGAATTCGACTGCATTAAAAAAGGGCGAGGAATTTACATTTTGTAATATTTTCAGCGCGAGAATCTCGTTAGCTTAAAGAAAATGCCGCACTAACCGTTGAGGTTAGAGTTATGGAATCGCAACTGCCAAATCGAACCGTAGCTGGTCGCCTGCTGGCATCACAATTGACCAACTATGCGCATCGCTCTGATGTTATTGTACTCGCGCTGCCTCGCGGTGGTGTTCCGGTTGCTTTTGAAATTGCTCAGGAGCTAGGCGTAGCGTTAGACGTTTGCGTGGTAAGAAAACTAGGCGTTCCCGGCAAAGAGGAGTTAGCGATGGGAGCGATCGCCACCGGGGGGATCAGGGTTATCAACCAAGAAGTGGTCGATTGGCTGCATATTTCCCCAGCAGAAATTGACCAGGTAGCAGCGGCTGAACAAAAAACGCTTCAGCATAGAGAGCAAATTTACCGAGGTGACCGCCTAGCCCTCGACGTACGAGAGCGCACCATTATTCTCGTTGACGACGGCATCGCCACCGGTTCAACCCTGAAAGCTGCGATTACCGCTCTTACAGCGCAGCATCCTCAAAGCATAGTCGTGGCTGTTCCGGTTGCGCCTCTCTCCGTCTGTCGGGAGCTAGAAAGGGAAGTTGAAGAAGTCATTAGTTTGCTTGTCCCAGAAACATTCCGCTCCATTAGCCTCTGGTATGAAGACTTTTCGCAAACCACCGATGAAGAGGTTTGCTCTCTCCTTGCCAATCGAGGGGGAGTCGCTCCATAACGGAAAAAGGCCAGTGCTATCGGCACCGGGAAGAAGGGGTCTAAACTTCCCTATACTCCCCGGTGCAGAGCGCTTTATCTTTTCTCCATCCCGCGGAGGACTGAGTTTATGCGGTTACTTTCGGTTTAGACCAAACGCCATGCTCATCTTCTTCGTAGGTCTGATAAATCTGTTCCCAAGCAGCAAGCTCAGCTTTAGATATATCGTTGGTTTCTTTGAAGGTGGCGTTGTACTTGTCGATAAAAGTCTGTTGAGCTTCGTCTGAGAGATGGGAGCGAGCTTCAGGCGATAAATCTTCTGGTCCGCTACACTCTCCTTGGCAGGAGCGCGGCAACGGCGACTCAGATACGTGAATTTCTTCGCCTCCAGCGCTTTCCATCAGGAGTTGAAACTCTCCTGATTTTTCCGCAGACACTTCGGCCATCACCACAAATTCGCCAGCCTTGAGGCGGGTTTCGTAGACGGCAGCCCGCTCTTCTGACATCCCCAGCGTTGAGAGCACCGATGCTAATCCGCCTCCAGCGCTACCGGCGATCGCTCCCGTTGCTGCTCCGAGCAGAATGGAACCGATCGGTCCAGCCGCAACCACGGACCCAACGAAGGGAATAAACAACACTCCTACACCCGTTAATAAGCTCAATAAAGAGCCAAACAGAGAGCCGAAAATCGCTCCGTTCCGCAATCCACCGAGAATGACATCTTTCTTGGTGATAAACCCAGAAATCCGCGTCTGAGACTCAAAGTTTTTGCCCATCACCGAGATGTGGTCTCTGTCCACGCCCCGGTTAATGAGGCGACGAACTACGTCGTCTACTTTGCCTTCCTCTTTGAAGATGGCGGTAACGGTTCGCTCAGCTCTGTAATCTTCAGCCATTCGTTACTCCTCCTATACACTAGCCGGAGTTTTGACTCCCTCATCTTCTCTTTGGCCGGTAGGAGCCAGAGATTCTCCTTCTAAGAACGAACGAAGCATCCAGGCCATCTCTTCATGTTCTTCTACTAAACCATTGATGAAATCTTGAGTAGCCGGATCGTTGTAGTCTTCTTCGCACTTGTGAGAGTGGTCGCGCAGGTTGCGAATAATCTGCTCGTGATCGTAAACGAGTCGCTCGACCATTTCGTTGGCGGAGGGTAAGTCTCCAGGATGCTCTTTGATGGAGCCATGCTTGAGAAAACCATCAACGGTTCCTACCGGATAGCCACCAAGAGCACGAACTCTTTCAGCAATATTATCGATGTTTAAGGTCATTGCCTCGTATTGCTCTTGCCACAGTTCGTGCAGAGTCCGAAACTGAGGACCAATGACGTCCCAGTGGTACTTCTTCGTTTTGACCACGAGGAGATAGAGATCGGATAAATCTTTATTGAGCAGATTGCAGACGCCTTGACGTTGTTCGTCGGTCAAGCCAATATTAATCTTATGCATAAGAGCTCCATATCACTTTTACTTCACTCCTATTTGAACAAAGGAATGACCGATTTTACATCTATCCTCTGAAAGAGGCTCTCCTGACTTTTCCCATTTTGGTCTAACTCGCGGCGTAGAACGAGCGCTTCATCGGCTCCAGCTAGATTGCAAACTCTTTGGCCGATGGAGTGGGGGGCTGTGTCGCTTGTAAACTGGGCGCTGCTGCCAACAGCTCTATGATGGCACCTTTGTTCCTCGGCAGCGAGACAGGACTCGTCCCTAGAGCTGCTTGCCAAGCACCAGAAAAATTTATATTATCTTAATAATTAGCAAAATCTCTTAACTTGAGCACAATCTGCTCCGAAGCTCAAGCTCACAGAAGAAATCTTAGAGAGGAGTCTAAATGATTCCAGATATAGTGCCGTTTAGCAATCAGGGAAATCTCCTATGACCGTTGGTATAAACAAGGCTAGTATGAACCTGATGAGCCCCAAGCAGAGCCAGACGGCTGGCACTCCCTGCGTTTTAGCCGTAGACGACTGTGAAGATAACTTGGTCATTCTCTCCCATGTGCTGGAGACCCTCGGGTGTTTTCCAATAACGGCGACGACTAGTGAAGCTGCCCTCTCTCTCATTAGAGGTCATCAACCGCAATTGATTCTGCTGGATATTGTGCTCCCGGGAATAGACGGGATCGCTCTAATTCATTGCCTCAAGCAGGAAAAAACAGTCAGCCAAGTGCCTGTCATTGCCGTTACGGGGCTGGCTTTCAAGGACGAAAAAAGACGCATTTTGGAGGCTGGCTTCGATGCTTACGTGAGCAAACCGTACCTGCTCAGAGATTTAGAAGCGGCAATCTGCCATTATCTTAAGGTTCCGGGGCCAAACTTTTCGGCCAGTTGTTTGCCGGATTTAGAAGTCGGCGAAGTTTGGCCACCCGGAGAGTGCCTCCCCCGCCAAACTTTAAAGGGACTCTTCGAGAATTCCTCCGGGGAACCAACGGCTGCTTTGAGCTAGCTCGAGCTAACCCAAGCCTCCCGCTGTGGACCCTAGCCAACTAAGCCAGAGCGTAACGCTCGCACCGCGGCCTGAGTGCGGTCATCAGCACAGAGCTTGCTGAGAATGTTGCGAACGTGAGTTTTGACGGTACCAACAGTAATAAATAGCTTATCAGCGATTTGAGCGTTGCTGCATCCCGCAACAATCAGCTCGAGAACTTCTAACTCTCGATCGGTCAGGGGATAGGTTTCTAGTACCTGCTTATATTCGGGTTTAACAGAATCAATTGTCGTCGTTTCCAGAGGAACCCCACGCCGTTCTGCCGGTTGATTTCGATGTAAAACAATGCGAGCGATCGCCGGATCGATCCAGGCGTTTCCCTCGTTGGTAACCTCAATAGCCTGCACCAAATTATCTAGACTGACGTCTTTGAGGCTGTAAGAATCTGCCCCAGCAGCAAAAGCCGCTAAGACAGCATCTTCATTCTTGTGCATCGTCAGAATCAAAACTTTAGTCAGCCCTTCTGGCTGAGCTTTTAGCATCTGAGTCAGCTCAATCCCGTCCACATCGGGAAGTCCGATATCGACAATCGCGACATCAGGTTTAGTCGCTGCCAGAAGCTGCAAACCGCGACGGGCATCAGCCGCATCGCCAACGACTTCAATGTTCTTGTACTGCTGCAGGGCAGCGCGCAAACCAACGCGGCTCAGATGGTGGTCTTCGATCAAAACAACGCGAATCTTATCCATTTCTATCCGTCGTCAATGAGGCGACTTTGAGTATCTTAAAGTTATTGATTGTATATACGCCCATAGTAGTACAGAATGACGCCTCAAAGCTTTCTTTAGAAAGATGACAAGCGTCTCTTTCTAATCTTAAGTATTAGACGGTAGACCCAAATCATGGTCGTTATGAACGCTCCGAGCTCGTCCGAACGGCATCATCCCCAAAACAGTCCGCCCCCCAAGCTCATCAGTGGTGACACCCGTCAGGACAAAGCGGCGAACAAGGAAATTGAGCTGTATGAAGAAATTGTCAGAAATATGCAGTTCGGGATGTGTGTTTGGCGCCTAGAGAAGCTAGACGAGCTGCGGAGCTTCCGCCTTGTTGCTGTCAATCCTGCCGCTGCCCGAATTTTAGGCGTAGCCTTGGAAGAGTGCGTTGGCCAGAAAATTCAAGAGTGTTTTCCCAATGCGTTGAGTACGTTTCATCAAGAAGCTGTAGCTGCCTACGCTGAAGTCGTGCGGACTCAGCAAGCTCAAGAGCTGGGGGAAGTCTACTACGACGACGCTCGCGTTTCGGGGGGAGTGTTTGCCATCAAAGCGTTTCCTCTCCCCGGTCAGTGCGTCGGGGTTGCTTTTGAAGATATTACCGAACGGAAGCAGACTGAAGCAGCGTTAGCTGCGAGTGAACGACAGTACCGCACGGTCGTTAACAGCATTAAAGAAATTATTTTTCAAACCGACACCGCTGGCTGCTGGACATTCCTCAACCCTGCCTGGACAGAAATTACCGGTTTTGAGCTAGATGAGAGCCTCCAGACAGCTTTAACAGATTACATTTATGCTGAGGAAGACCAAAAGCGCTGTCGAGAGCGATTGGCGGCGTTAATCGCTGGAAAACAAGACTTTTTTCAATACGAGTTCCGTCTACTGACCCGCTGCGGCGATTTTCGCTGGCTAGAAATTGAAGCTCAGGCTTATCATAGCGAAGCAGGCAGCGTTTTAGGAACGTTTGGAACGATCATCGACACAACGGAGCGCAAGCAGACCGAGGCGGTGCTTCAGTCCCGTGCCGATGAATTGTCCCGCATCAATACAGTCCTTTTGGCAACGGCGGCTCAGCTCGAAAAACGCAATCAAGAATTAGACCAGTTTGCCTACGTCACCTCTCACGACCTCAAGGCTCCCCTGCGGGCGATCGCCAACCTCTCCCAGTGGATTGAAGAAGACCTCGCAGACCGCCTCGACGAGGATACTCGCCATCAGATGAGCCTGTTGCGGGGTCGAGTGCATCGGATGGAAGCGCTGATTAACGGACTTTTAGAGTATTCCCGTGTCGGTCGGCTCAAGAGCAAACCAGAAGCAATCGCGGTCGGCGCTTTGCTCAACGACGTGATTGATTCACTCTCTCCTCCTCAAGAATTTACCATCCTCATTGAGGAGATGCCGACCCTGAAGACGAGGCGATTGCCGCTCCAGCAGGTGTTTGCTAACCTAATTAGCAACGCGGTTAAACACCACGACCGCTCCACCGGGACGATCCGGATTTCTGGACAAGAGCAAGGCTCGCTGTACGAATTTGCCGTTAGTGACGATGGTCCGGGGATTGCTCCTGAATACCAGGAAAAAGTCTTTGCGATCTTCCAAACCCTAGAAGCTCGTGATAAAACAGAGAATACGGGAATTGGTCTGTCTATTGTCAAGAAAATTGTCGAAAATCAAGGAGGAACGGTTCAGCTCACCTCTGAGCTAGGCAAAGGAACAACCTTTCGCTTTACCTGGCCGAAGTAACTATCGTCAGTGACCAGTGACCAGATTAGCCAGCGCTTCGATAACTAATCACTGAATAAGCACTAATAGTCAGTCACGGGTTACTGCTAAAAAATGCTGGTCACCGGGGGCAGCATTTCTAACTTAAGGTAGACGAGGCCGGCTCGTGGAGTTCTTACCAAATGCCGAAGACTCTCGGAGTTCTATTTTCTACAATTTCAAGGTACGGAAGCTCGTCACAATCGCTAACTTAGTGCCGTTGTATTCCGGCATTCAGCATCAAGATTATGGAAGACAGAATGATTAATATTCTGCTGGTCGAAGATGACGAAGTAGATGTCATGAACGTCAAACGAGCGTTTAGGAAAAGCAATATTTCTAACCCTCTGTACGTGGCAGACAATGGCATTAAGGCTCTTGAGATGCTGCGGACTCACGACGGAGCTGCTGCTGTGCCAGGAACTAGACGACTCATCTTGCTCGACCTCAATATGCCGAGAATGAGCGGACTGGAGTTTCTAAAAGAACTGCGGGCCGACCCAGCGCTAAAGGCTACTCCCGTGATTGTGCTCACGACCTCCGATGAGGATAAAGACCGAGTAGAAGCCTATAACTTAAACGTTGCCGGGTATATTCTCAAACCTGTAACATTTGCTAATTTTGCGGAGGCAATCGTGACTCTTAATAAGTATTGGGCGCTGTGCGAGATGCCATAGCCCACTCTCGACCAACAGTACCTCCACGTTGGCTCGCCCCCTGATGCCAATGAGGTGCTCGGAAAATTCAGCAAATGCTCATGAGCGAAACCTATAACATTTTGGTGGTTGATGATGACGAAGTAGATCGGATGGCGGTCGGTCGTGCGTTGAAGAAGGCTGGCGTCCAGATGAATTTAGCAGAAGCGGTTGACAGCGCCACGGCGATCGCGACCCTGAAAGAAGAGCTGTTCGACTGCGTTTTCCTCGACTATCGTCTACCGGACCGTAGCGGTCTCGAGCTGATCAGGCAACTCCAGGCGCTCGGTTTGAAGGTTCCCCTGATTGTGCTAACCGGCCAGGGGGACGAGCAAATTGCCGTAGAATTGATGAAAGCGGGAGCTTCCGACTATCTCTCGAAATCGAGAGTCACCCCAGAAACACTCTCTTACGTCTTCCGCAACGCCATCAGAGTCCACCGCGCCGAGACACGAGCCGCTGTTGCTAATCAGCGGCTCCGGGAAAGCAACGAACTCCTCAGAGCGAAAAATCAGGAGCTAGATCGCCAGCGCCGCCAAATTGAGCAGCAAAACCGCAAGCTGTTAGAAGTCTCTCAGCTCAAATCTCAGTTTCTTGCCACGATGTCTCACGAGCTGCGTACGCCGATGAATGCGATTATGGGCTTTTCGCAGATGCTGCTGCTCGAGCGCTACGGTTCTCTAACGGGACACCAAAAAGATATGGTGGATCGCATTTTCAACAACGGTCAAAATCTGCTGACCATGCTCAATGAAGTCTTAGATTTTTCTAAAATTGAGGCGGGTCAGCTAGAGCTGGATTTGACAGAACTCAATTTGGCTCAGCTTGCTAGCATTACTGCCGAAGAACTCCGCTCTCTCGCCACCGAAAAACAGATTTCTTTGCACGTGGAGTCAAAACTAAAGAATCACGCTGTTGTTAACGACCGGAACTACCTGAAGCGCATTTTGACAAATTTGATCTCCAACGCCATCAAATTTACCGAGCGGGGGGGAGTCTTTTTAGAAATTCGCGAACAAGACGATGATCGCATCGTGATTGCTGTTAGAGATACCGGCATTGGTATCGCTCCAGACCAGCTCAAGCACATCTTTGAAGCTTTTCGACAAGGCGATCAGTCCCTAACCCGCAAGCATTCGGGAACGGGTTTAGGACTCGCTATTACCGATTCTCTGGTAAAAATGATGCGGGGAAAAATTTTGGTCGAAAGTCGCCTAGGAAAAGGGTCTCTATTTCAAGTCGAAATTCCTCGCATCCTCGAAACTTAGTCCGCAAGACTCATTCATCGTTGATCGGGAATCGATAAAATCGATACAATTATTCATCGAAAATTTCCCAATGTATGTTTGCTCAAGAGTTTAAGACGAACTATATACTCGCCGTTGATGATACCCCAGACAATTTATTTCTCGTTCAGTTAGCCCTGGAACAGGAAGGACACCAGGTCCACTGCGTTAACGATGGCTATGCAGCGTTAGAAAAAATTA
Organism: Cyanophyceae cyanobacterium; assembly: GCA_050331735.1. Taxonomy (GTDB): domain Bacteria; phylum Cyanobacteriota; class Cyanobacteriia; order Cyanobacteriales; family JBHJGN01; genus JBHJGN01. Next base: position 47,507 of record JBHJGN010000022.1, read on the forward strand.
CCGAACATCCCCCAGCCTTAGTCGTCTTAGATGTGATGATGCCCGGAATCGACGGCTATGAGGTGACGCGGCGCATTCGCAACAATCCAAATTTTCCCTTTATTCCCATTTTGTTGATTACCGCCCATGAACAGTCGGACGTCGTGAAAGGCTTAGACTTCGGAGCCGATGAGTTTATTCGCAAGCCGGTTAAGGTCGAAGAACTTCAGGCCAGAGTGCGCTCTCTCCTGCGCCTCAAGCACAGTATCGATCAGCGAGAAAACTTTGTCTCCTGCCTGACTCACGATCTGCGAACTCCGCTCGTTGCAGCCGATCGAATGTTAATGCTGCTCAAGCGAGGAGTTTATGGGGAAGTCACTCCCTCAATGGAGGAGGCGCTGAGTACGATAATCGGCAGCAATCAAAATTTGCTGCAGATGCTTAATACACTACTCGAAGTTTACTGCTACGATGTCGGCCAGAAAATCCTCAGCTTTATTTCCTTTGATCTCCGAGAACTGGCAGTCGAGGTGGTGAGCGAACTCTCTCTACTGGCTAAGGAGAAAGACATTGAGCTCAGACTCAGTGCAGACGCTATGCTAGACATCGAAGGCGATCGCCTAGAGCTGCGTCGCATACTGACTAACCTTGTTGGCAACGCCATCAAGTTCACAGATACCGGCTTTGTGGAGGTGCGGCTGGCGACGTTTTCCGAGCCGCAGCCTTGGGTGGAGATAGAGGTCGAAGATACCGGCAGCGGGATCTCAACCGACGAGCAAAAAACGATTTTTGAGCAGTTCCGCAAGGGCAACCACAAGCGTTCGGGCAGTGGACTTGGACTCTATCTTTGTCGCCAGATTGTGCAGTCTCATGGGGGCAGCATTAGCGTTCAGTCTCAACTGGGTCGAGGAACAACGTTTTCGATTCACCTCCCCAAAACTCACGGCACTAAGAATTAATTGGCCTCTACATCAACAAGCTGTAAAGACCAATGTTTGAGCCAGCAGGAGTCAGAGGGGTAAACACCTCCTGATTCACCAAGACTGACTCTAGCCAGAAACTATTCTGCTGACTGCCCTACTCGCGACCTACCACCATTTCCGATTGCCTTCTTCATCCACTCGAGCTTCTCGAATAACATCCTCAATCTCCTCAGCATCTTTGACATGGTGCAGCGCTTCTTCGTTGCCCTCTTCGCCTTCAGCAACAAAGTAAGTCGGTACTTTAACCTTTCCCACCGGATCCCAAGATTCGACCGCGACTTGTTCAGACTTTTCTTCAACAGACTGGGGTTTGTCAGCCATGCGATCGCCCGGATTGACCGTGGCTTCTTCGACGGTTTGATGCTCTTCAGCAGGAACTCGATTGGTGCTGTCCCCGTAGTCGTGTTTTCTAGCTTTATCTTCGCTTGGTTGATGACTCATGTTATTTGTCCTTTTTGGTTCTGCACTATTAAAGCGAACGTCGGTTCCCTTGCGCATCATCACTAGGTGGGAAAGCCCTAGAAAAACTTTCTGCCGATGGATATAATGCTAATTCAAAATCTTGATTTGGGCTGTGGTGCAAGAGCGAAACGTCCAACTAGCCTTGCTTGTTCTTGTCCGTAATGGCGACAGTGAGCCCCGGATTATCTCCCCGAGCCCTCTCTTCTACTCCTAATTGTCTCTTCAACCCAAGTTCTGATCAGATAGGACAGGACTAAGTTCATCGGAATCTGCTTCTGCGTACAGAAGAGCTTAAACTCTCGCTTGAGAGAGCTAGGAATATATCCTTTAACAACTTTGATCTCTTGAAGAGGAGAAGGTAAATTACTGGGAATCTCGCGCTCAGATTCTACCAAATCATGAATTAATCTTTCTAACATATCGCTAATCGTGAGTTCGTTTTGAACACAGAGAAGCTTAAATTGCACCTTGAGAGAGCTAGCAACTGATGTTTTTATAACACTTTTTTCTTCCTGGTGATTGGCAGTCATGTACTTGGTTCTAAAAGCGTGAAGTATCAATGTACCTTTATGGTTATCAGGTATGTTGAGAATAACAAGCTAAAATAAGAAACATATTAAAAGAACTCAAAAATGCTCTCAGCAACTTAAAAGTCTTTAAAGAATTAAACGATAGGTCAGAGCGGGATTCAACTAGCCCTGCCTGCTTGCTGACAGAGAGAAGCCTCTCTTGGGGGTTAGCTTGCTGAGGGAGTGACTCAGCAGGCCCGCTCGTCGAATCTGGCTTGGGCGACAAGCCAGCGCTCGGGAGAAGACGAGCGCTGTACTGAGAAAGAGAGGAGACGCTGAGCTGACTGAAAACAGTGAATGCCAGCAAGAGCGAGGGTCTGTATTTAGAGGCATCTACCACACTGCGCCCTCCACGGTGAGGGCGTTGCTGTCGGCCTTTGATGCTTGTGGTGCTTCTTCAATACGTCACCAACAACACGGTCCGATTCGGATAGGTTTTCATCTCAAGCGGTTGATTTTGTCGACTTAAATATGCCAGGACTTTTTGCCGCTCAAACAGATAATCTTTCTCTTTAAGTTCTCAAATTGATCTAGATTTAATCGGTCTAAAACTGTTTACTTGTAAATTGAAGAAGTTAACAACTCTAGACCAGCTAAAGTTTAAAATGCCGCAAGTTCTATCGCGCTGTTGTATTGAGCCACAGTTAGCATTTGAGCTTGCTCGAAGCAGCAGCCGGAGGAGGCTCCGGCTGACTGAGAACACCTGGCACAATCACTCAGGACGCCCGGAAGGAGCAGAAAGTGCTGACTAGATAGTTGGCGTCGCTTGCAGAGGCATAAGCTCAATCATCGGTGCTTAAAAAGACTCGACGCCACACCTGCCTCTGCGGACTACAGTCCGGCTAAGGGAACTCGAAGCACAAAACGCGATCTCTTGAAAATCAAAAAGCGTTACTGCCAACAAAATTAGGAGTAAAACTCAAGCCGAGCTCGGGTACCCTCTATTGTCGTTCTCCGGTGAGCTTCCGAGCTTTCATGTCTAAGTCGCTGATGGTTGCAACAGAGGAGTGCGGGCCAGAAAAACTTGGGTAGCTCATTCCAGATTGTCGCTCGTTTGCTAGCTGCTGAGTAGATTCCACCAGGTTATAAACCACTATAGATCCCTATGGACCAGAAACAAACCCGAGAAATACGCTCTTTCTGGTTCAAAAAACCTAACTGATCGGGCTTTTGCGGCGATGAAGCAAAATTTCTCAAACTTAAAGCATTGAGCAACATGATATGAATAAGCCAATAATTATTGTAGTAGATGACGATTCAGAAGTCCTGCGCACTATTGTCCGTGATTTACGCCATAAATATGGTTTGTTGTACCGGGTATTATCTTCAGAGTCAGCAGAAAAAGCACTGGAAATGCTTCCTCAACTGAAGTTGAGAAACCAGTTAGTTGGCTTATTCTTGGTAGACCAGCGGATGCCTCAGATAACCGGGGTTGAGTTTCTCGAACAAGCTAGAGAATTTTTTCCAAACGCTAAGCGAGTTTTGCTAACCGCTTATGCAGATACGAGCGTTGCGATTTATGCCATTAACAAAACGAAGATTGACTATTATTTGATGAAGCCGTGGGATCCGCCGGAGGTTAATTTATACCCCATCCTCAATGACTTACTAGAAGTGTGGCGACTGTCTTATCTGTCGCGCCACGAACGCATTCAGGTGATTGGCTCTCGCTGGCTGCCGACAACACACCAGATCAAAGATTTTTTGGCGAGCTACCACGTTCCCTACGTGTGGCGCGATTTGGAAAAAGATCGCGATGCGCGTCAGCTCATGGAACAGGCCAATCAAGATTTTACCCAGCTACCGTTAATTCTCTTTCCCGATGGTTCTCAGCTCGCTGCTCCCTCCACCTGGGAGCTAGCCGAGAAAATCGGCCTCAAAACTCGCGCTCAAATGCCCTTTTACGACTTAATTATTATTGGTGGCGGACCCGCTGGCTTAGCCGCCGCTGTTTCTGGAGCGTCAGAAGGGCTGAAAACGGCTCTGATTGAAAAACAAGCTCCTGGTGGACAGGCCGGCACCAGCTCTCGCATTGAAAATTACTTGGGTTTCCCGGCGGGACTGTCAGGAGGAGATTTAGCCAGACGCGCCATGGCCCAGGCGTATAAATTTGGCACAGAAATTATTGCTCCCCAGGAAGTCACCCAACTTTCAGTTAACAGTCACTACAAACACGTTACCTTAGCAGACGGGACCGAGCTTGGCTGTCATACGCTCATCGTGGCGACAGGAGTGAGCTACACCAGACTAAATGTACCGGGCATTCGGGAGCTAACCGGAGCCGGAATCTATTACGGCGCGGCCACCACCGAAGCGATCGCCTGTCGGGATGAAGAAGTTTACATCGTTGGGGGAGCTAACTCCGCCGGACAGGCGGCTCTTTGTCTGTCTCACTATGCCCGTTCGGTGACGATTTTGCTGAGGGGAGAGACTTTAGCCGCCAAAATGTCCCGCTATCTCATCGACCGGATTCAAGCAGCGCCAAACATTTGGGTCAAACCGTTTACGAAAGTGATTGAGGCGCGGGGAAGCGAAAGATTAGAATCGTTAACCCTTGCCGATACTCAAACAGAAGCGACCACAACCATCAAGGCCAATGCTTTGTTTGTTTTTATTGGGGCCAAGCCCAACACAAACTGGCTGCAAGGAATTATTGAATGCGATCGCGATGGCTACATCGTTACCGGGAACGAGCTCATCGAGAGCGGCAGGCCAAAGTCGTTCTGGAGTTTAAAGCGCGATCCATTTTTGTTTGAAACCTGCGTTCCCGGCATTTTTGCGATTGGGGACGTGCGCTGTAACTCGATAAAACGGGTTGCTTCTGCCGTTGGAGAGGGATCGGTTGCGGTTCAGCTCGTCCATCAGTATCTTTCCTCAGTCTACTAAATCCTTTCTTGCTGAATGCCCATTGGGGCAGCTACCAGCTCACACTAGAATCGAGAGAGCCATTAAGTATGCCAACTGCGATCGCACTGTTTCAAGAATTACCCATTCAAGAACGCTTAGAACTTTTGAATATGGGGACTCAAGCTTGTTTTCGGCCGGGAGAACTGCTTTTCCAGCAGGGAGAGCCAGCCCAGCACTTTTACATTGTTCTGAATGGAGCTATTCGCGTATCGCGCAGAATCAACAATCAAGAATTCGTCTTAGACACCTATGAGAAGGATGCCTTTTTTGGGGAGACGGCCCTGCTAGGGGCGATGATTTATCCCTTCAGTGGCTTAGCCGTGGGCAATAGCTGCGTGTACTTTTTTGACAAAGACAGTTTCTGGCAGATGCTTGCGCTATTCCCTTCGATTAGAAGAGTTGTGCTCAACTGTGTCAGCCAACGGACGCAGGAGTTACAGCATCTATCCCAAACTCATCAAAAATTTATGGCTTTAGCGACATTAGCGGCGGGTTTAGCCCATGAATTAAATAATCCTGCTTCTGCCGCTTATCGAGCCGTCAGTCAGCTACAAGAAACGATGTCTAAGCGCTATACTCTGCTGCTCAAGTACATGGAACAGACCCTCACCCCGCAGCAGATGCAGGTGCTCGTCCGGTTAAAACAGAATGCTTGTACCTATGCATCTCAGTCTGACTGCCTCAATTTTTCCCTCGATCCTCTCACCCAAATCGAGCTAGAGGATCAGCTAGTCGCTTGGCTAGAAGCCCGAGAAATTGACAATGGCTGGCGGCTCGCTTCGAGTTTGCTCGCCGCTGGCATTACTCCTGAGCAGTTAGCAGATATCAGTGAGCGCACGACGACTGAGACGTTTAGGGATTTACTGACTCTATTAGAGAGGATGATCACTGAAGCCAGTTTGCTGAACATTCTCGATAACAGTGTTGTGCGAGTGACTGAATTAGTGAGCGCCGTCAAGACCTACTCTCATCTAGATCGCTCTTTCTCGAAGAAAGACAGCCTCGATATTTGTCAAGGGTTAGAGAGTACGCTCACAATTCTCAGCTATAAACTAAAGCAACATCAAATTAAGGTGAAGCGAGAGTATGCGAGCGAGCTCCCTCTAATCTACGGGAACGGAGCCGCGCTCAATCAGGTGTGGTCACATCTGATTGAAAACGCCATCGATGCGATCGAACAACAAGGAACGATTTGGATTCGCACTTCAGCCACCGACGATTGCGCACTCGTCGAAATTGCCGATAGCGGTGCTGGCATTCCTCTAGAAATTCAAGACAGAATCTTCGAGCCGTTTTTCACGACCAAAGGGGTCGGGAAAGGCACAGGCATCGGTTTAAACTTCGTATTTCGAGTGGTCGTTTGCGATCATCATGGAGATGTTCGCTGTTGTTCTGAACCGGGCTATACTCGGTTTCGGGTCTATTTGCCTATCGGTGGCTAAACGGCACAGACCTAAGTTAGGGAACAGGGGACATTGTTCCTGATGGTATGACTAGCTCTCTCAGCGTCAATTGGCGTTGAGAGAGCTACATCCCTGATCCTTGTCGCTTCACTTGGTCAACGCCAGACTTGTTAGCGTGGCGTAACGAGGGCAGGAGGCCCGGCGATCGCCTCCTGGAGGAGGCGGAGATTTTCGGCTAACGAGTGTTTCGCGTTGTAGGCACTCGAACCAGCGACGAGGACAGTAGCCCCGGCTTCGACGACGAGGGGAGCCGTTTGGGTATTAATGCCTCCATCAACGGCAATAGGAATAGCTCGTTCGCTGAGTTTTGTCCGTAGACGGCGGATTTTGTCGAGCTGAGAAGCAATGAACGATTGACCGCCAAAGCCAGGATTAACGGTCATAATTTGCACCAGGTCAACACACTCTAAAACTTCTTCAATGGCTTCTATCGATGTACCAGGATTAATCGTCACTCCGGCTTCAATCCCGAGATCCTTAATCTTCACGAGAGTGCGATGCAGGTGGGTACAGGCTTCCTGATGAACAATCAGACGATCGGCTCCGGCGTGGGCAAAGTCTTCTAAATAACGCTCCGGTGCAGCAATCATCAGATGAACGTCTAGCTTGAGCTTAACTAAAGGACGCAGTGCCGCGATGATACCAGGACCAAAGCAGAGATTAGGCACAAACTGCCCGTCCATAACATCGATTTGAATTGCTGGTACTCCTGCTGCTTCTGCTTCCTGGGCCGCTGCTCCTAAATAGGCAAAATTGGCCGACAGGAGCGAGGGTTCGATAATAATTTGCTCAGACATCGTGATATTGCTCCTAGCGTATAAAGAAGGCGTTGTTGAATAGGATGCGTTTGGGACAGTCGTCATTTTCGATTTCAGTAGCGGTCAGAAGCCGCTGCCATCCAGACAAAACCTGCCTGCGCAGGTTCTTCAAATCCTGAGCGTACTCGCTAATCGTCAATGGAAGAAAAGGAAGGAGGTTATTCAATGGCTCCCTTGACCCCTTCCCCTTTACCCTTTTACCCATCTGGCCTCCTGGCCAGATGTTCGCTTAAACCTGCTTGAGGTACTCCTGAATCAGTTGGACAGCGACTGAACCTTCGCCAACAGCGGAAGCGACTCGTTTAATTGAGCCGTGTCGAATATCTCCAGCAACGAAGATCCCCGGAACGCTAGCCTCCAACAAGAAAGCATCGCGTTCTGGTTGCCATTGATGCCCGTTATTATTGCTCAGGACATCAGGACCAGTGAGAACAAAACCTTGGGGATCTTGGGCGAGGAGCTTGCTCATGCAGTCGGAACGGGGTTTTGTCCCGATGAGAATAAACAGCATATCGGCACTGAGAGTTACCTGTTCGCCCGTCAGAGAATTATCGAGGGTCAGGGCTTCCAACCTCTCCGTTCCTTTAGCGTCGATCACGTTGGTGTTTAACCAGACTTTGATGTTTTCGGTCGAGTCAATCAGATCGATGAGATACTGGGACATCTTGTTGGTGAGGGTGCTGCCGCGGACAATGATGTTGACGCTATGGGCGCGTTCGGAGAAGTAAAGTGCGGCTTCTCCAGCAGAGTTCCCCGCCCCGATGATAAAGATATCTTCGTTGCTACAGGTGGCCGGTTTTTTGCCAACGCCGTAGTAAACTCCCGCTCCTGTTAAGCGATCTACGCTAGGAACGTTTAGCTTGCGGTAAGCAACGCCTGTGGCTAGCAGAATGGCATAGGCAGCAATCTCGGTGCCGTCTGCCAAGGTGACAAACCGATAGGGATCTTCTACACGGATACTCTTAACTTCCTGAGGAATCAGAATTTCGACGCCAAATTTTTTGGCCTGAGCAACAGCCCGTCTGGTAAGGTCGTCGCCGCTTAAGCCTACGGGAAAGCCCAAGTAATTGTCGATTTGAGGAGCCGTTCCCGCTTGCCCGCCAAGAGCCTCGCGTTCGATTAGTACAGTGCGCAGTCCTTCTGAGCCTCCGTAGATGGCGGCGGCTAGTCCACTCGGACCCGCACCGACAACAACGAGGTCATAAAAAGGCTTTTCAGCACGCATCTTTAAGCCAATCTTCTCAGCCACTTCCTCTTTGGTTGGCTCAACCAGTTTGGAGCCATCGGGAAACAGAATTAAAGGCTGGCGTAATGATTCTTCCTCTGAGAAGAACCACTTTTTCAAACTGCGAGCTTCTTTTGTCTCAGCGTCGAGCCACTGATAGGAAACCCAGTTGCGCGCCAAAAAATCTCTAATTTGATAGAGCTTTGGAGACCAGCGGTTGCCAATAATCCGAATTCCTTCAATAGAGGGAGTGTAGTCTTCTTGCCACATTTCGAGCAGGTCGTTAAGGGCTGGATAGAGTTCTTCAGTGGGAGAACCGTTGACCTGAGGCAGGAAGTAGTCAATCTTGGCGGTGTTGACGGGCTGAATTTCGCCATTAACGGTGACGAGAACTCGCTTCGCTTCTGGAAACACATCGGTGGAATGTTCGAGAAACTCGCTTCCAGAAATTTCTGGCATCTGCTGGTTGACCAAAATGAGCGCCACGGCTCGTTCCTGGAGCTTGAGAATCTTAAGGGTTTTGAGAGCTTCTTCACAGGAATGGGCCTGGAGTGATTGGAAGCGATCGCCGTATTCGTCGGTGAGATGTTTGGCAATCGACTGTAGAACCTGGAGATCGTAGTCTACGACTAACAAGACTGGCTTGGACATGAGTTCTCCTTATATATAATTTAGTTTGAATTGTTGCGGGGAAAACAGCGCTGATCGCACCCTGTTTTCGTCACATCAAGCTTGCTGATATCAGAGCGAGGCGACGGCTGAGTGGTTGGGAGCGCGATCGCCTCCCAGTCTCTGACCGAAGGGTTCAAAGAATCTTGCCCTCACTCAATAGCAAGCAGTTGATACTGAGATAGCAGTACTTATTGAAAATCAGTCGGTCCGTGCCGTTGAACACTAAGACTTTTAAATCTTCAACAAATTACTCAAGCAAAAATACGGTTAGCCTGAGCTTATTACTGATAGAAAACTAACAACAGGTATTTTTGAGAAGTTAAAAATAAAGATCCTCAATAAACCTCGTTGTTTTAACTTTTGAAAAAGAAAGGCCTATCGCCATTTCACAAGTGAATCAGGTCTTTTAAATTGATGTTTTTGGTAAGATCAATCCAAGTCAATAGCTAACTTAATACTTTATATCTTTGTGCCAATATCGACAATTGTTTTAAAAAAATATTAAGTTAGCCTAAAAGAAAACATTGTATTGAAAAAACCGTGCTATTGTTTGTGGTTTTTGTCAAAGATTTTTGAAAGCTCTCAACAGAATTTTAAACAAAAGAAGTTAATATTTTGATTTTTGGCAATAGAAATATTTTTTCATCTATCTTCTCAAAAAAAACTTTTCAGCTTGGATAAGCACCAGTAACTTACTACTGTGAACAGTTGAATGAGTTAGTAAAAAAGCTAGCCGCTTTCCGCTCTTGTAAAGGATAAGCGCAACTGCCAGGGATTGAGGACAAGTCCTTTTCTACTATTCTCAAACTAAAAGGCACTTATGGATAGTGAAGTAAAGCTTCATCCCAGGGCAATCGACAGCTAAAGTCCCTACTAACTTTATAGATTAGTTCACTTGTGTCATCCGTTTTTTACTGTTAATGGAGTTTTGAACAATGGCTAGAGATCTGGCGATTGAAATTGAGTCATTTGACCTTCCCGATGGTGTCACCATGGGCGATCCTGGTGAGGTTACAGTTTCTATTACTAACGTCGGTGATAGACGAGTAGGCGGTCGCGTAGATTTGAATCTCTACGCATCGTCCGACTCAGTGATTAATACACGAGTTCTTGAGAGAACTGAAAAAGAGGTCAACGACGGACTATTAACGACGGTAGAAGGCGTCAGACTCAGAGGACTGCGACCTGGGGAATCTCGCACCGTTACCATCGATTACGAGAACATTACCTCCTATGTTCCTCCCGGTTCTTACTACCTGATCGCTGAAATCGATGGAGATTCCCTCCGACCCAGACAGGATAGCAACCCCGACAACAACTTCGATGCTGAGCTAGTTTCATCCCCGAACACCGATGTCGTCCTCGACTGGATGGCAACAGGGATGAACCTGTCCTCCAATGAGTACCTGTATGACGAGTTTGAAGAGGTGGGAGCTGCGCCTCCGCAAGGAACGCGGGCCGGAGCCTTTCTAGCCTCTTCCATGTACAACGTCTATGCTGGCATTACCGGTGAATTCGAGGCTTACGGCATCGATCTCTCCGAGATCAATATGTCTACGGAGGGAATCTCCCTCGAAGCGGCGATCGCCGGTGCTGCCTACACTTCTCTAGCCGAGCTGTTCCCAGAGCAGCGCGACCAGCTCAACGAGCAGCTAGGAAGCTCCATCGATGAAATCGAAGCCGATCCCGCCGCCGAAATGATGGGTATGGCTTACGGGATGCGCGTTGCTAAGGAATTACTCCTGTCACGGGAGGATGAGCTAGAAACCGACGACCCTGATAACTACCCGTTTGAGTCTTTAGATCCCAACGATCCTTTCTTCTGGGGACCAGATGACAACGGTAGCGGTATTTCGGTTGGTGCTGGCTACGGCAATGATGCCGAGCCTTGGGCCATCGACAGCACCGATGAGATTATTGCACTCTCTGCTCCAGACCCCCGAGACAGCGAAGCCTACATTCAAGACTTACAGGCTGTCGCCGCGCTCGGTGGAAAAGAAGACACCGAACTGACGACAATCACGCGGACTCCGGACCAGGCCGAGATTGCGAAGTTCTACTTCATCGACCGAGGTGATTCCTACAAGCCGAACAAGCACCTCAACCACATGCTTGCGGAAATCTCTATCCGGGAAGAGCTTTCCTTAGAAGATAACATCCAAGCATTTTTCTTAACCAACATCGCTCTCGCTGATGCGATTCAGGTGGCTTGGGATGCTAAGTACACCCATCAGATCCCGCGTCCGTCTCAGCCCATCAAAGAACTACTCGACCCAGAGTGGGAGAATTTCTTAGAAGATCCTCCGTTCCCAGACTACGTTTCTGGTCATGGAACCATGGTGATGGCCGTGGCTCCGATTTGGGAAGAGCTCTTTGGCGAGAACTACGCGTTTGATGTGGTTTCTCCCGACACGCCTGGCATTGTGCGCTCTGTAGAGAGCTTCGAGCAGCTCGCAGAAGAGTTCGCCTTCAGCCGCGTGTTCTCTGGTGTTCATACCATCAAGGGAGCTGTGACCGATACACAGATCTTCGGTGAAGCCGTTGCCGAACAAGTTCTGGCCAAGCTGGCTCCAGATGTAGAGCCTCTTGTGTAACTCTTAACTGATGCTACGCGCCAAACTTTTTGGGCGATCGCTGCCCGGAAAGTTTGGCGGCGGAGTGCCTCCGGGAAACAACGGTTGCATACAGCGAAGCCTGTGACTTTGCTGTAGTTTCTTCTTAATTAGAAAAAGTAATCTGGCATATCTCGGATTCCTGAGGGACACGTAACACCTGCCTCCTGCTTCAAACCTAAAAGCTTTGTACCTCACTAGTATGGGAACTGCTACAATGCTGGATACTCGACCAACCGAAACCAACAGAGAACCCGTTCAAGAAATTATTTCGCTGCTGGGACGATACAACTTGCTCTCTCAACTACAGCGGGAGCTGATTATTGACGAGGCCATTAGCACGATAGACTGTACGCCCCAGGAGCAAGAAAATGCCTATCAACAGTTTTTAGCCAGTCAACGAATTGATGGTGATGTTCAACACGAGACGGCTCGTCAGCAAATAGTAGCAGCGCTCACTCGCAAGCTCAAGATCGAGAAGTTCAAACGAGCCACGTGGGAAAAAGAATTACCGATCGCTTTTATAAACCACAAAAGTAAGCTGGATAAAGTTGTTTACTCACGGCTTGTCAATCCCGATAAAGGAATTGCTCAGGAACTTTATTTTCGTCTTGTTGAAGAGGAAGAGTCCTTTACTGACCTAGTTCAGCAATACTCTCAAGACTCCAAAGCGATCACCAACGGCCTCGTTGGACCGGTCGCCGTCTGTTCGTTAAATCCTCAAATTGCCCAGAGACTGCTTGTGAGTAAACCCGGTCAGGTACTGCCGCCAATCTGTCTTGAGAATGCATTTGTCATTGTGCGATTGGAAAAAGTGATTCCAGCCGTCCTAGATGAATCAATGTGCTGTTTACTCTACCAAGAACTTTTTGAGACGTGGCTGGCCAAACAGTGTCAAGATAAACACTATCAACAGTTAGTGTGGGAAAAGTTGAACGCTCTAGCGGCATGATGTCCGGTGCGGGACGGGGAGTCGCGTTCGCGACGGGGAAGGGGGAAAGGGGAAACTGTCCCTCCGGGACGGGGAAAGAACACTTAATTTAAGGAACAAGCTAATTTATTCTCCCTTTCCCCCTTCCCCTTGGCCCTTGGCCCGCAGCGCAAGCTGCTTTCCCCCTTCCCCTTGGCCCTTGGCCCGCAGCGCAAGCTGCTTTCCTTTTGTAAACTATGCGTCAAATATATTTATATCTTTATGGAATATCAACCCATCGAGAATTACGGCATTATTGGCAATATGCATACCACGGCTCTGGTGGGGAAAAATGGCTCGATCGACTGGTTTTGTTTTCCGAGGCATGACTCTCCTAGCGTGTTTGCGGCACTCCTTGACAAGCGCCAGGGGGGGCACTTCCAGATTACTTCTGCCATGGAAGACGTGACGCACAAGCAGTTTTACTGGCCCGAAACCAATGTGTTAGTCACCCGCTTTCTGTCTTCCTGTGGCGTCGGCGATATTATCGATTTTATGCCCGTTGGTAAAGCAGCCCAGGAGCGAGGACATCACTGGCTGGTGCGCCAGGTGAGGGGGATTCGCTGCCGTATGACCTTCCGCCTGGAGTGCTACCCTGCCTTTAACTATGCTCAAGACAGGCATCGCACCACCGTCACGGCTAACGGAGCCTGCTTTGTCTCCTCTGAACTCAGCCTTGCTCTGGTGACTGACGTTCCCCTCCAGCAGGACGAGGGCGGGGTGTGGGCCGAATTTACCCTAGAGGCAGGGCAGACTGCCGTTTTTGTGCTGCGGGAAGTCGAACCCGATGCAGGCTGCGGTCTTCCTCTCCATCACGAAGAAGCGATCGCTCTGTTTGAAAATACCGTTGCCTACTGGCGGCGGTGGCTTTCTCAATGCACCTATAAAGGACGCTGGCGGGAAATTGTGGAACGCTCCGCTTTAGTGTTGAAGCTGCTGACTTACGCACCCACCGGAGCTATTGTTGCGGCTCCAACCTGCGGATTGCCCGAGGAACTCGGTGGCGAACGCAACTGGGACTATCGCTATACCTGGCTGCGGGATGCGGCCTTTACCCTCTATGGGTTGTTGCGGATCGGATTTACCGAAGAAGCGGCTCAGTTTATGGGCTGGCTGGAAGCTCGCTGTCACGAGATGGACGCTGACGGAGCGCTGCAAATTATGTACAGCATCGAGGGTCAGCACGAACTCACAGAAGAAATTTTAGACCACCTAGAAGGCTATCAAGGCTCGGCTCCAGTACGAATTGGCAATGGAGCCTATGACCAGCTCCAGCTCGATATTTACGGCGAGCTGATGGACTCGGTGTATCTCTATAACAAGCATGGTGCGCCGATTTCCTACGAGCTGTGGACCTATCTGCGGCGCTTGGTTAATTGGGTGTGCGACAACTGGCAGCGTCCTGATGAGGGAATTTGGGAAACCCGAGGCGGACAAAAACAGTTTGTCTACTCAAAACTAATGTGTTGGGTCGCCCTGGACCGGGGGCTGCGTCTGGCGGATAAGCGCTCGTTTCCAGCGGAGCGGGAAAAATGGATACAGGTGCGCGATCGCATCTATGAAGAAGTGATGGAAAAAGGCTGGAGCCAAGAGCGACGAGCCTTTGTGCAGCACTACGACTGCCAGACCCTCGACGCGAGTACTCTAATTATGTCGCTGGTATTTTTTATGGCACCAAGCGATCCGCGCATGCTCAAAACCCTCGATTCGATCATGCGATCGCCTGAACGAGGCGGTCTGCTGTCTAACAGTCTCGTCTATCGATATAGCGCAGCAGATTCGAGCGATGGCCTTTCCGGTCAGGAAGGAACCTTTAACCTGTGTACCTTTTGGCTCGTTGAGGCTCTGACTCGGGCAGGACGAGATAACCCCGAGCACCTGGACCAAGCCCGACTCATTTTTGAAGAGATGTTGAGCTACGCCAATCATTTAGGACTTTACGCCGAAGAGACTGGGGCCAGTGGCGAAGCGTTGGGTAACTTTCCCCAAGCCTTTACGCATCTATCTTTAATCAGTGCCGCCTGGAATCTGAATCGAGCGATCGAGGAAACTCATCCTCACTCTATGTAGCTTGAACCGCCACAGGCGCAGGGAAGGGGGAAAGCAGCTTGCGCTGCGGGCCAAGGGGAAGGGGGAAAGGGGAATAAATTAGCTTGTTCCTTAATTAAGTGTTCTTTCCCCGTCGCGGACGCGACAATCTCCCCTATCAGGAAGTTCCAAACTTGGTGAGCCATTCTTCCCGCGAAATCTGCCCCTGTTTATGAGAAATGGGGGTCACTTTATGTTGCTGTGGCTGACGGCGGAAGCTGGCTTTCGACTGGCTTTTCCGCCACAGGTCGCGTCCTAGGCCAAATTTAGAGCAGCAGCGTCTTAAACACTGCGCCTCGACGTTGGTGGTGGGTGAGCCGTAGTTGCTCGTATCGATATTTTCATCTCCGGTCGCCTGACGAGAGAGACGGCGATCGCTGCCAATCACGGTTAATTCCCATGTCTGCGTTAGCTTATTGCCAATTTGCTGACAGTCGATCTGCTTCCACTCCCAGCCATCGATACCGCAGCGCTCGTCGAGGAGATCGCACAACACATACCAGGAAACATAACTAATATCCGTCCCGCTGAGTCTTTTGGTACTCAGAGAACGATTGGGAATGGGGTGGTGAAGTCGTTCGAGGATTTCGGCGAGTTGCATACGGATTCTGCCCAAACAGTCAAGTTTTTCCAAGTATCGGCTTCTCAAATAAAAAGCCTTGTTTATAGTATATATGTACTACTGCTTGACTGCTTCCCGTTAGTCACCAAGCGTTTCCAACCAAACCTGTAAATCAGCCAGGCTGCTAAAGTCGAGCAGGGCTTCGCCCAGTTTTTCTAACTGCTCTAAAGACAAAGCTTCCACTTGCTGACGGACTTTCTGGGGTAATTCTCCGACCCGTCGAGTGAGTAATCGGAAAATGAGCGATCGCTCTCCCTCTTGTCGTCCCTCTTGTCGTCCCTCTTGTCGTCCTTCTTCGCGTCCCTCTTGCTTAATTTCCCGGTAGACTTTGGTTTCCTTTAGAGTAATTCCTAGCATTTGTTCCACTTCCCGCTGATTTAAGCGCTCGAACTTATAGATAATGATCGTCGTTATTAGCTCTATGATGGCACGACTAACAGCTTCGGGCTGTTCAGCCGAGGAACGCTCTAGCAAATATCTGGCTTCCTCTACTGCTTGGCTTTCCTCTACCGTAGTCAGCATCAACAGCGCGACCCACACAGGTAATTGACGGATATTCCCTAACTCGTCTAGATAAATGCGATGAAATTGTGGGCTGCGGAGTAATCCCCGATGGGGGTAAAGATCATTTTGTTCGATATTGCGGGAAGGATAAATGATAACGGCTTGCCAATCGCTAAATCGGTCCCGGTTCCGGTAGAAATATAAGGAGGATTCTGCCCATACTCTTTCATACAGCCTTTCATCCTTCTGGAACTGGACCTCACAAAAATAGACGACCCCCGGCTCTGTTTCCGGTGGCAGGAATACTCCATCGATTTCAAATTTGGGTTCTTTGATAGCGACGCATTCAAATCTGTATTGAGAAGCATTTTCTGGAGGATTAGCTAATAGTTCAAAGAGTAAAGCGGGGTATTGTTGAAAGAGTTTGTAAAAGATTGAATCTCGACGCACGAAGTAGCTTATCTGCTTTTTGATGTGTTATCTATAGTGTCAGTGTCTAGCAAAACAGAAAAAATATCAATTTGACCAAGCGACTAGCAAACTGTTCAAGTTAGTCCTGCAAGCAGAGAATTGTTTGGCAGATAAGAGACTTGCCCCTGTTAGTCAAGCAAATTCTGCTGGAAGAAAGCGAAACCATGTCAAAAGCACAGACAAAACTCATACTCCCCGTCCTCAATAGAGCAGGAAGTATGAGGTAGGATTTTAGACAGAAGCTAGTCGTTAGCCTAACAACTTTTGAGCTTGGGAGAGGATGTTATCCACCGTAAACCCAAATTGTTCCATGACGACGCTTTGCGGTGCAGAAGCCCCGAAGCGATCAAGACCAATAATAGCACCTTCATCGCTCACGTAGCGACACCAGCCGATAGTAGTTCCGGCTTCAATAGCGATCCGCTTTTTGACTGCTTTAGGAAGGACACTTTCTTTGTACTCTTCGCCTTGGGCTTCAAAGAGTTCCCAACTAGGCATCGAAACCACCCGGACTTTTTTGCCCTGCGATCGCAGAATGTCGGCGGCTTCCACACAAAGCTGCACTTCCGAGCCAGTACCGATGAGGATGAGCTCAATTTCTTCAGGAGCATTGCCGCAGGAGAGGACGTAGGCTCCTTTGGTGGCATTTTCGATCGAACTGCCCGCTAAATTTGGTAGGTTCTGACGGCTCAGCGCGAGGAGAGTCGGAGCATGACGACGCTCGATGGCGACTTTGTAAGCCCCGGAGGTTTCATTGCCATCGGCAGGACGAATCACAACCAGGTCGGGAATCGCTCTTAAAGTCAGGATTTGCTCGATGGGTTGGTGAGTCGGTCCATCTTCGCCAACGGCAATGGAATCGTGGGTCATAATCCAGATCACGCCTGCCTGGGAGAGGGCAGATAACCGAATCGGGTTGCGCATGTAGTCGGAGAAGATGAGGAAGGTCGCACCGTAGGGAATAAGGCCAGAATTGTGTAAACTGAGGGCATTACAAATAGCTCCCATGCCGTGTTCGCGGACGCCAAAGCGGAGGTTGCGATTCTCGTAGGCATCTTTTTGAAAGTCTCCAGAAGACTTCAGCAAAGTTTTATTGGACGGAGCTAAGTCGGCAGAACCGCCAATCAGTTCCGGCAACACGCCAGCAAGGGCATTGAGGACGATTCCAGAGTGGTTGCGGGTTGAATTGCCCTTTTCTTCCGGGGTGTAGCTGGGAAGCACCTTGTCCCACCCTTCCGGTAAGGTACCGCTGATCATACGCTCGAAGAGAGCCGCCGCTTCGGGATATTCTGACTGATAACGACGAAAGCGCTGGTTCCACTCCTGTTCTGCTTCAGCGCCGCGCTCAACGGCTTGGCGGAAGCGAGCGAGCGCGTCTTCCGGAACGTGGAATTCTGGGTAAGACCAGCCCAGGTTCTCGCGAGTCGCTTGCCGTTCTTCATCTCCTAGCGGCGAACCGTGTACGCCGTGGGTGTTGGCTTTGTTGGGGGAACCGTACCCAATGGTTGTGGTTACTTTAATCAGTGACGGCTTATCGGTGACGGCTTTAGCAGCCGCAATGGCTTTGGCAATGGCCTCAACATCGGTGTTGCCGTTCTCGACATGCTGAACGTGCCAGCCGTAGGCTTCATAGCGTTTGCCGACATCTTCCGTAAAGGCGAGATCGGTCGAGCCATCGATGGAGATATGATTATCGTCGTAGAGAGCAATCAGCTTGCCTAACCCGAGGTGTCCGGCTAAAGAACAGGCTTCGCCGGAAATTCCCTCCATATTGCACCCATCGCCTAAAATCACATAGGTGTAATGGTCTACGAGGGTGACATCCGGTTTATTAAACATCGCGGCTAGGTGAGCTTCTGCCATTGCTAAACCGACACCGTTGGCAATGCCCTGTCCGAGGGGACCAGTGGTTACTTCAATGCCTTTTGTAATATGATTTTCGGGATGACCGGGAGTTTGAGAGCCCCACTGGCGAAACTGCTTGAGGTCTTCGATGCCGACGCTCTCGTACCCGGTTAAATAGAGAAGGGCGTAGTGCAATAAGCAACCATGTCCGGCAGACAGCACAAAGCGATCGCGGTTCGCCCACTGAGGATTTTTGGGATTGTACCGCATAAACTGATCCCAAAGCACAAACGCCATTGGAGCCGCCCCCATCGGCAGACCGGGATGACCAGAGTTAGATTTTTGGACGGCATCAATCGCGAGAAAGCGAATGGAATTGATGCACAATTCATCGATCGATTGATTGGTAGTAACTGGGGTAGTAGTGACCATAGTTTGTGAGTTAATAAGTAATATTGAACACATGAAAGCTCAAAGCTTTCGGTAAATTTTTACTGAGAACTAAACCATCAATAAAAATCTTTAAGTAAGCGTTTTGTTGCAGGCAAAAATATCCCGGGTAGTTTTTGTACGATCAATTTTGGAAATCTTTCAGACTTCATTCTCAAAACAGCTTGAGCGAACAATAGGCCCAAATGGATTTCAGCTAGCTAACAGTTAAATTTATTCCAATTCTCTTTGTGAAAACGTTAAAGGCTGTCGTCAAAAATACTATTTAAGCCCTTGCAAAAGTCTAGTGGCAGTAGCAGCGCCTCAGAGGAACAATTAACAACAACCACAGTGCTAGCGATCGCTATTACATTACCTCAACTCATTTTTACTTAGCCATGAAAGTTTGGGAATTTAAGGAAAATGAAAGTTAGTTAATCATGAAGTGAAGCTGTCCACTGCACAGCTAGCAGAGTCATATCGTCAAACTGTTCCGCTTGACCTGTATGAGTAAAAACGCTAGCCGCAATGCGCTCGAGTAAGGCAGCAGCAGAAGCTGTCGGCAGGTTGATTACCCCTAGCAGACGCTCTCTGGTGTAGAATGCGCCATTGGCAGCGCGAGCTTCTGGAATGCCATCTGTATAGCCCACTAGGGTTTCTCCTGGCTGGAGAGAAGAGCTGCGAATTTCAAAAGCTTGACCCGCAAACATGCCCACAGCCGGTCCAGTAGAGTGGAGAGTTTCTCTAACTTGGCCCTGAGCACCCAGAATTGCAAGAGATTCGTGTCCCCCATTAATGTAGGTCACTGAACCAGTAGCCGGATCTAAGACCCCAAAAAAGAGCGTAGCGAACATGCCTAGGCTACCGTGATGTTCGGCGATGTAGTCATTCGTGAGAGCAACTGCCTGCAAAGCTCGGCACTGATGCTCTAGAGCGGGAGGAACCGCTACCTCTACGGTACTTCCTTGTTCAGGCTCCATCGCGTATATCCGAATCAGGCTGCGAAATAGAGCCATAAACAGGGCAGCGCCTACCCCTTTCCCACAAACATCGGCAATGACTAAACCAAGATATCCGTCTGGAAGCTCGAAAACGTCATAAAAATCTCCGGATACCTGACGAGCCGGTTTAAAGAAAGTAGCAATTTCCCAGCGCTGCTTGTCGAGCAACAGACAGTTAATCGCCTCAGCAGGAGGCAGAAAATTTTGCTGCATCTGTCTTCCTTCTTGAAGCTCAGCGTCGAGCTTTTCTGAATATTGTTGCAGTTGAGCTAAACTTTCCTGAAGAGCCGATTCTGCCAATTTGCGCTTTTGAATAGCTTCTGTAATCCGCTCAAACATTTGCTCAAAGGCAACAATCACGTCTCCCAACTCATCATTGCGCTTGAGGGTAGCCGAGCGAAACAGAGGCGGAGCACAGTCTTGGCTGACTGCGACTCCCGCTTTAATCAAGTCTCGTTTTAACTGTAGAACAGGTTGAATAACAATTGGTTCTAGCGCTAGCCTCAGCGTTAAAGTCGTAACAGCAGCAATAATAGTCACTAAACCAAGAATACGGAGGGCGTAGCTGTAAAGCTCGCTGTTAATTGATGAAGCATCGTGGCAAAGAACCAGCGTGTAGTCTCCGAGCTGCTGATTCTCTATTTCAATCGGTAGCTCCGAAACTTTCCACGCTTTGTCATAGCGAGACTCCTGATACAGTTGGCGCTGGTGAGCCCCCTCTAGCTGAGCTAGCAGACGTTCGGGCATCTCCCCAAATTCCCCTACTAATTTTCCGTCTGGAGTATAAATAGCTCCCCCTAAAATTTGAGGACTCACCTGTTGCAGTTGTTGGAATCGAGCGAGCAATTCTTCAGGAGTCGCCTGCTCCATATCTTGCAGTACCCAGGTTAATTTTCCTTCGGTCACGCTTCTGATCTGGGAAAGCAGCTCTTGTTTTTTTCGCCCCAGGGAAGGAATCAGCAAAATCCCTTCAACGGCAAACAGGCTCATAAACAACAGCAGCACGATCTGCCGAGACAGACGCGATCGCCAAGAAAAGTTAAACGAATTAAAAACTCTGTTTCTGACGGACATAGTTTTACTAGCCCTAGTATCTAAAGAAGGGAAAGCAACCCAGGCGCAGGGAAAAGGGCAAAGGGTAAGGGGGAAGCGCCAGACGCTAACGCGTTTACGCCGTTCTTCCGCAGGAAGCACGGCGCAGGGAAAAGGGGAAAGGGTAAAGGTAAAAGGGAGAACTTAACAGTTATCAAATTAGCTAGTTAGCTTGATCGCTAATCACTGTTTCCCCTTTCCCCGTCTCGCAGAGACAGTTTCCCCTTTCCCCGTCCCGTAGGGACAATTTTCCCTTTCCCCGTCCCGTAGGGACAATTTCCCCATCTCCTAGGGCTTTGACTAAAAGATTGCGGTTTCGCTGGCTGACTCGCTGATATTCCAACCGGTCGAGATTTTGAGTCGCTAAATAAATTCCCAAGCCGCCAATCGCGCGCTGTTCTAAGGGCTGATCCAGCGTATCTGGTACATACTGAGTCGGATCAAAAGGTGCGCCAGTATCTTCTAGAACAATGGTGAGAGTTTCTTCAGTCAAGAAGGCTTGGCAAGTAATATTTCCTGTAGCTCCTTGATAGCTGTGCATCACCACATTAGTCGCAATTTCATCGACGGCTAAACGCAGTTGATAAGCCTTTTTTGGCTCCAATCCAGCTTCTTGGGCCGCCGCTTTGACATACTGGGCGATCGCCCTTAAAGACTCCAGCGTACCACTGACGACCAAAGGATTCATAGTACCGCCTCATTCTTGAGAACGATACTGTGATGAAAACCCGTTTGCTTGATCGTGTAGATCACCATTTCCGGCGCGTCCACAATGGTGAGCTCAACCTGGCTGCCCATTTTCTGCTTAGCGAAAATGAGGACTCGTAAACCAGCAGAAGCCATGTATTCCAAATCTCTCATGATCAAAACTAGGCGTTTTAAAGAATGGTGTGCCGCTTCCTCAATCTTTTGCTTGAATAGAGGAGCGCCAGCGGCATCGAGTTCTCCTGATAGAGTGATTTCAGCCGTATTGTCAGTGTGTTTGAGAGTTGCGTTGAAAGACATCGGTAGCTAGGTGTAAACTAACAGAAATTCAAAATTTAGGTCTTCTCCTTTAGCGACCAACCAGAATGATCGTCGAGCGATCGCCCACTAAGATGTTCTGTTGATCGGGCAGTTTTGGTTCGTGTCCCGGGGGCCAACTATCTTCCGGAGGCTGGCAGCCAGTATTGGCAGAGACGTGCCACTGCAACCCGATTGGCAACTGCGGCAGTTCAAAATTGAGGGCGTGAGCGTACATATTCATCGCCACGTAAATATAATTGTCAGCACTTCCTCCTTGAGCGTGTTTGCCGTCTAGAAGGAACGCTAAAGTCCGACTAGAGTGGGACCAATCAGCGATCCAGGCTCGGGTTCCATGCCAAGTAATATCGGCATAGCCGCTTTCGGCGGTATCTCGATTCTGGAAGTGCCAGCGGTTGCGGAGAACTGCATGAGCTTTACGAAAGGCAATGCGGTGCTTGACGAAGCGGAAAAAATCAGCGTTTTCTTCTAACAGGGTCCAGTCGAGCCAATTCAGTTCGTTGTCGTGGCAATAGGTGTTGTTATTTCCCTGCTGGGAGCGCCCTAGTTCATCGCCCATCAGCAGCATCGGGACTCCTTGACTAACCATGAGGATGGCGATCGCATTGCGCCGCTGCCGATTCCGCAGGGCATTAATGTGAGGATCGGTTGTCTCTCCCTCTACGCCACAGTTCCAGCTATAGTTGTCGTTGGCTCCGTCGTTGTTGTTTTCGCCGTTGGCCTCGTTGTGCTTCTCGCTGTAGGCAAACAGATCGGCCAGAGTAAAGCCATCGTGGGCCGTGATAAAGTTGATTGAGGTAGCCGGAGGGCGATCAGCGTGGCGATAGAGATCGGGAGACCCCTGCAATCGCTGTGCCATATCTCCTACGTTGCCGTCGCCTTTGAGAAACTGCCGGATGCTGTCGCGGAATTTACCGTTCCATTCTGCCCACCGCCCGTAGCTCGGAAATGAGCCAACCTGATACAGTCCTCCGGCGTCCCAGGCTTCCGCGATTAGTCGGCACTTTCCTAAAATGGGGTCAAAAGCAAGGGTTTCTAGCAGCGGTGGATTAGCCAGCGGTGCGCCCCAGGGATCGCGTCCGAGAATAGCAGCAGCATCAAAGCGAAATCCATCGACGTGGTACTCGCTGACCCAGTAGCGCAGGCAGTCTAGCACCACACCGCGCACCACTGGATTATTGCAGTTGAGGGTATTACCACAGCCGCTGAAGTTGTAGTAGTACCCTTCTGGGGTCAGCATGTAGTAAGTGTTGTTGTCAATGCCGCGAAAAGAGATGTAGGGACCGCGCTCGTCGCCTTCGGCGGTGTGATTAAACACCACATCCAAAATGACCTCGATGCCGTTTTTGTGCAGCTCTTTGACCAGAGTTTTGAGCTCATCCATCTGCATTCCCCACCTGCCTGTAGCCGCATAGCCTGCTTTAGGCGCAAAAAAGCCAACGGGGCTGTAGCCCCAGTAATTCATAAGCTGTTCCCCGGTGAGGGGGTTGGGACGAGAATGTTCAAACTCGTCAAATTCAAAAATTGGCAGCAACTCTACCGCATTAACTCCCAATTCTTTGAGGTAGGAAATTTTCTCGCGAACCCCGTCAAAAGTTCCTGGATGTTTGACCTGGGAGGAAGGATGATGAGTGAAGCCCCGCACGTGCATTTCGTAAATGATTTGTTCTTCGGGTGAAGTTTCAAGCGGACAATCCCCTTCCCAGTCAAAGTCGTCGATGGCGATTTGGGCCCGATACTGATAATTGTTGTCCCAGTCTGGAGTAATTCCCCAAATATCCCGACCGCTGATGAGGCGGGCATAGGGATCGAGCAGGATTTTGTCGGAGTCAAATCTCTGACCCTGCTGAGGATGGAACAGTCCCTCAAAACGATAGCCGTACTCCAGGTTTTCGTAGTCCAAACCGAAGACAACCATACTGTAAACGTTCCCCATCCGAAACTCTTTGGGGAAAGGCAGTTCAGCCATCGGTTGAGCAGCGCCCTTCTCGAACAGCACTAAGGTGCAGGCAGTGGCACAGGCCGAAAAAATCGAGAAATTGATTCCATCCGGGACGAGGGTAGCACCGAATGGAAACGGCTTTCCGGGACGCACCTGAAAGTTACCAAGCTGATGAGTTGAATAAAGATCGATGCGCTCAATTAACATAATTAGTTCACTATATGGCTATATCAGTAGAAAATGGGGCAGTCGTCAGTCTTGAAAAGGCAGGAGGCAGGGGGCATGAGAAGGCAGGAGGTTGCTCCCTAAAGGGAAGCGATGAAGAGCAGAAGGCGGGTACAAATTTGAGCCGTTTCTTTTCCCTACTGATTAGCTCTTAGCTTCTTCTGCTCACAAAACACAGAGCCAGGAAAGATGGCGGCAGTCGCATTGGAGCGAACCTCTTGGCCCGTTCCCCGCGCCTGCGGCGCTTTCCCCTTACCCCTTTCCCTTCTCTTCAAGTGCTGCCATCGCTACGTCTAGGGTTTCGTAGGTATTGAAGAAATCGAGAAAGCCAACGACCGCCATCGTATCTTGCAGCTCTGAGGAAAGTCCGACTAGAGCAAGATTGACATTGAGCTTAAGCGCCTGTCGGTGCAGCGAAAGCAGCAGGCGCAAGCCGGAACTAGACATATAATTAACACGGGTAAAATCAAGCATCAGGTTACGTTTGGCCTGAGTTAGAGGTCCAATTTCTGCTTGAATCTTTGGTGCTGTGTTCGCATCAATTTCTCCCTCTAATTTAACCACCGCAATTTCGGCTTCTTGCAGATAGGCGTTCATTGTTCAAATACTCCGTTGATTTAAGACATCTGTGCGAAGAGACAAGCCTCGACGCGGCAATATTAAGGTTTGAGCCTCAATTAATAGCAATCAGGGTGAAATAAATGCCTTATGGTCCATCAAAAGCAAGCCCTAGGGTGCTCCAACAACGCAAGGACAAAAACCAAATTTGAGGTTTCGTGTGCATTCGCTCTGGTTAGCGTTGCTGTCTGGAGCCTGAAACTATCTGTGTTTAGCCTGTTCTTTGCGCTGGGATAAATAATGGTCGTAAGCGACACAAATCCAAGCGCCGATGATCATAAAGACGTTTTTATCCCAGTTGGCCTGGTTGTTCGGGAGTAAGCCATCGGGCGGCACTAACCCAAACGCCAAAATAAAGCTGAGCAGCATCAACATGATTAGAATTCCGGCCCACTTAACCCAGCGGTTGATCACGAACAAGAACCCGGCAGCTAATTCAACGGGGATGAGCAGGTAGGCGTAAGGATAGGCTAGCAGAGGAGGCAGAGGGCCGATTCCTTCAAAACCGAATCCCCAAAGTCTTAACTTGCTGCCAGTAACGGTGGCTAGTAAACCGCCCTCCGTGTTGAAGTACAGGTAGTTAGCAATCCCGGACAGGATAAAAAACAAGCCAAGAAGAATGCGCATGGTGGCGATCGCAATTCTGACCTGGTCCCACTCTTTTTTCAGACTGACTTGATTTTGAGCATCCATCAGCATGGGTTAAACCTCCATTTACAGTAGTTAAAACAAGCTGTTAGCTGTTAGCTAAATTAAAAATAGACTTTGTCCATCTTCTAGTTGCTTTTAGCCGCTTTTAGAGATCAAAAGAGAGATTTTAGCCTCAAAAAGCGCTATGAGCTTGTACCGAAGAGCTGATTGCTAGAGCAATCTGCCTATCCATCTATTACTCCTCCTCGACATCTTTGAGCTGAAGGAGAGTGGCCAGACCTGTTGCTTGCAGCATTTCATCAAAGGTATCTGGCTGTGCTAACTTAAGC
Organism: Cyanophyceae cyanobacterium; assembly: GCA_050331735.1. Taxonomy (GTDB): domain Bacteria; phylum Cyanobacteriota; class Cyanobacteriia; order Cyanobacteriales; family JBHJGN01; genus JBHJGN01. The sequence goes on from JBHJGN010000022.1 coordinate 73,007, forward strand.
GCCAACAAGCCGGTACTCATTAACACCAGAATGGCAACTCCACTTCCAAGCCACTGTCCTACGGCTGTGTTTTTTTTGGCCGTTTGATGATGGTTGAAGAGTTCATCGGTTAACCACTGGGTTGTGGCTTTGAAGTTGTGTACCGAGTTAGGCAATAGCTCTAGATACGTCCCTTGACGAATCAGGTGACCGACCTGACCAGAGACGATCAGGCGGTCAAACAAATTGGCGGCTCCTTCTCCAAGTCCGAGCTTCATTAAAGTTCCCCTCAGATGCACAGAGGCGGGCTTCAGGGGCTTTCCTTTGGCCAGGGCTGCCAGATTGTGAGCGATCGCCGCTCCCTGCTGATAGGCCACCTGGGCAGTGGCTGGCAGGTGGGCATCGCAATAGGCACAGTCTCCTGCCGCGAAGACCTCGGGGAAGTCGGGAAGCTGCAAAGTTGGAGTAACCTGCAACCGTCCAGTGCGATCGCGGCGGTCTTGAGAAACGGGTAGTTCCTCAATCAGTGGATTGACGGTATTCCCGGCAGTCCAGATGGTGGTTGCACAGGGCAGTTGTTGGCGCTGGCCGTTTTGTTCGTAGGCTACCCACTCCGGTGAAACGGCTTTCACAGCGGCTTTGAACTCTAACTCTACAGCAACTGTGCGTCTTTGCATTGCTCTAACGGCTGTTTCCCGCAGATGAGAATTGATATCTCCTTTGAGAATTTCTTGAGAGCGGTTAAGAATCACAATGCGAATTTCTTGGGCATTGCCGCCCAGTTTGGCGTACCACTGCGGGAGTAAATCGGCAAGCGTTAGGGCCATTTCTACTCCGGCTGGACCCGCCCCGACAACGGCTACCGTCAGCAAAGCACGTCGCTCGGATTCAGATTGAGTTTGACTAGCCCGCTGTAGGCAGTTTCGCAGGTGTTGCTTAAGCTGCTGAGCATCCTCACTGCTCCGAAAAGGCATGGAGTGCTCTGCGGCTCCTTCGGTATGGAAGTAGTTAGCAGTGCTGCCCAGGGCAAGGACCAAGTTGCTGTAGGAATAGCATAAGCCAGAAGCCAGTTTGACTTCATGTTTGGGCAGATCGATTTCTGTTACCCGATCCTGCACGTAAGCTATCCCGCTACAGGTCAACAGTTCTTCAAATCGGGGAGACACCTGATCCGTCGTCATCTCGACGCTCAGTAACTCGTACAGCAGTGGCTTGAAGACAAACCGCTCCGCTCGATCGATTAAGATCACGGGTCGAGGATAGCGCCTATGACACAGGTGCAAAGCGGTGAACAACCCAGCAAAGCCTGCTCCTAAAATCACTGTTGGTTTAGTCATAAAAACTTAGGATTTCTCCAGTATTCTGTATCAGAATCTATAACAAGGAAAATTATAGAAACAACTGATTCAGAGCAAAAAATAGTTTGACAGATAGGCAAACTAATAGTTGCCTATTAGTATGAGAACTGAAGACAGATTTGACTACCCTAAATTAGGAATTTAAGGATAAATTTATGACCTGCTGTTAGCTTAAGCTGGCAAGCTTCCTGTTTTTAGGTATAGGTTTGGCACTCAATTTTTCTGACAAATATTGTGATATTCCAGCGATAGAGCCAGGAAAATCAAACAAATTAGCAGCCCCTCGAACCTTAGCGCTATCTTGCCGCTCTTAGCCAGATAAAATTTGTTGTTCTTGCCGTTTTGTGTTTTTTTTGCTTTTGGAAAGTATGACTTTTATTAAGAGAGGTGTAGCAAATAATTCCCCTGTAAACTACAATACCTTCAAGAAGCGTATTGATCGCATTGATACGTTTTCTCCCCTTGCTATTTTGTCAGCCGATGGATAACGATAGCCAAAAAGTTTAGAACAGTAAATCAGTCTGAAAGCTAGTTCGGCAAATCAATATACTTCCAAGTTCTAATGCTGCGGTCACAATTAAAGTCGCCCGAGCTTTTTGTGCTTGTCGAGTCTGAAGCTAGGTTGGCTTATCTCAGTTAAGAACGCTGAGAAGGAACCTCTATCTAGCTGCTCTAGCACCTGCTGCGCCCAATTAGCTTGTTACTTTTACTTTATTTTACAAAATATTAAGCAGATTTCAAAAGTATTAGCTGTAGATTTTAGAACAGTTTCAAAAAATAATCTTATTAAATATTTTCCTAATCTTTTCTGTACAAGTCAACCTGTTTTTAGATAGTCTCTCAAACAGTTACAAGTATAAAAGCTAGATAGCAAAAAATATTTCTCTGCTGGCATTTTGTCCAGTCAATCTGTTTTGTCTGTGTCTACCAGTAAGGCGTGTTTTCAGAGAGATATGCCTAGTGATGAGTCTATCGCAATCAGGAGAAAAAGCATGAAACGAATCATAGCTGCAGGATGTGGAGCTCTCAGTCTCGGTTTTTCTACAGCCGTGTTTGCTTTAGAAGCTCAGCGTTCTGACAGTGTTCTTGTCGCCCGTCAGAATTCAGAAGTAACTCCCTATAGTTTAGTAAGTAGCGGCTATCAAGGTTTTTTAAAATCCCAGGGAATTCCCTCTGCCTCTACCTTTATTACCGGTATTAAAGCAAATAAAGTAACAGCTACTAGCTTAATTAATGCCGGAATTGCGATGGGAAGACTATCTGAAAATAAACTCGATGATCGCACTTACGTTATTGCCGTTAGCCGTTTACTCGATAATTTAGCTAGTTCTTCCAACTAATGCTTTTCCCAAAAATTTAAGCTTTGTTTTCAATGAGGGCCATCCGCGCGAGACGAGATTGGGGATGGAGGACTGCCAAAGCACGTTCCTAGCAATCAGCTCAAGCCTTTGCCAAGGGGAAGAAAACTGAAGTGGTCAATTTGCGTTGACCGATAGATTTTAGGTCAATGTTGCTCAACAGCTTGTTTTTAATTTAGGAGAGACTAATGAGTCGCCTGCAAACATTACAAAATTACGGCCAGTCCGTCTGGCTAGACTATATTCGACGGAGTTCTATTGTCAGTCATGAAATAGAGCGATTAATCAGCGAAGATGGCTTAAAGGGGGTGACCTCAAATCCCGCTATCTTTGAAAAGGCCATTGGGGGCAGTACAGACTACGATACGGCTCTTTCTACTCTAGAAAAAGACCGCGATCGCGAGGCGATGGCGCTCTATGAGCAGTTAGCCATCGAAGACATTCAGGCAACGGCGGATATTCTTAAGCCCGTCTACGAAGAAACCAATCGTCGGGATGGGTACGTCAGCTTGGAAGTCTCGCCGTATTTGGCTAACGACACCGAACGCACTATTTTAGAGGCGCGTCGGCTGTGGGAAGCAGTCGGACGGGAAAACCTGATGGTGAAAATCCCGGCAACCGATGCGGGGATTCCGGCGATTCGGCAAGCGATCAGCGAGGGGATTAACGTCAATGTAACTCTGCTATTTGACCGGGCATATTACGAGCGGGTTGCCGAGGCCTACATCGGCGGACTCGAAGCCTACGCTCAATCCGGTGGCGATGTGTCGCGGGTAGCGAGCGTAGCGAGTTTCTTCATCAGCCGCATTGATAGCAGCGTAGATAGTTTAATCAACGACAAACTCAAGCAGACCACTGACCCCCAGGAAAAGGAGATTTTAGAAAGCCTGTTGGGGAAAGTGGCGATCGCCAACGCCAAGCTGACCTATCAGTATTCGCAACACCTCTATCAAAGCGATCGCTGGCAAAAGCTCGCCGCTCAAGGCGCTCAGCCGCAGCGGTTGCTGTGGGCCAGTACGGGAACCAAAAATCCTCAGTACAGCGATGTACTGTATGTCGAAGAACTAATCGGTTCTGACACCGTTAATACCGTTCCCCCGGCGACATTTTCGGCCTTCCGCGATCATGGCGAATCCCGCTCTAGCTTAGCGGAAAACGTGGCCGAGGCGGAGGAAGTGATTACTAACTTAGCCAAGGTCGGCATTTCTTTGAGCGAAGTGACCACAAGCCTGCTCAATAAAGCCGTACAGCTCTTTGCGGAAGCTTTTGATAAGCTCCTCAGCACCATCGAGAAGAAACGCGAGGCGGTGTTAGCCGATGACCTCGATTGCTTAACCTATCAACTGCCCGAAGACCTGACCCAGAAAGTTCAGGACTCCTTAGTAGAGTGGCGCAAAGCGGGCAAAATTCGCCGTCTGTGGGACCGCGATGCCTCTTTGTGGACCAATGAAGACGAAAACCGCTGGTTAGGCTGGCTCTGTACCACCGAAGACCAGTTAGGACACATTGAGCGACTCCAGCAGCTCGCGGAAGAAAGCAAGCAGTTTAAGTACGTTCTCTTGCTCGGCATGGGCGGCTCTTCCCTTTGTCCAGAAGTGATGAAGCTGACCTTTGGCCGAGTGTTAGGGGCTCCCGAACTGCTGATTCTTGACTCTACCGATCCGGCGCAGGTTAAGACGGTTGAAGCGCAGATTGAGCTCACCAAAACGTTATTTATCGTTTCCAGTAAGTCGGGCAGTACCCTAGAGCCCAACATCTTCAAGCAGTATTTCTTCGACCGCCTCAGTCAAATTGTCGGTGCCGAGGCGGCGGGTCAGCAGTTTATTGCCGTTACCGATCCGGGGTCCAAGCTTGAGAAAGTAGCAAAAGCAGATCACTTTCGCCATATCTTCTACGGCATTCCCAGCATTGGCGGTCGCTACTCGGCCCTGTCTAACTTTGGCATGGTTCCGGCGGCAGCAATGGGCGTGGATGTGGCTAAGCTATTAGATCTCGCGGAGGAGATGGTGCATTCCTGTGCGCCTTCGGTTCCCGCAGAAGACAACGCTGGCGTGGTGCTCGGAACGATTCTTGGTGTCTTGGCTAATGAGGGACGCGATAAAGTTACCCTAATTACGTCTCCCGGCATTGGCGATCTCGGAGCTTGGCTCGAGCAGCTCCTCGCTGAATCCACCGGTAAGCAAGGAAAAGGACTGATTCCGGTCGATCTCGAACCTCTGGGAGCACCGGAGCAATACGGCAGCGATCGCCTGTTTGTCTACGCGCGGCTAACGGCGGCTCCCGATCCTGAGCAGGATGCCGCTATCGAGAAACTCAAGCAAGCCGGACAGCCGGTGGTCAACATCTCCGTCAGAGATCGCTATCACATCGCTCAGGAATTCTTCCGCTGGGAAGTGGCAACGGCAGTTGCCGGGTCGATTATTGGCATCAATGCCTTTAACCAACCCGATGTCGAAGCGAGTAAAATTGCCACGCGGGAACTCACCTCGGAGTACGAACAAACTGGAACCTTGCCTCCTGAGTCTCCGATTTTCAGCGAGTCTGGCATCCAGCTATTTACAGATGATAACAACGCGGCCTTCTTAAACGAAACAGTCGGCAGCGAACCCAGTTTGTCTCAATACCTCCAGGCTCACCTCCAGCGACTCACCGCCGGAGACTACTTTGCGCTGCTGGCCTATATCGAAATGAACCAGCCGCATCAAGAGCAGCTACAGGCCATCCGTCAGTCAATCCGCGATCGCTTCAAGGTGGCCACCTGCTTGGGCTTCGGTCCTCGCTTTCTCCACTCCACCGGACAGGCGTACAAAGGCGGACCCAACTCCGGAGTCTTCCTGCAAATCACCTGTGACGATGCCCTCGATCTCAGCGTACCCGGACAAAAATATAGCTTTGGAGTCGTCAAAGCCGCGCAAGCGCGAGGGGACTTCCAGGTATTAGGAGAGCGCCACCGCCGCGCTTTGCGAGTGCATCTTAGCAAGGATGTAGAAGCTGGACTGGCGACGTTGCAGCAGGCTATCGAGCAGGCGATCTAGCGACTGGCGAACGGCATGGATGCAATGCTGGTTGCTCATTGTTGATGGTTCATCGACTACTGAGGGATGGACCATCACCAAGCAAAGCGATCGCCTTTCTTGGTGGGGTCGAGAGTTTTGACTGTTTTCCTGCTTCAAAGCTCGTTCAAGCTAATTTTTCTTTGACCTCACCGCAGCCATTTTGTCCCCCGCATTGCCAGGTCTTTTTTGAAAATAACGCATACATACTAATTAGGAGAAAAACATGGAAATTGGTGTTTTCGGCTTAGGTCGGATGGGAGCTAATATTGTGCGTCGCTTGATGCGACAAGAGCATCGCTGCGTTGTCTTTAACCGCACTCCCGATAAAGTCAAGCAATTAGAATCTGAAGGAGCATCTGGAGCTACGTCTCTAGAAGATTTGGTCAAACAACTCACGCCTCCTCGCGCTGTCTGGGTGATGGTTCCTGCCGGACAAGCCACCGAGCAAGCCGTTGTTCAGCTCGGCGAACTACTGGAAGCCGGAGATACCATTATTGACGGCGGGAATACCTACTTTAAAGATGACGTGCGCCGCGCTCAGTCTTTAAAAGAAAAAGGCATTCACTACGTCGATGTGGGAACAAGCGGCGGAGTCTGGGGCCTAGAGCGAGGCTACTGCATGATGATTGGTGGCGAAACCGAGGTCGTGCAGCATCTCGACCCGATTTTTAAAACTCTCGCTCCTGGAATCGGCGATATTCCCAGAACGCCGGGACGTGAGAGCCTCAACGGTGCTAGCGGCACGTCCGAAGATGGCTATCTGCACTGCGGCCCTGTGGGTGCCGGTCACTTTGTGAAGATGGTGCACAATGGCGTCGAGTATGCATTGATGCAGGCTTACGCAGAAGGATTTGATATCTTCAAAAATGCCGCCTCGGAAGATCTGCCCGCAGAGTATCGCTATGACCTGAATATTGCTGACGTTGCTGAGGTGTGGCGACGCGGTAGCGTTGTCGGCTCCTGGCTGCTCGACCTCTCAGCGATGGCGCTGCTAGAAAATCCCACCCTGTCTGACTACACCGGGTTTGTGCAGGATTCTGGCGAAGGACGCTGGACCATCATGGCCGCCATCGAAGAAGCGGTTCCCGTAGACGTTCTATCGGCAGCTCTCTATACTCGCTTCCGTTCCCGCCAGGAGCATACCTTCGCCGAAAAAGCCCTGTCAGCCATGCGCTTTAAGTTCGGCGGACACACGGAGAAGAAGTAGTCGCGTTCGCGACGGGGAAGGGGGAAAGGGAAAAATTGTCCCTTTCGGGACGGGTAAAGGGAAATCTGTCGCTCCGCGACGGTCAAAGAACACAGGACTAAGGAATAGGCTGAATCATTACTTCCTTTCCCCCGTCCCCTTTTCCCTTTCCCCTGCGCCTAGCGGCGCTCTTATTGATTTATGGAAAGAAAATTATGGTACTTATTGGAAATAGAGCAACGACCGAGCAGCAGTCGGTTCAGATTGCCGATCCGTGCATTATTGTAATCTTTGGGGCGACTGGAGATCTTACCAAGCGCAAGCTGATTCCGGCTCTCTATAATTTAGCAACGAATAATCTGCTGCCGGAAGAATTTGCGGTGGTGGGCGTGGCTCGCAATGAGCTGAATACTGATGCGTTCCGGGATAGAATGAATCAGGATTTTCAGGAATTTGCTCCGGCTAATGCCGATCAAAAGCTATGGGATTGGTTGGAAGCTAAAATTCACTATCTGCAAGGGGATTTCAAGAGCCCGGAAACCTATACCCAGTTAGCGAGTCTTCTTGCTCAGCTCGACCAGCAATACGGCACTCAGGGTAACTATCTCTACTACCTAGCAACCGCTCCGAGCTTCTTTTGCAACATCGTTTCGCACCTTGGTAACGTGGGCTTGGCTCGGGAAGAGAACGGTCACTGGCGACGGGTGGTGATCGAAAAGCCGTTCGGGCAAGATTTGGCCTCGGCGCAGGCACTCAATCAGCAAATTACCGGTGTCCTTAACGAGTGCCAGATTTACCGCATCGACCACTATCTCGGGAAAGAAACAGTTCAGAACATTCTAGTATTTCGGTTTGGCAACGGTTTGTTTGAGCCGATTTGGAACTATCGCTATATCGACCACGTACAAATTACCGTGGCGGAAACCGTTGGTGTCGGCAGTCGCGCCGATTACTATGAAGGATCGGGAGCCATGCGGGATATGGTGCAAAACCACCTGTTCCAACTGCTGGCGATGGTGGCGATGGAGCCGCCGATTTCCTTCGATGCGGATGCGGTACGGGATGAAAAATCAAAAGTGCTGCGCTCCATTCTGCCTTTTAGCGAAGCCGACGTGCTCAACTACGCCGTTCGCGGTCAGTACGGTGAGGGCTTAGTCGGGGGCAAAAAGGTTCCCGGATATCGCTCTGAATCGCGGGTAGACCCCAACTCCAACACCGAAACCTTCGCCGCTATGAAGTTGTCTATCGACAACTGGCGCTGGGCGAATGTCCCCTTCTATCTGCGCACCGGCAAGAGAATGGCAGAGCGAGTCAGCGAAATTGCCATTCAGTTTAAGCAGGTGCCCTCTCTGCTGTTCCGACAAACTCCTATCGAGCAGCTTACTCCTAACTTCTTAGTGCTGCGGATTCAGCCCAATGAAGGAATTACCTTGCAGTTTGGGGCCAAGGTTCCCGGACCAACGGTGCAGATGGGAACGGTGGGTATGGATTTCTGCTATGCCAATTACTTCCACAGCACCCCCACCACTGGTTACGAAACGCTGATCTACGACTGCATGATTGGTGATGCTACTCTGTTCCAGCGTTCGGACAACGTTGAACTAGGCTGGAGCGTGGTTAAATCTACTCTAGATGTGTGGAATACTCTCCCCTACGGCAATTTCCCGAACTATGCCGCTGGTTCTTGGGGACCGGCTGAGGCCGAACAGCTACTCGCCCGCGATGGTCGTCAGTGGCGCACTATCAATCCGGCCTTCTGTAGCCTGAGCTAGGTGGGTAGGTGTCGTTGAAGAGACACAGGGGCCATCGAGGTGACGGTCGGGAGTTGGGCTAAGGTTCAGCACAAGCAAAGTTAATTCCTTTCCCCCTGACCCTTTCCCCTCACATCAAAAATTCACTTCCCACTATTAATTATTGGTTATCGAATCGTGAGCAAACAAGGAATAACGCTAAACCGCTATCTTTGGCAGCAGTACAAAGAAGCGAAGCTACCGCTCGATCTGTTGATGCTGCTAGAGCAGATGGCATTTGCGGGTAAAATTTTAGCCCGGGAAATCAGTCGCGCTGCGTTAGTTGGCAAACTGGGGCTGGTCGGCGAAAAGAACGCCACCGGCGATGCCCAGAAAAAACTAGATGTCTTCAGCAACCAGGTTGTTATCGACACTTTTACAGAGCTAGGATTGGTATCGGCGATCGCCTCTGAAGAACTCGATCAGGTAGAGTTCATCGACTGCGGCCAAGATACGCCCTATATCCTCTGCACCGATCCCCTCGACGGCTCTTCTAATACCGACACGGCGGGGTCTCTGGGGACTATTTTTGGGATCTACCGTCGCCTCAGCCAAGGACCGTGCGGCACTGAGGCCGATGCGCTCCGGCCAGGGACTGAGTTAGTGACAGCGGGCTATATCCTCTATAGCACCAGCACGATCTTGGTATTTACCTGCGCTAACTCTGTTCAGGGCTTTACCCTCGATCCAGACTTGGGGGAGTTTCTGCTGTCTCACCCCGATATGCGCTGTCCAGAAACCGGAAAAATCTACAGTGCCAACCTCAGCTACTCTCCGGAGTGGCATCCGCACCTCCAGCAGTACGTAGACTACTTAAGCGATCGCACCAACAAATCTCAGCCAACCTCGCTGCGCTACGCCGGGGCGTTAGTCGGCGATTTCCACCGCTGTTTGCTTCAGGGCGGGCTGTATTTCTATCCAGGAACCGCTCAGCAGCCAGACGGAAAGCTACGCCTGCTCTACGAGTGCGCTCCTCTAGCGTTGGTCGCAGAACTCGCAGGCGGCAAAGCCAGCACTGGCCAGCAGCGCATTTTAGATCTCAAACCCGAGTCGATTCATCAGCGTGCGCCTCTGGCCATTGGCAGTACCGCTGCCGTCACTTTCTACGAACAATTTCTCAACTCTGGTCGCAGTGCTGCTGCCGCCTAAAGTCACAACCTACTTCATTGTCGTCAAGTTTCATTAGGAGTTATTCATGAACACTCAAACCGTCAATAATATTCTGAGCTGGTACGGGAGCGACAATCCCGGTACGCTCACCAACTTAGCTCGTCTACTCAACCAGGGTCGTCTAGCCGGAACGGGTAAAATGGTCATTCTGCCCGTAGACCAGGGCTTTGAACACGGACCTGCTCGCAGCTTCGCCATGAACCCGGTCGCCTACGACCCCCGCTACCACTTTGAGCTGGCTATCGATGCTGGCTGTAGTGCTTACGCGGCTCCGCTTGGCTTCTTAGAAGCCGGTGCCAGAGAGTTTGCCGGAGAAATCCCGTTGATTCTCAAGGTCAACGACCACGACGTTCTCCTCAACGAGTCAGATCCCCATCAGGCGCTGACGGGCAGCATCAATGACGCGCTGCGCCTGGGCTGTGTGGGCATTGGCTTTACCATCTACCCCGGTTCTAGCCATCGCCTGGAGATGTACCAGCAAATCCGGGCCTACGCCGAAGAAGCGAAGCGCAACGGTTTAGTAGTGGTAATTTGGTCCTACCCGCGCGGTTCGGGCTTGAGTAAAGCGGGGGAAACAGCGATCGACATCACCTGCTACGCCGCTCATATCGCGGCTCAACTGGGAGCGCACATCATTAAAGTGAAGCTACCCAGCAAACATATCGAGCAGGAAGCCGCCCAGAAGATCTACGAATCCTCCCACATTCCCATCAACAGCCTGAGCGATCGCGTCCGCCATGTAGTGCAGTGTACCTTCAACGGTCGGCGCGTCGTCATCTTTTCTGGAGGAGCTGCCAGTCACGATGAGATGGTGCTTGAGCAGATTCGCGCCATCTACGATGGCGGCGGCTTTGGCTCTATTGTCGGTCGCAACTCCTTCCAAAGATCTAAGTCAGATGCCCTAGATCTGCTCAACAGAATGATGGATATCTACAGCGGACAGTTTGTTGCGTCTCCTTGTGCCTCTTTAGTGTAGGAAGCGCTCCTAGGCGCGGGGAAAGGGAAGCCGCGTTCGCGGCGGGGAAAGGGAAAATAGTTCCTACGGAACGGGGAAAGGGAAAATTGTCGCTCCGCGACGGGAAAAGAACACAGGAGCGAGGAACTGGCTGAGTCCCTCCTTTCCCCTGCGCCAGTGGCGCTTCCCCTTTTTCCGTTGCGGAGCAACTCCCCCCTTCCCCGTCGCGTGCTTCCTGCGGAAGAACTTCGTAAACGCGACAATTCACTCAACTATTTCAGACGATGAACGGACTAAAGCAACTACAACTCGATCGCGGTCGGCTTGACATCTTGTCAGCAGACAGGGCCCTTGTCAACCGACCGAGGCTGCTGTTAGCTGGGGATATCGGTGGGACGAAAACGATTTTGCGTTTAGTGGAGTTGTCAGCAGACTCGACCTTCAAAACGATCCATCAGGTTAAATACTCAAGCAGTAACTTTCCCGATCTCGTCCCGATGGTGCAGCAGTTTTTAGCAGCCATTGAGGGCTACTTCCCAGAGGTTGCCTGTTTTGCGATCGCCGGAGCAGTCATCGACAATACGTCTAAGCTCACAAACCTCAACTGGTTTTTAGACAGCCAGCGCTTAGAGGTCGAGCTCGGCATTCCCAAAGTCAGTCTGCTCAATGACTTTGCCGCTAACTGCTATGGCGTGTTGGGATTGAATCCTGCCGACTTACACACGCTCCAAGACGGAAAACCCTCAAAGACAGCGCCCATCGCGGTAATTGGTGCAGGAACGGGCCTCGGAGAAGGTTTTTTAGTTCCCCAGGGAGACCAGTATCAGATCTTTGCTTCAGAGGGAGGACACGCTGACTTTGCACCGCGCTCCGAGTTAGAACTGAAGCTAGGCTCTTACCTGCAAGAGAAGTACCAAACGAACCACATTTCCGTCGAGCGCTTAGTGTCTGGTCGAGGGATTGTTGATATTTATCAGGGTTTACGTCTGCACCGCGTCTTTCCTGAATCCCCGGAGATTGCTGAGGCGATGGCGAGCCAAAAAGTAGATGCGGCGGCGATCATTTCCCAAGCGGCGCTGGAGCGGAGCGATCGCCTGTGCGAAAAAACGATGGAAATCTTCATCGAAACCTACGCAGCGCAGGCAGGGAACCTCGCGCTCACTCTCCTTCCCTTTGGCGGTCTTTATATCAGTGGCGGCATTGCTGCTAAGATTTTGCCGCTGATACAAGAGGAACGCTTTTTGGCGGCGTTTAGGCGCAAAGGCAGAATGAGCGAAATCCTGCAACAGATCCCGCTGCACGTAGTTTTAAATCCGCAGGTAGGGCTGTTGGGGTCAATTTTGTATGGTTGTGCAACCTTTTAACCGAGAAGAACAATGAATTCCAAAGCCTTAATTGCTGAATTTATCGGCACTTTTGCCCTCGTGTTTATTGGCATTAGTACGATCGCAGCCAACGAGATCAGCGACAATGCTACTGGACTAGTGGGAGTCGCCCTCGGTCATGGTTTGACCATCGCCGTTATGGTCAGTGCAACGGCGGCGATCAGCGGCGGACATATTAATCCTGCTGTGACGTTTGGTGCTTGGCTAGCTCGTCAAATCGATTCTAAAAACGCCATCGGCTACCTTATTTCCCAGTGCTTAGCGGCTCTCCTGGCGGCGAGCTTAGTTAAGTTGACCGTTCCCACTGCGGTCCTCCAGGCGATCGCGATGGGAACCCCCGCTCCCGGTGCTGGCGTTCCGGCCTCGATGGCGTTCATGATGGAGGTGGTGCTCACGTTCTTTTTGGTGTTTGTGGTGTTTGGAACAGCCATTGATGGACGCGCCCCCAACGTGGGAGGACTATTTGTCGGCCTAACCGTCACTCTCGATATTCTTGCCGGGGGTCCGATCAGCGGCGCTGCCATGAATCCCGCTCGCTACCTAGGTCCGGCCCTCGTCAGCGGTAACCTACAGTATTTTTGGCTGTACTGGAGCGCTCCCTTGCTCGGTGGAGCGATCGCTGCGGCGCTGTATTACTTTGTTCTACAAGAATGTGCGCGGCTGTATCTTTTCACCGGCAGAGGCAGTAAGCAGTGACCAGTGACCAAACTGCCTAGCTGATTCGATCACTGGTCACTGATAATATGAAATTGCTTAATATTTGCTACAGATGGTAGTCAAGAGGCAGAGGGCAGGAGGCAGGAGAGTGAGAAACAATGCTACAGATGCATTTTTTCTTCTATTTCATACAACTCTGTCCTCACCACATCGTCTTTACTGTTCGCTATTGCCCCTTTCCCCTTTCCCTTTCCCCATCGCGCAGCGACAGAGCCAATGTTACCAATTAGCTATAGCTGGAAGGCAGCGCGTAAAGCGCTCGATAACTCGATCATCTACTATCGCGGGCAGCCAGTCGGAACGATCGCTGCTCTCGACTCCTCTTTGGGTGAGCTAAACTACAGTCACTGCTTTGTGCGAGACTTTGCGGTTTCTGCCTTGGCGTTTCTAACCGAGGGAGAAACGGAGATTGTGCGCCACTTTCTCACGGAAGTTTTACACTTGCAAAGCCGTCAAAAGCGCATGGATTGCTTTCAGGCTGGACGAGGAGTGATGCCAGCAAGCTTTAAGGTAGAGACGTTGCTTGGAACAGAAGAGTTAACGGCGGACTTCGGCGAACACGCGATCGCCCGCGTGACTCCGGTAGATTCGGTATTTTGGTGGCTGCTGATCCTACGGGCCTACGTTAGAGCGACGGGGCATCTCAGTTTTGCCCAGCAGCCCGAGGTTCAGCAGGGCATCCGGCTAATTTTAGATCTGTGCTTGACCACAAGGTTCGATCTGTTTCCGACGCTCTTTGTTCCTGATGGCTCATTCACCATCGATCGGCGGATGGGAGTTGACGGTCATCCGTTAGATATTCAGGTTTTGTTTGCAGTGGCCCTGCAAACGTCCCAGGAATTCCTGTTGCCCACGCCAGAAAACGCCGTTTATCGGCAAGCGGTTCGTGATCGCCTGGGTCATCTAGTTTATCACCTGCGCCAGTATTATTGGCTCGATCGCCACCGACTGAACGAGATTTACCGCTATCGGGTGGAAGAGTTTGGCGAGACAGCCGTCAACAAGTTTAATATTTACCCTGAAACCATTCCCGACTGGCTCACCGACTGGCTGCGAGAGGGCAACGGTTATTTTGTGGGCAATCTTGGTTCAGGACGAATCGACTATCGCTTTTTTACTCAAGGCAACCTGCTGGCGGTGCTTACTGCTGTCGCCACCGAACAGCAGTCGGAAGCAATTATGAACACCATTGAGCATCACTGGTCAGAGCTGATCGCAGATATGCCGATGAAGCTCTGTTTTCCGGCCTTAGAAGCGCAAGAGTGGCAAATCGTGACGGGTTCAGATCCTAAAAATAGTCCCTGGTCTTACCATAATGGGGGAAGCTGGCCCTTTTTGCTGTGGCTCCTAGCAGCCGCCGCTCAAAAGACGGGCCGAGTTTCTCTAGCACAGCAGGCCCTCGCCATTGCTGAAACCCGTCTGCTAGAAGACCAGTGGCCCGAGTATTACGACGGCAAACACGGTAGTTTAATCGGCAAACAGGCTCGGCTCTTCCAAACCTGGACCATTGCCGGTGCGCTCGCTGCCCGCAACTTTCTAGATAACCCAAACCACCTAGCCTTAATTAATCACGACCGGGCGATCGCCGTTTCTTCCTGTTCGCTCCCTGTCAAGTAGGGGGAAGGGGAAAATTGTCCCTCCGGAACGGGGAAAGAACACAGAGTTTAGGAACAAGCTGTGGAATTCATTCCTTTTCCTTTTCCCTTTTCCCTCGCCTCCGGCGCTTCCCGTCGCGAAGCGACTTTTAGCTTCCTCTAAAACCATTCACCACTTCCATGTGCTTGGCCATAGAAAAGCGAGTTGAATTCATTTTGGTATCGGTATGATTCAGATTGCCAACTAGAGTCAGGAGGATTCCGACTAAAATAACGCTTCCCCCTAGGTACTGAGCCATCGTCGGGACTTCCCCTAGAATAACGTATGCCATAGCGATCGCGGCGATCGGATTAAACGAGGTGGCAATGGCCACTTCCATGCTGGTGGCATTTCTTAAACCAGCAAACCAGCAAACCTGACCAGCGACGACGATAATGCCACTATACACAATCATCCACAGCCACAGAAACGGCGAGAGCGCCCCTGCAAAATGCGCTAGACCGTAGATATAGTAGGCAAGCACAAAAAAGACAATTGTTCCGAGAAAAGTCCGATAAAGACTAAAGAACCCGACAGAAATCCGCTGCAAATGAGTTTTGCTGAGAACTGTCGCTACCGCTAAAGCCAGAGCGCCCGCCGCCGCCTGCAATTCCCCACGACCAATAGCGGTTCCTCCCATCATTGAATGAGCTGGCTGGACCATCTCTGCATTAGTTAGCAAGGCAGTTGTCGCCACGCCTGTAAACGCCAGTCCTGACCCTACAGCCGTCCAAATGTTAACCCGCGTCTTCAGCAGTAAATAGCTGAGCACGAGAGTGAGCGGAGGCTCAACTCTGCCAATCAACACCACATTTGTAACGGTTGTGTTATCTAAAGCCGCAAAAATCAATGCCGGACCAATCGCCCCAGATAGAATCCCAATCACCGTTAGGCCAAACCAGCGGCGCGCAGAAAGCTGTTTAAGAGACTGCCAATTCTCTTGACGGGAAAACAGCAGGCTCATCACGGCAAAAGCACAGATATTTCCAATGAACAAAACATTACAAACAGAAATCGGATTTGTTCCATCTACAAAGTTCTGTTCGCCAATTTCCGTTAGCTTGCGGATAACGCTGGCAGAAGCGGCAAAAATAATATTTGCTATCCATAGATAAGCCAAACTGGGAATTTCTACTGAAAGCTTGCCTAACATCACTCGTTATTTGTATTAATAGTTGCCTGTGTTTTATTTTGCTATGTTCAGACTTTAGAGTGGCACTATTTTAGATTTTTGACCAGGGAAGTTTAAGGCTTTAAACAAGCACCCATTAGCTTACTCTCTGCATCAGCCCCTAAAAATGCAGCAATTTTGTGATAATAAACTATCGTTGGCAATTTTCCTCTCAAGCTAATGCTATTTCTCAATATAGATACTACACCAATAGAGAATTCTGTGACCTTTACCCCTTCCCCCTTCCCCTTTTCCCTGACTACACATCTGTAGCTTGACTTGCCAGAAATGGCATAAAACCCACCAATAATTAACAATTAATCATCAGCAATTCTCCTAACTTCTTAGTTAAATTCCCAAATATAGCTAGCAAAGATTTAATAAATCGACATAATGAATCGCTAGGAACACCATCCTAATAGTAAGGGCAACTTAATCAGGAGAAGCCATGAATCCCAGACAATTGTTTCGACCCGGTATTGCTTCCTCAGTCGTTGTTTTAGCGGCATTAGTCGGTGCTGCGGCTAGCTTTGAAAGCGTCTCTCAAGCTCAGCCTAACGAAACCGTTATCGAGCTTGCTCAGAGCGCTGCTGAAGAGATTATGGAGGGAACTTTTGTAGCAGCAGAAGCGCCAACCACTGGCAATGTTAGCATCGTCAACGAAAACGGCACTCGCTATTTGGTCATTGATTCGGCTTTTAGCACGACCGATCAGGCCCCCGATCTGCATGTTTTGTTAGATACAGTAGAGCAACCACCACAACAGTATACAGAAGCTGAAGCGGGAAGATATATCAATCTCGGCGGACTTCAAAATACTATGGGCGAGCAGCGCTATCCCATTCCCAATGCGGTAGAGCTTTCTCAGATTAAATCTGTCGTTGTTTGGTGTCGCATGGCCAACGCCACTATGGGGTATGCCACTCTCAACGAGAGCGCGACAGCAAGCGTTCCTCAGTAAAGTTACTTCGTGACGGGGAAAGGGAAAACATTCCTGATGGAGTGATGACAGTCTAGGTTGAACCAATTTGGAATTGACGCAGCCATCGAACAGCGCTCCGTCGTCTTACGGTGAGGTCTCTCTAACCGTTAACGACCCACGACTAACCTCTATTCACCCTATCCATAGTCAAGTCTCTACATAATCGGGGAGAGACAAAAATCAGTACTCAACCTTTCCCCTTTCCCCCTTACCCTTTTCCCGATTCTTTTCGCCTTCGGCTATTCCTTCACTGACAACATCATTAGCAGGTCTCAAAGACATGAAGAAATTTCTGGAAGTTTTACCAGACAAAGAAACCCTGATTCAGCGATCGCTCGAGGTCGTTGTACAGAAAATCCGCTTAGCCATTGAGGAGCGTTCTGTTTGTACCCTTTCCCTAGCCGGAGGCAGTACCCCAAAACCGCTCTATGAAGCTCTAGCCGAGCAAACCCTGCCCTGGGAGAAACTTCAGGTATTTTGGGGAGACGAGCGCTATGTTCCGGTGAGTAGTCCCCAAAGCAATCAGAGAATGGTGCGTCAGGCGTGGCTCGATCGAGTATCCATCCCCGAAGCCAACGTTCATCCCATGCCGACAGGGGCAGGAGATCCGAGCGAGGATGCTGCTACCTACGAAGCGAAGCTGCGGCAAGTTTTTGGAACGACGGCCATTCCTACTTTCGACATTGTTCTCTTAGGAGTTGGGGACGATGGCCATACGGCCTCTCTGTTTCCCCATACCGATGCTTTAAAGGTCCGCGATCGCCTCGTCACGGTGGGCAAGAAGGATGGTGAACCGCGCCTCTCGTTTACGGTTCCCCTGATCAACAGCGCTCGCTGCGTCATTTTTCTAGCAGCAGGAGAGAATAAACAACAGGCCCTCGCTCAGATTCACGGAGCCGCCGCCGATGCCATGACCTACCCGGCTCGTTTGATTCAGCCTCAAGGAGAACTCTGGTGGCTACTCGATCGGGGGGCTGGAGCAGAATTTATTCAGAAGGCAGGAGCAGCCTACGTTTAACAACGTGGGATTGACAGCTAAGATTGATGGTTGCGAGGTGAGCCTCGGACCACAAACCAGGAATCGCGGCAGTCACAAGTTACAGGTCTGTGAGGAAGATGATGCTCTTAACCACCAAAGTGAGAGGCTTCCGCTAATTTCTAATTTAAGTTCCTAAACACCGCTGGCAAAAGTTTTCAAAGAGCACATAATAGGTCATTAAATGAGTCATCAAATCAAATGGCTCGATACGGTAAGCACTGTGAGCTAATGGCAGTATGCCACCTCTCTTGAAGACTTGTCGTCTAGACTGCCCTAAGCAAATTCAGAGGCGTTTTCTAGCCGCAGCTTCCAGCTATTCAACGACCCCCTGTCTGTCGGAGGAGGCTCTGCTCGTCTTGTTGAGCCAGCTCTATTTCAACCCCAAGTTAAGTAAGGTAGAAATCGTGGAATCAAGATCATTTACTGTCAAAGCTCCTTGTCGTCCTCAAAGTGGCGATCGCTTTGGGTCTTCTTACCCGAAGCAGCCGTTTATATCCTCTCCTACCCCAGAGTCGGCAATAGGTCAGGAGCTCAGTCAACTCGCCGAGATTGGAGCCAGAGCCGCCGCCCTCGTTCATGAAATGCGGAATCCGCTGACGACGATCTTGATGGGCCTTACGTCTCTTCAGAAAACCGAGCAGCCAGAACCAGTCGAGACGCGATTGAGTCTCGCCCTAGAAGAGGCAGAGCGACTTCAGCGCTTAATCGACGAAATTTCGCTGTATGCAAAGCCCTTGGTCGTTCAGCGTCACGAGCTAGAGCTGAACAGTTTGAGTCAAGAAATGCTCGCGAGCCTCACACTTCCTGAGTCGCTGGAGCGCAAAATTAATTTTATCGGGACGAGCTGTGCTGTTTGGATCAAAGGCGATCGCGACAAGCTGAAGCAAGTCTTTATCAACTTATTGACCAATGCCTGTGAGGCTATTTCCTCCCGCGAAGTTGTTACCTTAACCCTGAATCCACAGCCAGCCAATAATTTAGTGTGGGTTCGTCTCCACAATGGCGGACGACCGATTCGGCCAGAGGTGTTAGCTCAGCTCACGCAGCCGTTTTTTACCACCAAATCCAACGGAAACGGCCTTGGATTAGCGATTGTAAAGCACATTGTCGAGGCTCATGGCGGTCAATTGGTCATCAAGTCCTCCGGCGCTGGCACAACCGTCAGCGTTGGTTTCCCCATCACTCGGCTCATTCCCGAAGAAGACAGAAGCAGACCGCTCCGCAGAAGACTCTATCGGCAAAATGTCACGGTACTTGATAAGTCCGCACAAAAGCTCCAGAAAAGTCTATAAATCTAAAGAAAATCTAACAAAGAGCGGTTTTGGGAAGAAACTGGGCCACAATAAATGTATTAATAAATACAAAACGGGGTCAGCCAGAATAAAGACCCTGAATATAGCTAAAACGAATACATTTGCCAGAGCGCTAATTTCCTATTCAATAGGGGGTTAGCGCTTTTTGGCTAGCCAGTGAATTCCTGACTCTTGGCTAATTGTTACAAGAAATCAAAGTTTTGCTAACTTTCCGTAAAAACGGTGCTTTCTGGCTGAATAAAGGATAGAAATAGCCAAGTCAGACGAATTATGAAAAATTTAGCTGTGGCAGATATTTTCTATCTAGAGAAGCACCGCTGCCAACTTTCACAAGAAGCTTCACCAATATTTCCCAAAAAACTATTAGCAATCTCTAAAAGAATGTGTTCTTCCATACAAGTTGCTTCCCAATCGAGCCACTAATAGCGCAGTAGTAAAGCCTAAACAACACTCAATAAACCGCTGTCAAACAGGAGCGCAACCTGTTGTCAAGCGCTAGTGACCGCTAGCGAAACAACTAGCTAATTCAAGGAATAGACTGCGGTATTTATTCAAAAATAACAGGTTCAAACTTGTAGATTTAGCGATCAGCTCTAAAACGAGCTTTCTGTCCTAAATTTATCAGTTGACAAAAAAAAACTACACATCTATCGTAAGGATGATAGCTAAAGTACTTAGTTCCCTTAGTCCTTGTTTAGGGCTTCTCCAATGATTCTGCCAAAGCCAGAATATCGCTGTCGGGCTACGTTAGCCTGGCAAAAGTTGCTCAAGCGTCAATCTGACTCTAGATGGGACGCTCAGAAAAATTTCAGACAAAAAAATATTCATCGAGAAACTAGCAATTTACTTCGTTGAAGCATTGCTATACGTCATCGGGGTGATGAACACCCCATGAGGAGGCTTGGCGTGTTTTCCACATCAAGGCTTCACCAACAGGCGATCGCAGTTCTCCCAAGGACTGGGAAAATGCCAACAAGCAGGGGGAATTTTCCTCAAAGAGTTTTTTTGTGATGGGGATGGATGAGGAGTTTGAGAGAGCAAATCGGTCATCCAGAGTACAAGCAAAACAAGATCAGGAGGCAATCGGATTGTGGCTAAAAGAAGGCGGCGAGGAGTAGTACTGACTCCTGAAGGACTAGACAAGTTTCAGTCTGCCAGACTGAAATCTGAATCAGAACACAACTACGGCGAACGCTACACTTACGAGAAGTTGAGCGAAATTACCTATTTAGATATCCACACTATTAAAAGAGTCCTGGATTGTCAAGAAGGAGTAGACAAGCGGACCCTCGAACGACTGTATATTAGCTTTGAGCTAGAACTCACCGAAGACTGCTACACCCAACCCAACCCCCATCGGCGGAGAAGCTGGGGCGAAGCGATGTGCGTCGCTACTTTTTACGGGCGGACTGGGGAGCTATCTATTTTAGAAGGGTGGCTCCTCAAAGACCGCTGCCGAATCGTCACGCTATTAGGCATGGGGGGAGTCGGCAAAACCTGTTTGTCGGTGAAGCTGGCGAGACAGGTTCAGGAACGGTACGATTTGGTGTACTGGTGTAGTTTGAGAGATGCTCCGCCGGTAGAAGAAGTGCTCATAAATGCTGTCGAGTTTCTCTCCGATGAGAAAGAAACAGCCGCAGATTTACCAGATAGCCTCAAGGGCAAGATTTCGCGGCTGATCGAGTATCTGCGGGAATCGCGCTGTTTGCTGGTGCTAGACAATATGGAGTCGATGCTCTGTAGCGGCAAACGAGCCGGACAGTTTCGCGAGGGGTATGAAGGGTATGGAGAGCTACTGCGGCGTCTTGGTGAAACCGAGCACCAGAGTAACATTCTGCTGACCTCAAGAGAAAAACCGAAGCAGGTGGCCTTTCTAGAGGGAGAGGAACTGCCTGTGCGGACTTTCCGGGTTGGCGGCTTAGCCGAGGAAGCCGGAGAGGAACTGCTCAAGCTCAAGGGATTGTCGGGAACTGAGCCAGAGTATAGAGCTTTGATCGAGCACTACGGCGGCAATCCTCTCGCCTTGAAGGTGGTGGCGACGACGATTCGCGATCTGTTTGCCGGAGATATTGGTGACTTTTTAGCCCACGAAACGGCGGTTTTTGGAGATATCCGTGACCTGTTGGATCAGCAGTTCGAGCGGCTTTCGGATGTTGAGAAGGAGATTGTCTACTGGCTGGCCATTAATCGGGAGTCGTCGACCATTGCCGATGTACAGGAAGATATGGTTTCGGCTGTTCCTAAACAGTCTTTGCTAGAGGGGTTGGAGTCGCTATCGCGGCGGTCTTTGGTAGAGCGGGATGCCTCGCGGTTTACGCTGCAAAACGTGGTCATGGAGTACGTGATTAACTGTTTTGTGGAGCGGGTTTGCCAGGAGATTGTTTCTTTGCAGCTCAAGTTATTTCGCTATCATGCGGTGATTAAAGCGACAGCGAAGGACTACGTGAGGGAAACCCAAACGCGGCTGGTGCTTCAGCCAATTCTGGATGGGTTAACGGTTTTTTTTAAGTGTAAGCAGAACGTAGAGGGGGGGCTGAATAAGGTTTTATCTCTGTTGCGAGAGGGTCCGCCCTTGGAGATGGGGTATGCCGGGGGGAATGTGTTGAATTTGCTATGCCATTTAGGGACAGATCTGACAGGCTATGATTTTTCTAATTTGGCCGTGTGGCAGGCGGATTTGCGGTGTGTTTGTTTGCATGACGTGAATTTCCAGAATGCGGATTTATCTAAGTCAGCGTTTGCCGAGGCATTTGGTGGGATTTGGTCAGTGGCTTTTAGCCCTGATGGGACGATTTTGGCTGTGGGAGATACTAAAGGCGAGATTCTTTTACGACAAGTAGAAAACGGTCGGCCAATTTGTAGCTTCAAAGGACACAATGGTTGGGTAGTCTCCCTGGCTTTTAGTCCTAATAGTAATACTTTGGCAAGTAGTAGCTGTGACTGTACAGCCAAGCTATGGGATATTAACACTGGTCAATGCCTTCATACTTTAAAAGAACATACACAAGAAGTCTGGTCTGTGCTCTTTAGTCCCGATAGTAAAACTTTAGTAAGTGGGTGTGATGATAACAAAGTAAGACTATGGGATGTATCTACAGGCAAATGTTTCAAGGTTTTCCAGGGACATACAGATTGTGTGCTTTCGGTAGTCTTTAATTTAGATGGACGAGAAATACTAAGCGGAAGCCACGATAATACAATTAGGCTCTGGGATATTGAGAGTGGGAAGTGCAAAAAAACTTTTCATGGGCACGATGATGGAGTACGATCTCTTGCTGTTAGTTCAGACGGTCAAACTTTTGCCAGTAGTAGTAACGATTGCACGATTAGACTTTGGAATATACAAACGGGTGAATGCCTCAAAGTTTTTCAGGGGCACACTAATGTAGTATTATCTGTCGATCTTTGCTTGCAGAGCAGTCTTCTAGCTAGTAGCAGTATCGACCAAACAGTAAGACTGTGGGATGTTGGCACAGGGGAATGTCTAAAAGTTTTTCACGGGCACTCTAATTACGTTAACTCAGTCGATTTTAGCCCGCAGAACAATTTTTTAGCTAGTGGTAGTCACGATCAGACAGTGCGACTGTGGAATACTAAGACTTATCAATGCTTTAAAACTTTTCAGGGACACAACAGTCAAGCTCTTTCAGTTGTTTTCAGTCCAGATGGTCAGATGCTAGCCAGTGGCGGACACGACCAAAAGGTAAGGCTGTGGGATATTGGTATTGATCGAGCTATTAAAACACTTCACGAACATACCAATTGGGTTTGGTCAGTAGCTTTTAGCCCTCAAGGTAATCTTTTAGTTAGTGGTAGTGGTGACAGAACTGTAAGATTGTGGAATGTCAGTACGGGAAAGGCCATCAAAATATTTCAGGGTCATCAGGCTGTAGTTCGCTCAGTTGCTTTTAGTTCTGACAATTGTACCCTAGCCAGTGGTAGCGAAGATAAAACAATTAGACTCTGGGATATTAATACTAGTCAGACTTTAGGAGTTTTGCAGGGACATCAAGCTGAAATCTGGTCAATAGCCTTCAGTCCCGATGGCCAAATGTTGGCAAGTAGTTCCTTAGACGGAACGGCAAAGCTATGGGATGTCCATACTGGTAGCTGTCTTAAAACTTTGGAAGGACACACAGCTTGGGTTTGGTCAGTAGCTTTTTGTCCAGATAACAAAACTTTAGCAACTACTAGCCCAGATCAAACTTTAAGACTTTGGGATGTTGGTACTGGTGAGTGCAAAACAATTTTGCATGAGGATATAGGGTATTCACAGTTAGTTGCTTTTAGTAAAGATGGCCGGATAATAGCTAGCTGCAACCACAATCACAACATTAGATTGTGGAAGGTTAATACTAAAGAATGCTTCAAGGTATTGCCGGGTCATAAAGCTTTGATCAATTCGATTGCATTTTGTCCTGACAATTACACTCTGGTTAGTAGCAGTGAAGATGAAACAATCAAATTCTGGAATATCAGAAGTGGAGACTGTATTAAAACTTTGAAGATTGAGAAACCTTACGAAGATATGAATCTTATGGGAGTTACTGGTTTAACTGAAGCAGCCATAGATTCGCTCAAAGAACTCGGAGCAATTAGCAGCTTGCCAGATATAAGTTCGAAATAGAGGTTGCAAATTAACAAGATAAGCAAATTACAATAGGATTAAGAGCAGATTCTGTAATACCTGCTCTCAATTGTTTGGTTTTTATTACTACGTTACCTGGTTAAGTGTAGTCAAATCTACTCAAAAATAGCAGACAATGTCACTGGTTAGGTCTTGTTTAAACTCCTCAATTAAGATATCTGCGAGTTCAATTTTAAGTTCTAACTCGTTTAAGACTTCAAAGCTGTTTTCAACGTGCTTGATTTCTGTAGCTGTAGTAATCATTGCAAAATTCTCCTTTGGGTTAATTCAGAAAGTAAATTTAAGATTGCTTGAGACCGAATATCTGTTTTATTCGGATGAGGGTGTAATCGCGTAATGCGCACAACGAGCGTACTTCGCCTACAGGCTTTTCTCTAAATTCAGCGGATTCAATCTCTGCTGAATTTCTTCATCTGAGATGTAGCTTTCAGTTGGCGGACTAAAACACAACAGTGCCGTTTCATAACAGGCTCGCGCTACACGATCGCGCTCTTTGGCAGAAAGCTCTGCTACCATTGCAACTGTCTCTTCTACGTGTTCTGCATCAGCACCAACACTACTGTGTACGCGCAGGCAGCGGGTAGTATGTACGTTAGCAGGTAGCAAATCCTCTACCTTTTGGATGTACTCCTCGCTAATGCCCATCGCTAGGCGTTCCATCGTATAGGAATAACCCACACTATCAATTGGGTCATCATCCTGTACGCTACGAGTAAAGTAGTCCATCAAAGCTACCGCAGCAGGAGGGACGAGTGCTTTCACTACTGCTTCGGCATCGTATCCCAGGGCTTGAATATCGCGGAGAGCAAGCAGATCGTGTCCGGCTTCCTCTTGAGCCTTTTCTCTGGCCCACTGTGCCAGTGTAGAGCGACCAGTTAGCGCAAACCGTCGAGCCGCTTTTTGCAACGATGCTGGAACAGAGTGAGTTAAATGATAAGAACCAGCTAAGCGCCATACCCAGCGCGTTGCTGTCAACGCAGGGGGTCTCACATCTGAATTTACTGCATACTTAGCCGCCGCGATCGCCCCATCTAACAGTTGACGAGTAGTTGCTACACTTCCGGCCTTTTCCATTGGCTGAGACAGATACAGCAGAGAAGGACTTAGCGGCGGGGTGTTTGCATCTATCTGAAGCAGCCATGCTCGCTCAGCAGAGGCAACAACAACTTTGTTGGGTGCAATCTTCGCCCATTCTACATCAGGAGAATTAGCGTAATGGGTCGAGAAACCCTCTCTATCGAGTTGAGATGCATTGGTTTTATCCAGAGTGAAGGAGACACTCGGATCTCTTTCCCGCTTGTGAGCAGGATGGTTCTGATTAAAGTTCATAATTCACTTAGAAATTAAATACGCAGTGGAATTGAAATCGGCATGGCTAACCTTACTAGTGAGAACCTTCGCGTTTTGTTGGCAGACAAAACGATTCCCCATCAGGAATAACCATTACCATTGACTCTTTTGCAACCAGGCTTAATTATTTAAGACTGTCAAAAGAGTTTGGTAAACACTCTGCCCAAACGGGCATAGCTTTACCTAACGACCAACTAGCAGGCTAGCTGGCTTTGGCGATCGCGTTACACTGGCAGGCATAACGTTTTTCAACCAAATCTACGAATTCAGCGTTTTGAGGATGAGCTGAATTTCAAAATCTGAGACAATATGCTGTCGAGAACGGTTAAAACACAACAGCGCCGTTTCATAGCAGGCTTTCGCCACACAGGTCCGTTCAGCAGCCGTCAGTCCTGCAACCATCTCAACGGTTTCTTGAACATCTTCACAATCAATGCCCACGCTTCCGTGCAGCCACGGGCGACTAGCCGCAGCAGGATTGGGCGGCAGCAGTCCTTCGACAAGCTGGATATACTCTACACCAATTCCGGTGGCAATCCGCTCAATGGTATAAGAATAGCCCACACAGTCAATCGGATTACGGCTTTGGACCCCGAGAGCCAAATAATTGAGCAAATTATCGGCTTGAGCGGGATGCAATGCTGAGATAACGGCTTCGGCATCGTAGCCTAAGCACTGAATATCTCGTAAAGCCGCTCCATTGTAATCCTTTTCCCGACTCGCTTTCTGTCTGGCCCAGGTGGCTAAAGACGAGCGATGAGTACTTGCAAAGCGGTGCGCCGCTTCTGCCATTAATGTCGGTGTTAGGCACGTCAGATGGTAGTGTCCGGCTAGTCGCCAAATCCAGCGCGCCAGCGTTAAATCCGGCAGGATCACGTAAGAATATCGCTGGTAGGCAGCGGCGATCGCACCATCTAAAAGACTCTGCGTTGAAGCCACACTCCCACTCATGTCCGCCATCGGTTGAGCAAAACGGTCTGAATCGCTCGAACCGTGGGGATAGAGCCAAACACTACTGGCCGTTGCAACTACTAGAGTTTCTGGTGAAAGTCGTGCCCATTGAGTGTCAAGGGAATTAGCAAGACGCGCCCGAGGAGTCGCTGCTACCGGTGCAAAGAAGATCCGACTCGGGTCTTCTGGTCCGGCTCGATAGTCGTCATTGTTCATCGTTATTGACCCAAGAATTCAATACGCTCTATGAGGAGATGCCAGGAACCGAAGCTAACTTAAAGTGGACTCGTTTTGTTGGCAGACAAAACCGCTTAAGTTAACGACGTTTCTAGCTTGGCTTCTACCCATTCTTCGATGAGTTGAGAAAGCACCAACCGCATTGGCACTTGCTCTTGCGTACAGAGGACTTTAAGCTGGACCTTGAGAGACGGAGGCACGTAGGCACTAATCGTTTCTACGTTGGTCTCCAGGGAGGACTCAGCCTTCTTCAGGGCTGGTTTCTCAGCTTGAAGCCAGTTCCTCAGCAGTTGCTCTAGAATCACGCTCATATTTAATTCGTGTTGAGCGCAGAGAATCTTAAACTGAAGTTTAAGACGACTAGGAACAGTGGCTTTGACGACAACGCTTTTTTCTCTGTTGTGATACTTCACTGTTGGTGACAAAAGAATAGAGTGTGAACGTTACTAATTACTATTCAGCACCTTCATCATTTTCACCAGGGAAGTTTTGGGAGATAACTAAAAAAGTTGACGCGGGGTGCGGCTGGTGTGTTTGCTAATTTCAACAAGCCAACTGATATCGTTGACGCCACCCTGTTTTTCAGCTACACTAGAAAAAATTAAGTTCGTAAAAAACTTAAGAATTAAATACGCTTTGTGTCGGGGGCAAACGTCACCTTAGCAATCTCGGTTGAATCAAGTTTTGTTGGCAGACAAAACTTTTCTGAGTCTGTGCTGGCGGTTGTCTCCTTTTTTATGGGCGGGTACTGCCCAGAGGGGTAAATAACTGGCAGTAGCTGGTCGGTAACGGCAACTTTCAATCCCGGCAGAAGACCGACGGGGATCGTGCAATTTGTTAGGTAGCAAAGTGATAAAGGGATAATCTACACTTACTACTTTTATTTGTTTTAGCCGTTTTAGGCCAGTGAAGTTAAGGAAGTTAAAAAACAGTGCTGCCGGATGAAGGGAAAAAGCAACTTGTTCAATCGCTCTCAAGGATTTATGAAAAGCCTTAGCAGAGCAGCAACGGTTTGACAAATAATCTTTAGCAAAGAAAGGTCTGTTCACCCTGATGGCAATCTTGGCTATAGATGGGCAATCGTACAGCCTTTCGTTTAAGCTATCTAGCTATGCTAGCACAAGCAAGAGCGGTTTGGCGTCTCTGTTTGGGTTTGTTACAGGATGAGGAAATTCTCGACCGCGATTAAGACGACGCACAGATAGGGTTAAGCATGAAAGGTTTCAGTCCCGTTAGCCATCTAGCTTTCCCCTGCCATTCTCCGAATAAATTCCAGCGGTAACCCATCGGTATCGGCGATAAAAGTCACTTCATAAACGCGATCGCCAATGAGCTGCTGCGTTGGCTCTAGCAACACCTTCAGCGGCGCTTCGACTCGCGCCTGTAGCTGCTCTAACCACGTTAGCAAATCGTCTATCTGCTCCGTGACATCAAAAGAAAGATGATAGTATCCCACGTAATGCTCATCACCAAAGGCATCAGGAGCCGGGTGAGGTTCGGGAATTTGGATCAGCTCAAGGCGTCCCCCGAGCCCCTCTAGCCAGCAGGCCAGAGTATAACCGGCGGTGAAGCGTTCGCAGACCGTGAAACCCAACTGCTCGTAAAAGGCGATCGCTCGATGAATATCGGCGGTTCGGATCGAGACGTGGTGTAGCATTGCTCTACTCAAACATCCGGAAGTAGGGATAGCGAACCGGCACTCCTGGCTCTTTTTCAAGGTCAAAGTTAATCACTTCCCAGCAGGGTTCGTCGGCTGGCTCCGCGCTAAATTCCACCGGAAGACCGTAGAGACGCGGACCCTGCTCGGTCCCTCGCCAGGGTTTATTTCGGTCTAGATAATCGCCGACCAACTCGCGGTAGCGACTCGCAATAATCACTTTTGTGGCTTTATATCCTTGGGTATAGAGCCGGTCTAAGGCTTCGTGAATTTCAAAGCGAATTCCGTCTGGGTGCGTATGCTGTCGATACCAGCTCTCTTGCCAGCGTCGCCAGTGCCGCCCAGACTGCAAATGAACGAGTTCTTCGGTTCTCGGATCGGCCTCAAAAGCACCGTGACGAGGACACAAATACGTATCGGTGAGTGTTAAAGCGGAAATAAGCTGGCGACAGTGGGGACAGCGAATCTCGGGACCAAAGATCGGATAGTGTAAGCTGGGATTCATCATGGAGAACCTGTCTCGACAAGAAAGGGCGTTCGCCAGTACCTGTGGCTCTATTATAGAGGAGGAACCTCAGCTTCTAACGACCTGTAGGGTTATTTACGCTCTTTCAAACCTCGATTAGCCGTGAACGATATCCGCGCGTCTGCTGCCTATTGGCCGTCTCCCGATCTCTCTCAAGCCGCCTTCGTTGCTCCTAATGCTACGGTCATGGGCGATGTCGCTCTGGCTAGTGGCTCGAGCGTTTGGTACAGTGCTGTCGTTCGGGGAGATGTCGAGCGCATTGAAATTGGTTGCTGTACCAATGTTCAGGATGGAGCCGTCCTCCACGGAGATCCGGGTCAACTCACCCTCCTCGAAGATCATGTCACGGTCGGTCATCGCGCCGTGATTCACGCAGCCACGATTGAGAGTGGCTGCTTAATTGGCATTGGCGCGGTGGTTCTCGATGGCGTCCGGGTGGGGACGGGCAGTATTATTGGCGCAGGCTGCATCGTCACGAAAGACGTCCCGCCCCGCTCTTTAATGGTTGGCGTTCCGGCAAGGCGAGTCCGCGAGATTTCTGAGTCTGAAGCTCAAGACTTGCTCGAACACGCTCGGCGCTACGAAAAACTCGCGCTAGTTCACGCCGGCAGAGGAACCGATCTTGGCTTTACGGCTGTCCACTAGCATTGTTTTCTCCAAAACCAGGGGAGCAACTATGAAAAGTTTGTGAAATAGGATAAAATAGTGTTAGACATGAGAAAACTTCAAAAAACTTTAAGTGAAGGAGGAAACACAGGAATGGACTGGCGGGTTATAGTAGTTCTTGCTCCTGTTATTGTGGCGGCAAGCTGGGCATTATTCAACATTGGCGCTGCTGCTCTCTCTCAAGCTCAGCAATTTTTTAACAAACAAAATTAAGAAAAAAGAATAAAATTAGCAACCCGGCTGCTTTCCTCATCCTGGAAGCAGCTCTTTTTGGTTGGGAAGTTCTACCAACGAAAACCTCTAGCCGTTAGCTAAAAGCTAATGGCTTTATAAGCATATAATTTTCTATTTCCAATGGGCAATCCTGACTCAGTACTGGTAAAGGCGACGCTACTTGCAATTAGCACCCTCACCGTCATGGCAGGGGCGACAATTGCCCCCTCGCTGCCCGCTATGCAGGAGCATTTTGAAGCGGTAGATAATGTAGAGTACTGGGTGAGGCTCGTACTCACGGTTCCTGCCCTCTGCATTGCCGTTGGCGCCCCGGTAGTCGGCGTTTTGATAGATCGGTTTGGGCGTAAACCGCTCCTCACTGCTGCCCTGGTTGTGTATGGCTTAGCAGGGAGTTCAGGGTTATGGCTACCGACAATCGGCTCCATTCTGGTAGGGCGGGCGTTGTTGGGCTTGAGCGTTGCTGGCGTCATGATTGGGGCGACTGCACTGATTGCAGACTACTATCAAGGCTCGGCACGGGGTCAGTTTTTGGGGCTACAGGCAGCCTTTATGGCGCTAGGGGGCGTGTTATTTTTGACCGCTGGTGGCTTTTTAGCCGATTTAAATTGGCGCCTGCCCTTTGCAATTTATTTGGCGGCTTTACTGCTTTTGCCCGGGGTGCGGAGAATTTTACCGGAACCGGAACAGACTAGAGTCAAGCATCCGGTGCACTCGGAAGAAGAACCGACAACGGTTGCTTTTGGGCTAATTATCCTCACCTACGGCATCGCCCTCGTGACTCAGATCGTGTTTTACCTGATTCCAGTGCAGTTGCCTTTCTATCTCAAGAGCTTGGTTAACGCTAGTGCCTCAAGGAGTGGACTCGCGATCGCCCTGACCACGCTCTTTTCAGCCCTAAGCTCTTGGCTGTACCAGCGCCTGAAATCTCGTCTCAGCTTCATCAGCATCTACGGTATTGCCTTTCTCAATATGGCGCTGGGCTACGGCTTAATCAGCCTAGCCACCGATTTTACCTTGGTACTGCCGGGGTTAGCGATCGCCGGAATCGGGCTTGGCCTGGTCATGCCCAATATGAATAACTGCCTCACTTATGTCACGCCGAGTGCTTCTAGAGGTCGCGTTTTAAGCGGCTTGACCACCTGCTTCTTTCTTGGACAGTTTCTCTCGCCGCTGGTGACTCAGCCTGTTAGTCAAATAGTCGGCTTTGGCGTTACCTACGCTTTCGCCGGGTTGCTGATGGCTATCCTGGCCGCGTTTGCTCTGATATTTTTACTCAGAAGCTAGTCGCTCCGCAACGGGGGAAGAGGAAAACGGTGAACAGTAAGCCGTAACCAGACTCATTAGTTCATTGAACCATCCCTGTTAAGTCCCTTGGCCCTTTTCCCTGCTATGGACCTAAAGGCCAACGACACAGTGAAATAGATTTAAATCCAGCCGCGCAGCCGATAAACCACTATGCCGATGTATTCCTTAAGCGCTTTAGTCGTGTTGGCAAGTCGCTCTGCATCAGGAAGAAAGTTTAAAATGGCTTCTTGAGTGCTGCTGTCGTTGTTCGTAGCTGCTGTTACTAAAAAGTCGGTGGGGGCAGGAATGGCCTCGATTTGCTGCCGCTTAAAGATGAGAAGAGAGCGCGGCATGTGGAGAGCCGATGTTACCAGCAAAACGCGGTTAATGTCTCTCTCTTCAAGAATGTTTCTGACGTTGACGGCATTTTCGTAAGTATTTAAAGAATCTGGCTCTTCAATAATGGCCTCAGCAGGCACTCCCATGAGCTTCAGTAACGCGGCCATATCTTCCGATTCTGGATCTCCACCTCCCAACCAGGGAATTCGTCCGCCGGAGACGACGACTAAAGGAGCTTTTTGCTCTCGATACAGTTGAGCTGCATAAAGAACGCGATCGCCCTGTTCACTGACATCAACCATCGGTCGCGGCTCCGTATCTGGCTTAATCCCACCGCCAAGGACGATGATCGCCTCGGCGGATGGAATCTCGGCAGGAAGATGCCGCCATTCCAAAGAACGCACCAAAGCAGTACTCGCCCAATCATTGCTGCCGAGTAACAGCACAGCCAAAGCTAAGGCGATCGCTCCTGGAGTCCAGGACGAACGATTCCAGGCCAGCACCAAGGCAACAACGAGCAGGACGCCAGCGAGTCCAAGAGGATAGAGAAACAGCGGGAGTAACTTGGAGAAGAACAGGAAATCCATATCGTTAGCAGAGAAATAGTTAACGTCGGGACTCACGAGCGGTAACGTGCCGCAAGAAATATCCTACTAGATAAAGAGACCCGCACAAGACCACTAAGTGCTCAGAGCTACTTTGATAGGCAAAATCTAAAGCCTCAAACAGTTCTGGGAACGGGCGGCAGAAGTCTAAATTAGGACAAATCTGGGGTGCTAAAGCGGCCAGCTCTTTTGGTTCAGCGGTGCTGTGGTCGGGAACCGGAACGAGATACAGGCGATCGCCTCCTCGCAGCAGGGCCGCAAAAATATCGGCATGATCTTTGGTGGATAACATCCCCATAACCCAGGAAACCGGACGGTCGAGAGTGTCTACATACTGTCGTAAAGCTTGAGCCGCCGCCGGATTATGAGCCCCATCTATTAATAAAGACTGTTTCTGCCAGGTAGTCCACTGCAAGCGCCCTGGCCAGCGGGCTTTAGCCATGCCCTGAGCAATTGCAGAGTCCGGAATCTTCCAGCCTTGCTGCTGGAGGAGGTTGAGCGTGGCGACGGCCAACGCTGAATTCATCAACTGCACCTCTCCCCAGAGCGGTAGCGGATACTCAAGGCCCTGGTAACTCGCCCACCGCGGCCCCTCGTTGGGGCGCGGCAGATTGCGGTTCTCCTGGGCTGGCGTCACCCACACTGCGGGACAGCCAAGCTGTTCAACGCGGGCGGCCACGACTGCTTTGGCTTCGGGAGGCAGGCTACCGATGATTGCTGGACAGCCGGGTTTCACAATCCCGGCTTTTTCCCGGGCAATATCTGCCAGCGTTGGCCCCAAGGTTTGCCAGTGTTCCCGGCTAATCGAAGTAATCACGCTCGCCAGCGGCTGTGGGCAAACGTTCGTTGCATCCAAACGCCCTCCTAAGCCTACTTCCATAACGGCCAGATCGACCTCCTCTTGAGCAAAGTAGAGCCAAGCCGCCGCAGTTACGACTTCAAACAGGGTCGGACTCTCGTCAGCATCGACAACGGCCTGAATCTGCCTGAGTACCTTTTCTAAAGCTTGGGTGGAGATTGGAGCTTCGTTAAGACAGATGCGCTCCGTCCAATCGACTAGATGAGGCGAAGTATAGCGACCAACTCGGCAGCCTGCTTCAGTTAAAACAGCAGAGAGATAAGCACACACCGACCCTTTGCCGTTCGTTCCCGCGACATGAATCAGCGGCATTCGCAGGTGAGGATTGCCTAATGCTGCCAACAGTCGCTCGATTCGTGCTAATCCGAGATGAACCCCAAAGCGCTGAAAGGGTTTGAGCAAGTCGTCAATCATTCGTTCAGTCAGTGCCGGGAAGCCACCCTACCTCTAGATTGTTTACAGATAGCAGTATCTGATCCTACGATACAATCTCCACCGAACCCGGTGCCTTGAACGGTGACTTTTTCTGTCCACAGGTCTACTCAAACTCCCCCAACCTCAGCGTTTGCGCACGATGGCTTGTAGATACGGCAGCAGCGAGGCGAACAGAATCAGAATGGCAATAATCTCTAGTTGCCCCCCACCTTAAGTCAATTAAAATTGGCTTCCCTTGCCAAGGATTGGGACTAGTAATTTCGGTAGATCATCCTGACTTTCCTAATTTCCTGTACTGGAATCTGAACCACAAGATCGAGCAAGAATAAGGGAGTTAATTGGTTCATCTTTTATCCAATTGAAATTTCCGGCCTTCAATACAGAATGAAGAATATCTTTACCAAGTAACAAACATCTGCTCTTGGGGAGAGTTGCTTTTGTTAAATACGTAAAAACCCACGCTAGTGCTGTCCGTTCAGTAAAAAAACAGGCCAAAAAAATTTGTCTTCTCAGATTTGCGTCTAGAAAAGCGATAGAAAAATATTTTAATAACTACAATTTTTAGAAAAAGTAGGTTTCGCTTTAAAACTCAGTTATTGAATTAGTCAGCTTCTCCTGCGTTCTTTGCAAAATTACTCATCCAGCGTTCGCCCTCAAAATCTCTCGATCGCCAACCGTAACTTACAGCGATCGCTCTAGCTAACTACAAGCTTGATTGGGAAGATTGTTAGTCTCCCCTTACAATAAAAACGGAGAAGCACAAAGTACTGAAGTGGGCAGCTATAGTTGGTAATTAATATGTCTTTGCAGCTCGGTCAGCTAGTTTACACTAGCTTCCCCGATATTGGATTCAAGCTGATTGCGAGTCAACAGGTTCCTCAGCAGCTTCAGCAGGTCTTTATGCAGTTGGTGTATCAGCATTGGGATGCCTACAATCCCCCTAGCTTTGACTATCGAGCCGCCTATCTTTATCAGTTTTCTTCGGAACAGTGCCTGTTTGGCTGGCTTTACAACAACGGGATGGACGACTTTGGACGCTCTCATATCCCTTATTTTCTTTGTTACTATTTAGCAGACCCCCTGCATGCAGACCACCTTAACAGTATCTTTACGTGTTTACAAAAGGGACCAGTCGCCATCATAGACAGGCAGCCCTCATCTTCCCCTTTAATGCTGTCAGTTTCCCCAGCTAATTATCAGCCTGCGCGTCCGGGAGTTGCCATTATTCCCCAGATTCAGCGGCAATGCCATCAATCTCTTGAGCAGAATGAATTGCTTAACCTATTTGTTCCGCTCGATACTGCTGCTAAAAGTGGAGAGACGCAAGAGCAGAGCGACGCTCGCAGGTCGCTGACACCGCCAAGCACTATCAAAAAGACTATGACTACAGGCAAAATAGACGAGATCATCAAAGAACTTTCCGCTAAACCAATCGGCATTCAGGGAGCAGTTTTAGTGTCTGCTGAAGGACAGCCAGTAACGGTTCCGATCGGCATGGACGAAAACAGTGCGCTGGTGATGGCGGGGATGATGCTCTATCTAGCTAGCAGTACCTGTGAGGAGTTTAACTGGCAAAAAATCGACAATATTTCGATTCGAGGTCAGGAAGGGTATGTTATTTTGACCTGCTGTACTGAAGATGTTTTTCTGCTGGTCAAGACCGGTAAAGGATTAGTGGGACTATTAGAAGGAGAGATTAACCGAACGGTGAAAAAGCTTCAGGTGTACTTCAGCGATGACGGGGATGCTAGCCAAGAAGCGTTGAGACTCAATGCTGAGGTCATTGCTGACGAAACAGATTTCGGGCATAGAGGACGGAGAAATAGCTTTTGAGCGCCGCAGGCGCAGGGGCAAGGGGGAAAGGAAATCACTACATAGCAATTCTCACACTGATGAGGTAAGACCCTAAATCCTAGTTTTTGTTGACGGCTGATTGGTGATTGTTCCCGCCATAGTTTCTAGCCCAGGAACCGAAGAGATTAATCGAGTAACAAAAGCGATCGCCCCGAGAAATGGTTTCCCCGTGAACAACGGGTTGATTGTTGACTGTGTAGGCCGTATGGCGATAAACGAGAAGCGAATGACCCAGCGGTACTTCGAGATATTCGCTCATTTCCCGGTCGGCATTGCGGCATTCAATCATTGCTTCAACTCGTTCAATGACAATGTTGTTTTGCTCCAGAGTAGGAAACGTCATTTGCTGCTTTAACTCTTCTGCTAAGGCGGCGCCAATTTCTGGCAGGATATAGGTAATGTCAACGCCGCTGGGAATTTGCTCCATGAGCAAAAGTTTCTTCTGTAGATAAGCCGTTGGTTGGTGAGCAGGAAGCTGGAGAAGCTTGCACGTGGATTGGGGAGGAGTTACTAGCTCAAATGAGACGGTAGAGAGCGCAAACTGAATTCCCTGGTTCGCCAAATCGTCGGCCAAAAATAATCCCGGATTGGAGAGATTGTAAACAGCTTTGTGGCGATCGGTTACGTATACGCCTTTGCCCTGATAAGCAATGGCTAGCCCCTGATCGATCAGATTCGCGATCGCTCTTCTAATAGTGATCCGACTCACCCGAAATTCTGAGATGAGCTGTTTTTCACTCGGCAATTTGTCTCCCGGTAAGTAATCGCCGCTGGTAATGCGATCGCGGAGTTGTTCAGAAATGCCTAGGTGAAGCGGTAACTGCACTAGCTTGAGCTTTTTGTTAAATTAGTTACCAACTTATTATAACGAGCTGCTAAAATCTGGTTAAAGCTAACTTGTTATAACAAGTTTTCAGGAATCATTCAATTATGGTTAGCTCAGTCACAACGGCATCAACAGCACCGCAATCGAAGCAACCCTTAACAGGACAGCAGCTCAGCTCTTTGAATGCTCAATCTAACAGGTTGGGCTTGCTCCAGCTAGCGAGTCACCTCAGCGTTATGGGAGTGAGTGGCTATCTGTGGTTCACGGCAGACGGATGGCTGAAAATCGCTGCTTTAATCGTTTATGGTTTTAGTCTAGCGATCCTGTTTGCTCCTCTGCACGAATGCTCTCATCGAACTGCTTTTGCTAATAACCGTCTCAACAACGCAGTAGCCTGGCTAGCGGGAGTGCTATCGTTTTATAACAGCGCTTTCTACCGTCGCTTTCATAAGTGGCATCATCGCTATACCCAAGTTCCTGGCAAAGATCCTGAACTTGGAGAACTCAGACCCAGCAACATTTGGGAATACCTGTTAGTCATCAGCGGCGTACTCTGGTGGAGAGACAAGTTCAAAGGACATTATCGCATTGCCGTCGGCAATCTCGAAAATTGTCCCTACATCCCAGAAGCGGCACGAGATGAAGTCGTCAAATCCACCCGTCTACAGCTTGCGCTCTACCTTGGCGTTATCATTGTTTCGACAGCCCTCGGTCATCCTGGGTTCATCGTTTACGCCTGGTTACTTCCTCTGGCTGTTGGCCAGCCGTTTCTACGCTATATTCTCATGGCTGAACACACGGGCTGCACGACAGACAACAACTATTTCACCAACACCCGTACCACCCTGTCTCTGTTGCCGCTGCGGTTGATGGTGTGGAATATCCCTTTTCATGCTGAGCATCATCTCTATCCGTCAATTCCCTTTCACAAGCTGCCGCAGGCGCATCAGCAGTTAAGCACACATTTTAGGCACGTCGACTCCGGATACCTCAAAGTGCATCGGGATATTGCCGCTGGGTGGAAATAAACTCGATGACGCGATCGCCCCATCGTTTGACGCTCAAAAACTTTCCCCTTCAGTGCGGTGTCGCTTTAGCAGAGGTTCAGCTAGTTTATCAAACCTATGGGGAACTGAACGCCGACAAAAGCAACGTCATTCTCTATCCCACGTCCTACGGAGCCCAGCACCCAGACATAGACTGGCTGATCCGCCCCGATAGTATCCTCGATCCGAGCCGTTGGTTTATTGTTATTCCTAATATGTTCGGCAATGGCCTATCGAGTTCTCCGAGCAACAGCCCAGCCTGTGAGTTGCGACCAGGATTTTGGTTTAGCCATGTAGACAATATCCGCGCTCAGGAACAGCTCTTACAAGAGCTGAGAATTGACACACTTGCCCTCGTTTACGGCTGGTCGATGGGAGCGCAGCAGGCGTATCATTGGGGGGTTTTGGCGGGCGATCGCGTTAAACGGATTGCTGCTCTCTGCGGCACGGCTCGAACGACCGACCACAATAAAGTATTTCTGGAAAGTCTGCGAACTGCTCTCACAGCCGACCCCGCCTGGAACGGAACTCGTTTTGAAGGAGTTCCCGAGCGTGGCTTTCGCGCTTTTGCCCGTATCTATGCAAGCTGGGCTGCTTCCCAAGCGTACTACCGCCAAGGCATCTATTATCAGTTAGGCTACGAGTCTTTAGAGCAATATTTGATCCAGGGTTGGGAAGCCAACTATCGCCAGCGCGATCCCCATAATTTGCTGGCGATGATCGATACCTGGCTGCGTTGCGATGTCAGCAATAACCCGACGTATCAGGGAGACTATCACCGCGCCCTCCAGTCTATTAAGGCACAGACGTTAGTGATGCCAGCAACAACGGATCTGTACTTCACTCCCGAA
The DNA here is from genome assembly GCA_050331735.1 of Cyanophyceae cyanobacterium. Classification (GTDB taxonomy): domain Bacteria; phylum Cyanobacteriota; class Cyanobacteriia; order Cyanobacteriales; family JBHJGN01; genus JBHJGN01. The sequence goes on from JBHJGN010000022.1 coordinate 110,469, forward strand.
GACTGTCAGGCAGAAGCCGATTTAATTCCCCATGCTAAATATCGCCCGATTCCTTCGATTTGGGGTCATCGAGCCGGTAATCCTACCCAGAATCCCGAAGATGAAGCGTTTATCAAAGCAGCAGTCAGGGAATTGCTGCATCGTGACGTTTGACCCGATCTGGGCTATTTTTTTATCCTTAGTACTGTATAGATTAGCTTATGCGGCGAACATCGATTGAAAAGTTCTGAGTGCTGGGTTTAGCAAGCTAAAAGTCAATAAAGTGGGGTTGGTCGAAACAAAACGCCGCTGTGCAACTTCCCCCATTTTTCGAGTGACTAATGCAAACATTTGTTACTGCTTCATCAATACCAGAAGCAAGTTGAATTTTTGCTTGACAAGTCATTTGTCACTCCATTGACTGCAAGATTTAAGGGAGAGAAAAAAGCGATAGGCTTGGAATATAGCTCATTCACTGAGAGGAAAGTGCCAGTGGACAAAGACAAACAAGCCAAAATTGCGGAACACGCTTACACCATCGCGGCGATACTTTACATTTCCCAAATTAAGCAAGAGAAACTTTTACAACAGCAAAAAGAAGGAGCTATTCAAAGAGCCAAGCGCGATCGCTCCTTAGCCGATGATTGGCTTGCTCTTGAGGAAGAAGCATAGCAGCAAAGCGTAAGTCTATAAACCTTGTTTGTAGAAAATAGCTACATCAATGCTGGCAAACTCCGATATTCAAACTAGCCGGGGTTTAGAATTAAATGGACTTTCCTAAGGAACTCTAGTTCATGAGATTACCTGTTCAGCCAACTTCAGTGCCTACCCTAGAAGAATTTTTACAGCTACCAGAAATAAAGCCAGCCAGCGAATACTTTGATGGGTCTATTTTTCAAAAACCGATGCCCCACGGAAAACATAGCCGATTACAAACTTGTTTATCCACCGCCATTAATCAAGCAGGAGAATCTCAAAAATTAGCACTAGCGTTGACTGAATTGCGCTGTACGTTTGCAGGTCAGTCTATAGTTCCAGATATAGCTGTATTTGAATGGCAAAGAATTCCTCTAGATGAAAGTGGTCAAATTGCTAATCGGTTCTTAATAGCGCCTGATTGGATAATTGAAATTCTCTCACCAGAACAATCTGCAAACAAGGTGATTCGCAAAATTACATTTTGTCTTAGAAATGGTGCAAAATTGGGCTATTTAATCGACTCTGATGATGAATCGATTACAGTTTTTCAACCCGACCGATTACCAGAGGTAAAAGACCAGCAGGATGCAGTACCCGTATTAGATGTGTTACCCAACTGGCAACCAACCGTTGATGATGTTTTCAAGTGGTTGAGCTTTGTTTAGTTTTCTAGAGTGCTAGCTGATCTATATTGGAGGCAAATTGCTTTAATTGTGATTACTGCCATCGCCAGTAGATTTCTCTGCTAGTTTCTGCGCGGCGGCAGATCCTAGCCATTTTTTGTTCCTTGGTGATCGCACTATTATAGAAACTGTAAAATTGAATGGCTCTAAAGTCGATTGAGCCTCGTCATTTCTTCAGAGTTTAGCGTCATAGAAGCAGCAGCGATGTTTTCTTCGAGGTGAGAAATTGTTGTCGTTCCCGGAATTAACAGAATATTCGGCGCGGTGTGAAGCAACCAGGCGAGAGCAACCTGATTGGGTTTTACTCCTTGATTTCGAGCAATATCCGCCAGGATTCCTTCGGCATTGGCTAACGGTGCGCCACGCTTTAGAGGATGTGCGCCTAAAGAACCATAGGGAATGAAAGCAATGTGATTTTGGGCGCAGTAATCTAGGCTATCTTGATTGGTGCGATCGCTGAAGCTAAAGCGATTTTGCACCGAAGCGATGTCTATAATCCCTCTCGCTTCTTCGATTTGTGCGACGGTGACGTTTGAAATTCCTACATAACGAATTTTTCCCTCTTGCTTGAGCTGTGCTAAGGTGTGAACCGATTCAGCGAAGGGGACTTTAGGATCGGGACGATGAAGCTGGTAGAGGTCGAGGCGATCGCGTTTTAACCGTTTTAGACTCGCTTCAACGCTACGTCTGAGACTTTCAGGACGACCATCGGCTTGAATGTTATCGGGGGTAGGTTTGTTGATGCCTCCTTTAGTGGCAATCACTAAATCTTCTGGGTACGGATGCAAAGCAGAGGCAATGATTTCTTCATTGAAACCCGGACCATAGGCTTCGGCAGTATCAATCAAATTAACGCCCAGTTCAACGGCGCGGCGCAACAGTCTTTCTCCTGCTTCCCAGTCGGAATAAGGACCAAAGTTACCCGGTTGTCCGGTGAGTCTCATTGCACCGTAACCCAGACGGTTGACAACTAAATCTCCACCGATAGCAAAGGTTTGAGAAACTGATGGTGTACTATTCATGGCTGCTGTGGTAAATGCTGTCGTAAAGTTCATGTCCGAAATTCCTCACTAGTTTTTTCTAATTTCCTCTTTGCCTGTTACGAGTAGACAACTTGACATCTCCTGATGAATGTTTCAAAATCTGGATTGTTCTATTTGCTTAACGTTACGCCACGTAAACTAATTTAGCAATAACTCAACAAATATGTCAACTGCCAAAGCCAAAACAGCTAAAACCTCTGTTACATCGGGGCGGGGAAGACCGCGATCGCCCGAGACTCGGGAAAAAATCCTCAAAGCCGCCTATGAGCTTCTTAATGAAGTCGGATTTATGGACTTGACCATTGAAGGGGTAGCCGCACGAGCCTCTGTTGGCAAACCGACTATCTATCGTCGCTGGAAGAGTAAGGCTGCACTGGCGATGGACGCTTTTCTAGAAGCCGTCAATCCAGAACTAGCTTTTCCTGATACAGGTGCGGTTAGGGAAGATTTTCGCTTACAGATGCAAAAGCTCGTTGAAGTCATGAACAGCCCCAGAGGAGAAGTTCTAGCCACCGTCATTGGAAGCGGACAAGTGGATGATGAGTTGATGGCATCTTTTAGAGATAATTGGCTCACTCCGAGAAGAGAAGATGCGAAACAAACTTTGCAAAGAGGAATGAAGCGAGGGGAGTTAAAACCAGACGTAGATGTAGAAGTAGCAATCGATGCTTTGTATAGCCCACTGTTTTATCGTCTGTTGCTCAAACACGCCCCCTTAACCGAGCCGTTTATTGATGAGTTAGTTAATTTAGTGATGGAGGGGTTGACAGCAGCGAGCTAAGTTGTGCCCGAGTCAATGCACCCGAGAATCTCGTCGTCTTAATGCAGAAATATTAAAGGGGGTTAAATCTTGTCCCGGTCTAAGCCGATAATCACCCTGGCAGCCTCAGCTAAATTAGCCACAACGTGGTGAGGTAAGCGCTGGCGCGACAGCACCCACTCTGTCTCATTACCATTGTCGAGCAAAACAGTTCGACAGCCAGCCAGACGACCCGCCTCAACGTCATTGAGAATATCGCCAATGAACCAGGACTGAGATAGCTCAAGCTGATGCTCGTCAGCCGCTTGCTGAATCAGTCCGGGCTGTGGCTTACGACAGTGACAGTTAACTGCATAGTTAGCAACGCTGCCGTCGGGATGGTGGGGGCAGTAATAAAAGCCGGATAGAGAGGCTCCAGCATCTACGAGCAGCTCGTGCAGACGCTGGCGAACAGCGGTGAGGGCGGCTTCTGGAAAATAGCCGCGAGCTACCCCTGATTGGTTGGTAATAACGATCAGTTGGTATCCAGCGCTAGAGAGCGATCGCACTGCCTCCATCGCCCCTGCACCCAAACAAATTTTGCTAGGATCGACGTTGTAAGGAACATCCTTAACCAGCGTACCATCCTTATCTAGAAACACGGCCCGATTCATCTTAACCCTCGGCGTATTGTCAGCTTACTCAGTTTCCGGCGAAACTTTGAGGGACAACTAGCAAACAGACTAAAGTGTGTAGAAGACCTAAGCTCAGGGGGAGCGACGTCTGCCAGCGAATCTCCCTAGAGCAAGCGCGACGGCTAAACCTAAACCTGTCGTCGGTTCGGGAACGGAAGTGGCAATGGTACCGATGCTAACGCGACCAAGAGGATCTGTAAAGGCTGCGTCAGTTGACAAAATTTGTAGACTCGCTCCGTTAGCATTTGTTCCGACAAAATCGAGCGCCGTTAGGGTAAAATCTGCGAAAGTCACTCTCGGAAAGACTGGAAACACAATATCGTCCTCGGCGGTAAAGTGTTCTTCATCAACAGTCAAAGAAAAATCATTAAGGCCCGCGAGAGCCCCCGGTACTGGAAAGTTAATGTCCTCAACGAAAAAGCTGATTCCTGGAGACACGACTCCACTGCCGGTGCTGTCAAGAAACAATTCATCGGTAGCAACAGCACCCGTGAAAGCTTGACCAGCTAAAGGACCATCGAAAAACGCTGCTGTAAATAAAGTCGTCAGAGTTGCTGCTTGAGAAGAGCCAGTTGCCACGAATCCAGCTCCTGTTGAAGCTACTAGCGTTAAAGTCAATAATCTATTCATAATAAGCCCGAACTGACCTTGGGGATGCTGAAGGAGTAAGATAATATATCCGAGGAAGCCTACGGCTGTCGAGCAGCCGTGGCTTCTAAACGTGAAAATGTAGCTCAGTTAGCTCTGAGCTTTTTCTTTGTCCTAAAAGAGGACTGTCGAATTCGTTCTGGTAACAACGTTGAGGCTGTCAGTCGCATCTAGTCTGAAGGCGATCGCGTTCTCAAATTCATCAATAGATAGCAGAGTAGTCCCGCCAACGTTGCTAACGCTGACATCGGTACTGCCGACAATCACGATGGAGTCGCTGCCCAAGTCGAAATCAAGAAGAGTATCTGTCTCTCCCTCAACAAATTGACTAGCAAAGAACTCGTAAACATCAGCCCCTTCGCCGCTGATTGCTAAATCCGAACCTTCATTGCCAACGACAACATCATCGCCTGTACCGCCACGAACGATATCATCTCCGAAGCCGCCGAACACGAAGTCAGTTCCTCCAGCGCCATTGAAATTGTCGTTGCCCGCTCCCGCCATGAGAATATCTATCTCATTGCCGCCAACAGCAACGTCGTTCCCGTCAGAAATCTCGTCGCTGAAAATCAAGATGTTCGTTCCCTCTTCTTGTCCGGCTGCATAGACGCCACCGCCTTCTTGAGGTTCGTCAAAGAATCTTGCTCCCGCAAAGAAACTTTCAAAAAGCGGAGTCGTGCTGTCTTCAGCAAGAAGTTCAGCAGAAGGGCTGCCTATAGTTAATGACATTTTTAGGTCTCCTTAACTTAATTAGCTCGGCCTGTTTAAGCCACTGTTAATTTAAATCTTTATTGGCGAATAAAGATGAAAATAAAATTAGAAAAAGGAGACAAATAACGTAATATTGCTAATTCTAAAAATAGCCAATGGTAGACAGTTTGATTTCGTCCCAAAAGACAAACTATAGCTCTCAGGAAAATTTAATTATTGTTGTCTTTACTCAATTGTGTTCCAGTTAACAAATGAAATAGCCCCAGATTTCCAGCTTAGAATGTGTTATGGCGGACCTTGCTGAATAAAACTATAGAGATGGCCGTGCTGAGTATCGAGAAAAACACAGAACAGAACATGCACTCTTAGAATAGCTAATTAAAAAAACAATAGTTTTTCTCCAAAATCTTCCCGGAGAAGCTTATCTTTGGACAGCAGTCGTCATTTTTGGTTCTTCAAGCGCAGTTACAAAACGTTTGATATAGCAATTTTTACTTTGATGAGGTACGGTCATAAATCCTCGTTTTTGCTGATGGTTGTTTGCTGATGGGGAACTAGCATCCTTCCTGGTATACCTCACAGATTTGAGCAACGCTATACAACGCCTAAGATACCGAAACCGTTGTTAATCAAACCGTTGAGGAGTTACTTAAGGTAATAGAGCGCCCGGAGCGAGTAATACGGCCCTTTTGCTCCAGGTGTTTTAAAGCGCGAGAGAGGGTTTCTGGCGTCAGTCCCAGTTCGGCAGCGATATCCTTAGGAGGAGTGCGAGAGTGACAACATTCTCGTTAGCTCCAGCGAGATACCGTAGGTACTGGTAAACTCGTTGGTGGGCCTTGCGAATATTTTGTAACTCTAGCCGCATCTTGAGAGCCTGGATTTTCAGAACGAGCCTGATCGTTAGATTTTCTGTTAGGTCTGGGTGTTTGCGGAGGGCAGAGAGGAAAGCTCGCCTCGGATAAACAATAATTTGCGAATCGCTCTCGGCGATCGCTGTACAGGGATGGACATCAGCAACCAGCGCTCAGGACTTAGCCGACCATGAAGAGTGGGCCGTTTCTACTATTCATGCGGGCTTAGGCATGAGCGTGATGCCGGTGTGGAACAACGTCGGCGGAATCGCCTACGTGCCGATCGCTGGTCTTGATCTCCAGCGCACGGTAGGACTAAAATGGCGAGGGCAGGCCAAGATAGAGCTGATCGAGCAGTTGCGAGCCTTTGCTGCCAAGCTCGCGTTGTCCTATCAAGAATAAGGCGCCCTAGGGCCACGACGACTCCTTCAGCGGCAACACCATCATTTCTGCAATCACGGTTTCCTCTGGCTGCGTCAGCAGATACACCACTGTTTTCGCCACATTTTGGGGGTCTTGCAGGGTACTGAGGTCAATATCGGGGAACCGCTCTAGGAGAAAGGGAGTGCGCATACCGCCCGCAACGAGGGCCGTCACCTTAACATTGTGCGGTCGTCCTTCCACGTGCAGCGCGTGGGAAAACCCGAGCAGCCCCCACTTGCTGGCATGATAGGCCGACGCATTAGGCCACGCCCGTTTAGCGGCGGTAGAGGCAATATTGATGATGTGCCCGCCGCCCTGCTGCTTCATCTGCGTAAACACCGCCTTAGACATCAGGAAGGGACCGTTCAGATTCACCGCAATGATGCGCTCCCACTCTTCTACAGGCATCTCTTCGATCGATATCGTCAGGTCGGTCCCCGCGTTATTAATCAGACCATTGACCCGTCCGTACTTCTTGAGAACCTCCTCAACTACCGTACGGACCTGTTCCGGGTTACTGACATCAAGCTGCATCGCGATCGCTTCTCCGCCTGTAGCGGTGCATTTTTGAGCCACTTGCTCGGCCAACTCTAAACGCAGATCGGCAATAATCGGAATGGCTCCGGCCTCCGCTAAACTGTAGCAGATGGCTTCTCCTAGACCTTGGGCGCCACCCGTGACGATCACAACTTTATCTCTTAATTCCATCGTTATTCTCCTTGTGTTTTCTAGCGATAAGGAAGGGGGAAAGCTTGGGGAAGCAGCGCAGACGGAGGAACCCGGGCGGCACGGTCGTCATTGATACCAATGAGCTGCTCCTCCACCAGTTCGCACAGCAAATGCAGCACCAGTAGCTGGACTTCCTGAACGCGCTGCGGATCGGGAACCGGAATGCATACGGCGGTATCGGCTAATCCGCGCAGCTCGCCGCCCTGACCGCCTAGAAGAGCAATGGTAGCCAGGTTTTGCCCCCGCGCCACCTGAAAAGCGTTGATTAAGTTACGCGATCGCCCGCTGGTGCTAATGCCTACCAGCACGTCTCCCGACTGAGCGAAGGTTCTCACCTGACGAGCAAAAATATCTTCATAGCTAACATCGTTCGACCAGGCGGTGAGCAAAGCCGTATCGGCGGTGAGGGCGATCGCCGGGAGGCCAGAACGGTTCGGAAACCGAAACCGCCCGACCAGTTCAGCCGCAAAGTGCTGCGACTCTGCCGCGCTGCCGCCGTTCCCGCAGACGAGCACTTTGCCTCCTTGAGCAAAGCAGGCACTCAAACAGCGAGCGGCAGAGAGGATGGTGGGAGTCAGAGACGCTTTGGCAGCCTGAAACGCGGCGATGGCCGCCTCAAAACTGCTCTCGATCAGCAGCAGTTCGCTCTCTTTAGCGCTGAGCTGTCCTCCGGCTAACACCTCCTCGTAGAGCGCGGCGATGGCGCTGACTACCTTGGACCAGGGAAAATTTTGCGTGGCGTGACGCAGGGCCTGCTGTCCGAGCAGATGCAGAACAGTGGGATGACGGTAGAGGTAGGCGAGGCGATCGCCCAGCATCTCTGGCTGATGGGGCGGAATTAAATATCCCGTTTCGCCATCTTTAACGGTAAACTTAATCCCGCCTACGTTGGAGCCAATCACGGGCGTACCGCAGGCCATTGCCTCCACCGGAGTAATGCCAAACGGTTCGTACCAGGGAGTGGTCACAAACACGTCAGCAGCACTGTAGAAGTACTTAAGAATTTCCCGCCCGCGACGACCGATAAACGTCACGTGCTCCGCTACTCCAGCCGCAGCCGCCAGCTCCTGGAGGCGACCGATTTCATCGGCCTGATTGAGCGCAAGCTGAGATTCTCCCCCCACGATGAGCAGTTTGGCCTCGATGCGGTGCTGATAGAGCAGATGAGCAAACCCCAAAATCGCGTTATCCACGCCTTTGCGCGGAACCATCCGTCCGAGCTGGAGGATCAGGGGCTCGTCGGTCAATCCAAGCGTGGCTCTGGCCTGGGCTTTGTTGATTTTCCAAAACTCCGTCGGATCGAAGCCGCAGGGAATCACGCTAATTTTCTGCGGCTCAGCCCCGTAAAGCTCAATTAAATCTTCTCGATCTTGGGGACACTCGGCAATGAGGCGCTCGGCCTCGCGCACAATGCGATCTTCGATGGCAAAGCGCTCGTCGGGAAAGCGGTCAGCTTTGCCCTGGTGGAGACGACGAACTCGGCCCAAGGCGTGGAACGTCACTACGAAGGGGAGCTGCCGCTGTTGCTTGACCTCCATTGCCACCAGCGCCGACATCCAAAAGTTCGCATGAATCAGGTCGTACGGACGCTTGTCAAGGCAGTCGAGGAGGTAAGCTGTAAACGCGCCCATGTAAGGCAGCAATTCCTCTTTGCACAGGTAAACAGCCGGACCTGCTGGCACGTGAATAATTCGGACACCGTTATGCCATTCCACCACTTCCGGCAGTGACGGGCGATCGCGCCGGGTGAATACGTCTACGCTGTAGCCAATGGCGGCTAAATGTTTGGCAACCTGCCCGACATAAACATTTTGACCGCCGCTATCAACTCCTCCAAAGATCCCAAGAGGACTGGCATGTTCGCTAATGAGGGCAATCTGTTTGGTCATTGTTGAGCCTTCAATCTTTGGGAGTCTGGAGTTTTACACTGGGGGAGCGAGCCACTGCCGCTGCGAATACTCGGTTCCAGTCGTCAATAAATCGTTGGATATTAAATCGCTGCTGCGCCTGCCGTTTCGCCCCGGCACTTAAAGACAAAGCCAGGGAGCGATCGCCAATCAGCTTATGCATATACTCGATTAAAGCATTCACGTCGGTACTCACGTAGCCAGATACGCCATTGTCCACCACCGTGACTAACTCAGTGGTTGCCAGCCCGACCAGCGGCAGGCCGACCAACATCGCTTCGCACACCGCTAGCCCCAGGCTAGTGTAGCGGACCGGATGAAAGAAGAAGCGGTAGCGAGACATCAAAGCTGGCAGATCTTGATGGGGCACTTCCCCCAGTCCGCCGAGAGATTCCGCATCCATCCCCACTAAATCCAAGGGAACTGCCGCGCGGACCTGCTCAAACACGTCTGCTCCGAGCCGTCGTCCGCGCGTCCGCAAGCCATTGACAACCACCAGTCCCCGCGCCAATTCACCGGTATAGTTGACTGGGGGAACGAGTACGCCGTGGTCGATAACGCAGGTGGGCGTGGCCCCATTATCCCACATCAACTCGTTGAAGTGAGTGACGTGGACCAGCAGCACGTTCGGGTCGTTCACCGGATGCTTAGTGTTGGTTGGCTGTTCCTGGGGCGGATCGTGTTCGAGATAGAGACGCGGTAGCTGTCGCTGAGACTCCGCTAAAATTTCGTACTGATCCTGGAGATAGTTGCGGCGGGACTGAAACAGAATACAGTCAAATTCTTGGTGCCGCACCTGCTCAGCCGGAATATCGCGCACGTTGTCTCCCCAGGGAAAGTTGGGCAACCGTCCGCCGTAGCCCTCTGGTGTGCCCGCCTTCACGGGCAAGTAGAACTCATGGGGAGTCTGAGTCAAGTAGTAGAGATAGCTGCCGTGGACGTGCCAGGTCAAAATTTTCAATGGTCGCATAACGAAGGAAGAACCGCTAATACTAAGTCAAGATAGGGGTGATGGGGACTATCTTCCGGAGGAGAAATCGGGGTGGTGAGGACACCACCACCAAATTCCTGAGCAAGTCCGATGCGAATGGGCACTCCCGCCAGGTAGCAGAGGTAGGCCAAAGGATAGGGAGACTGGTGACGGCAGGTCAAGATGATGGCTGCCTCTAGCTGCGCTGAGCGGAGCGTTTTAATTAGATGTCGCGTGGGTTGAGCATCATTCCAGACTGGGTAGGTCCACACCCGCTCGACTAGCGGCAGCGGTACGGCCTCCGCCGCTAATACCACGATCACCGTTGCGGGCAAAGCGTTGCGCAGCCGCTCTAGAGCCAATTTGATGGCTGGCTCTGGCCGACCAACGCAGGCCACTAACAGGTGACGGACCTTAGTTAAGGGAGCCTGCGACGCGGCTAAACCCATACCCCCGTCTGCCTGCTGCCGGTCTTCTCGCTCACGCATAGACCTCCTCCAGCAGATGAGCAGCAGCCGTCAGCACCGCCTGGAGACTTGCCGCCTCTTTAAGAATGACGCGATGGCGCTGACGGTTTAGCGGAGACCAGCGGCGCGGATCTGAATCAGAAAAGATGACCACGCTGTTGACCTCAAGAGCAGCCGCTAAATGAGAGACTCCAGTATCGTTGCAAACTAAGAGGGCCGCTTGCTGGAGCAGCGCTGCTAACGCTCCTAAAGATGTACGACCGGCCAAATCGAGCGCGGAACACTGCATCGCCTGCGCCACCGTCTGCGTCAACTCTCGCTCGGCAGCGGTTCCGGTCAACACAATCTGATAGCCCCTCCGAGCTAGCGCATCCGCTACGCTAGCAAAGCCCAAAGGCGACCAGCGACGCGCTGCAACGCTGGCTCCCGGATGAACGCAGACGTAGGGCTGTTGCGGTCGCTCCAAGGAGGCTAGCTCTTCCCAGTCCGCCTTCTTTAAGGGAAATTCCAGCTCTTCCCCCTGAAGAGGAACTCCTAAGAACTCCAGGAGTCTGAGATGCCGCCGCACTTCTGGCTCGGCTTCTGGGTACGGTAAGAACCGTTGGCTGTCTGGGCAATACTGTCCGGGCAGAAAAAAACCAGCGTTTGCTTTAGCCCCGAGAAGAACCGTGAAGAGATTGCTAATGGCACCGCTACCGTGCATTTGCATCGCCCAATCGAAGGGGACTTCCTGAACTTGGGCCAGAAACTGACTAACTCGATCCGGGGAAGACCATCCTTCAGGAATACCAGGAAAGCCAGGAAACTCCAACCAGTCATCGATGTAGTGGCGAAAGCGCTCGACAAAACCGGCTGCCCAAGGCAGTCCAATCAGCGTAATACGTGCGGTTGGCTGAGCGTTTCGCAGCGCTCGTAAGGCGGGAACGACACAGAGGAGGTCTCCCAGCCCCGGCAAAGCTCGCACAATCGCAATTCGCGGTTCTGATTTCAAGGGTTCTCACTTTGATTCGCTTGCGTCTCGCTATATTAGTATGTCTGTACCATTAATACATCAGGCAAGTGCCCAAAGAGACGGGGCGTGATGTCGTTTTTAGTTGGGCAATTGCCCAATCTTGACCCAGAAAAGGAAAGATTGGTGAGAGAAACTCCGCCGTTTCCCGATGGGTCTTTCTCTCACTGCATGAATCAAAGGCTGTTGGGAGCGCGATCGCGCTCCCGGAAGCTAGCAAGCTCTCGGTATCTTCACTTTTCTAAAGTAGTATCTCTTCAGATTGGCTTTAAAGCTGAAAAATCCTCTAAAATCTGGTCCAACAGACAGACTCCCAAGCGTCTACCGTTGGGAGTCTTTTCTTAAACGCTCAAGAATAAACCCCCAGATAGAGTATCTGAGGGGGAAAGTTGCTCTTTAGAGGCTGCGTTAATCAGGTTATCAGTTAGCCTGCGGTTAACGCTGCTATTTATAAGTTACAGGAACGATGTAAAAAATGAGGTAAGATTTAGTCGCGGGGGCGCGGAACGAACAGTCGCGGTCTCTGCGGTTGAGAGACTACTGTTTGCCAAATCTGCTCGATCTGAGCGGCCATCTGTTGAGCCGTCAAAGACGCTGCCGCGATCACCCGACCGCGTTGCCCAAAGCGCTGGCGCAGTTCCGGGCTGTGCAGCCGACGCAGCGCCGCCACCAAGCCATCGACATCGTTTTTGTCGATTAAGATACCCGTTTCCCCATCTACCACCGCTTCCGCCATGCTGCCAACGCGGGTGGCAATCACCGGACGAGCCGCTAGCATCGCTTCGACAACGGTGAGGGGAAAGCCTTCAGAACGAGAAGGCTGCACAACCACATCAAACTGAGGCAAAACCTCCCGCGGAGTCTCCACCCAGCCCCGGAGCTCGACGCGATCGCTTACTCCCAGTTCGCAGGCTAGCTGCTCTAGCTTCTGGCGGTAGGCTCCCTCTCCCAAAATCACGGCCCGCACTTCCTGCATCTGAGCGATCGCCCGCAGCAAAACGTCATGGGCCTTCATCGGATCGAGTCTGCCAATGCTGCCGATCACAAGCTGGTCCCGATGACACGGCAGCGGCGCAGCGCCCAGATCCGGAACTCCGTTCGGCACCGACAGCACCGCACCGCGACCCAGAGCATAAAAATCCTCCATCAGCTTCGCGCTCGTCTGGCCCACCGAAACATGAGCATCGACGCGGAGACAGAGCCAGCGAGTTGGCAGCCACGTCCGCAGCTCGGTGGTGCGCAGCGGTAGCTGATCGACCCGCACCACCCGAGAGTGAGGCAGCATCAGAGCCGCGGTTAACCCCGTCATCCCAGCCCAGGGCGCACAGAGATTGACATGCACCACGTCCGGTTTTAACGGGGATAGGGCCTGCCAGTGGGCGACTAAGCCCCCAAGACCCCGCTCTGGCAGCACGATCCTGTTCGCCTGGGGTCTGCGGGCGGCGATCGCCTCGACGACCTTCTCAGACGTACCGAGAACCGTCAGTTCGATTTCCGGCGAGACGAATGCAACGAGGTGACCAAGGCTAATTTCGGCTCCCCCAATGCCGGCAGAGTCTGTGTAAACAACGACTTTTGTTAGGGGTGGATGGCTGATGGTCGATGGTCCCCTCACGATTGCTGCCCATTCGTCTCGATTGGCGGAGAGGCGCTCTCCTCGACTGCTTCCGTCAGAACGAGCGGCTCGGCAGTTTGAGCCCCGCACCGCAGCAGCAGAGCTAACCGCATTTGCACAGCATCATCGAAACAGCGCGGATTCAGTCCGGTAAGGGAAGCCACTTTTTCAAGACGATAGGAGAGGGTATTACGATGCACAGACAGTCGTTTGGCAGTCGCTGACGGGCAGCAGTCTTGCTCAAAAAATACTGTCAAAGTCTCCAACAGCTCTGGCTCGCAGTCTAGAGGACTGAGAAGGTGAGTCGCCAGCTCAATTTTAGTCTGCTCGTCGCTTAAACAAACAAAGACGGCAATGCCAAGCTGATCTAAGCAGTAGACCTGATTGCGTCCGCTGAAGCGATGTCCTAAAGCAAGAGCGGCCCGAGCATCTTGGTAGGAGCGGGCTAAGCCCCGAATTCCAGGATGATAGCGACCAATGCCAATGCTAATCGGGGTGGCAGTATCAGAGCGTAACCGCCGCAGCAGAGCATCAGCCGCTCTTTTTAACGCCGTTAAATTCGCCCAAGCAGACGGCGGTTCGGAAAAATCCTGCGCCCACTCGCCCAGGTTTTGGGTATTGCTGGCTTTTAAAACCGCCACTTGGCCGTTCTTTAAATCGGCACAAATCGTATCGTCGGGGAGGTGAAAGAAGTTGACAATGGTGCCAATAATGAGCTGAGCTCGTCGGTGTCGGCGATCGCCTGCCTCTTCTTTGAGCAGATAGTCCGCCGCATCCACCAGAATCACCGCCCGAGGAGGCATCAGATTTAGATTGAGCAGTTTTGCTTGCCGAAAAACCTGCTCTTCGTCGGGGGAGTTGCCGTGAAGCAGATCGTAAATAAACTGCTCTTTAAGCGACTGACGATTGGGCAACCGTTCAAGCATGGTCGTTTGACTAATGACTAACTCGATCAAAACTCGCGCTAGCCGGGGAGAGATCACCTCCCCATTGGTCGGTTGACCCACAACGACTGTTCCCCACTGATTGCCAATTTGGAGCGGCACTTGCAGATACTGAGTCTGTCTGTTTCCGACTCGAAATGTCCCCCCAAGCTGTTTATCACTGCTGGCCACCACCATCCCCTGGTGATCGAGCGCAAACGCCCGAGCATGCAATAGCTCGGAAACTCGACCGACAATGGCATGAGCGGTTTTAGCCTCTTGAATACTAACAAGCGATCGCATTCATCCAATTCCCGTTACTGCCGATATCTGCTCTACCACTAGCAAAGAGCCTATCATAGCAAGCTTTAAGCCGTGTCTCGTCATCAGTTGCTCATCTTCTCTCTCTTTTAGAGTAAAAATACCCAGCACAGATTCGACCTAAAGATAGAGAACAAGGCTAGCCACTTTCTGTAATGTAGTAAATGAAAGATGTCAAGCGATCGAAAAAAAAATTAACCATGCAACAGACACCAGAAACTCACTACGAACAGCAATCCGAGCGCAAGTACGGCGAATTCGCCACCAAATTCCAGTTTGGTTCCAACCCCAGCGCTGAAGTCTGGAACGGCAGACTAGCCATGATCGGTTTTCTCGGTGCCCTCATCGTCGAGCTAACCACCGGACAGGGCTTCTTCCACTGGCTTGGCTTAATCTAAGCTGTACTGGCTCTAGTAGATCCAGCCACGCCTTCAGAATCAGACTGGCAGCAAGCCTAAGACAACAACGAATCAGCAATCATTCTTTTGATACAGACGATCTTTAGCTTTAAGGCTAAAGGTCGTCTATTTTCATGTTTTTTCTATCCGACTCCAGAACGAGACGGGTTTCACGGTGAAAAGCTATCCTAGACAAAATGTGGAACTCAGTAATCGCCATGTCTAACAACGCGGTCGAAGTGTGCCCCGTCTGCGGTGTCAAAATCGTCAAAATGCTTGGGGGAGATAAAGTTCTCTTTTCCGCTGGTCCTCCTGGCGATAGAGCCAAACTATGGACAAGAGTGTGCAGCTATGCTCAAAAACCGGGCTGCATCAACAAAGATTACGGCAACAACAGTTCTGCCACCGCACCTCCGCTAAGGTCATCCTTGTTTGGGAAAGCGCCGTAGGCGCGGGGGAACGGGGAAATAGTTCCTATCGGAACGGGGAAAGGGGAAGGGGGAAAGGGGAAAGGGAATAATTTATCTTCTTATCCTCACTACCAGAAAAAGACGGGCATTTTGCCCGCCTCGGCTGCTGATTCTAGCGAAAGCAGTCCCCCTTTCCCATTTTCCCGTTGCGGAGCAACTTTACCCTTTACCCTTTCCCCGTCGCACAGCGACTCAGCAGTACGCCGAACGGATACTGGTCATCCACCCAGCCATCAACCGTTTTTAGTCCCTTCGTCATTAGGTAATCCTGCATCTGCTGCCAGTTGAACTTGCGGGAAATTTCGGTGAGAATTGTTTCTCCGGCTTGAAATTCTACTATCAGGTTAAGCCCGTTCAGCCGAACCTGCTGGGCAGATTGACTGACGAGGTGCATTTCGATTCTGGAGCGAGACTCGTTATAAAAAGCGCCGTGTTCAAACAGATCGAGGTTGAAATTTCCGCTAAACCGCCAGTTAAGGTGACGCAGCATATTGAGGTTGAATGCTGCCGTTACGCCCTGGCTGTCGTTATAGGCCGCTTCTAAAACCTCTTTGGGCTTTTGTAGATCGATGCCGAGCAAGAAATAGTCTCCCCGATTGAGGGCGGCCTGAAGCTGGGAGAAAAAGCGATCGCACTCGGACTGGCTAAAGTTGCCGAGGGTACTGCCTAAAAACAGCACAGTTCGTTTACCCAGCGGAGACGGACCAAGCTGCTGAAGGGCCGTCTCGTAGGTACTTACTAAGCCATGAACCTGAAGCGTCGGGTAGTCTGCCAGCAATTGCTGAGCGCTCTCTTGCAAAATACTCGCGCTGACATCAATCGGCTTGTATCGCAAAGCCTGTCCCAACTGCCGATGAGCATCGAGCAGTAAGCGAGTTTTCGTTGAGCTACCGCTGCCGAGTTCGACTAGCTCACAGGCTCCTGTTTGTCGAGCAATCGTGGTGGCCTGCTGAGTTAAAATAGCAGCCTCGGTGCGAGTGGGATAGTATTCCGGTAGCTCGCAGATTTGCTCGAATAGCAAAGACCCTCGCTCGTCATAGAAGTAATGAGGCGGTAAAGATTTTTGGGGCTGAGTTAATCCCTCAATTACGTCTGCTCCTTCCCGCTTGTGGTTTTGGCCGCTCGAATATTGCCGAGTCAGTCGCTCGATGGACAAGCGCTGTTGCTGCTGAGAACGATCGCCAGTCAAAGAAGTTGACACGCTAAACCTTGAAATCACCGCTGCAATTGTAGCGGATTTGACATAACCCAACGAGCAAGATTTGCGATCGGTAATCGACTGTCAGAAATTAGAATGAATGATGAGAGCAAGCCCTCATCGTGGGGAGAGGAGCAGTCTTCGAGACTGAAACATTCAAGCTCACGGCGGCAAATCTTAATATTGCTTCTGCAAAAGGATTCAACTATGGTGCAAGTGGACCAACCCCAGACGGCTGACTCCTGGTATTGGTATCGCCAGGGCAAGCATCTTCAAGAACAAGAACAGTACCCCGAAGCGATCGCCTGTTACGATCGTTCTCTAGCAATCCAGAGCGACGACTATTGGACATGGTATAGCCGCGCTCAATGTTACCAAGCGTTAACAAAGTATGCAGAGGCGATCGCTTCCTTAGACCAGGCGCTAGCGGCCAGACCGAACGACTATTGGGCCTGGTACAGTCGGGGCGTGATCGCTCTTGAAAACCTAGATAGATTTGAGGACGCGCTCTTGAGCTTTCAACAAGCATTAGCGGCCAGAGCGAACGATTACTGGGCCTGGTATCGTCACGGAGATACCCTGCGTCATTTAGGTCAGCACCAAGAAGCCGTCGCCAGTTACGACCGCGCTTTAGCCCTGCGCTCCGACGATTACTGGACCTGGCATCGGCGCGGAGATGCTCTGCGCCACTTAGGTCAGCACCAAGAAGCCGTCGCCAGCTACCAGCAGGCGCTAGCCCTCGATTCCGGTGCCTACTGGAGCTGGTATCGCCAAGGAGATGCCCTCCGCTATCTAGCCAGGTATCCAGAAGCGATCGCCAGCTATGATCGCGCGATCGCCATCGATCCTCAAGACGACTATGCCTGGTATAATCGAGCCTGCTGTGCTGCTAAAATTGGTCAAACAGAACTGGCCCTTGACTCTTTAAACCAGGCAATTATCCTCAACGAGCGTAATCGACAGCTCGCTCAACGAGACCCAGATCTCGCCCGGCTCTAAGCGCCGCAGGCGTAGGGAAAGAAGTTGCTCCGCAACGGGTAAAGGGAAAAGAAATTAGCTTGTTCCTCAGTTCTGTATTCCTTCCCCGTTCCGGAGGAACAGTTTTCCCCTTCCCCTTTCCCCGTCCCGCCAGGGACAAATTTCCCTTTCCCCGTCCCGCCAGGGACAATTTATAAACCTAACGAGGCTACTAAGAATCCCGCATGTCTTACCTGATCGAGCACGTCCTCAACTCCAGCGAAAAAAGCGATCTTCGGCAGTTTATTAATCACCTGCAAGTGTCAGAGCATCGCTACCTGTTGCGGAACGAAATTCTGACGGCTTTTAGTGAGTTTTGTCGCCACCAGGAAAAAGCGGACGATTACGCTCAGTCTTCTCGCTTGGGTAAGCTCATCTACTATACTCAAGAAATTATCTTAGAAGAAGATAGTTTGTGTCTAATTATTCGACCGAAGATCGCTAGACACGAAACCTATCGCATTTTAGAAGATTTGTCGATTGAGCCCCTCAGCTATCAAGAACTTCTCGATGTGCGCGATCGCTTTGTGAATCGCTTTAACCCCGAGGAAGGGGATGTCTTTGAAATCGATTTCCAGTCTTTCTACGACTATTCCCCGATTATCCGCGACCCGAAAAATATTGGTAAAGGCGTTCAATTCCTCAACCGCTTTCTCTCCAGCAAGCTCTTTCAAGATCCTCAGCAGTGGCTCAAAGCGCTATTTGGTTTCTTAAGCGTCCATCGCTACGACGGGACGCAGCTACTCATTAACGGCAGAATCAAAAACCAGGAGCAGCTCTCCGAACAGGTGAAGCAGGCGGTGGCGTTTGTAGACGATTTTTCGTCAGAAACTCCCTACGAAGACTTTCGCTTTGAGCTTCAGGGGATGGGATTTGAACCCGGATGGGGAAACACAGCCGGAAGAGTCAAAGAAACCCTCGAAATCCTCGACGAACTCATTGACTCCCCCGACGACCAGGTTCTTGAAGCCTTCATCTCGCGCATTCCAATGATCTTTCGGATCGTGCTGGTTTCAGTGCATGGCTGGTTTGGGCAAGAAGGAGTCCTCGGTCGTCCCGACACAGGGGGTCAGGTGGTGTATGTCCTCGACCAGGCGCGGAGCCTAGAAAAACAGCTCCAAGAAGAAATTACCCTCGCTGGACTCGATGGGTTCAACGTTCAGCCCAAAGTTGTTATCCTCTCTCGTCTGATTCCTAACAGCGACGGCACTCGCTGTAACGAACGCCTAGAAAAAGTTCACGGCACCGATAACGCCTGGATTCTGCGCGTTCCGTTCCGAGAATTCAACCCGAACGTAACCCAAAACTGGATTTCTCGCTTTGAAATTTGGCCTTACCTAGAAACCTACGCCATTGATGCTGAAAAAGAACTCACCGCTGAGTTTCGGGGTCGGCCAGATTTAATTATTGGCAACTATTCCGACGGCAATTTGGTCGCGTTTCTGCTGGCGCGACGGCTCAAGGTCACTCAGTTTAATGTTGCCCACGCCCTCGAAAAATCTAAATATCTCTTCAGTAACCTCTATTGGCAAGACTTAGAGCCTAACTATCATTTCTCGCTACAGTTTACGGCAGATCTAGTGACGATGAACGCCGCCAACTGTATTATCAGCAGCACCTATCAAGAAATCGTCGGCAGACCCGATAGCGTGGGTCAGTACGAGTCCTACGAAAACTTTACTATGCCGGATCTCTACCACGTTGTCAAAGGAATCGAGCTGTTTTCGCCCAAATTTAACGTGGTGCCGCCGGGAGTCAACGAAAGAGTTTACTTTCCCTATACCCATGCTGAGGAGCGCACCCCGGCAAAAGTCGAGCGCCTCGAAGAACTGCTGTTTACGCTCGAAGATCCCGAGCAAGCCTACGGCACCTTGGACGATCTGAGCCTGCGACCGCTGTTTTCGATGGCGCGACTCGATCGCATCAAAAACCTCACCGGACTCGCGGAATGCTACGGTCGCTCTCCTGAACTGCAAGAACGGTGCAACTTAATTCTGGTGGCGGGTAAGCTTCACGTTTCCGAGTCAACAGATAATGAAGAACGAGAGCAGATTGAAACGCTTTACCGTTTGATCGACCAGTACAATCTTCACGGCAAAATTCGCTGGCTCGGAGTCCGGTTGCCGAAAAGCGATTCTGGGGAAGTCTATCGCATTATCGCCGATCGCCAGGGTCTTTTTATCCAGCCAGCGCTCTTTGAAGCGTTTGGCTTAACCATTCTTGAAGCGATGATTTCTGGGCTACCCACCTTTGCCACTCAATTCGGCGGACCTTTAGAAATCATTCAAGATAAGGTGAACGGTTTTTATATCAACCCCACTCAGCTCGAAGAAACTGCGGCCAAAGTTCTAGAATTCTTGTCTAAATGCGAGCAAAACCCCAACTACTGGCAGGAGATGTCTCAGCGCTCCATCGAGAGAGTCTATAGCACCTATACCTGGAAAATCCATACAACCAGGCTTCTGACCCTCGCGCGAATCTACGGCTTCTGGAACTTCATCTCCCAAGAAAACCGCGAAGACATGCTGCGCTATAACGAGGCGCTGTTCTACTTACTTTATAAGCCCCGGGCCAAGGCGCTGCTAGAGGAACACTGGCATCGGTAACAGGCATCACTAGTTACTGGTAGCTGCTCACCGGTAGCTGACAAAACACCCGGTTTCGTCCTTTATGCTTAGCCTGATACAGGGCTTGGTCTGCGGCGGCGATCAGGATTTCTGGGGACTGGTCAGGGAGGGGGACGAATCCGGCGACTCCGGCACTAAGGGTGACAAACTCACCGACTGGCGAACCGGCGTGGGGAAGGGCTGTGGTTCTCAATCGCTCCTGCACCAGTTCGGCAACGTGCCTAGCTCCCTCTACAGGAGTGTTTGGTAAAATGGCCGCAAATTCTTCTCCGCCGAAGCGGGCGGCTTCATCAGCGGGGCGGCGCATGGTTGTATCAATGACGCTAGCGACTACTTTCAGGCATTCGTCTCCTGCGGGATGGCCGTAGGTATCGTTATAAACTTTGAAATAGTCTACGTCCCACAGAATCAAAGACAGGGGAGACTGCTCCCGGGCGAGGCGCTTCCATTCTCTGAGCAAGCAGTCATCAAAGTAGCGGCGGTTGCCTACTTGGGTCAGCCCATCAATAAAGGCAAACTGCTTGAGCTGCTGATTCGCTGCCTCTAGCTGAACCGTCAGAGATTTGAGCTTTGCCATTGCCCAGTTAGTCTGGAGCAAGCGCCGCACTCGCTGGACCAGCACCGCCCAGTGAATCGGTTTGGTGACAAAATCGGCGGCTCCAATCTTGAAGGCGCGATCGACCGATTCGCGATCGTTGAGGGCGGTAATCATCAATACCGGGGGACAGCGATCGCCAAACCGAGTTTGAAGCTGGTGGCAGCAGGTAAACCCGTCCATCACGGGCATCAGAGCATCGAGCAGAATGATATCCGGCAATTCTTCCTGCACCAGAGTCAGACAGGCTTCCCCGTTATCGGCTTCTGCGACTCGATAGCCCTCTTTCTCCATCGACCGCCGCAGGAGTCGTCTCAGCGTTTTCTGATCGTCAACGATTAGCACTAAGGGCGTTTTATTGGTCGTTAATTCACTCATAGTGAGTTCCTCCCATTCTCTAATTGCAGTGCGGTTTCTGTCCGGCGGTATTCCGGCTCAAGCTGCTTCAGCAGCTCTTGAGCTTCCTTGACGTTCTCCCCACGTCCCAATTCCTCTAACCTGGCCGCCAGGTCAGCCAAGCAACTAGCTCCTACCGTCGCGCTCAACGACTTCAGCGCGTGCGCCGACCGATACAGAGCCGTGCAATCTTCCCCGTCAATAGCGGCGGTGATCGCCTCGATCCGCTGGGGCGCATCTTCTAGGTAGCCCTCCACCAACTCGGCGAGCAGCTCCTCAGCGTCATCTCCCGCCATCTCGCGCAGCTCCTTCAGCACCTGAATATCCAGAACAGAATCCGGCGGGCTCGGGAGCGGCAGTGCCTCCTCTCGGGGAGCGGCGCTCGCCGCCTGGGGAAGCTTCGGAAGCGGAGAAGCGCTCGCTTCTTGCTGAGTGTCCTCTCTCTTGTGGCGAAGCAATCCCTTAACTAAAGATTCGACTCGAATGGGTTTAGAAACGTAGTCGTCCATGCCTGCTTCTAAGCAGGCTTCGCGATCGCCGGGCATAGCGTGGGCGGTCATGGCAATAATCCACGGGCGCTCGGTAGCGAGGCTCCGAATACGGCGAGTGGCTTCTAACCCGTCCATCTCTGGCATTTGGACATCCATAAACACCACGTCATAGGCTTGTCGGTGGAGAGCGTCGAGCGCTTCCTGACCGTTGTTGGCGACATCGGCCCGGTAGCCGAGGCGCTGAAGCATCTGAAGCGCCACTTTTTGATTCACGGCCACATCCTCCACCAGCAGAATCCGCAGCGGGTAGCGCTGAGCAAGCTGCTCGCTGAAATTAGGGGTGTGGGCCTTGACCGTCACCGGAGCGCGAGAAAGCACCTGAACGAGCGTATTGTAGAGCTGAGACTGCTTCACGGGCTTGGTTAAACTAGCGGCAAACTCAGCTCGGCTACAGTGCTGTACGTGCTCGCTAATCGAACTGAGCATCACCAGAGGCAATTCCCGATACTCAGCGAGGGCGTGAATCTCTCTGGCCAAAGTCAGACCGTCCATATAGGGCATCTGCATATCCAACACGGCCAGATCGAACGGCTCCCCCGCTGCTAGCCAGCCCAGAGCCTGCTGACCCGATTCTGCCGCTCGAACCTTCATGCCCCATCCCTGGGCTTCTAGGGTCAAGATCTTGCGGTTGGTGGCGTTATCGTCTACTACCAGCAGCCGTTTCCCAATCAGATCCGGCTGCGGCTGATTGAGATCGACATCCGCTAGGGGCGGAGCGGAGTCAGCAAAAAGGGTAAAGTAGAACACCGACCCTAAACCGACAATGCTTTCCGCCCAGACAGAACCTTCCATCATTTTGCAGAGGCGATCGCTAATCGCTAAGCCTAATCCTGTTCCCCCATAGCGGCGGGCGATCGAGTTATCTACCTGGCTGAAGGAGTCGAACAGCCGCTCCATCTTGTCGGGAGGAATGCCGATCCCGGTATCCTTAACGGCAAACTGAAGCTGATAGCGACCGTCGGCGGCCTCTCCCACTCTGTGCGCCGTCACGGTGACTAAAATTTCGCCCGACTCGGTGAACTTCACCGCATTGCTGAGCAAGTTGAGCAAAATCTGCCGCAGACGAGTAACATCCCCAACAATGGTGGGAGGCGTTTCGGGGGCAATCAGGTAGGCCAGCTCTAACCCTTTCGTGGCGGCAGGAGAAGCGACCAGGTCCAGGGCTTCCTCAAGGCAGTTGCGGAGGTTGAAGGGCTGGTGTTCGAGCTCCATTTTGCCCGCCTCAATTTTGGAGAAGTCGAGGATATCGTTAATAATGGTCAGCAGCGAGTCGCTACTGCTGCGAACGGTATCTACAAAGTCCCACTGTTGGGCATCGAGGGGCGTATCGAGGAGCAGACCCGTCATGCCGATAATGGCGTTCATGGGAGTGCGGATTTCGTGGCTCATCATTGCTAAAAAGGCACTTTTAGCCTGATTAGCGGCTTCTGCCTGCTGTTTGGCCTGGGCCAGCGCCCGGTTCTTCTGCGCCAGTTCGGCCTGCTGGTGCTTTTCCTGCTCCAAAAGCGCCGCCTGTTCTAGAGCAATCCCCACCTGCGCCGCCACCGCTTCAATGAGTTCTATTTCATCGGTAGTCCACTCTCGGTGAGTACACTGGTGCAGACAAATGACTCCATTGGGTTCGCCTTGGTAGGAGGTCCGCACCGCCAACATCGACTGAAGCTCGATTTGGCGGCAAATTGACTCGGTAGGCTGAAGCAGCGGGTCGGTGTAGACATCGTTTGAAGCGATCGCGTGCTCCTGGGCTAGTACCTGTTCGGCATGAGGATTACCCAGCACCGGAATTTCCAGCTCCAGCAGCGACGAATAGCCCGGTTCGAGGTATTCGCCTACGCAGGGAATCTGCGGCACCGGCAAAGTTGTGTAAGTATGGATCAGGCAGCGATCAACTTTAAACGCTTGTCCAATTTGAACAGCGGCAGTTTGGAAAATATGATGGGGGTCGAGGCTTTGCCGAATCTCATGGGTAATTCGCCGCAGCAGCAGCATTTGCTGGAATTGTTGCTCTAATTTTTTGAGGGCGTGTTTGCGTTCGGTGATGTTTTCGATCAGCGCGACTGCGTAGAGAGGGTGACCTTGAGAATCGCGCACGAGGGAAGCACTGAGGAGAATCCAAACGACATATCCTTGTTTATGAATATAGCGCTTCTCCATCTGGTAGGAGCGGATTTCTCCCGCTTTGAGCTGACGATAGTAGTCCAGGTCGATGTCGAGATCTTCAGGATGGGTAATCTCCTGAAAGGTGCTTTTCAGTAGCTCCTGCTCCCCATAGCCCACCATCTCGCACAAAGAGCGATTGACCTGGAGCCAGCGACCGTCTAGTGAAACGATCGCCATGCCCGTTGCTGCCGATTTAAAAGCTCCTTGAAAGCGCTGTTCGCTCTCCCGGAGTGCCGCTTCTGCTTGATGAGCCGAAATCAGGCGACCCAGGCTTTGAGCCATCAGCTCCACAATTTCTTGTTCCCAGTCTTTGAATGTGGTTTCTCTAGCGGCTGTGGCAGAAAAGCTGAGAGTTCCATACACTTCGCCCTGAACCAGAATCGGCGTACCAATGTAGGTTTCTAGCTTCAGATTTTGGTAAACCGGGTAGCCCTGCATCTCTGGCAGCTTACCCACGTGGGTACAGGCGACAGTTTGCTGCCGCTGCACCACGCGATCGCAGTAGGTATCTTTGAGGGCATACTGTTGGCCGGAAGCAAGCTCCAGATTTGACTTGACAGCCAGGATGGTATACAAACCGTCTTTTACTTCACTAATAATTCCGGTCGGCAGTCCGAAAATGCTGCATCCAGCTTCCAAATAGTCTGCAAAGGCATTCTGCAATCGATTGTGATTAACCGTACTCAGGCGATGGAGGTATTTCAGTCCGGTACTGTAGCTGTAAAGTGCCTGTTCTGCTAACTTTCGTTCCGTAATATCGCGCAGCGCTTTAACAATCACCCGGCGACCGCGATAAAACAGAGATTTACCGCGTATTTCCAAATGCACGGTGCTGCCGTCCTTTCTTAAGCCGCGCAGCTCGTAGGGCTGATCGTCCCCAGTCGCTAAGTTGTACCGCACTCGCTCTCGTTCTTCGGTTACGGCGAATTCTTCAATGTTTTTGCCCAGGGCTTCACTCAGGTTATAGCCAAATAGTTCAGCGGCGCGGTCATTGGCATCGACGAGCTTCCCCTGCTCAACAAAGATAATGGCCTCAAAGGTGGCGTTAGATAGTTGCCGGAATCTTTCCTCGCTCTCTAACAGGAAAGCCTCCGATCGTTTGCGCTCGAAAAACTGGCCGAGCTGAGAGCCAACTGAGGTAAACAGCTCCAGCAGTTCCCAATCAGACTGAAGCTTGAAGCGACTAAAAAAGGTAAATACCCCTAAAACGCGATCGCCGAGCATCACGGGAAAGGCAAAGGCTCCGTGTAACCCCTCTTTGTCGGCAGCCTCTCGGCGCAAGAAATTGTCGTCTTGGACAACATCTTCAATCGAAACCGGCTTACCGCTAGCCCACGCTCGACCTGGTAACCCGACACCTAGCTCAAAAGACGTTTGCCAAGTAGCCCGCTCAAATTCTGCAAAATTGTCGCAGTCCCGATGCCAAACCTCAATGCAGCGCAGGGAATCGCTCACCGAATGAGCCATCATCGGGTTTTGACTCCACAATTCTCCCCATTCCCAATGAAGAGTATCGCAAACCGTGCGGATTACTTTCAGAATCACCTCTGAGATGGAGCTTGCTTCTGCCAAAATCTCAGAAATGGCATACTGTAAAGCGAGCTGCTGTTCTTCCTGTCTGCGCTTGGTAATATCTCGAATAATTCCCAAAAAACCCAAAAACCGCTCGTCAGTATCCTTAACCGCAATACCAACCGTTTCGCTCATAAAGACGGTGCCATTTTTCCGGCGATACTGAACTTCGTAGGGCGATCGCCGTTCTTGAGCGCTGAGATTAAATCGCTGTTTGCCCTGCTTCTCGTAATCCGCCGGATTGGCATACAGCATCTGGGTTAGTTGTCCCAGAGCTTCTTGGTGACTGTAGCCGAACATTTTTGTAAATGCCGGATTGAACAGCTTCATCCGACGCTCGGCATCGGCAAACAGCACCGTATCGGGAAGAGCCTGAAAAATCGCCTCGAACTTAGCTTTTTCCTGATGCAGTTTCGCTTCTATCTCTGAGCGTTGGGCAATTTGCTTGGTTAGCTCCTGATTCATGGCCTCGATCTCTTTGGGATTGGGCAGAGCCAGAGCTTGGGGCAGGATCGGGAACAGCGCCCAAGCCGTATAGCAGGAGATCAGCGCCGTCGCCGCTTTGACCACCCCCGAAAGCCAGTAGTGCGGATACCACAGCGTCCAGACCGCCATGAGGTGAACAGTACCGCAGGCAATAATAAACGCGCTAAACAGAATAAAGACGTCTTTAAACGGTACGTCCCGCCGCTGGCGCACAAAATACAGCAGCATCGCGGGAATTGAATAATAAGCTAGAGCCGTCAACAAATCTGAAAGCAGGTGCAGCCCCACTAGGGGAGTTTGCCAAAGATAACAGTGACCGTGAGGGATATAAGCCATGTCTTGGGGGAAGCAGCCAGCGCTGCGGGGAAGGGGGAAACTGTCCCTAACGGGACGGGGAAGGGGGAAAGGGGATAGGGGAAGGGGGAAAGGGGAAGGGGGAAAGGGTGTGATAGAACACACTCTGTTGGGTACCTCGGCGCTTAACTCCAGAGAGCCAACTACGGGCGC
>JBHJGN010000023.1:0-204880 GCA_050331735.1 Cyanophyceae cyanobacterium
TATGAAAACAGTCACACTAGACGAACTTAAAGAGCAAGTGCTATCGGCTGAACACGAAGCCCTCGCGATTGAACATCGCGGTCAGCTAGTCGGGTACTTTTACCCTGCTAGTTCAGAAGCTGAAGTCAAAGCCGCTACCGAACGATTGCACAAGGCAACGAATGAAGTGATGCAAGAGACTGGCTGGAGCGAGGAAGAATTAGTGCAGGCGATGTCTAACAAACGAGATTGATGCTCCGCTTAGTCGTTGATTCCAATGTTCTCATTGCCGAACTATTGCGAAAACGAGGGCGAGATTTAATTGCCATACCAAAACTCGAAATTTATCTAGCTCAAAAAGTTAGAAGCGAAACAGAGTATGAGCTAGGACAACGAATGTCTCGTATTGTTGCTCAAGGAAAAATTAGTAATGCAGCAGGAGAGGAACAGCTACAGGCAGCAATGCAGCTCGTTGAGAAGCTGCGATTTGTTCCTCAAGCGTTTTACCAGCGATGGGAAGTAGAAGCCAGACGGCGCATTCCAAGAGATCCAAATGACTGGGAAATAGTCGCTTTAGCTCTAGCACTGCCAGCAGCAATTTGGACAGAAGACTACAATTTCTTTGGCTGTGGATGTCCAACTTGGACAACAGAAACCCTGTTGATTCAGTTGAGACGTAAATGAGCTTGAGTCGTTCACAGACTTGGAGAAGCAAACGGCTGAATGAAAGAGCGATCGCCACTCCTCGACATGAAGTTAAACGAGATTTCTGGTACGCTCAGTGCAACTAGATAACTCAAATTAAGAATCATGTGTATGTGGAAGCGGTCAAGCGATCCGAAGGCTGGGCTATCAACACAATTTTTCCCCTTTCCCCGTCCCCACCTGCTCAGGCTTAAGACAGCCAATTTCAGCGGCTACTCGACGCAGCAGTACTGGAGCGCTCATCCTAAATCTTTCTGAAGAGGGATTCAACTAGCTATTGTTCTAGGTTGAGTATTGGTGTCTTTGCCAAAACCGCTGACCCAGAAGGCTACTTGTCCCTAACCATAAAGCTTTTATGCGGTCCGCAAACATCTTCATCGGCTAATGTAGAGTAGCTCCATTCAATGTTGGCGCACAGCCCATCAAGATCGGGAAAAATGGTGGCGGCGTTGACGCCAACCCGGTCCAGTTCAAAGCGAATGCGGGCAAACTTTTCGGAGGGAATCATTAGCTTGGTTAGCAGAGGTTTGTAGGTGGCATCTTCTTCTAAGGCAATAAACTTTTG
The DNA here is from genome assembly GCA_050331735.1 of Cyanophyceae cyanobacterium. Lineage (GTDB taxonomy): Bacteria > Cyanobacteriota > Cyanobacteriia > Cyanobacteriales > JBHJGN01 > JBHJGN01. Next base: position 1,250 of record JBHJGN010000023.1, read on the forward strand.
GAGATCCCGACTGAAGTGGTGAATTGTAAACCATCCCATTTGAGAGCTAATCCTCTGAGTAACAATTCTGGGTTTAAACAAGCGAGTTTGAGTAACCTGAAAGGGATCTTCGTGGTGAGAGGGGGTAAAGTAATCTTTCTGGTTGGGTTGAAACACCCACAGGACTCCAGGATGAGTCTCTGCTGGCGGCTTGGAAACGGTAAACCAGAGAGCGACTAGGGGGTTAACGCTCCAGTCTAGGAGTCTGGTTGCCAGACCGTGATGCTGCATGAGTGCGAGCCAGTCCCACGCAGATTCTGGCTGTCTGTCCAGGAGGGGAACGCTGCGACCCTTGAAGTCGTCGAACATGGCCTGTTCGGCTTCCAGTAGAGAGAGAGGAGTCGTCAGACGGGCCAGCTTCGGTAACAGGGGACGCTCGCGCCTCTGACCGCGATAGATCGCCCGTTTTCCTCGATTGATTTCCCCAAGACACTCGACAAACTGGGGGACAGAGTTGATGGCATATTCCTGCATAGTTAGCAAGTCAGTTCAATTGATCTTTATTTAGTGATGTAGTCGGTTTTTGGGCAATAACTCCCACTGTGGCATAGTAAATAGCCCAGGTATTCTGATCATCAGCAAATTGACAATAGCGCTTAATGTCTTCAGGTGTCACTTCGCCTGTTGCTAGATACTTCTCCGCCAGTTGCACAGTAGATAATTTCATGACGGTTGCTACTCCCGAACCGCCTGGAGAGAGAGGAGTATCGTTTTCTACAGTTAGCTGCTGTAATCCAAGCTTTTGCAGATGTGAGGGTAGGTGAACACCAAGAGCATAATCCATACCTCGGCTAGCAAACATTTGCAGGATCGCTTGATTGACTCGATTGACCGACTGACACGCTGCTTCATCGCCAGCGATCGCTCTTGCTGCCGAAAAATCAGGTTCTTCAACCACAAGCCAACCACCGGGTTTGAGTAGATCGATCATCCTCGATAGAGCCACCTGAAAATCGGAAATGTGAATCAGCACGTAACGAGCATGAACTAAATCAAAGGTATTATTTTCTAGAGAAGCCTGTCGAATATCTGCTTGTAAAATCTCAACGTTGGGCAGTTGTAAATTGGTTAGAAAGCGAGTGTCTAGATCGACAGCAACGACTTGACCGCCTCCGACAACTGCTGCTAACCATCGCGTGATTGACCCTGCTCCCGCACCAACCTCGAGACACTGCCACTCTACTGAAATTCCGGTAGCGTTGATTCTTTGACGGCTGGCGGGATCGAACACTTGCTCAATTGCCTGGAGTCGTTCTAATTCGCTCACTTGCTGAGCATCTGTAAAGATGTACTGAGACACGTTGACACCTCCAATAAGTAACGCAGTCCTAATGCTTTAATGCAAACTGCGAGCTTTGTCAAGCATAGTTAGATACTTCAATCAAATTGAGATCGGGATCGCGGAAGTAGACAGAAACAATTGGACCCATTGCTCCGGTTCTGTTGACTGGTCCTGCTAGCAGTGCCACATCGCATTGGTTTAGATGGTTGATGATTGCTTCTAGGGGCAAATCGGTGATGAAACATAGATCGGCTGAACCGGGAAGAGGCTGATGTGCTTTAGGTTCTAACTCTTGCCCCTGCTCGTGAAGATTAATTTTCTGTTGCCCAAACTGTAGCGCTCTTCTATCCTTGCCAAAGCTAACAACCTCCATTCCCAGAACGCGGGAATAAAACTCTGTCGTTGCGCTAATGCTTTTGACCGTGAGAACCAGATGGTCTAGCGAGTCTACTTTGATGTTCACGACCGTTTGTTGATCACTTTTTAGGATTCTGAGCTTACTCGAAGCATCAGCCGGAGCCTTCGACCCCTGGACTTTGAGTATAGACAAAGCTAAGGACAACGGTATTATACTAAAACTAGTTTTATGGTCAGAAACAAGCTCGTAGAAATAAGTCAATGACTATAGATATATCGGAATTTATAAAGGTTCTTCAAAATCAGGATAACTACGTTTGGATAATCATTGGAATTGCTCTTTTTCTTGTTGCTTTAATTTTTACTAAACTTGAAACCGTTTATAGTTTGACGGACAAGCTAGCTGCGAGAAGGCTTTTAAGATTACAAAATTTTATTGAATCAAAAAGTGTGTCAGAACAAACCAAAGATGTTCTGCGAGAACAGGTTGAATCTATTGCTTTTCGACATTCGACCGGGATTTTGGCAGAGAAATACTTGCGAATAGAAATAATTAGACTTCATAAACAAGCAAATGGGAGGCTCACTTATCGTGATTTTAGGCGAGCTTTTCGCTTTCTAAGCGTTGGGAATAGCGGAAAATTAGCAGTGCGTGAAATTAGAGTGTTAGATTGGGTGGCGCAGATTTTAAATTATTTTGTATTTGCAATAATTTGTTTTTGCAGCCTTGTGGCGGTGTTGTTTTCTATATTTGGGTCTGTACTAGAAACTTTAACCCTACTTCAAGAAACGATTCTTTTTATATTTTCCATGTTTTTATTTGTTCTTTCTCTTGTCCCTCTTTCGCAAACTTTTTCTGTCGGTGCAGCCAATAAAATTAAACAGGAAAATACAACTGCTTCTAATCGAGGTGATGAACAGTTACCTGAATCAAGCCTGTCCTCACGAAATAATCAACTACGTCCTTTTGGCCTATGTAAAGGAGAATTTGTAGTCCCTGATGATTTTGACGATCCTCTGCCAGAGGAGATTTTGAAAATGTTTGAGGGAGAATGAAAATTCTGCTAGATACGCACATTTTCCTGTGGTTCATCAGTGGAGACGAGCGATTACACACTGACCTCATTTAGAGGAAGAAAGCATCGTTCAACTTGTTAACTTGCCTTTGCTACACTGCGATCCGTCTGATCGCATGCTGATTTGTCAATCACTACAGCATGAGTTGACCATCGCTACGGTAGATAGCGCGATTCGTGTTTACTCAGTCAGTATTATTTAGCCATTGAGTAAGACTGACGGTAAACACGTTAAAAGCGATCGCCTCCTTTTTCTCCGCAACGGTCAATAGCAAGTGTCTAAATCGACAGCAACGGCTTCACCGCGTTCTCCAACAATGGCTGCTAGCCACTGAGTCATTGAGACTGCTCCCGCACCAACGCTCAATTTAGGCAACGCAACCTTCCCTTTGCATAGATCTCTTTACATTTCTTAACACTATTTCTTGTTATTTTATTTCACCATTAAATCAAGAGAATTAACACCTTACCACGAAGCAATGCTTCCGACTAGAAATACCAACCGTGAAGCTTAGAACCAAGATTCTGATTGGTTATGGCGTTGCCTTAGCGCTGGTTATCCTCGTATGCGGCTGGGGAATCGTCAATTTGCGTCGCCTTGGCAGAGCGAGCGAGGCGATTTTGCGAGAAAACTACCGCAGCATTTTGGCCGCAGAAAACATGATCGATGCGATTGAACGGCAGGATAGCGCTAATTTGTTGTTTTTGTTAGAAAACCAGCAGCAAGGGGTCGAGCAGTTTCGGGAAAACGAAATCTTGTTCTTGCAGTGGTTAGCTCGTGCTAAAGATAACGTAACGATTTCTGGAGAAGATCAGCTACTGGCTACCCTGGAGGAGGAATATAAGAATTATCTTGATGCTTCTTACCAGCTCCAGCAACGAAACCAAAACCCAATCAACGCCTCTACATCCCAATATTATGAAACCGTGTTCCCGATTTTTGAGCGGGTGCAAGCAGCTAGCGTTGAGTTGCGAGAACTCAATCAAGAAACGATGGTAGCTGCTTCCGACCAAACTCAAGATATCTCTGAGCAGGCGATTTGGTCGATGGTAGCCGCTGGAGGAACCGCCGCCGGGGTAGGTTTAGTCTTTAGCCTACTGCTGTCTAATCGCATTGTGCAGCCTTTAAAGCAGATGAGTCGCGCTACTTCGCGCATTGCCGAAGGAGACTATGATATCGCCATTCCCCTGAAGTCTAAAGATGAATTAGGTCGCTTAGCAAGAGAAATTACCGCAATGAGCCAGAAGCTGAAGGCTTTTCACGAGCTGAATGTCGGGAAAGTGATTGCGGAGAAGCAGCGGAGCGAGGCAATTATTCAAAGCATCAGCGATGGGCTAATTGTAGTTGATGCTGATTTTAAAGTGATGGCGATTAATCCGGCAGCAGCAGCACTAACCAATCTCTCTTCTTCATTGGCAACACGCAGTCACTTTCTCGATGTCGTCAATAATCAAGACCTTTATCAATACATCAAAACGACGGCGGAAACTGGCACCCCCCCACAACTGCCGGAGGAGCAAAAGATTCTCGCGCTCGAAAGAGGAGAGAAAACTCAATATTACAAATTTGCGATTACGTCTGTAACGAGCGAAGCCGGAGCCATGCTAGGAGTAATCCTCTTGCTCCAAGACGTGACTAAACTTAAAGAGTTAGACCAACTCAAAAGTGAGTTTGTCGCTACTGCCTCTCACGAACTGCGAACCCCGCTAACGGGGATGTCGATGAGCTTGAGCCTACTGCTAGAAACGGCGGCAGAAAAACTGTCTGAGCGAGAACAGGAATTATTAACCTCAGCAGAGGAAGATGTAGAGCGCTTGCGAGATCTGGTTAATGACCTCCTCGACCTATCGAAAATAGAATCGGGACGCATTGAAATGGAGTTTACCTCGGTAGAGGTAGACTTATTGCTCGAAAAAGCTGCTTCGATGCTGCAAGTACAGGCTCAGGAGAAGCAGATTGACCTCGTTAAGCAAGCTCTCCCCGATTCACCAAAAGTCAAGGCAGATCCAAACAAGATTATTTGGGTGCTGACTAATCTGATTGCTAACGCTATCCGCTACACGGACTCAGGCAAAGAAATCCGCTTAGAAGCCAAGCATCGGGGAACCTGGGTGCAACTCTCTGTGGTGGATGAGGGTGCCGGGATTCCTTATGAGTATCAGGAGCGGATTTTTGATAAGTTTGTGCAGGTAAAAACGGAAAAAGATGTTGGCGGCAGTGGATTAGGACTAGCCATTTGTCAGGAAATTGTCAAGGCCCACGGAGGGACAATTTGGGTGGACTCTACCCCCGGTGAAGGCAGCACGTTCTCGTTTACCGTACCAGCAACGAATTATTCAATGACCACGAACAAGGAGTTAGCGAATGAATAGCGCCAGAATCTTAATTGTCGATGATGAAAAGAATATCCGCAATACCATAGCGCAAGCTTTAGAATCGCTTGGTCATTTTGTTCACGTCGCCTTTGACGGGAAAGATGCCATGATGCAGTTGGAAGCCGATGAATACGATCTGATTTTGACAGATTTAAAGATGCCAGGGATAGACGGGCTCGAACTGTTGCGACGGGCTGTTGATGAGTATCCCTCTGTTCAAATTGCCGTGATTTCTGCTCACGGGACGGTAGAAAATGCCGTAGAAGCGATGAAGCTGGGGGCAATAGATTTTCTACAAAAGCCGTTTACCCCGCGAGAGCTGCGGGATTTTGTCTATAACATTTTAGAAAGGGGAACTGGGAACCAAGAGCAATCTGATTACCAGACTACCCTGGGGATGGCAAAGGACGATGCCAGCAAGCGACAGTTTGACAGCGCGATCGCCCGCGCAAAAGCGGCAATCGGCCTCGATCCTTCTCAACCAGAGGCCTTTACTCTTTTAGGAGAACTGCAAGAAGTGTTAGGCGATCGCCCTGAAGCTGTCAAAAACTATCGGGTGGCGGTTAACCTCGACCCGACCTACAAAAGAGCCCAAGATAACCTGTCTCGCGCTACGCGCTCGCCCAAGAGCCGACCCACTTTGTAACTGGGCGATCGCCTAGTCTTGAGGGGGGAAATGGACAATCAAAATCGAAGTATCTGGATGGGAACGGGCGATCGCTTCCGGGGCTACCCCTAGCGCAGACTGTCTCGGCATTCTTTTGCTATGAGTATTGACTTCTAATACCAGCAAGTCGTTGCGGTGGATTCTTTGGGAAACTTGCTTGATAAAATTGCCCTGCACCTGTCCGATAAAATCCTCTGAACTGAGTTGAGATAACTCTACAGGGGTTAACTGCTTTTGTTTTTTGTAACGACTAATAAAACCTGAAGGCTAGCTTTGAGTTCGGATGCCAGTAGCTTAGCAATTGTCAGGGTTTGCTCAAATTCTGCTGAGAGTGCCTGCCGTTTGGTGACGGGAAGAAAAACTCTAGCGGTGTTGGCGATCGGCTGAGGAAAGCGAGAAATCAACACCGGGACTGAGGCTTGCTGCGCGACAGTATCGATTACGCTACCAAAGAAGTTTTCTTGGTAGGTAGAAAAGCCTTTCCAACCGCAGACGATTAAGCTAGCATGGCGTTCAACGGCTGTCCGCACAATGCCCCGATCGATCGCATCATCGACGCGACCAATCGGTTCAACCGCCGCCGCCGCCGCGTGAGCCAGATCTTCCGCCGCCGCTAGCAGTTGTTTCTGCTGCGATCGCGCCCCAGCAGAAACAGGTCCATTATGGTCGGAAAGAACATGGAGGGGGAGTAAAGTGCCGCCTGCTGCTTTGGTAAGAATTAGGGCTAAATTCAAGAGGTTATTTTCGGTACTAGGGTTAGCAACCGGGACTAAAACGCGCTGCGCTAACTGAGCCTCGCTAGGGGCAGCGTTTACCTGCACAGGTGACTCTACTTGCCTCCCCCACTTCTCGGTAATCCAGGGAGAAGCAATACAGGTAAACAAAATCATTGCTACAACCCCATTGACGGTTAACTGATCCACCAGTTCAATCTCATAAGCAACGGTAATTGCCGCTAGAGTCGAGGCTGCCTGAGCAATGGAAAGACCAAACATCACCATCACGCTCGGAAATTGCAAGCCAAACCGCTTACCGGCCCCCCACGCTGCTGCAAACTTACTCAATACCTCCGCGACAATCATGACTCCTGCTACCATTAAAGACTGAGGCTCCCTAATCAGAATCAAGGGATCGATCAGCATCCCCACAGAAATCAGAAAAAAGGGCACAAATAGCGTGTTGCCGATAAACTGAATCCGGTTCATCAGCGGACTCAGTTGCGGGATCAGGGGAGTGAGAGCGATGCCTGCCAGAAACGCGCCGATAATTGGCTCAATCTCAATTAGTCCCGCAAAATAGGAGACGATGAACAGGGTTGCCAAGACAAAGATAAATTCTGCCCCTTCATCGTGCCCAAAGCGCCGAAAAAACCAGCGTCCGAGTTTTGGCACTCCCCACAGGGTAGCGAAGGTATAAATCGTTAGGGCGGGAATGAGAAATAGCCAAAAACTCAGGGTGAGGTTGCCCTCGTGAGCCTTAACGACTACGGCTAAAACTAGCAAAGCCAGGACGTTAGTAATGAGGGTTGCTCCTAGAGTTGCCGTCACAGCCGGAGTTCGCATGATTCCTAGCTTATTGAGAATTGGCAGCGCTAAGAGCGTATGGGAAGCAAAACAAGAGGCAACTAAAACGGCGGCCAGGAAGCTGTATCCTAATATCAGCATTGCCCCAGTTCCCAACACCATCGGAGCAATGAAGGTGGCTAGCCCAAAGACAGTAGCTTTATCGCCATTGTCTTTGAGGTCATCGAGGCTGGTTTCTAGCCCTGCCATAAACATCAAAAACAGCAGTCCCACCGTCCCCAGCAGGATAATATTACTCCCGCGTTCTAAAAGCCCAATTCCATAAGGACCAACAACCACCCCAGCTAAAATTAAGCCAACAATGCCGGGAAGCTGCAATCGCTCAAACAGTAGCGGCGCAACTAACATAATTGCCAGGATGGTGAGAAAGACCGCTACTGGATCGGTAATAGGACCAGAGAGCAACGACGCAAGTAACCAGGTGTTCATTCAGAATTGAGTAAGTTCTCTACTGCATGGCAAAACAGTTTTGGAGTGTCGGTAGGAAGATAGCCAATCGGCTTGTGCACGTCAGCTAATGCCCCTAACTTCATTGCCTCAAAAGCTTCCTCTAGAGTAGCGCGAGCAGAAACCATAATCACCTTGAAATTGGGATATTGGCGATGAACCTGGGCGATGAACCTGTTGGAGTACTTCTAATTCTCTGAACAGTCCGGAAAGTATGCGATCGCTTTTTGTGATCAAAAAGAAGTTCACTGCCCTGACAAACTTCGATCTTCAGAATTGAGTCGCCACCCCCTCGTTAAAGCATTGGATTCTCTCAAAGCTGTCTGATGTTTTTGACCGTGAGCTGGCCAAATTGGTTTACTCTTAAGAATATTATCTTCTCCCTCATCTTTAGTCGCTATGGCAAACAAGTATATGGTTGTAGTGGGCTGTGGTCGTTTGGGGTCGCTGCTGGCTTCTCGGCTGAGCGGTCAAGGGAACAGCGTGGTAGCAATTGACTGCCAAGAAGCGTCTTTTAACAACCTGACCAGCGAATTTAGCGGCTTTCAGATCGTTGCTGATGCTGCGGAACTAGAAGTGCTTCGCATGGCGAAAGCCGACAAAGCCGATTGCTTGCTGGCTGTAACCAACAAAGACAACATCAACTTGATGGTGGCGCAGGTAGCAAAAACCGTTTTTAAGGTTCCCGTCGTCTTAGCGCGGGTTTTCGATCCGGCTAGAGAGAAAATTTACCGCGAGTTTGGCATTGCTACTATCAGTCCGACTAATCTATCTGCTGATGCTTTTATGGCAAACCTTCCCAGCTAACCCTCATCAAACTGTATAACCATGAGAATTATTCTGATTGGCAGTGGCAAGCTGGCTTATTTTTTAGCCAAACAATTTGCAAGTAAAAACTACCAGACAACAATTATTAATTCGGATATCGACGAAGCCACGCTTTTGTCTCGGCAGCTTAAATCTACCGTTATTCACGGCGAGGGCAGCGCCTCACAAACTCTCTCCGAAGCAGGCGCGTATCAGGCTGATGTAGTACTCTCTCTCACTTCTTACGACGAAGATAATTTAATTGCCTGTCAGATTGCTCAAAAAGAGTACGGCGTTCCTCGCACCATCGCTTTAGTCAACGATCCAGAAAACCAAGAGGTGTTTGAGAAACTGGGCATTACCACGGCATTTTCTGCCACTCAAATTATCGCTAGTCTGATTGAACAACAGACCAGTTCTGAAGAAATCAAAAATTTACTGCCAATCGCCGAAGGAAAAGTCAACGTCACAGAAATTGCGCTGCAACCAGAACACTCAGTCATAGGACAAACAATAGACGATCTTAAGCTCCCCACTGGCAGCTTAGTTGCCTGCATTCTGCGCCAGGGAGAAGTGATTGTTCCCAGTGGCGAAAATCGCCTAGAGTCGCAAGACCGCTTAGTGCTGATCAGTCAACCCGAAAGTTACGGGCAACTGATGCGTCTACTTGCCGATGCCTAGTTGACCGCGATCGTTCCTATTTGTAAAGGAGAACAGCTATTGTTACTTTCCCAAAGCAGGCGGTACAGTCAATTCTTGCGCCAGCGCTATCGCGCTATTCTGGGCTACGCCGGGTTAGTGTGTGCCATTGCCGGAGGGGTCATTCTCTCGCCCTTGCTAGCGCTGTTTGCCTATCCCGAAGAACTGTCCCTCGCCTGGGGATTTGCGCTGCCTGGAGGGATCCTCGCCGCGATTGGCGGACTGCTGTGGTGGGGACTGGCTCCTAAACAGGCCGCTAGCCTCACTTTACAGGAAGGGGCGGTGATTGTGGTCTTGACCTGGTTCCTGGCGATCGCCTTTGGCATTGTTCCGTTTATGACGATCACTGGGCTTACCTTTACCCAAGCCGTATTCGAGTCTACAAGCGGCTGGACAACCACCGGTTTATCTGTCGTCGATGTCACCGAAGCTTCTCAGTTAATTTTGCTCTATCGCAGCATTATCGAGTTAGCCGGTGGTGCGGGACTCGCTATTATTACCCTGAGCGCGATCTCAGGTCCGGTGGGCTCTGGATTTACCTCGGCTGAAGGACGCACAGAACAGCTAGCGCCTAATGTGCGTCGGTCTGCGAAACTGGTTTTGAGTATCTATGCTGGTTATGTTGCGGTCGGCATTATTGCTCTGTGGTTAGCGGGAATGGGCTGGTTTGATGCTGTTAATCATTCCTTTGCCGCCCTCTCTACTGGAGGGTTTTCGACTCGTTCTGATTCAATTGGCTACTGGGATAGTCCGGCGGTAGAAGCTGTAACAATTGTGCTGATGATTCTAGGGACGCTCAATTTTGTTACCAGCTATATGTTGCTTACAGGTAGATTTAAAGCTGTTGTTCGCAATGGGGAAGTGAGATTGCAGGCATTAGTCATTCCGTTCTGTGCGTTAATCCTGTTTCTAGGAGTGGCAACAGAACTGTATTCAACCCTAGGAAAAGCCGTGCGAGTGGCAATATTTGAAACGATTACTGCCCTGTCAACCACAGGTTATTCGACGGTCGGCTACGGAGACTGGAACGGTTTAGGCTGGCTCATTTTGATTGGGCTGATGCTCATTGGCGGCGGGACAGGGGCAACGGCGGGAGGGATAAAACAGTTTCGGATTTATGCGCTGTATCGCGCTTTAGTATGGGAAGTACGCCGAATGCTGCTTCCCAAAAATACCGTGACCGAACCAGATGTGTGGCAGGGCGATCGCCGCCACTTTTTAAGCGATAGTCAGATTCGCACCATGAGTTTGTTTGTCTTTTTGTACTTATTGCTGTACGGTATCGGCGTTCTCATTACGGCTGCTTATGGCTACTCGCTCCAGGAGAGCTTATTTGAGTATGCTAGCGCCATTGGTACGGTTGGGCTTTCTGTCGGCGTTACGGCTGCTGATGCCCCTGTCGGGTTACTCTGGGCAGAGATAGTTGGCATGTTCCTCGGACGCTTAGAGTTTTTTACAGTCTTTATCGGCACAATCCGTCTAATTCGCGACTTACTGCGGCTTGCATCATAAATTGACCGAAAAAGACACTCGATCTTAAGCCAGTGCCCTTTTGTGGAGCTAAGGGAGGCGATCGCCCATCCAGCAAACAGGCGATCGCCCTCTTGCTTAACGACCCATCACCGCTTCCCCGCGACGGTAGATCTCGCTAGCGTAGTCGGTCCAGGTTCCCTGTCCCCAGTAGCGGAAGCAACTGGTTTCGAGGAGTAAAGTATAGAGGAGCGCTTTTTGATAGTCTTCGCTTTTGGTCATAGCAGGATCTTGCTGCACTAAAGCATCATACTTTTCGTGAAAGCGAACGCTGAGTTGCTTCATCGGTTCTAACACGTTCTCATACCCTCTCACCCAACTCAGATCGTTAGTCCAGGAAGCCCCGTCTGTATGAAACTGTTCATGCTCCTGGAGATGGGCGATCGCCTGGGCAACCGCTTCTGGAGTAATATTATTAGCATCAACGCGCTGCCAAATTTTGTGCTGTCCGGCGGCTTGACACGTTGGATAATGGTCGGGATTGGCTCCGGCAGCTTCAATTAACTCGATGTACTCCGTGCCGTTCACGCCCACAACGCCAGTGTTTCCTCTGCCGTTGTCCTTGATGTCGTACCAAACTGGATGGAAATCGCGGGGGAACTCATTCATCATCACGCCGCCATTTTCGCCATCGGCAATTTGCGTCACGCAGCTAGGAATTGACACATCCCCTACCTGCTGTTTGCCTCTGCCCTTCGCCTCGTGATAGGGCTGCATCTGAGCCACTAATTTTGTATCCGAACCCTGGGTTTTAATTAGTGCCGTGATGCTCACCGTTTCGCCACTGGAGTTTCGCGCTACCAGACGGTTAGGAATATACTTGTCATCGTGGTTGAGTCCCGCACCGTCTAGCCTTTCTACCGAGTGTTCCTGTACCATTACCCAGCGATAGCCGCACTCTTTGAGGGCTTTAACCAACTCATACAGGGTATCGGGATGGTTCGGGAGATGCATTTCTGGCAAGGAAAACCCTTTGACGCGCTTGAGGGCATCTGTCCCAAACAGTGCCGCAAAGAAGTGTTGCCAAGCCTGGATATGTAGTTTGATGTCGGGAATGGGCGTCGAGGGAACGACAGCGTGACTCCACATTGTTCCCAACCATTCTACGTAAGGTTGGTATTGCGGATCGCAGGTAAGGCGCCGAAGATTGTTGAGAATGTCATCGCGCCCCATGTGGTGCAGTCCCCACAGCAAGTTACCCGAATAATCGAGCATCATGCGAGGATTGCAGCCATTACTCACTAACTCTGGAATAAAATCTCCCATGCGGCTATAGCACCAGGCAAAGGGGTCGGCGTCGTGGTTGTCTCCCTCGTCGGGATGCTCAAACATATACTGAAGATTACTGATCAATTCCCCGTTAGCACCGGCTGGAATTGTCGGCTGGTGCATGTGGAGAGCACAGGCAAACCCTGCACTAATCTTGTCTAGAGTTAAGTTTGTCTGGGTTAAAAATATTGGTTCGTCGTGGTTGACAATAGCAGCAATGTCTGCTTCCCAACCACAAATATTAGGCAATCCTGCTCTGAGGACTTCTAATGCAGGCGGATGAGTAGATTGAGCTGTAGCAATCATAATTTTCTTCAGTGAGTCGCTTGTGCAGGCAAGGCTCCCACAAGGCAAGCGCGATACAGTTTGATAATACCGAACAACTCTGCTGAGGAATACCCAAGTTCTGTAAATTAATGGACGGTGCCTGTGGGGGCGAAAAAAAGACTGAAAAAACAAATTGAATCAGGGAAGCAGCCCTGGGACTTTCTAAAATGAGAGCCTGCAAAGATGGGGCGATCACTATAATCGTAATTAAGCTAGCTTAACGACGGAGTGGAACGACTGGTGACTTCATTCTTAGATCGTCCCTTGCCCAATGCTGACCAACTTCCCGGCTCAGATGATACTCCTGTGGATAATGAAGATCAAAATCTCCTGCCTAATTTGCTGCTGTTGCTACTGACTCATGGATGGTCAGAGCGCCTGGATTGGTACTTTGGAGTAGATATGGCTATCTATCACACCACCGGACTCAATCCCCTCGTGCCGGTAGTCCCCGATGCGTTTTTGAGTCTCAACGTTGAACGCAAGAAAGGCGGAAAATCTCGGCGCAGCTATGTGGTATGGAAAGAACAAGAAATTGTGCCCGTGTGGGTGCTGGAAATGGTGTCCCACCAACCGGGAGAGGAATATACCGAAAAAATGGATACCTATGCCAAGCTAGGGGTGCTGTACTATGTCGTTTACAATCCCGAATTTTGGCAGCGCGATCGCCATCAGCCCTTTGAAGTATATAAGTTAGAAGGCGGCATCTACCGCCTGCAAATTGGAGAACCTTACTGGATGCCGGAAGTGGGATTGGGCATCGGTCGCTGTCAAGCACAGATAGGCGGGTTAACTCAGGAAATTCTGACCTGGTACGACGAGCAGGGCAATCGTCATCTGAGCGCCTACGAACAAGAACGGCAGCGCGCAGAGCGGCTAGAAGCCTATTTGCGATCACAAGGAATCGATCCCAATCAACTACCAGAGTAAGCGCGATCGCCTGGTAATTGTAGAGTCTAGTTTGAAGAAAGCAACTGCTCTCGTAATTTTTCTAAATAAAGTTCAGCTCCGACGGAACCCGGTAAGCCTAATACCATTTACCGACAGTAGTCAGATAGTTCCTTAAACTAACCAAGCATTGGAGGTTCAAGGGCAAAGAGCTGCTGTGCTCCCCTTTCCCCCAACTCATCAAGTCTCCTATTACTTTTTCTAATTGGTATAAGTTGTACCCCCAATTAGAAAACTTGGTTTAAACCTATGAAATAGACTTTAATTTCTGGAAATCTTCAATCTGCAAAATGAGTTCTGCTGCCGTCAAATCATCCTTTTCCTCCATTGGAGTATCTGAGGGTAATTGTTTAAGCAACTCAAGAGCCGTTTGCTGCATTTTGAAAGTTCTTGTCCTGTCTCCTGCCTGCTGATAAATCTGGCTCAGCTCGAAGTAAGCTGTTGCAGAATTCGGCTCTAGGTAGATAATTTGTTTGTAAATACGCTTGGCTTCTTCAGAATTTCCTTGTTCTTCAGCAATTTGTGCTAATAAGTAGTAAGACGGTACAAAAAACGCATCTATCTCTAGTGCTTGGTAACAGTAGTGAATGGCTGCTTCATATCTGCCTAGGTTAGCGTAGATTCTCGCCATAAGACGGCAGGCCTGTAGATTATGAGGCTGGTCGATCAGCATTTCTTCCAGGTGCTGAATTGCCAAGCGATAGCTTTTTTGATGGTAGAGGTCTTTGACTACTTCTATAGTTTCTTCAGCGTCTTGGGTTTTATTTTTGTGAGGATAAGTAGTCATGGCTGCTTGTTCTTTCTTAAAAAGATCGTTTTTTAAAAAAGCTTTCTTAAGGTCTTTTTTTTGAATATTTTTTCTCGGCTGCCAAACAAATTTTTCGGCTAACTGAACTGCACGAGGATGAGTATTTCCGGCTTCAGTTGAATTAGCTTCCTGCCGACGATATACTACCAATTCCGTAAAGACTTGCTTGTGGAACCGACTCGTATCTTGCTGATGAAGTTCGGTATGCCCTGGGATAAAGTAGCCTTGTGGGTGGAGAGTGTTATAGAACTTTTCCAAAATCTTCGCAATCGTTGCTGAATCGAAGTAGATAAAAACGTTGCGACAAATGAGGAGATCGATATCTTCAAGCTTCGCCAATTTCTGAGGAAGAGGATCTTTAACCAAATTGACAGACTTAAATTGCACCATGCGCTTAGTTTCTGGAGCTAAATGGTACTGGTGGCCAACCCGATGAAAATAGCGCTGCTTCATCGCTTGACTCACTCCGCGAAACGACCAAGCCGTATAGATTCCCTGTTTGGCTCGCTGTAAAGCAGCTTCATCAATATCGATGCCAAGGATGACTAACTGCCAAGCGTTTAAATTAGGAATCAGTTCCTGAAGCAGAATCGCCAGAGAGTAGGGTTCTTCCCCCGATGAACAACCAGCGCTACAAATTCGCAGGTGTCTATGATGATGTTTGCGTTGAATCAGTTCTGGCAAAATCTGCGATCGCAATAACTTAACCTGCTCTCGATCTCGGAAAAAGTAGGTTTCATTGTTCGTCAGCAGGGGAATTAAGCGTGGCCATTCTCGCTGACTAGCGAGAGTTGCAGACTCAAGTAAACGATAGTACTCTTCTGCCGAAGCCAGGTTAAGCGCTTGCAGTCTAATCAGTAGCTTTTCGGTGAGCGCCGTCGGGTCGAAATTCTTGGGTGCTAATCCGACATGGTTGGCAATCAGCTCAATAAATAATCGACTCAGCTTTGGATTGATTGGGGGGTTTACCATAAGCATTAAGGTGAAACGGTTCTCAGCAGCCAGGGGGCGATCGCGTTGAGGGAAAGAGTCTGTTGTGCCGCTCCGAGAGCGATCGCGGCTTTCGGCATCCCAAACACCACGCAGCTTGCCTGATCTTGGGCAATGGTAGTACCGCCAGCGGCGGCGATCGCCTGCATTCCAGCAGCGCCATCTCTCCCCATTCCCGTCAGCAAAATTCCCGCTGCCGCGCTGCCGTAGAACCGAGCAACGGCTCTAAACATCACCGTCACCGAAGGACGGTGACCATCGACGGGTTCACCAACGGTATGCAAAAATCTTCCTAAAGAATCTAGTGCTAAGTGACAATGATCTGGAGCAAAGTAAACCGTTCCTGGAACTGGCAACTCTCTTGCCTGAGCTATTTTGACGCGCAGTTGACACTCAGACGCTAGCCAGTTTACAAGTCCCGGCAAAAAACCTATGCTAATGTGCTGGGTACAGAGAATAGCAGCCGGAAACTTGGCAGAGAGGGGGCATAAAATTTGCCGTAAGGCTTTCGGCCCCCCTGTAGAGGCTCCAATAGCGATCACTTTAATCGCAGGATTTGCGCGACTCGGCACTATCGGGGAGGCTGATACCGCTGACGATGCTCCGCTAACAGCACTAGCCGCTTGCTTCTGCGTTTTAGTAAACACCCTCACCCCAGCAAGCACTTTGAGTTTAGCAATGAGCTGGCGCTTGAGCGGTTCATAATCTGCCAGTATCCCGCTTGTCGGCAGAGGAAAAACGTCTAAAGCTCCCGCCTGGAGAAGCTCGAAAGCATTTTCGGCTTCCTCAGAGCCGCTGCCAAAACTTTTTCTAGCCGAACTTTGAAAGTTTCTGCTGCCGTCATTGCTGAGCACTAAAATTGGACAGGGATATCTCGCCATCACCTGCTTAGTCAGTTCTACCCCGTCCATCCCCGGCATATAAAGAGCGGTACAGATAACGGTTGGTCGAACTTTGGGAATCAGGTTGAGTGCTTCTTTCCCGTTACTAGCTGTGCCAGCGACCTGAATCTCGTCAGATGCATCCAGCAATTTATGCAGAATGTTGAGCGCAACGGGTGAATCTTCGACTAATAAAACTCTGATCGTTGCCTGTGACATAGGAATCTCTTTTTAGAAAAACGTTGCGTCTGCACAAGCTCTTAGCCGTTAGCTGATTAAAGACTTAGAAGCTAAGAGCTTTGATCAAACGACAGCCTTGAGCTTCTGAGCCTCCTGGTCTAGGTGTTCTGTAGAGGTTTTGACTTGTTTAATGGCTGATGCCGTTTCTTTGGCAGCTAAGTCAAGCTCGCTGACCGCTGAGAGAACTTCTTGCACAGCAACCACCTGCTGTTTGGCGGTCATGGCAATCTGTTGGCTGTTGAGAAAGGCATTGTTGACGGCTTCCACTACGCCGGAAAACGTGTCTGCCGTTTCTCTGGCTAGCTCAATGCCTAAATTGGCTTTTTTCGTGCCTTCGTCGGTCACCATCACGGTGGAGTTGAGATAGGCTTGAATATCTCGGACGAGGGTATTGATTTTTTCCGAAGATTTCTTGCTCTGATCGGCTAGCTTGCGAATTTCCCCGGCAACCACGCTAAAGCCTTTGCCCTGTTCTCCGGCCCGCGCGGCTTCCACGGAAGCATTGAGAGCCAGCATATTTGTTTGGTTGGCTAAATTGCCGACAAGTTCTGACACTAAGCTGATCTGTCCGGTCTGCTCGCTTAGGCGCATAATCTGCTCAGCAATCGAGCTCACTTGCTCCTTAAGAGTAGACATGCCCTCTAAAGATTGGGCCACCGCTCTGTTGCCTTCTTCGGCTAGCTCTAGCGCTTGATGAGCACCGGCAGCAGACGATTCAGCTTGCTCAGCAGACTGGCGAGTAGAAGCCCCGAGCTGCTCCATGGTGGTGGTGGTTTGCGTAATCGAAGCAGCCTGTTCGCTGATGGTGCGTTCCTGCTGCTCCATACTGGCAATAATCTGATGAGAATTTTCAGACAGCGCTAGCCCAGCCGTATTGATAGCCTCAATATAGCGTTGGATCATACGCAAAACAGCAATCCAGGCAAACAGTAAGATGACAAGAGCTGTTCCCAGAACGCTCAGTGCTGTCGTCGCTCTCTGAGCTTTTTCTTGAATCGCATTTTCCGCATATTCTTCAAGAGCCGCTGTCGCCTCTTCGAGTCCTTGAGAATAAATAGCCTTTTGCTCTTCGTACCGGGGGCTGAGTAAAAGAGAGGCGGCAGCTTCGGCATTTCCTTGCTCAATTAAAGCGAAGGCTTGCTTCTCCAGCTCATATAGTTGGTTGTTAGCTGCATTGGTCTTTGCAAATTCTTCACTCTCAAAAAGAGCTGGAAATAATGCCTGAGCTTCGTCAAACGCTTCAAAAATTTGGGGGACAAACTGAAGATAGCGCTCTTGCCATCGCTGGTCGCCAGTAGCGGCAGCGAGCCGAGCACTCATTGTTAAAACTTCATCAAGATAAATAATATTATCACTCAATTCTTGAATGCGTAAACTCCGGGTCTGTAGAATTTTAAAAGACTTGTATACATCCCAGATGTACCAACCCATTCCTGCTCCCAAAGCAAACGTGAGAGCGAGAGGAACCAGGACAATTCTCAGACGGCGCGAACCGCGTGTTGAGGTGTGGTCAAAATAATGCTGTTTGGTCAGTTTCATGATGATTGTGCCTCAAATGTTTATACTTGGCTAAATCAGCCTTTCTAGGGTTTCCAACAGGTTTTTTTGGTCGAAGGAAGCTTTAGTGAGGTAGGCGCTGGCCCCGGCTTCTGCTCCTCTACGCTTGTCTTCATCAGATGCCAGCGTCGTGACCAAAATTACAGGTAGTTCGCTGTAGTGACTATCTGAGCGAATTTTGGCGACCAGCTCTAGCCCGGTCATGTTGGGCATTTCTACGTCGGACACAACGGCATCAAAATTTCCGGCTCTGAGCTTGTTGAAGCCTTCTAGTCCATCAACGGCAGCCGTCACATCGTAGCCCGCTCCTTCTAACAGTCGCTTGAGCTGTGTCCGAATGATGATGGAGTCTTCCACGAGCAGCAGGGACTGCTTGGTGGTCGCTTCAACCAGTCGTTGCGGAGCGGAGCGTACTGCTCCCGGCGTAGACTTCAGCATGTCTAGGGGATTGAGCACCGGACACACTTCTCCAGTGCCCAGGATCGTCGCGCCAGCAACGTTGCGCACTCGCTTCAGCAGCTTGCTCTGAGGCTTGACGAAAATTTCCTGTTCGTCTACCAACGCATCAACAAGCAGCCCTAATTTGGCAGTACCAGCTTTAATGACAACGCAGGGCAGAATTTTAGCAGTGGCATCGGCGGATTCTGAGGAAAACGGAACCTCTAGAGGCAACTCGAGGAGATCTGCTAGCCAAACCACTGAGACAGGCTGCTCTTTGAAAGTCATCGTTTGATTGCCCCGGAGAGCAAATATCTCCTGCCGAGACAGCAGCAGCATCGTTTCCACGTATTCTATTGGCAAGGCATAGGGCGTCTGATTGACTTCCACAATTAACACCCGGCTAGTCGCCAAAGTGGTGTTAAACAACAGGCGAAACTGGCAGCCTTGTCCCGGCTGGGAACTGACTTCAATCGAGCCTTTGAGGCGCTCAACGTTGGCGCGTACCACATCTAGCCCCACGCCTCGGCCAGAAATTTCTGTGACCGCTGTTCGAGTCGAGAACCCAGGGGCAAAGATCAGCAGATGAATTTCTGCCACCGACATTACAGCGAGCTCTGCTTTACGACAAACGCCACGCTTGAGGGCAGTGCGCTTGATGCTTTCTAGATCTAAGCCCCGTCCATCGTCGATAACTTCGATTCTCACGCGGCTCCCGCTCTGATAACCTCTGAGGCGCAGCGTAGCCGTAGCAGGCTTCCCGCTTGATTCCCGCTCTGAGGGAGTTTCAATGCCGTGGTCAATGGCGTTACGCAAAATGTGCAGGAGCGGATCTTTAATTTCTTCGAGAATCCGCTTGTCGGCTCTGGTATCGCCTCCTTCAATAACAAACTTAACGTCCTTGCCTTGCTGTTTAGAGAGATCTCGCACCAGGCGCGGGAACAGGTTAAAGATCGTCGAGAGAGGCAGCAGACGCAGAGACTGAACTCCCGCTTCGATTTCATGGCTCAATGTCTCCAAGCGGGAAACATTGCCATCAGCAGATTTTTTGATGCGATGGAGCAGCTCTCCGATGCGGAGATGTTTTTCGGTGTACCTAGCCTTACCGTTAGTAACCGTCTGCAACCGATTAAGAGACCCATTGGTAAGGATCGTTTGGGATAATTCCTCCCACAGTGCCACGACCTCCTCAACATTTTTCAGCCATAGAGAGATTCGTCCTTTAGCAACGTTGAGCTCGCCAGCCTGTCGCAGCAAAGCATCTAACCTGTGAGGCTCAACGCGGATGGTATCAATTTGGTAATCGCTGACTTGGGCCGCCGTATCTAATTCCGCCGAGGCTGTCTCTGAGGCAGGCTCAGCTTGCATGGCTTCCCGTGAACTAGCCATCGGCTCGTCCGAGAAGAGATCGTCTTCCAATTCGTCGAAGTCGTTACCAAAGAGCTCCTCTGAATCTGCCGCTGCCGAAGACGCTGACTTCTCTGCGCTGTTGATGCCCATTAGCTGCGCTAACACAGAGAAAACGTCCACATCGACGGCTTCTCCGGTCACGGCTTCGTGGGAAAGCTGGCGGATAGCATCGATGGCGCGATACAGGCGATCGCACAGTGCCGGAGAAACGAAGCCATGACTCTGCTTGACGGTCGTTAGCAGGTCTTCAACCCGATGAACGATTTTCTCAACGCTTTGCACCCCAAGCATCCCCGAATCCCCCTTAAAGGTGTGCGCCTCTCGCAAGATCTCGTCAATTTTGCCTCGATCCTGGGGATGTTGCTCTAGGTGCATCAGCGCTGCTTCAATTTTCTGAATGCGCTCCGTACTCGCTATTTTGTAGATATCTCTGAGTTCAGAGTCTTCGATCATCATGGCTGTCGTTGTTCTTCCTAAATTTCAAGGAGTTAGAAAACCGCTGCACCGCTTGCTGCTGATCAAACGGTGCGCTCCTTTAATCTCTGCGCTGCTTTGTTAAGCTGCTCAATCGATGACTGAACCTGATTGGCTCCAGATGCAGACTCTTGCGCTCCGCTGTTGAGTTCGTTCATAGCAGATACAACCTGCTGTACGGCAACTGCCTGTGGTTTCGTGGTAATCGCAATTTGCTGACTGTTGAGGAAAACATCGTTGATTGCCGCAGCTACCTCTGCGAAACTCTGAGCAGAGCTGGAGGCTAGCCTGATGCCCTCGTCTGCTTTTTTGGTTCCTTGGTCGGTGACCATCACGGTTGAATTAAGGGCAGCTTGGATATCGCGGACTAAATTATTGATCGTCTCGGATGATTTCTTGCTTTGGTCAGCTAGCTTGCGAATTTCGCCAGCCACAACGCTGAACCCCTTACCCCCCTCACCGGCGCGGGCGGCTTCTACAGAAGCATTGAGGGCGAGCATGTTGGTTTGGTTGGCAACGTTACTCACTAGCTCCGTGACGAGGCTAATTTGTCCGGTTCGCTCGCTAAGGTGCGTAATTTGCTCAGCAATCGAGCTAACCTGATTCTTGAGAGTATTGATTCCTGCTACCGTTTTCTCGACGGCTTTGTTTCCTTCTTCAGCAAGCTCTAGGGCTTGACGAGCACCGCTAGCGGAGGCTTCTGCTTGTGCAGTTGTCTGACGAGTCGCAGTGCCTAGCTCCGCCATAGTCGTCGTAGTTTGACTCACCGAAGTAGCTTGCTCGGTATTGATACGCTCTTGCTGCTGAGTGGTGGCAGCAATTTCCGAGGAAGACGCCGCGATCTGAGCAATTGATTGATTGACTTCTCGGCTAATGGCAGAAGCCAGCAGGAGCCCAATGCCAAGCATCAGAGCACAAGATAGAACACTCAGAAACAGCACGACTGTATTGAGAGAGTTAATCGCGGCTTCCTGGGCTGCTTCGACGGTGTTAATTAACTGTATTTCTTCTGCTTTGAGATCTCTCAGCCGTTGGTCTAGCTCGTCGGTAATGTCAAGACCTTTTCCTTGCCTCCAAATACTAATAGCCTGCTCGACTTGGTTTTGATTCACCAGAGCAATCAGCCGATCATTGTAAGAGATCGTTTGCCGACCCAGCTCAGCGATTCGATCGAATTTCGTCTGTAGTTCTTCATCGTCAATCGTCTCCGCTACTGCTTGGGAGAGTTGCTCAAAGGATTGCTTCCGTCTGGAGTATTCCGAGAAGGAACGGTTATTTTTCTTGAGAAGATAGCCCCGGGCTGTTTTTTGAAGGGTAGCAATATCAAAAGCTAGTTCGGCGGTGCCCTTGAAAACGTCGTACTGTTTTTTGAGTTCTTCTTCATTGGATTGAACGCGCCGCGCATAAACACTGACGAAACTGGCTAGGGCGACGGTCAAGAGGATCGGAACCAAATAACCAATAAAAATACGATATTTCAGCTTGAGATTACTAAACCTACTTACGGTCACGTTAGTCTCCATTTGTAAAGCTTTTTTAGAAAAATTCAGAAAACAGAGGGAAGTTTGTCAAGAGGCAGGCAGCTCAAGACCTTAAGGTTCTTCGTCGACCTCTAATCCTCCCTCCGCCAGCATCTTGGGTAGGTCAAGAATGCTCAGCATTGTATTTGCATAGGTCATTGTTCCTCGCAGAAATTTTTCTCCTCCAAAGGCTACGGCTGTTGGCACTGCCTTAATTTCAGACACCGGAAAATACTCCACATCAAACACATCATCAATGAGCAAACCCGCAACCAGATCGTCCACCTTGATCACAACAGCCTTGGAGATCTCAGCTCCCTTGGCCAAAGGTAAATTTAAAGCTTGACGAACATCAACGAGAGTGACAATTTCTCCCCGCAGGTTGATATTTCCCGCAACGTGGCTCGGACAGCAGGGAATGGGCGTAATGTCGCTAACATCAATGAATTCACGCACAAGCTGTAAGTCTAAGCCGTAGAATTCGCTCCCCAAAGCAATCACCGCCAACGGCATTTGTTTGTCGGCAGCATTGGTCGTTTCAGTTTCCTGCTTTAAACTCTCAGCACGACTGTGAAAGATCGCTCTCTCTTTGAGCGTGGCGCTGGGGCAGCAGCGCTGATAGAAATCGCACAGCGTCCCCGCTTGACTCCCTTCCCCAAGGCTTCGGGTTGCTGAGCCATCGGCTTTGGCTCCATTGCGCTCAACGGCACCGTTTCTGCGACGCTTACTAGTGTTGCCGTCAAACCCATCGGTTAACGCTTCTACCTCCTCTGGAGAACGAATCAAAGCTTCAGGGTTTAGCAGTAAGATCTCTTCATCCAGCTTGGCAATGCCCGCAACAAAGGCAGGATGCACGGCACCAACTCGACCGTAATCAACCCCTAGCTCGATGACTGCTGGTGAAATCGCCTCAACGCTATCAACGGAGTTCGCAATGATGCCAATTTGCAGTCCTTCCCAGACGAGAACTACAATACTGTCGTTCATCGTACACTCCTGCATCTGGAGTCCTAAACGCAGATCTAAGTGCATCACCGGAACCAGGCAAGAGCGTAGATTGAGAATGCCAACAATATCTTGAGGCGCTTCTACGATTGAGGTGAGTTCAGGAAGCAGAAACATCTCCTGAACCAAACTCACTTCCATTCCACACCGCAAACCATGCCAGCTAAAAATGAGATATGGTTGACCTTCCATCCCGTTGAGAAGGTTGCAATAACCTTTAGAGATTTGCCGTTCTCATTGTTCCCCAAACCACCCTTTTCCATAACAATTGCGCCAGCTTTACTGCGAAGAGGGTTGTGAAAATAAAGAGCGATCGCCGTAGACACGGGTCGGCTGAGAGAGGGAAATCCCGGCGACACAAATAAAGCCTGCGTAGGCAGGCTTAACTTGGCTTGCTGAGCGCAGCACCCGGAACTTCTACAAGGAGTGAATGTTCAGTCCGCGCAGCTAGACGTATAGTCTGAAGGCGATTTGCAAAATAGGGATGCTTTACTCCCACTCGCCCGTTGAGCAGTCTCTTGCTCTAGGCTTGATTGAGAGCGTATTGCTTCAGCTCGTCGAGGTTGACGTATTCGAGGGCTGAAGCGTGGGTAGCAGATAAATCCACGCGGGGAGCTGCCCCCGCATCGAGGGCTTCTTTCCACCGCGAGGCACACAAGCACCAGCGATCGCCGGGTTTTAATCCCGGAAATTGATAGGCGGGAACGGGCGTACTGAGGTCATTGCCTTTAGCTTTCGTGAACTCTAAAAACTCTGCCGTCATCTGAGCACAGACAACGTGGGCCCCAATATCACCCGCTCCGGTGTTACATTTTCCGTCTCGGTAAAATCCTGTCATGGGTGAAGTACAGCAAGTTTCTAGTTGTCCGCCGAGAACGTTCTTCGCTTCTGTCATGGTGTCAGTCCTTGCAATGGTTGGTTATCAGTAGCCTACAAACAGATGCTTTGGTTATGCAAGCTTCTCCATAAGCTGCACTAAACGTTTGTGCTAACGACTAAAAACCAACGACGGATGACGCGCTAGCCTCATCCCTTTAGTCAGAGAATGAGCTCGTGCCATTATGAAGATTTGGTGAAGTTGTCTCGCTTCAGTTGCCTTTTTGCCTTGATATGTTACTTTTAAAGCTCTTGAAGTTAATTCTTGTGACTTTAAGTGACTTATTTTTACTTCAAATATGTTATGCGAAAAACGTTCTCTAGAATTGCTATTTCTCTTGTTCCTGCTTTAGCAGTCCCTCTATGCGGTGGAATTAAACAAGCTCAGGCCTTTGTCTTCTTCTCTGCTCGCGACCTCAATCCAGCTTCTGGCAATGCTGTCCCGCCCTTAACAGATTTTCCCAATTCTTCGCAGGCTGAGGCTGATTTCTTATCTGAACTATCGGCTAGTGTCGCGACAGAAGATTTTGAGGGCTTTAATTCCGGTCAAACCAGTCCTCTTGCACTAGTTTTTCCAGGAGCGGGAACCGCGACTCTCCTCGGCAGTGGTCAGGTTAATCCGAATTCTTCCAGCCAGTCTATCAATGGGGCTTATGCAATCTCTGGGAACCAAAACTATCTGGTTCAGGGAGGCGATACTTTCACAATCGACTTCAGCGAACCGATCGCCGGATTTGGCTTTTACATTACCGACCTCGGCTCAGAAGTCTTCTTAAATCTCAGTCTAGTCGGTGGGGGCTTCGAGCAGATCCCGGTTGCTGCGACGGAAAATTTTAGCGGGAGCGACAGACGCAGCGGCTCAGTGCAATACGAAGGAGCCATTGCCGAAAACGAGACTGAGTTGTTTACTAGTCTAGAAATTACCTCTCAAACCGATGGTCAACTAGACGGATTTGGTATCGACGAGCTCACGCTTGCTGGTCCTGAACAAGTGGCATCTGTGCCTGAACCGGCTGCTGTTTTGAGTCTTTCCTTATTCGCTCTATGGGGCTACGGGATGAAAAAGGGGAGGCAAAAGAAAGTCTAGCAGACAGTGGTGTTTAAAAGAGTCCAAGACTGGACTCTTTGTCTCCCTCCAAAAAATATTTCTCTTTCCTCTTGCTCCCGTAGTTTCAAGGTTCTATTTTAGGGAAGGTGAGAATAAACTTTTTATGCATAGGGAGTAGGGAGTCATGTATATCGTCCAGATTGCCGCTGAGTGCGCTCCTGTGATTAAAGCTGGCGGCTTGGGAGATGTGGTTTACGGACTCAGCAGAGAGCTAGAGGTTCAGGGACACGCCGTTGAGCTCGTCCTGCCGAAATACGACTGCATGAGATACGACCATATCTGGGGACTCCACGTTGCCTACCAGGATTTGTTTGTGCCTTGGTACGGAGGAGAGATTCACTGCACGGTTTACTGCGGCTGGGTTCACGGCAGATTGTGCTTCTTTATTGAACCCCACTCCAACGATCAGTTTTTCAATCGCGGCTGCTACTACGGCTGTGACGACGACCCGATGCGCTTTGCTTTTTTTAGTAAAGCGGCTTTAGAATTTCTGCTCAGGAGTAACAAACGACCCGATGTCATTCATTGCCACGACTGGCAGACAGGCTTAGTGCCGGTGCTGCTGTTTGAGATTTATCAATACAACTGGATGGAGCATCAGCGAATTTGCTATACCATTCATAACTTCAAACATCAGGGCATTGCTGGAGTCAATATCTTAGAAGCAACCGGACTCAATCGCCCCGAGTATTACTTCCAAAGCGATCGCCTCCAGGACAACTTCAACCCCTTTGCCCTCAACTTCATGAAGGGAGGCATTGTCTACGCCAACACCGTCACCACCGTTTCACCACACCACGCGTGGGAAGCTCGCTACACCGAAGTTGGCTGCGGCTTAGGCTATACCCTGCACCTCCATCAGGACAAATTCTGTGGCATTCTTAACGGCATCGACTACAGCATGTGGAACCCCCAAAGCGATCGCCTGCTTCCCTTTGAGTACTCCAGCGACCATCTGCAAGACAAAGAATTAAATAAAAAAGCGCTGCGGGAAAGGCTGCTCTTGCAGTCGGTCAACAAACCCCTGATTGCCTACATTGATCGCCTCGATCAGCAAAAAGGCGTTCATCTTGTTCATCACGCAATTTACTATGCCTTAGCTAAAGAAGCGCAGTTCGTTCTGCTGGGGTCCGCTACAGAGCCAGGAATTAACTCCTTCTTTCTGCACGAAAAACACTTCCTCAACGACCACCCCGACTGCCATCTAGAGGTGAGCTTCAATGAAGAATTGTCTCATTTAATCTACGCTGGAGCCGATATGCTCGTCGTTCCAAGCAACTACGAACCGTGCGGATTGATCCAAATGATCGGGTTAAAATACGGTACAGTTCCCATTGTGCGCGGCGTCGGCGGACTCGTCAGTACGGTATTTGACCGAGACTACGATGAGCGTCCACCAGAGCAACGCAATGGCTACGTATTTTATCAAACCGACAATTCTGCTCTAGAATCAGCAATGGAGCGGGCAATCGGACTCTGGTATCACTACCCGGAGGAGTTTCGTCAATTGCAGGTTCAGGGCATGGAGTACGACTATTCTTGGCAAGAGTCAGTGCAAAAATACGTGTCGCTCTACGACTTCATTCGGGCCTAGTCAGACCCTGCTGAAGCGCCGTGATACTCCATCTCGCCATCAACCGGAGCGTTTTGTCTGCCCTATCGAGGGAGGCCGCGTTGCTTTTTGCATCACCTACTGAGAGGAATATGGAACACAGCGATCGCCTCGCGACAGAAGCTTGGCAAATTTTAGAAAAAGCCGTCATTTACTACTACGACCGCCCAGTGGGGACCGTCGCCGCCACCGATGCCGCTGCCGATCCTCTCAACTACGATCAGTGCTTTATCCGCGATTTTGTGCCGTCGGCGTTAGTATTTTTGAGCAAAGGGCACTTAGACATCGTGCGCTGGTTTCTGCTCCAGACGTTAAAGCTTCAGATTAAGGAAAGACAGCTCGATTTCCTCGAGCCAGGGCGAGGACTGATGCCAGCCAGCTTTAAGGTTATTCATGACCTCGACGAACAATACCTCAAAGCCGATTTCGGCGACCATGCCATTGGCAGAGTCACTCCGGTGGATTCGTGTCTGTGGTGGATTTTTCTGCTGCGAGCTTACGTGAAAGCGACGGCGGAGTATTCTTTTGCCCATACCCCCGAGATGCAAAAGGGGATTCGGCTGATTGTGGAGCTGTGTTTGTCGGCTCGATTCGATCTGTACCCGACTCTGCTGGTTCCCGATGGTTCCTGCATGATTGACCGTCGTTTGGGAATCAACGGGCATCCGTTGGAGATTCAGTCCTTATTTTATACGGCTCTTCAGGGAGCCAGAGAACTGCTGCTCGATAACGGAGAGAACGAGCGCATCAAGCAAGCTGTGGAAAAGCGCATCGTTTCTCTCAAAGAGCACATCCGCGATCGCTATTGGCTCAACCTTGAGCAACTCAACGTCATTTATCGCTACAAGGGCGAAGAATACGGCGAAAATGTGCTCAATCAGTTTAATATTTACTCCGACTCCATTCCCTACGCAGAACTTAGCGACTGGATGCCCGAAGATGGCGGCTATTTAATTGGGAATTTAGGCCCGTCTCAGCTCGACTGCCGCTTCTTTGCGCTCGGCAACTTAATGGCGATTATGTCTTCTTTAGCCACCGCAGAGCAGGCCCAGACAATCTGCACCACCATCGAGAAAAAATGGCGGGATTTAATTGGCTTTATGCCGATGAAAATTTGTTTCCCCGCTCTCAAAGACCGAGACTGGCAAGTTCTCACCGGATGCGATCCCAAAAATCGTCCTTGGTCCTACCACAACGGCGGCAACTGGCCCGTCTTGCTCTGGCTGCTAACCGCTGCTTCTCTCAAGGCGAACCGCAGCGATATTGGGCACAGAGCCATTGAAATCGCCGCGAAACGTCTCCCGGAAGATGAATGGGCCGAGTACTATGACGGGAAAAACGGTCGTCTGATCGGGAAAGAGGCGCGGAAGAATCAAATCTGGACAGTTGCTGGTTTCTTGTTAGCTCAGGAGCTGATGACGAATCCTCAAACTCTTACCTGGATTACGTACGATGAATAGCCTGTGACAGGCTCGGGCGCGAACCGAAGGAGCTTGAGTTAATTAGGCACTTCCCGACCGTAGAGGGGTTAGCTCATTTCCTCGGAGAGTCCATTGGCTAGCAAAATCTTCAGACCGACTTTTCTCTTGGGTGGCTTAGTCCAGGGAGAACGGGGGCGATCGCCTTTCGCAACAAAAGTAGCGCACCCAACAGTCTGTCATCATTCGCCGTCTCCTCCAATGATGCTGAACACGCTTATTTGCTCTGCTTTAGCTTAGCTAAGCTGAGGTTTTCTCGCCTTAACAGATATGCAAATATTTCTTGCAGAACTTTAATAAATTCTTAAGAGCGCTTAACCACTTTTTTAAGCTGATAAGTTTTTTTTATAGAAAACTATTCTTATCGTCTTTCTAAAAATTTGTAGGCTCAACATCTTTTTTTTGCGCTCTGTTCTCTGAATCCTTGGCGGCTAAAAACCATATGTTTTTTTCTAAAAAACAATAAAAAAGCTATTTTTAGTCTTTCGTTAAGTTGCTCTTAAACTATCTTCAGTATCAAAATTATTTATCAGCAGCAGACAAAACAATGTGTATTAATATACGCGTATCAAATAAAATTCAGTACAAATACAGTCGATCGATGTAAGCATCAAACGGTGGTAAACATCCTGTAAATATTTACGCAACTTTCACAAGTTTTTCACAGAAAGTAACAAATAGCCGTTTGTTACTTTCTGACTCTCCGTAGTTCAAATCAAGCCGGGTTGAACCTAACCGAGATTCAGTAGTAAGTTA
The DNA here is from genome assembly GCA_050331735.1 of Cyanophyceae cyanobacterium. Lineage (GTDB taxonomy): Bacteria > Cyanobacteriota > Cyanobacteriia > Cyanobacteriales > JBHJGN01 > JBHJGN01. Next base: position 29,810 of record JBHJGN010000023.1, read on the forward strand.
TGGGCTGCTGGAACAATTTAGTTTGTTACAAGCAACCTTAGCTTCTGCTTCAAAGTTTGCAAGAGGAACCCCATTAAACAGTACGGAGAACATCATGGCTTTTTCGAGGCGTAAATTCTTAACTCTAGCCGGAACTAGTGCAGCTGGGGCTGTATTAATGTCACCGCTCCAGGCACTCTACGCTAGAGCAGCTAAAGGGCAACCAGTCAGAGGCGGAGGCTTTGGTCCAATCCGCGAGGCTCCTCCCCTCAATATCACCGAGCTCCCCCCCGATTTGCGGTTTCCTCACTTAGCGCTGCCACAGGGCTTTCAGTATACGGCCTTCTCAGTAAGAGGAACGCCGATGAGTGACGGTGGACTTGTTCCCGGAGACCACGACGGAATGGCCGCCTTTGCAGGACCGAGAAACACGACAGTCCTCGTGCGCAACCACGAACTTTCTCCTGACGAACGGGAGTTTGCAGTTAACGTTCCCAACCGCTTTCGGTACGATCCCCTTGCGGCTGGCGGGACAACGACGCTCATTGTTGGTCCTAACCGCAGACTCGTCAGAGATTTTCCCTCTCTAGCGGGCACATATCGCAACTGTGCTGGCGGACCCACCCCTTGGGGAACCTGGATAAGCTGTGAAGAAAACACCTCAACTCCAGCCGAAAACCAGTTAATAGACGATCCGCAGAATGCTGGCAATCGCATTCCCGACCCCAACAATGTTTCCAAGAGCCACGGCTTCAACTTTGAAGTCAATCCTAGAGCCGGTCTTGTCGTTCCTGAGCCGCTCGTTGCCATGGGTCGCTTCAACCACGAAGCGATTTGCGTCGATCCAGATACAGGGATCGTTTACCAAACTGAAGACCGCAACGACAGCAACTTCTACCGCTTTAGACCAAATCAGCCTGGTAAGGCTAATCAACCGGCTAATTTGAGAGCGGGTGGCGTTTTAGAAGCTCTCCGAATCAAAGGCATGCCCAGAGTAGAAACCAGAGCTGGTTTTCCTATCGGCAAACCAATGCCGGTAGAGTGGGTACGGATTGAAGATGTCAACCCGGCAGAAGATACAGTGCGCCTAGAGGGTCTTTCTAAAGGAGCCGCTGTCTTTACGCGGGGAGAAGGCATTGCCTTTGGCAACGGAGAAGTTTACTTCTGCTGTACCGATGGGGGGGAGCGCGAGCTCGGACAGGTTTGGCGCTACAATCCTACCGCTGAAACGATTGAGCTATTTGTAGAGCCCAACGATCCTGAGCTGCTTGACGGTCCTGATAACGTTGTCGTCACTCCCTTTGGTGATTTAATCGTTTGCGAAGACGGTGACGGTACGCAATTCCTGGTCGGAATTACTCAGCAGGGACAACTTTACGACTTTGCGCGTAACCTCATTAACGACCGCGAGTTTGCGGGTGCCTGCTTCTCCCCAGACGGGCAAACCCTGTTCGTTAACATTCAAGACCCTGGCATTACATATGCAATCTGGGGGCCGTTTCCAAGAGCTTAATGAGCTTGCCGGAAAAGGATTTTGCTCTTTGATGAAGGTAGAAAAATTTCTTTCTACCTTCTGACTTAATCTCAATACGAGCGGCGGCTTGATGCGCTGCTTTGCCCTGGTTTTAACCTCAAACGGAGCGAAGAATGAAATACACCACTATGACTGTTGCTGCCCTTGTTGCAGGCACCTATGCAACGACAGCTAAAGCAGATATTGTTAATGGAGGATTTGAAGCCGGGTTAGAAAACTTTGCCCCCGTCGGTGAAGTCGAAGTTGTGTCCTCTGAATTTGGGAGCGGTCCCGTTGCTGGTGAGGCTCAGGTTTTCCTCTCTACGGCTTCAGAGGGTGACCTTGGGGGCCCTGGAGCCGCTGTTTCGGCAGCAGAGCTAGAAGAGTTTATCGGCAGTTTTCCCAATTTTGCAGATGAAGCGCTCGACGGCTCGGCAATTCAAACTAGATTCACCTCAGACGGAGGAGAACAAGTTGGTTTTTCCTGGAACTTCCTGACCGATGAAGGCGTGATGATTCCTGGATATCTGTTTAACGATTATGCTTTTGCCGTCCTCGACTCTGAGCTGGGATCTGACGCTTTTCTACTTAGTGATACACTGAGTCCAGCCTTTGCCGCTGCACCAGTAACAGCCACCGCATTCTTCAACGAGACTGGATTTCAATCTTTTGTAGCTCCCATTGAGCCTGGAGTAGAATATACGTTGTCGATTGGCGTTGTGGATGTTGCACCAGCGGGAGAAGAAAACGAGCCGCAGCTAATCTCTGGTCTATTGGTTGATGAGGTTCAGCTCGTTCCAGAACCAGCAGCAACTTTTAGCTTACTGCTGCTGGGAGCGGGAACAGTTTGTGGAGTTAAACGCCGCAAAAAAGCAGACAAGACACCTGGAGAAATTTAAAACAATTGAGCTTGCGGGGGCGCGCCGGGGCATAGTTTCGTATAGCCTTCGGTAGGTGACTTCCTGCGGTCGGCGTAGCGCGAAGCGGCTCCGCAGGAGTTGGTCCCCTCCGCAAGACGAAGCGGACAGCTCACAGTGGCGAACTGGTACTTAAAAGCTCTGTGAAGTTTCAGGAGAAGTGTTTGCATCAATTAGTAAATACTTCTCATCTTTGCTTCTCGAATAGCTGGCGAGAAAGCGTCTAACTCGTCCCTATTGCCTGTTTTCCTCGACCACCATCAAGGATTAGTTTGTGATCATGTTCTACCGAATTTTAGCGGCGATCGCTCTGTCACTCCCGCTGAACAGTTTTTTGTTAGCTGCGGCTCAAGAGTTCCCTGGAGAGGACTATCAGCCCCCTCACCCCTTTCAGTCTCAGCCGAGGAGAGCGTTTTTTGAGGAGCCATCTGATCCTAGCATTACCATTCCCGCCTCATCGGCGATCGCCATTACCTTTTGCTCTCAGGTTCAGTTTGACGCCGAAGAGCAAGAATCTTCTTTCCCCACAACGGTTTACCTTGCTCAGCCCATTACAGATGTTGATGGCAATATTCTTGCCCCCATCAACTCTTTGGTCAGTGCGCAAGTAACTCCAACCGATGAAGGAGTCCAGCTCCATGCAGAGGCGTTAGTCATTGGCGGACAGTACATTTCTATTGAGACTCCGGTTGTCTCTGTTCCCGTTCTTTCTAGAGCCACTGAAGATACGTACTATTCCTCTGGGTATAGCACCAATACCGAACAGCTAGGCGTTGGCTATAACGTCGCCAGAAATCTACGAGATTGGCTCGGGCTAGGAGTTTCACAAACTACACAGACCACAACGACCTATGGAACGTCCTACGGAAGTGCTCTAACGGAAATCGCTGAAGCGTCGGGAGTGATAGATTCCAGCACAGGGTTGTGGCTTGATGCCGGTTTGGCAGTCGCTGAAGCCGTATTTATGGGGATGAATAATCGCTCTCCCAAAGAAACCAGAGTGACAGAAGTGGCCCAAGGAGTCACCATCGTTTTTCCTCTGCTGGCTCCCGTAGACGTGCCGCCGGTTGCTAAATTAGCGACTCAATCGAGCTTTTATCCGGTTAGTCAAACAGCAGAGAGTCCCTGTACCGATGGGGGAGGCGGCTTTGGCGGTCAGCCCTACTACCAAATTAATAACGGCAGCAATAACTACGGCAATTCTCCTGATGGCGGTAGCTCAGGCTATCGTGGCGCTGGGTATCAGCCTGTTGGCACCGAAAACTACGATTGATGGCTGCTCCTTATTGTTCAATTCCATTCAGGTTAGTTCAACCACCATCACGATCTATGAGCTGAACGAGACTGGACGGGTGGTCATTTTAAAGAGAACTAACCTGACTCAGGAGCCAATTGCTCGTCTGCACCTCAAGCACCCGCTTCCTTACGACCTCCAGGGATGCTTTGCACCAGACATCTTTTAGGGGACGGGGAAAGGGAAGTGCCTCCGGTACGGGAAAAGATTGATGAGGCTGAAAGCTAAGAGCTAATAGCTCTTAGCTGCAAGGCTAAAAACGATCTCCGACTACCCGTGTCGGAAATCTTCAATTCTGAGCGTACTGAAAATCCGTCGGACCGGTATAGCCTGATACTTCTGCTAGCTGATCGAGCGATTGAGTACCGCGATACAGCTCGCCGTTGATTTCCCAGGTGGGATAGGATTGAATGCCAGCGCGATCGCAAGCCTCCGGCTGCGGATTCTTGCCTTCTGGCGCACATTCAATATAGTTAACTTTGCCAAACGCCTCTTCACCGAAGAGCTGCTTCTGGTCGTAACAGTGAGGACACCAAAAAGCCCCGTACTTCTTCGCTCCAATCGCGGCTAAATGCTCGGCTAAAGCCATTTCTGATTCTCCTGACGTCGTCGTAATCTTCCAACCGTCGGGCGGCTGAGGATTGGTCGTTACTAGCGGAATCTGTGTCCGGCCACCGGCAGTGACGGAACCATTGAGCGAGTACACTCCCAAGGTTCCAACCAGCGTTAATACCGCGACAATCGCACCTGTAAATAGAATTTGACCAACATCTTCCCAATCCCGTCCGCGCACCGTCAACACCAACAGCGTCAGAGCAAAGAGTGCTGAACCGATACAGTAGATGCAGAGAGTCTGTAGCTCAAAAGCGAGCACGTACATTAAGTAGCCGCTGAAAACGGTCATCGCGGTTGAGCCTGCTAGAAGGAGAAGCCAAGTCCAGTCTTCAAGCTGAGTTCTCAGCTTTTTATTGTCTGGGCTCACTGCCAAAGGACCGAGAGCAAAAGCAGCCATGCTGGTATACGCTAAACAGCCAAACAGAGACAGAGGCAATCCAAAAACAGTCGCGTACTCACTATTCAAGACGCCACCGCAGCCATCCCCAGCAGCCGCCTCAGCGCTACAGGCCACTTGCCCTCCGGTCAGTTTAATAATTGTTAAATAGGCCGTGAGCAGAGCACCAGCAATAGCGATCGCGCCAATTAGATAGCGGGAGGCGCGGTAAATCCAGGGAAGAGAACGACGGCGGCGCATAATCTTAATCCTTAGTAGACGCGATCGGGACAGACGATTTCGATTTTAGCAAGAAAAAATACGAGTCTAGTGCTTTGCAAATCGCTGATTGTTGATTGATGATTCAACGGTGGACTAACGAGGTCTGTAAAACTCTACGAATCGTGAGTTGCGCTCATTTTAAGAATGCAGCTTGATTGAGGGAACTGATTGTGCTTTTTTGTGCTTCAATAACGCGCTTTGCTGAGCCGCTTCTACAAACTGAGAGACCCGCAGCGGATCGACCGGTTCATTAATTTGTCCGTTTCGCTTGAGAGAACTCGCCACAATCACTCCATCCGCCGCCTGTAGCAGTTGCGAAATATTATCCCAATTAGCGCCGCTGCCAATGAACACAGGAGTTCCTTGGGCGGCGGTTGAAGCCAGCTCTAAATCTTCTAAACTCGGTGGCGAACCCGTTGCCCAGCCAGAGAGAATCACAGCATCGGCTAATCCTCGCTCAATGGTATCCTGAACGGCAGTGGTTAAATTAGGCGTTCCTAACGGGCGGGCATGCTTGACTAATACATCCGCCAGAATGGCAACATCACAGCCCAACTCTCGTCGGTAGCGCAGCAGTTGGTGAGCCTGCCCTTCAATCAATCCCTGATCGGTGGCCATCACCCCGGTTAATACATTGACTCGCACAAACTGAGCCTCGACGCAAGCGGCGATCGCCAAAGCGCTTTTCGCATCGTTCCGCAGCACGTTTAAACCCAGTGGCAACACGACCAGATTTTGCAAGCGCTGCACAATGAGCGTCATGGCGCTTACCACCGCCGGATCGACGGCATCTTTCACAAAGGGCGCATCAAAAAAATTCTCGACGATGATGCCATCAACTCCACCAGCCGCTAGCGCCGTTGCTTCTTGTTCTGCTCGGTCGATGACTGTTTTCAAATTTCCTCCCCAACGAGCAGAGGTCGGTAGAGGTAACAGATGCACGACCCCAACAATCGGAGTGGCTGTCCCAAAAATTTGCTTTAAATCCACAGATACCTATCGCACCGCCTTGTGAAACCGTCTGCACTATTCTAGATAGATTTTATCAAGCCCTCTCGCTTGAGAGAATCAAGTAAGTGACAGCAACCTAAAATATTGAGCCATCGCCGTGCCTAGCGAAGCTCCTTTGTTTGTCCATGAACCACTAATGACCAAGGATCTCTACCTTTAAGCTTCTACACCTGCTGCTCTAGCAAAAATCTTTTAGTATAGAAGACTCTAGCTAACTGTCACTAATCTATACATGGGCAAACCGACTATTGCTATTTCCCATTTAGGGTGCGAAAAAAATCGCGTGGATTCCGAACATATGCTTGGCCTGCTGGTAGAGGCAGGATATCAAGTGGATGCTAATGAAGAACTCGCGGATTACGTGATCGTGAACACCTGTAGCTTTATCGGTGCTGCCCGTGAAGAATCAGTGCGCACTCTCGTTGAGCTAGCAGAAGCCAACAAAAAAATCATTATTTCTGGCTGTTTGGCCCAGCACTTTCAAGGAGAACTGCTGCAAGAGCTACCGGAAGCTGTTGCGGTGGTCGGGACCGGAGACTATCACAAAATCGTTGAGGTAGTCCAGCGCTCGGAAACGGGCGAGCGAGTGCAGGAAATTTCCGCTCACCCCACCTATATCGCTGACGACACCACCCCTCGCTATCGCACCACCACTGAAGGAGTCGCGTATCTGCGAGTTGCCGAAGGCTGCGATTATCGCTGCGCCTTCTGTATTATTCCCCACTTAAGAGGAAACCAGCGATCGCGCTCCATTGAATCGATTGTGGCCGAAGCTAAACAGCTAGCAGCCCAGGGGGTTCAAGAGCTGGTGTTAATCTCTCAAATCACCACGAACTACGGCCTGGATTTGTACGGAGAGCCCCAGCTTGCAGAGCTTCTCCAAGAGCTAGGCTACGTCGATATTCCCTGGATACGCATTCACTACGCTTACCCAACGGGGCTGACGCCGAAAGTGCTAGCTGCCATCCAAGAAACCCCCAACGTACTGCCCTATCTCGATTTACCTCTACAGCATTCTCATCCCGACATTCTCAAAGCCATGAACCGCCCCTGGCAGGGACGAGTCAACGACGCCATTATCGAGCGCATCAAAGCAGCGATTCCGAATGCCGTCCTGCGAACGACCTTTATCGTTGGCTTTCCTGGCGAAACGGACGAACATTTTGAACATTTACTCGAGTTTGTCGAGCGGCATCGGTTCGACCATGTCGGCGTATTTACCTTTTCTCCTGAGGAGGAAACCCCGGCCTATACCCTCCCCAATCAAATTCCTGTAGAGGTGGCAGCAGCTCGCCAAGCTCAGCTCATGCAGCTTCAGCAACCAATCGCTGCGGCCAAGAACCAAGAATGCATTGGTCAGATCGTTGATGTGCTCGTGGAGCAGGAGAATCCACAAACAAATGAGCTGATTGGCCGCTCAGCTCGCTTCGCTCCCGAAGTAGATGGGTTAATATATGTTAAGGGAGAAGCGACGTTAGGGACCATTGTTCCGGTCAAAATCACGGACGCAGATATTTACGACCTCACGGGGCAAGTGATATTGAGCTAACCTAATCAGCGGTGTGCTGACCCTATAAGGCACACGACGCTTGCAGATGGACAAACGAGTTTAGGTTTGTTGCTGAATCCATTGGTCAGCTTTTCTCAAAACAATGGTAAAAATAAGTTAAGTTTCTTAAACAAAAAACAAGTATACGTACACACTACCTCTTAATCTATGACCATTTCTTTTAAAACTATCGGTCTATCCGAAGCTCGTGCCGCTCAATTAGAAAGTTTGGGCTTTGTTACCCCAACAACCATTCAAGCCCAGGCGATTCCGCAATTTCTCTCCGGACGAGATGTAGTCGGCCAGTCCCAGACCGGAACCGGAAAAACGGCAGCTTACTCCTTGCCAATTCTAGAGATGATCGATCCGCAGGTATCGGCAGTGCAGGCTCTCATCCTGGCTCCGACACGAGAGCTTGCCCAGCAGGTGACGCAAGCCATTAAAGAATTTGCGGTAGACCGTCGCGTGAGAATCTTAACCATCTGTGGCGGACAGTCCTTTGACCGCCAAATTCGCTCTCTAGAGCGGGGAGTGCAAATTGTGGTAGGAACTCCTGGACGAGTCATTGACCTGCTAGAGCGTCGCAAGCTGGTGCTCGATCGAGCACAGTTCATGGTGTTGGATGAAGCCGACGAAATGCTGAGCATGGGCTTTATCGACGATGTGAAAAAAATTCTCAAGCAGGCTCCCGAAGAGCGGCAAACCGCCTGTTTCTCGGCAACGATGCCCAAGGCCATCCGCGAATTAGTGGCAGAATTCTTAAACGATCCCGTCACCGTGAGCGTTGAGCAGTCTCAATCGGCGCCCGCTAAAATCGATCAGCATGTTTACATGGTTCCCCGTCGCTGGTCAAAGCTCCAGGTTCTTCAGCCGATTCTAGAAATTGAAGCGCCGCAGTCGGCGATCATTTTTGTCCGCACGAAGCGCACCGCCGCTGAACTCACTAGTAAAATTCAGGAAGCGGGACAAAGCATCGATGAGTATCACGGCAACCTCAGTCAGTCTCAGCGAGAGCGACTGGTCCAGCGATTCCGCGACGGCAAAATTCGCTTTGTAGTAGCAACCGATATTGCGGCTAGGGGCTTGGACGTAGAGCAGGTAACCCACGTGATCAATTACGACCTGCCAGACAATACAGAAACCTATATTCACCGCATCGGTCGCACCGGACGGGCCGGCAGAACGGGCACGGCGATTTCTTTAGTGGAATGGCGAGAGCGGGGAATGCTGCGCCAAATCGAGCGCCGAGTCAAGCAAAAGCTAGAAGTGAGCAAGATTCCCACCAGAGCCGAGGTCGAAGCAACTCGCCTCAAGAATCTCCAGACTCAGATTCAGGAGACGCTAGCTGGAGAACGGATGGCGTCGTTCCTGCCCCTAGTTAGGGAACTCAGTGATGAGTACGATCCCCATGCGATCGCCGCTGCCGCTCTTCAAATGGTTTACGACCAAAACTGTCCGCAGTGGATGAAGACGGATTGGGAAGTTCCCACTTCCAGTGCACCCAAGCCTGTCCTCAAGCGGGGCCGCAAGAAAGGTCGAACCACTAGAAAAGAAGAAGTGGGCGCAACGGGAAATCGAGAGTAAGATAGTGAACGGGTTTTCCACTGCTTAACACTTGTCAATGGAAAACCATTGCTCCTACCCTGATTGCCGTAAAATAGTCTTAGTCGTTGTCGTCTGCTCGCTTGTGATCCCGATTTCTGCTCCTCAACAGGGCCACTCCTCATCTTGGCCTGGATTAATCGAAGCCTATCGTTCCTATCTCCCAGTCAGCCTCAACACGCCAGTGGTCACTCTTTTAGAAGGAAATACGCCACTGATCCCGGCAAGAGCAATCGCCGCTCTGGTCGGTCGGGATGTTAAGGTATGGGTCAAATATGATGGCTTAAATCCCACCGGAAGCTTCAAAGACCGGGGCATGACAATGGCCATTTCTAAAGCTAAGGAAGCCGGAGCCAAGGCCGTAATCTGCGCGAGCACCGGGAATACATCGGCTTCTGCTGCCGCCTACGCTCGCCGCGCTGGCATGCGAGCGTTTGTGATTATTCCAGACGGCTATGTAGCTCAGGGAAAATTGGCGCAGGCTTTACTTTACGGGGCAGAAATTATCGCCATTCGAGGTAACTTCGACCAGGCACTTACGATTGTGCGGGAGCTTTCCGAGCGCTACCCCGTGACCCTCGTTAATTCCGTTAATCCCGATCGCCTAGAGGGACAAAAAACGGGCGCTTTTGAAATTGTTGACGCTTTAGGCAATGCGCCGGACTGGCTGTGTATTCCGGTAGGCAACGCTGGCAACATTAGCGCTTACTGGATGGGCTTTTGCCAGTATCACCAGCAGCAAAAGTGTGATCGCCTGCCGCGCATGATGGGGTTTCAAGCCTCCGGAGCCGCTCCGCTGATTAGCGGTCAAGCGATCGCTCATCCAGAGACGCTGGCAACCGCCATTCGCATCGGCAATCCGGCCAGTTGGGATAAGGCCATCGCCGTTAAAGAGTCGAGTCAGGGCGAGTTCAACGCCGTTACAGACGAGGAAATTCTCGAGGCTTATCGGCTACTCGCGTCTCAGGAAGGAATTTTCTGCGAACCAGCCAGCGCCGCTTCGGTCGCTGGATTATTAAAGGTTAAACATCAGGTTCCGACTGGAGCCACCATCGTCTGCGTCCTGACGGGCAACGGACTCAAAGATCCTAATTGCGCCATCCAACACAGCAGTAACAGTGTCAGTACGGGAATCGCCGCTCGCTCAGAGGCAGTGGCAGAGATCGCGGGCTTGGCGGAGTCGAGCTGCCTACAGCTCTCCTAGAATTCTCAGCAGGAGAGATACGCTATTCACCCCGATCTCACGAACGGATGGAAGGATAAAGAGATGTTATTTATAATTCGTACTTTATCATTCCTCATTCCTTATGGGAGATGCTCGCTTTTTCCAATTCTTTCGCCATCTTAATTTTGTCACCCTCAGAAGAGCCGTTACTCGTGCTTTTCAACGGCGGCTGGTGGGGCTATCTGCCGAGATGGCCTACAACGCGATGTTGGCTCTGTTTCCGGCCATCTTGGCCATCTTGACGGCGATTGGCATGTTTGAGGAATCGATCGCCTCAACGGTTGTCAACTTAACCGGGCAAATTCGAGAAATCGTGCCCGAGCAGGTTTGGACGCTTTTATTAGAGTTTGTCCAGGGAGTGAGGGTCAATCAGGGAGGCGGATGGTTCTCGATTAGCTTCTTGGCGGCAATTTGGGTATTTTCGGGAGCCTTAAGTGCCGCGATGAACGCTCTCGACCAAATCCATCAGGTGCCGTCGAAACAAAGACGCCCATTTTGGAAGGCTAAGCTACTGTCTATTGTGCTGGCGATTGGTACGATTGTGCTGCTGATTGTGGCTTCTTTTCTGGTTTTGCTCGGAGACTTTGCCATTCAGCTAGCGGTTAGTCAAAACTGGAGAGCCTTGCTGTTACGAGTTTGGCAGCTTTTGGGAATTGCCGTCATTGTCGGCACCATGATTGTGTCTGTCACTTTGGCTTTTCGCACCCTGCAAGTACCGTCAAGCCAGCAGACTTTCTGGAGCAAGGTGCGCTCCATTATCCAAATTACTTTTGTCGGCATTGTTTTTGTGGTGGTGGTTGACTTTGCTCTGGCCTACATCGAAGATTTAACGACGCAGTCAGAGATCAATCAAACGATCGAGCACGTGCTCGTCAGCGTGTGGCGGTTGTTGAGCTGGCCCGTTGCTCTTGGCATCGTCGCCACCGCCTTTGCCTTTATCTATCGCTTCGGTCCGAGTCGCTGGCACAATGGCACTCCGATCATGCCCGGAGCAATAATTGCCGCCATCTCTTGGGCCATCGTTTCGGCAATTTTTCGGCTCTACGTCACTAATTTTGGTCAGTACAATAAGGTCTACGGAGCAGTCGGAGCGGTGATTGTCTTGATGCTGTGGCTATTTATGAGTTCTTTGGTAATGCTTCTTGGTGACCAGCTTAATGCGACGGTCGGTGAAGCAATGCGTCACAAAAAACAGTCAAGGGAACTGGCAAAGAGACAGAAATTACCAACCGAACTGACCCGTACTGGAGATGAGGCGACGGGTGAAGGCAGAGGGAGAAAAATATAAGTTGATTGTTTCTAGCGTGGAAACTGGGCCAGAGGTTCAGGGAAACAAGCTGAGCCGGTTAGCTTATTCTTGTTCTTCTGTCGCGGAGCGACCGATCCTTGGCCCCCTTTTCGGATCTTTAACAGGAATCGAGGGAATTGAGAGCCAATGACTTCTCAACGAGAGCCAATAAAACGCCAACAGCAGCTTGAGCAGTTGCGATCGCTGAGCTATTTCCTAGACAGCGCTATCCCTATTCCGGGAACGGACTACCGCGTTGGCCTAGACCCGCTCCTAGGGCTCTTCCCCGGCGTTGGCGACTATCTAGGGACGGCTTTCTCTACCTACATTGTCCTCCAGGCAGCTCGCCTAGGAGCCTCTAAAGCGACGTTATCTCGCATGGCTCTCAATATTATGCTCGATACGGTGATTGGTAACGTACCGCTGCTGGGAGACTTATTCGATGCCACTTGGAAAGCCAACCGTAAGAACATAGCGCTGCTAGAAACCCATCTGCGTTCTCCTCTAACCCGCAGCCGAGTAGACTGGTGGTTCTTCGTGCTGCTTCTGGGCAGTCTGCTGCTGTTTGTGGCGGCGGCTGTTGCCTTGAATCTCTGGCTGTTCGGGCAGCTACTCCAATCCTTTCGTCGTTGATGGTTGATTGGTCATCGATCGTTCATTACACAAACAAAGGGCCTTGCTGCCAATCGTAACGATAGCCTAGACAAAACCCATTCAAACATGAGAATTAACCATCAACGATTAACAATCAGCCCTCCTAATCATCACCGATTCAGCAACGTCAAACAAAGGACCAATCAGTAATGCCCTACAATAAACCAGTTAAGTCACACCTATAGAAATGGAAATCGCGCAGCTTTTCTTCAACGGTCTTGCTGTCGGCAGTATCATTGCGCTGTCCGCAGTGGGATTAACCTTGACCTACGGCATCCTGCGGCTTTCTAACTTCGCCCACGGAGATTTTATGACCCTTGGAGCCTATCTAACCTGGGTGGCAAATACCAACGGAGTTAATATCTGGCTGTCTATTTTAGTGGGAGCTGCGGGAACCATCGGAGCCATGTTGCTCTCTGAGCTGCTGCTGTGGAAACCGATGCGCGATCGCCGCGCTTCCTCGACCACGTTAATTATTATTTCAATTGGGCTAGCCTTGTTCATTCGCAGCGCGATTCTCTTAATTTGGGGCAGCGGTAACCAATCCTACGCGCTTCCCCTGGTTCCGGCTCTCGATATTGGCGGGGTCAGAGTCGCCTTCTATCGCCTGATTGTGATTGGTTTGGCGATTATTGCCACCCTCGGTCTGTATTTCTTGCTCCAAAACAGCAAAATCGGCAAGGCGATGCGAGCCGTAGCCGACAATCTTGATTTAGCGAGAGTCTCGGGGATCAATGTGGAGCGAGTGGTGCTGTGGACGTGGATCCTGACTGGCTTTCTCACGGCTGCTGCCGGAGCCCTGTACGGGCTGATTGCGGTTGTTCGACCCAACATGGGCTGGTTTCTGATTTTGCCGCTGTTTGCCTCGGTCATTCTTGGCGGTATTGGTAATCCTTATGGCGCGATCGCTGGCGGATTGGTAATCGGCCTCGCTCAAGAATTAAGTGTTCCTCTCCTAGGATCTCAGTATAAGCTCGGAGTGGCGCTGCTGGTGATGGTGCTCATTTTACTCGTCCGTCCGCAGGGCTTGTTTAAAGGGACGTTTTAGGGAGATACGCGCTTTCAAAGACAAGGGGTGAAGAGATAAATCGCAGTTGCGCTTTGAGCTAACAGCAAGCTGCATTGTTCTTCACCCAAGCAAGTTTAAACCAGCAACGCTGCTAAAGTTCTCGCTGCTCTACGGACTAACGATATGAAAATAAATAGCAGCAATGAGAATATTGCCAGCTAGCAAGAATAGGGCCCACGCCGTGCGATAAGGATAGGGAGGATTACCAGTCTGGGGAACTGGACGATCTTGAGTTGAGCTAGTTGCCATAAACGGTTCTCCTGTCAATTGAATGATTATTCAAGAAATACCAGAGATTGGTCCCTCGATGCACGTCTCCAACGAAAGATTTTTGAGGAATAGATATAAAAGTTAATTATTGTGCATCTCTCCAGCGTGGTAAGAACTTCTAACCAAAGGACCAGAGCGAACATCGGTAAAACCGAGCGAACGGGCCATCTCTCCGAGATGCTCAAATTCTGCTGGAGTCCAATATTTTTGAACAGGGAGATGCTGGAGAGAAGGGCGCAGGTACTGTCCCAGGGTCAGACGATCCACTTCAACAGAGCGTAAATCTTTCATCGCTTGAATAATTTCCGCCTCTGTTTCGCCGTGTCCTAGCATTAACCCCGATTTAGTCGGAATCGCCGGATCGAGTTCTTTGACAAACTGCAGCACGGCCAGCGAGCGCTCGTAGGTAGCTCCCCGGCGGACCGGTCCCTGGAGGCGGCGGACCGTTTCAATGTTGTGGTTATAGCAAGCTGGTTTAGCGGCCACCACCGTTTCGACGCGCTGTCGCTGTGCCGTTACTGCCTGCTTCCCGCTCCAAAAATCTGGAGTTAACACTTCAATTTGGGTGTCAGGATTCGTGGCGCGAATGGTTTCCATGACCTTAACGAACCATCCCGCTCCCCCATCGCTGAGGTCGTCTCTGGCAACGGAGGTGAGAACAACATAGCGTAATCCGAGCATCTGAACCGCCTGCGCCACATGCAGGGGTTCTTTGGGATCTAACGTCATGGGGGCTTGTCCTTTATGGACTTGGCAGAAGGCGCAGGCGCGCGTACAGGTTGCTCCCATCAACAGAAAAGATGCGGTTTTTTGAGCATAGCACTCGCCGCGATTTGGACAGCGCCCTTCCTCGCAAATGGTATGAATCTGCCGCTGTTTAATAATTTTTTGGACAGAGGAAAGCTCGCTGGCTTTACCAATCTGGCGCTTAAGCCAGGAGGGAATGGCTGCAATCTCGCGGGGAGTAGTATTCAAGGCAGAATGAGCAGTTAGCGAAGGGTCGAGGGTCATGGCACTGAATACGGTTGGGGTCGAGAAGTTGGAGAAAACAAAAGCCGGATGATTCCTGGCCATCACTGCCCGGATCGTCTAGTTTCCTTGTCGGGTCGACGATCAAGCAATTTTGACAAGCCGTGTTGTTTTACTAGCGGTTTGAGGGAAATCTAGGCATATCTCAAATTCTATCGGTTGAGCGGAGGAACCTATTATGCCTACTCGGAAAATTTTAGTCATCGACGATAGTAAAGTCATTAGAATGCGGGTCAAGGATATGCTACCGTCAGGCGACTTTGAAATTTTAGAAGCCAAGGACGGTGCAGAAGGCTTTGACTTGATCTGTAGCGAAAACCCTAACCTGATTATGCTAGATTTTCTCTTACCTAAAATGAGCGGTTGGGAAGTCTATCAAAACATTCAAAAGCAGACGCAGCTCAAGACGATTCCGCTGCTGCTGATGTCTGGGCGAAAAGAAGAAGTGACCGAAAAGCTGGCTGAGCCTTTTGAGTATTTTGCCTTTGTAGAAAAGCCCTTCGATCAAAAACAGCTTTTTCAAGGGATTAAGGAAGCTATGGCCAAGGCAAAGAAACATCCACCTGTTGCTGGCGCTTCAGCAACGAGCGCTAGCGCAGCCGGGGCAGAGCTTCAGGTTCTCAACGATAAAATCAACAAAATGCAGAGAGAAATTGATAGCCTCAAGAAACAGCTCAATCAAGTCATTGGCTATGTGAAACAGAAGCTTCGGTAAGTCACTGGATAAAATAATGTTTAGATTCAAGAGTGGCTATTAGCTCTTCGCTTTTCTTTCTTCCCCTGCTTTTCTATTTTCAACCGATTCTCCCTACTCAACGAAGTTCTCCCACAGGCAATTTTCAAGTCATTGGGCTGCCAAAAGGCACTATAGTAGGCAGAAGTGGTTCATTCGTCGTTCATGGATCAAGTCGGATTTATTGGGAAAGTGATTCTGCTTTCAGCCGTGCTGGCTGTATTAGTTAAGTACGGAGGTAGCCTGCTGCCGCTCGCTCCAACACCATCAACAGCTCTTGTGACTGTGTTTTTTCCGTCCTTGACTATGGCGATCGCTCTCTGGTGGCGCTCCCGTTAGCGGCTCTCACAGAGCCGTTCTCAAGTCAACAGAAAACGAAGGTCACGCTATTCCTCATCGTTGATAGTGGCGCCCCCTGCTCTGCTCTTGCCCCTTCTTCCTGCTTACTATGCGGACCCTCGCAGAGATCAACGACAAAATTCGTCAAAAACGAGCCGTCGTCTGGACGGTCGAAGAATTAAAGCACCGAGTGCAGGACAGTAGCGTGGCGGAGGCTTTCAAACAAGTCGATGTGGTTAGCACCGGAACATTTGAGCCGATGGAGTCTTCAGGAGCTTTAATTAATTTGGGCCACACAGACCCGCCCATGAAGATTCGGTCCTGCTGGCTAGACGGCATTCCGGCCTATGCGGGTTTTGGGGCGGTCGATCTCTACCTGGGCGCAACGGCGATGAGCGACTACAGCAGCGAACCGGAGGGCGAAGGACGACCTGGTAACTTAGAACGGGGAGGCGGCCACGTTATTGAGGATCTGATCGCGGGAAAAGCGGTGCAGCTACGAGCCGTTGGCCAGGTCACCGATTGCTATCCACGAGCCTCTTTTGAAACAACGATTACCCGCGAGACAATTAATCAATTTTACTTATTTAACCCCCGCAACCTCTATCAAAATTTTATTGTCGGCATCAACGGCGGCGATCGCCCTCTGTTTACCTATTTAGGGCCTTTACAGCCCAGGCTAGCCAACGCCGTGTACTCCAATCCGGGGGCGCTCTCTCCCCTACTCAACGATCCCGATTTGCAGTTAATCGGCATTGGCAGTCGTATTTTTTTAGGAGGAGGAGTCGGCTACGTTGCCTGGGAAGGTACGCAGCATTTTCCCCTGCAAAAACGCCTGCCAAACCGTACGCCAATTGGTCCTGCCGCTACCCTAGCCCTCATCGGAGATGCTAGACAGATGACCCCCCGTTGGGTGCGCGGCTGCTATTTCAAAAACTACGGTCCTTCTTTAATGCTTGGTGTCGGAGTTCCTCTGCCTGTTTTAGAGGAAGAAGTTATTCGTCGATGCGCTGTCCAAGACCACGAAATCGTCGCTCCTGTGGTTGATTTTTCCATCCCGCGGCGAGTGCGCCCCACCTTTGGCTTAGTGAGTTATGCCCAGCTCAAAAGTGGCCGCATCACCATCGACGGCAGAACCGTGCGCGTGGCTCCTTTGGCTAGCATCGCGCGGTCAAAACAGGTTGCTCAGGAACTCAAGGCATGGCTCGAAGCGGGGCAGTTTCTCCTCAGCGAACCCGTTGCGCCACTGCCTCGCGATCGCTCCTTTTTGCCGCAAGACCGCTGGGGAGCACAGATTGCCCTCGAATAGAGCGCCAAGGGCGCAGGGCAAAGGGGGAATGAAACAGCTTGTTCTCTGCCCCTGTGTGCTTTCCCCGTCGCGAAGCGACTGTTTTCCCTTTCCCCGTTTCGTCAGGAACTATTTCCCCTTCCCCGACAACTTCGCTGCCTTAGCGACTATCTTGGGTTCTCTTCACCGGACGGCTAATCGGTCTACTGGTCGCTTTCTTGACGGGGGCAGGACGATCATGACTGCGCTTGCTTGGCTTGTTGAGGATTTTTTTCTTTCCTCGAAACGGCTTTTTCTTACGAGGAATGACTCCGATATCAGTAGCTTCCTGGATCGCCAACTTTTGTCCCTGTAGCTGTGCCTGCAAATCCCAGAAATGGCCAACTGGTCTATCGGTTAGTGTGCCTTGCAGTTTCAGCTTAAAAAACTTAGGTTTCTCGGATTCTCGTTTAGGAGATTGCCTAATTTTGACAATGACTGTCTCTTGAGCCTGGGCATAGAAAATTACTTCTCCACGAATCGAGAAATAGCCATCTTGAGGACGGTATTCTGGTGGAGAAGACTCCGTTGCTAACGTTTCCGGTTCCCAAACGCCAACAATTTGAACATGCAAATTGTCGTTGCTCTGTCTAGTCCGAGGATACACAACCCAAAGATGCTCTTGTTCCAAATCTAGGTGTTTTTTGACAATGCTGATAATCCGACCGAGCAACACGGCTTCAATGGCTACTCCTGCTGGCGTTGTCAATACGCCTCGGGTGAGCTGGTCTTGAGATTGATAGCGACCGCGAATGAGTCCGATGGCCCGGTATTGTCTAGGACTGCTAGGAGGAGAAATCGGCTGTTGCCTTAAAGTCTCACGATCGGTAGAAGCGTCTGTAGAAGAATCCGAGCTAGAAGCAGGAGTTTGAGTGGGATCCAAGTTGGCAGTTTCATGAGATTCTGCGTTGTTGTGAGGACGGGGCGATTCAGAGACTTGATTGAAAGGCTTCATATAAAACTCCTAGCGACGGAGACGCTTTTACTAAACAGCCAAATCTGTCTGCGGTGAATAAGCATTCTAAACCGAAGACTGGGAATTCGAGGTTTTATGTCCAGCATAGATCATCAGTGGAGCGAACGCCAAAAACAGGAAAGCCCTCGACTGCCTGCTCTCCCTCGCGTCTGTTTAACTCTAGAGCTAATTTAACAACGTTCATGGCGTAAACAGCGACTAAAAACCTCGACTTTCAAATTAGATAGCCGACTGCCTGTAGTTCGATTGAATATTGCTAGCAGTGTAGCTTAGCTTCGTAAAATATGTGGGTAGGGGATATCAGACGCCAACTGTGACGGCCTTGCCTGTTCACTAGCCTGCCGCTGCTAGCCGCTCACCCTGGGGCGGCTGAGTCAACGAGGCTCTGTATGACTTTCTGTAGACTGAAAAGTTTCTACTGCCGATATGACTTCCAAATACTGACTTTCCATCAAAAAAGCTCCTTTGGCAAATCGCACTCCCCAATACCCACCGGGACGGCGGTCAATGACGATGCCTGTTTCACCAACTTGAATAATATCAGGAGGACGAAGCATCGGCATTGGCTCAGCCGTTTTTAGATATGGAGGACGGGAGATGAGCCGGACCTGAGCGCCAACGGTAATTTCTGGATGAGTCATCGGTCAATGATGGATACCATACCTCTACTGTAGAGCCTCGGGAGCAATTGGCTAGGGGATTTGCCAAATTCTCTGGTGGTACTTGTCAAACTCTGCATCAGGAGCAGAAGCGGACTGAGCCTGGTTGTGTCCGTGATGATGGCTGTGATGATGGTCGTGATGAGGCCCTTGATGGTGACTAGCTGCTGCTAAACGAAACTTACACATTTCACAGTTCATCTGGACCTGGCCAAGCTGAGTTTCTAGTTCGCGCTCTCGCAACACCTGTAGCAGTAGAGGCTGAATGCCCATTTCTGGTAAGCAGGTCATAGAAATATGGGGATACTGCTCCTGCTGCTGAGCGGTGAGGCTGAAAATCTTCTTCACTAACACGCCAGTAAATAAAAAGTAGGGCAACACAATGATTCGTCGAGGCTGATAGAGCCGAGCGCGGCGGAAGCCTTCTTCAAGACGAGGATGCGTAATGCCGATAAAGCAGGTTTCCACGGTGTGATAGCCGCTGCCTTCCCAGAGGAGGCGCGCCATTTTGTAGACGTCGCCATTAGCATCGGGATCGCTGGAGCCGCGTCCGACAAACAGCAGCACGGTATCTGAGCGCGTCATGCGGTTGGGGTTGTGCTGTAGCTCGTCGAGGTGTGCTAACCGCTTGCGCCATAGCTGAAGGATGTCAGGAGCGATACCAAAGTGTCGCCCGTAAAAGAACTGAACTTCGGGGTGGCGCTGGCGAGTGCGATCTAACTCATTAGTCACGTCAAACTTATTGTGACGGGCCGCAAACAGCAAAATTGGCAAGGCAGATAGTTCTGTGTACCCGCGTTCAACACAGTAATCAACGCCTTCTTGAATGGTTGGTCTGGTTAATTCTAGAAAACAGGGAACCACAGGGCGAGAAGGGTCAAGAGCTTGATAGGCTTGAGCAAAATCGAGAAAGGTTTGCCGTCCCTGGCTATCTTTCGTGCCGTGACCGATCATCAGGAGCGGACGTTTAAGAGGTAGCGGTGGCAATTGAAGCGAGTTCAGAGGGTTGTCTGCACTAATGAGCATTGAAAAAGAATCCTTTTTGAGGAAAAGAGAAAAATGGACGGAGCTTGAATGTAGCCAACAGAAAGCATCAATGGACTACGATGCCCAATCATCTGCGGCACAGTTTCAAGGTTGCTATCATAGCTTATCTCTTGGCACCTTAAAATGCTGGGGAGGGGGACACGAAGGAGTGAGCCGTGACTACTGGCCGCATGACTAGTTATGTGTGTAAATTGTCTACTGGGGAGTGTCCCGCTGACGCTCCTGAAGCCGTAAGGCGGCAAATTCTAAGGCTTCAGTGCGGGTGGAAATTGTCCCCTCAATCTGGGCAATCTGAATGTCGGTGAGCAGCCGACCAATTTGGGGACTGGGAGAGAGAGTGAGGGCGTTGAGCAGGTCGTCTCCTGTCACTAAAGGACGAGGGTGAGCGACTGGGTCATCAGGATTGAAGTAGCGGTCGAGGAGGGAGGCGATCGCCTGAGCGTCCTCTATCGCTGTTGCTAGCAGAGCTAATACGGGGAAAACGTTTCCAACATCCAAAAACAGGAAATATTGCTCTTTTAAGCTTAGAGGAGCGGTTCGGTGCCGCTGTAGCTGAGGCCAATGTTTTAAAACGGTCACTATAGCCCGGATCTGGCTGCGCGAATATTTAAGCGCCATCAATTCTGCTTCCGCTGTCCCGGGGGGCGTCGAAACTAGGCAGGCTAGCTTAGCCAACCAAGACCACTCTGAACGAGCGCGAAATTCGGTCCAGGTTGCTCCTAGTGTGTGCACTGCGTCGTCGATTCTCGCTACCTGCCGTAATTTTTCGCGGGTGAGAGTTGGCAACCACGGTTGCAGTAAACCGACTTGCCAGGCTGCTTGCAGCCAGTCACTTCTCCGAATAGCCAAAAGGTAGCCTAGTTCGGTTCGGACTCTTTCTGCAGCGACTGTGCCGAGGAGCGGAGCGAGTTGCTCAATGGTTGAGACGGTAGCCGGGTCAATCGAGAAATCAAGCTGGGCCGCTTGGCGATAAGCTCTTAACAGACGCAGTGGGTCATCTTGCAGGTTGGCCGGTGAAATCATTTTGATTGTTTTCTGCTTTAAATCGACTAGTCCCTGAAGCGGATCGACAAGCGTGTTGTTATGGAAACTATAGGCGATCGCATTAATAGTAAAGTCTCGCCGACGCAGATCGGTTGCTAAAGAGTCTCCTGAGCATTGGGCAAAATCGACTGTTCCGGCGGCAAAAACCACTCTGGCAATGTGCCGCTGTTCGTCTAGAACGACAAATCCAGCTTGATAATGACGGGCAATCCGGCGAGCCGTTTCTACAGCAGCGACTGGCACCACAAAATCCAAATCTAAAGTTTCTGTTTGCCTCTCAAGGAGTGCATCTCGGAGCGCTCCACCAACAAGAAAGGTGGACGGGGGTAACCACTCCAAGCCGAAGGGCAATTTTAGTGCCAACCGTGACAGGGGTGAAGCCATATCCTTAACAAAATTCAACAAAAATTACCAGATATCCTGGCACCTGAGATAAATTAACAAGAAAGCCCGTTGAAGTGAGCGCCATGTGTATTTGTGTTAACTGCTACTTTGTAGACCGCTGCAATACCTACCATGCCGTAGAGACCCAGCACCAGCAGCCTCATCTCACCGAAACTCCTAACTTTGAACCGAACGAGCCGACGATTAACGTTAACATTCGCTCTAGGGAAGACTGGATTGAGATGGAGTGGGACGTCGTCGGCTGTCATAGCTTTCTCCGAGAAACCGGAAAATGGGCCAAGCTTCGTCCAGGAGAAGCCATTCCTACTTAAAGGGGAGTCACGAGTCTGTTGTCCTCAGCGAGTTAATGACCAGTCGTTAATGACAAATAACGAAATCCAGTTAATACTGAAGAGTAGAGTAAACCTTTGTAAAGGCTCGGCTGGATGTCTGGGGAATTTTTGACGCTAGAGACGCTTCAGGAACTAGCTTATCAGTACGGCTATTGGGCAGTCTTTCTAGGCATTGCCCTAGAGAATACAGGGGTTCCTTTACCCGGTGAAACTATTACTATCGTTGGCGGGTTTCTGGCCGGAAGTGGCGAACTGAGCTACTGGTTTGTCCTAGCAAGCGCCATCGGTGGAGCCATTCTCGGTGACAATTTTGGCTATTGGCTCGGCAGAATCGGTGGCTGGCCGCTGCTTTTACGGGTCGGAAAATTCTTTCGCTTCGAAGAACAGCAACTAGAAGCAATTCGGCATCAGTTTCGTCAGAATGCCCCTAGAGCGGTTTTCTTCGGGCGTTTCGTCGCTTTGTTGCGCATCTTTGCCGGTCCAATGGCAGGAATCGCTCACATGCCCTACCAGCAGTTTTTGCTCTGTAACTTTGGAGGGGCGGCTCTGTGGGCCTCTGTCATGGTAACGCTATCGTACTTTCTCGGACGAATTGTTTCCTTGTCAGTTTTGGTTAGCTGGATTGCGAAGTTTGGTATTCTCGCTCTTGCTCTCGTTGCTGTTTGGTGGGTCACTTCGGCCTGGCTGGAAACTCGCAAAACCGGGCTAGAGCTGAAAGATTAATTTCTCCTCATGAGGAGATTGAGCCTACTAAGCAGTATCAGTAGCTCGGCCTCTCCCAAAAGCACCTTCAAAAACGCTGAAATTTGACACATAAAGACAAAAATGCCGTCGAAAACCGCTATCCAGTTAAATACTAAGCGCAGCGCCTAATTAAAGCCACAAGTACTTTAAAGATTCGACTAAAGCTACGACTCAAACAGCAAAGCTTGGGCAAACCGTATCTTTTTATACAGAAAAACGGAGTTAAAACCAGCGACATTTAAAAGTCTAGTTGGGCAATGATGCCTGCCGGTGAGGAACTAGGCGAACTTGACGGTGTAACCCTCTTATCTGTAGATTTCTCTGTTAAGTCACTTTAATTTTGCGTCTAAAAGCTGTGACCGATCTTGGTTCACCCCCCACAATAAATTCATCGAGATAACGCCGAGTTCTCTTAATCCAGAGAAGAGCTAGCAGCCGCTTTGCTCGACTGTTAGACAAGCGCTCTTAACTTGCGCAGACATAATCTTTGCTTTTTAAAAAAGCGAAAGCGTTTTACAACTACTTAGGGTTTAGTAAAAATGTCTAAACAAACAATAGCAACATCACCACCGCAATGGAAACATCCAGAACCGCGACCGTTTCCCTGGGGGCTTCTGGCCACAAATGCTAAGACTGCGCCCTATTGGCTAGGCTGTGCCTTGCTAACGGCCATCATTGTCATTGCTTGGAATACAGCAGTCGTGGCTCAAGAGCCAGGAGATACCGGGTCAATTGAGACTGTACAGGGAACGTTAAATGCTATTTGGGTTCTCATCGCCGCTATTTTGGTGATCTTTATGAACGCTGGTTTCGGTATGCTGGAAACCGGATTTTGTCGCCAGAAAAATGCCGTTAATATTCTCTCTAAAAACCTGATTGTGTTTGCCCTGGCTACCATTTCTTTTTGGGCCGTGGGGTTTTCTCTCATGTTTGGTACAGGAAACGGCTTTTTTGGTCTGGGCGGATGGTTTTTGGGCAGCGAAGACCCGGCGACTTACGGACTAGACCCATTTCCCGCTGGGTTGCCCATCTCCGTATTTTTCTTATTTCAAGCCGCCTTTGCCGGAACAGCAGCCACGATTGTTTCCGGTGCCGTTGCTGAAAGAATCAAGTTTGTAGACTTTGTTGTTTTTAGTTTGTTGCTCACCGCCATTTCTTATCCGATTACCGGTCACTGGGTCTGGAGTGGTGATGGCTGGCTGGGAGCGATGGGCTTCTCCGATTTTGCAGGCTCAACGGTAGTCCATTCAGTGGGCGGCTGGTGTGCTTTGATGGGAGCAGCGTTCCTCGGACCCAGAGAAGGCAAATACTTCAACGGACGAATCAACGCCATTCCGGGTCACAATATGAGCATTGCAACTCTAGGATGCTTAATTTTGTGGATCGGCTGGTTTGGATTCAACCCAGGCTCGCAACTCGCCGCCGATGAAGCCGTGCCCTATATTGCGGTCACGACAAACCTAGCGGCGGTTTCTGGCGGGATTTTAGCAACGATTACCTCCTGGATTAAGGACGGTAAGCCAGACCTATCGATGATCATTAACGGAATTCTGGCTGGCTTAGTCGGAATTACGGCAGGCTGTGCCGGCGTTTCCTACTGGGGAGCCGTTATTATTGGCGCGATCGCTGGCGTGATTGTGGTCTTCTCAGTAGCTTTCTTCGATGCCATCCGCATTGACGATCCGGTGGGAGCCATTTCGGTTCACCTTGTCTGTGGGATTTGGGGAACCCTGGCAGTCGGTATCTTCGATACCGAATTAGCTGGCATTCCGCAAATCATTACTCAACTTATTGGCATTCTCTCGATCGGTGGCTTCACCGTGCTGTTCGCTTCGATTGTCTGGCTCATTCTTAAAGCAGTCGGCGGGATTCGCGTCTCGCCAGAAGAAGAACTCACAGGCTTAGACATCGGCGAGCACGGCATGGAGGCCTATAGCGGCTTTGTCAAGGAATCGGAAGAAGTTGTCGGTGCTCCGACTGTGGGCAGCATCAGAGATCGGGACGATTTTCCTCAGAGTTCGGAATCGATATAGTCGCTGCGCCACGGGGAAAAGGAAAACAGTTCCTGACGGAACGGGGAAAGGGGAAAGGGAAATCTGTCCCTCCGGGACGGGGAAAGAACGGGGAAATCTGGAACAAGCGACTCATTCCCCCTTTCTCGTTGCACCGCAACTTTTTCCCCTTTTTCCGCAGCGCAAGCTGCTTTCCCCCGCGCCGATGGCGCAACAGAGAGCAGTTTTTTCGTGGGAAGAAAGCGGCGCTGTCTGTGGGGTTGTAGAATAGCGAGTAGCGAATGATGAAGAACAAACATGGATACTAAAGCGTTTAAGCGATCGCTGCATCAGTCTCAGCAGTATCACCGCCAAGGATTTGGCCGGGAAGCGGAAGTAGCAGGAGTGATGAATGCGGAGTATCAAAGCGATCTGATTCAGGAAATTCGCGCTCGTCAGTATCGACTCCAGCGAGGTAACGTCACGATTCGGCTGGCTGAAGCCTTTGGCTTCTGTTGGGGAGTAGAACGGGCCGTGGCGATGGCCTACGAAACTCGTCAGCACTTCCCCACCCAAAGAATCTGGATTACGAACGAAATTATTCACAATCCTTCGGTCAATCAGCGTTTGCGAGACATGGCCGTAGCCTTTATTCCGGTAGAGGCCGGAGTCAAAGATTTTTCAGCCGTGGGCGTTGGCGATGTAGTGATTCTGCCCGCCTTTGGAGCTAGCGTTAGCGAAATGCAGTTGCTCAACGACAAAGACTGCACCATCGTCGATACCACCTGTCCTTGGGTTTCTAAAGTTTGGAATGCGGTGGAGAAGCACAAAAAGCGCCGCTACACGTCGATTATTCACGGCAAGTATGGTCATGAAGAAACCGTAGCCACCAGCTCCTTTGCCAATCAATATCTGGTGATCCTCAATATGGACCAGGCCCACTATGTCCGCGACTATATTCTCAATGGCGGCAGTCGGGAAGAATTTATGGCCAAGTTTGCTGGCGCTCATTCGGATGGATTCGACCCTGACAAAGATCTAGAGCGAGTGGGCATTGCCAATCAGACGACGATGCTGAAAAGCGAAACTGAGCAGATTGGCAAACTATTTGAGCAGACTATGCTCAAAAAATACGGTCCTGCCGAGCTCAACCAACATTTCATGAGCTTCAATACCATCTGCGATGCTACTCAAGAACGCCAGGATGCCATGTTTGAGCTGGTGGAAGAACAGGTAGATTTAATGGTGGTGATTGGTGGCTTTAATTCGTCTAACACGACTCACCTTCAGGAAATTGCGGTGGAGCGCGGCATTCCTTCGTATCACATCGACAGTAGCGATCGCATTGGTCCCGGCAATCGCGTCGAGCACAAGCCCTTGGGAAAAGAGATCGAAGTGACTGAAAAGTGGCTGCCGGAAGGTCCGATTACGGTGGGCGTGACGAGCGGAGCCTCTACGCCAGACCGCATCGTAGCCGACGCAATTGAGAAAATTTTTGCTCTCAAAGCAGAGGCGATCGCGTAGCGTTCGTCGGCTACTCTAGCTCCTGGCGCAGTTGCTCCGCTTCTGCTAGAGTTTCTTCTGGATCTTGCTCGGTGGAGCGCTCGAGGTAATTCAGCTTAATTTCTTCTAATAAATCAGCCAGCAACGTCTGGAGTTCTGCCTGCACCGTCTGATCCCGGAGTTCTTTGCGGAGGGCTTGCTTAAAGTTGTCTGCCAAATTGTCAAATAAGACTCGCCCCTGGACAT
Source organism: Cyanophyceae cyanobacterium (assembly GCA_050331735.1). Classification (GTDB taxonomy): domain Bacteria; phylum Cyanobacteriota; class Cyanobacteriia; order Cyanobacteriales; family JBHJGN01; genus JBHJGN01. Next base: position 55,829 of record JBHJGN010000023.1, read on the forward strand.
CAGAGTAGGAGCTGACCAATACTTCATAAACAGACTGCGCTAAATAATCTGCTAGCCCTTCGGTGACTTCTATGGGCACTCCTTCAATGCCCGGGACGCTTTGCAGTGCTTGATAGAAATCCGACTGCTTGAGGGCTTCTCTAAGGTTATAGCGCAGCAGCGCTTCTAGGTCCGGCTGAATTTGGGGAACGACTTTGTAAATGGCGAGCTGGAGAATCCGGTCAACAATGACGTCAACTTCATCAATTTCATTGACTTTCTGATGAGGCTTGGGCTGTAGCAACCAGCGAGCAGCATCTCCGGCTGCTACGGCCTCTTGAGTCTGGTTAATCAGATTCACAATCATAAAATTAGAAACGCGCTCCGCCAGATACGCCGCCGGTTCGTGAGTAACCTGAGCCAGAATACGCTCGAGATTGAATAGACCAGATTGATGCACCCGGACCGTAACGGGAATTGCTCGCAACCATCTCCAGGTCGGCAACAGCAGTAGGGCATCGTACCACCGCTGTAGAATCGCATCCCACCAGCTTAGATCGGTGCGACGGGTCGAGAGGCGAAAGGTGCGGACCAGATACTCTAACCCAAAGAAAATCACAAATCCCAGGTCGAGCTGCCAAAACCGATCGACAAACCGCCCATTTTCATCCACTTGGCGAAAATAGTTTGTTTCCAGCAGGGGACGGATTTTAGAGTCAAAGAAGGCAAAGGCCGCTTGCGGACTCGCCTGCGTCAGGTAATCCTGCGACCACAGAGTGTTCAGGGCCTGTTCGGTCGAACGATTTTGTAGTTGATATTCTAGGCGTCGCTTCAGTTGAGCAAAGGTATCAAACTTATTAGCATCCAAAAACGGGTTTTCTTGAATTAAGTCAGCACTTTGCTGCCGCAATGAGGTCAGGAGTGCCGCTGTTGATGTTGACTCTAACCCCGATGAAACAGTCTGCTGTTTAAGTGCTTCAACGGTTTGTAGGTAGTGAACGGTGTCAGGATGGGGTTCAATACTTTTTACCGGGTCGTAAAATCTGACCAAGGCGGGCACGTGGTGAACGTAAAAGTCTCTCAGCGGAATGTAGCTGAGGTTAAAGAGAACCAGCAGGAAATTTACCAGAGCGACAAGCGCCACCAGCTTACTCCACCAGCTTGAGTGAGCAATTGTCGCCAAGGTTTGGGGCTGTACTGTATTGTCCATGCGCAAGTTATTGTTTTCTCTATTAATTTTCCCCCACCGGATGCCACTGATAGTCACGGAGGATAATTTTTCCGGCGCTCGTAAAGTGAATTGCTTCTTGTTCCAGGAGCGATCGCTGAAAATAATCGCCTCCGCGTCGGTGCGGCGAATAAGAAACCTCTCCCTTAGCATTGACCACCCGATGCCAAGGGACATCCGAGCCGCTTTCTAAGCGATACAAGGCATATCCTACTAGGCGAGCCTGTCCCGGTAAATTCGCTAACTCCGCCACTTGGCCGTAAGTCGCTACTCGTCCGGGCGGAATCTGACGCACAACCTGATAAATTTTGTCGTAGGCAGACATAAAAAGTCAGTCGCTGCGCGACGGGGAAAGGGAAAAGGGAAAACTGTCCCTTTCCCCAACGGGAACGCTCCGCGAACGGGACGGGGAAAGGGGAACAGTGACCAGACTAGTTCATTCAACTGGTAACTGCTCGCTGTCAAGTCTCTTTTCCCTTTCCCCCTCCCCCTTTCCCCGTTGCGGAGCAACTTCCCCCTTTTCCCCGCGCGCCTAGGAGCGCTTATTTCCGGTCGGAACGTAAAATACTGGCAATCAGCCATAGCCCGAATAAACTAGCGGCGGCAAAGAGAACGTTACTAATAATAGATAACTGAGTTGTTTGTGCTCCGGTAGAAATAATCGCGGCTCCCATGATCAGGGAACCAACAATAATGCTAAAGGAAAGTCGGTTGGCTGAAGCATCGACACTGCGTCGGAGGGGATCGAGATCTCGGATTGTTAAATTCCACTTCAGCGTTTCCGACGTCACTCGGTCCAGCAAGAGTTCGACCTGACGGGGGGAACGAATCGACAAACTCTTGAGATCTAGGGCAGTGCGCAGAAAGGTTTGAGTCGGATTGTTGCCCAGTAGCTGACGGCGGAACAGATCCGTCATCAGCGGCTTAATTTCGTCGAGCAGATTAACCTCGGGGTCGAAGGTCCGAGCGGCGCCTTCCAAATTAGCGATGGTTTTAGCGTACAATCCCATGTTGCTCGGTAAGCGCACTCGATTGTCCCGGGACACTTGCAAAATCTCGTAGAAGACTTCGCTAAAGTTGATCTCAGACAGACTCAGATTGTAGTACTTCCGCAACATACGGCTGTAGTCGTTTTCCAAGCGGTCTAAACTAATGGGCTGTCCGGACTCGGCTAACTCAATCGTGAGCTGAGCGCAGCGTTGAGCATCGAGATCGACAATCGCTAGCAACATTTCTGTCAGGATCTGCTGAGTGCGCGGATCTAAGCGCCCAACCATTCCGCAGTCTAGAAGCGCTATCCGACCATCGCCGAGATAGAAAATATTGCCGGGATGGGGATCGGCGTGGAAAAAGCCATCAAGATAAATTTGCTGAAAGAAAGCGCGAAATAGCAGCGTTGTGACTTCCCGTCTTTGAGTAACCGCGCTCTTCCCCTGAGCTTGCTCAAAGAAGCTGCTAGAGCTACTGCCGTTAGGAGCAGTGGGAGGCAGCTTGGCCGACAGCAGTGGCACTCCCTCTAGCCACTCTAGTACCAGAAGATTTGGAGTGGTAAGCTCTGAGTAAACTTGAGGAATCACCACTCGCTGGGGATCGAACCACTGGCTGGTTGAGAGATTATGGCGCAGTTGCTCAGTGTATTCAGCTTCAGTGGTAAAATCTAGTTCAGCTCGCAGCGCCTTGGTAAACTCGTCGGCGATCGCAATGATGTCGTAGTCTTTGCCGAAATCTGTGAGGGAAACGAGTTCTGCTAACCCTTTGATTAAGGCAATATCCTGGTCAACAATGGGTTCAATTCCTGGCCGCTGCACCTTGAGCGCCACTTCTCGACCGTCTTTCAGAGTAGCTCGGTGAACTTGAGCAATCGAGGCGGCGGCGATCGCCGTCGGAGCGATCGACTCAAAGGTTTCTTCTAAAGAGCGCGGTAGCTGCTGACGAATTGACGTTTCTACTTGGCTCCAGGCTACCGGCGGCACGTTCGACTGCAAATCGGTCAGAGCTTCTACGTATTCTCCCGGCAGCAAATCTGGGCGAGTAGACAACAGTTGCCCGAGCTTCACATACACTGGACCTAATTCAATTAATATCTTGCAAAGCACTGCCGGAGGCGGTAGCTGCGGCTCATCCGTTTTTTTCCCCGTCAACAGTCCGCGCATGTAGTCCCAGCCGTTACGGAAGACAACCTCTAGAATTTCTCGCTGACGAGACGTATTTTGAGTAAGAGAAAGCATTGGTTTTAAATCAACTGAATACATTCTTGAGCGAGAATACCTGTTGTTACTCTAAGCTGCTGAAAATCTCAATTGCTGTCTGCTTCACAGGTTACTTGAGTTTCCCCGATTTCTATTTTAATAAGATCTGCTCACAATCACCTGAAACCAGGGAGCAATTCCTCACTCTCAAACTAGAGAAGGATGTTTTCAGGCAAGCGTTCTGCTAGATTATTTTTCACGAGTTTATTTGAATCCAAAAACTTTCAACCAAAACATTAGCAAACAACAATCTTGTTAGTGCATTTATTCTTAATCAGAGGTTATTTGTTATGTCAGCGTCAAGCCCCCTCAATGGATTAGATTTAGTTGATTGCGCCAAGGCAAATGCGAAGCAAGGAGTAGAAGTAGCAGCTAAACAGTGTGGTTATGGACCAGATATTAACAGCTTTAAACAAAATTTGAAGCAAGCCTGCCAGAATATGGGGATACAAATTAGCGAGTTAAGCGACCTCATTACCGATCAACAGGTCGTTAGAGATCGAGGCGGACTGGAAATCTCCCCAGAATCTCAATCCGATCTTTAGCCAATCAGCAGCCCGATTACGAGGGGTTGACAATTAACTTTTAGCCTGAATAACCTGTAAACTGTTTCCTGCAAACAGGCGACGCTGAAACGACTTGAACCCCGCAGCTTCTAAGCGCTGCTGCAAATCCATTTCGATAAACTGCCAGGCTGTTTCTGTTTCAAACAACCCTAAAAAAATGGCTAAGCCAGCTCTAAAGAACCAGTGACTAGCATGATGAAAGTCAAGGAACGTGAAAGTTCCTCCCGGTTTTAAAACTCGATAAACTTCTTGAAAAAGCTGCTGAAGTTCGTCAACATCCATTTCATGGAGAGCAACGCTAGCGTGAACGAGGTCGAAAGTCTGGCGATCGAAAGGTAACTCCTGCGCTCGTCCTTCAACGTATTGAGCTTGAGGCACCTTGGCCGCTGCCCGCTTTAACGCTACAGGAGACACGTCTAATCCGGTAACGTTTTGAGAATACTGAACCAAGATCTGAGTTGTTTGACCAGCGCCACAGCACAAGTCTAAAACGGCGGTATCTCGATCGAGAGGAAGTCCCTGAAGAGCCAGATGGCGAAAGCGGTTTTCTCCACCGACGCTGAGGGCTGCTAACCGAGAAATGCCGTTATAGAGCCACTGATATTGATAGCTCCAGGTTCTGAGAATCGTTGCCAAGGATAATCTCCACTCAATTGTGTGTAATTGTAAGTAGTGTGAACGCAGAAAAAAATATATTGTTAAAATTAGTAAAGAATCTGAAAATTGTTGGAAGGCTATTTAGAGTATGGGTCGCGTTGGGGTTTTACTACTAAATTTAGGGGGACCAGATCGCTTAGAGGATGTTCGTCCTTTTCTATATAATCTGTTTGCTGACCCAGAAATTATTCGTCTGCCGTTTCCCTGGCTACAAAAGCCCCTAGCCTGGTTGATTTCGACATCGAGAGCGAAGAAATCACGGAATAATTATCGAGAGATCGGCGGTGGTTCTCCGCTGAGGAAAATTACGGAAGCGCAAGGACAAGCTCTGCAAGAGCGGCTGGCAGAAGATGGGCAGGCGGCGAAGGTGTATATCGGGATGCGCTATTGGCATCCGTTTACCCAAGAGGCGATCGCCAAAATTAAGCGCGACCACATCAAAGAGCTGGTCATTTTGCCACTCTACCCCCATTTCTCGATTAGTACCAGTGGCTCAAGCTTCCGAGTCCTCGAAGAAATGTGGAAAGAAGACCCAGCTCTTCGGCTAATTGAATATACTATCATTCCTTCCTGGTATGACCACCCAGGCTACATCCAGGCCATGGCAGCTCTCCTGGCTCAAGAGCTACAGCAATTTGCTGACCCCGACCGCGTACACATCTTTTTCAGCGCCCACGGCGTTCCGCTTAGCTACGTTGAAGAGTCTGGAGACCCCTACCAGCAACAGATTGAGGAATGTACTCGCTTGATCATGAACGCGCTGGCGCGCTCGAATGACTTTACCCTGGCCTACCAAAGCCGTGTCGGTCCTGTAGAATGGCTGAGACCTTACACCGAAGACGCCCTGCAAGAATTAGGAGAGCAGGGTGTCGAAGATCTACTCGTTGTTCCTATTAGCTTTGTTTCTGAGCATATCGAAACGCTTCAGGAAATCGATATCGAGTACCGAGAGATTGCTGAAGATGCAGGCATTCAAAACTTTCGGCGTGTTCCAGCCTTGAACACTCATGCTGAATTTATCAACTCCTTGGCGGATTTAGTGGTAGAAGCCCGACAGAACCCACCACAAACCTTTGCAGAAATCCCTCGTCCCCAAAAGAACATGAAAATGTACCCGCAAGAACGGTGGGAGTGGGGGATGACAACCACGGCTGAAGTTTGGAACGGTCGTCTAGCGATGGTCGGCTTTGTGGCTCTGCTGCTAGAAATTATTAGTGGCAATGGACTACTGCATTTTGTTGGGCTGCTCTAGATTTGGGAGCAATCGGCAAGGCAAAAGCTTGACTCAGCGATCGTCGTACGCCGATTGGCGCTGCTTTCATCTTTGCCAACTGTTACCCTTTCCCGCTCGCGGAGCGACTATACCAGCGTCGCCATTCATTGGAAGTGCGAATCGCCAACCAGAGCAGCAGCATGGCCACAATTCCCCCTTGCTGGGGAGCCTCGAAAGCAAATAGCACTAAACAGGTGCAGAGCAAATCTTCTGCAAACACGACCCACAGAGGAAGACCTCGCAGCCGAAAAAACCAGCCAACTTCAACCAGCTTAAGGACAAGGGCTAGTCCACCGCCGCTCATACCCACTAGCCAGACAGGTCCGATAGCCAAGTTGGTTGTTTGCAACACGACTATCCCCATCAAACAGCCAACCACAGGGCAAAGTATCAACTGAATGAGCTGTAAAATGCGCTGTCCCAGTAACTTTTTGGAAGCGAGTAGCTCAAACAAAGACCAGCTCACTAGAATGCTGAGAATCACTTGAGGATGAATATATTTGAGAATCGATACATCTGTTTGCCAACGATGGCTATAGAGTAAGCAAATCACGGTTAACGGAAGCGCAATTCTCATTCCGGCTGCTGCTGAGGCAGAAAAAACCGCTAGAAGGGCAGTAAGCATAACGTTTTGGCAAACTAACGTGCTTCCTTAAATTCAGGATGATGGTCAGGCGCGGCTACAGAAGGGCTTAAAGTTCTGACTTCCTGCTAGGAGCTGAGTTTGTAATCAATTATTCCCAGTTCTGAACAGTTTTAGTTCACAAGCAGCAGATAAAAAGTAACAATTAGCGTGCTTGTTTGAGTCTTTAATAGAAATTGTAGAGATAGGTCTTCGCCTCCCCCCCTCATGCCTCATGACTGATTCGTTACTCACCGATGCCAGTTCTCGACTAGAGCAGGCTTTAAAGTATATTTCTATTTCAGACGATGCCGTGCAAAGACTGAAGCATCCGAAAGCTAGCCTCAGTGTTTCAATTCCAGTCAGGATGGATAACGGTTCGTTAACGGTCTTCCAGGGTTATCGGGTGCGGTATGACGATACCAGCGGTCCTGGCAAAGGAGGCGTACGGTATCATCCGGGGGTAACGATCGATGAAGTGCAGTCTCTCGCCTTCTGGATGACATTTAAAGCTGCCTTGCTGAATCTTCCCTTTGGTGGTGCGAAGGGAGGAATTGCTCTCAATCCTAAAGACCTGTCCAAGGCAGAGCTGGAACGGTTGAGCCGTGCCTATATCGAGGCGATCGCTGACTCTATCGGTCCCGATAAAGATATTTTAGCCCCGGATGTTTATACCAATGCCACCATCATGGGCTGGATGATGGACCAATACAGCATTATTCAGCGAAAAATCACTCCCGGAGTCGTAACGGGAAAACCGTTGGCGTTAGGCGGCTCTCAAGGACGAAATCAGGCGACGGCTGCCGGAGCTTTTGCCGCTATGCAGACAATTCTAGCGAAATACGGTCAGCCTCCCCAACAAACCACGGTAGCCATTCAGGGATTTGGCAATGTCGGAGCCGGACTCGCCACATTACTGTTTCACGTTGGTTATCGAATCGTAGCCGTCAGCGATTCTCAAGGCGGCATCTATGCCTCGCAAGGCTTAGATATTCCGAGCGTCCATCGCTACAAACAAGAACGCCATACCATGCAAGCAGTGTATTGCCAAAAAAGCGTTTGCAATATCGTTGAACATCAAACGATTAGCAACGAAGAACTCTTGACCCTCGATGTGGATGTCCTTATTCCCGCTGCCTTAGAAAATCAGCTCACGGCGGCTAACGCCGCTGACGTTCGGGCCCAATTTATCTTTGAATTAGCGAACGGTCCCACGACCTCTGAGGCGGACCAAATCTTAGAACGAAAAGGCACTGCTATCTTCCCCGACATTCTCATGAATGCAGGCGGCGTGACCGTTAGCTACTTTGAATGGGTTCAAAACCGCAGCGGGCTGTACTGGACTTTAGCAGAAGTCGAGCAGCGGCTCCAGGAGAAGATGAAGCAAGAAACTGAAACCGTGTGGTCGCTTGCCCAAGAACTCTCTGTCTCTATGCGTACAGCCGCCTATATCCACGCCCTTAAGCGCCTGGGAGAAGCCCTCGATGCCAAAGGAACCAGAAACTATTTCGTTGGTCGCTAGTTCTAACTAAGCCGGAGGAAAAGAAATTGGTTCCTTTTCCCTTTACCCCTGATCCTTTTCCCATCCCGGAGGGTCATTCTAATTCGCTGGCGATTCCTCCTCCGGTGGGAGGGGGCTCGCACCGGGAAGAGGCTCTTCTGCGGGAGTAGGCAGAGTTTCGCTAGGGTTCGACTCTAATACTGGTTCTGGATCGCGGACTTCGGGCACTGGGATAAAGAAGAACGCGATCGCCGCTAAGGCTACACTAGCAGTTCCGAGGGCTGCCGGGGCTGCCCGCTGCACGAGCGGTTCTTCTGCTTGACGGTAGCGACGAGACACAGGCTGTAGCGATAGCGTCAGCTCAGGAAGGGTTTGACTGTCGGCAAATAGCTGATCGACTGCTTCGACAAGATCGAAAAGCTGTACCGTGGTCAAATCCAGCTCTACTGTCTGCGACGGACCCGACTGCCAGACTAAACGATGAACATTTTTGTTAGCGGTCCTCGCTAAGGAGACTGTATCAGTTCCCTCTTGAGGCTGAGGGTGAGGGAGCTCGCTTAAATATTCCTGGGCATAAGCACTAACGGCTTTGACTAAGCTATCGAGAAAATCTCGCCCACCACTCAAAATTTGTTGAATCCCCACAAAACGGCATTCGGCGTTAACCAGGAGCGATAGTGGCGGGCGCTCGGAACTGAGGCCAGCGGCGCTGTCGTTACTTAATCCTTCCAAGATCAGGGTACAGTTGGGGAGGCTATACTGTCGGCGAATCGTCATGCTACCTCTCCATCAAATAGACTCGTCCAGAAACGCTTCATTCCTGCCGTACCCGTACAAAACAATAGCTGACTCAATAGCGATAACGCCAATTCATTCAAGGCTTCCTCTGAGCTTAAATAAACAGCAACCTTAGCGCGACGGACATTCATCCGGCTGCGGAAGTGGGCCCGAAACCGTTCCAGATACTCAGACAAGCGAAAGTGATTTTCAAGGGGCAGACCTTTCTCTTTTAGCTGCTGTTCCGCTAGCAGGAGTTGCCGAATCAGAACGGTTAGGCGCTTTGCTAGGTAGCTGGCAATCACTACTAGAGCTTTTGCTTCTTCTAACTTTAGCGATTGGCGAGCATAGGAACGTCGCCAAGGATTTGTGCGGCGCAGTCGCCAAAGACCCACTCGGCTGTGGATGATTTTTTGCAGCTCTAGTTCTTTCGTGGTTGCCAACATATATTCCGATCCTCCTAGCTGAAGAGCTTCAATTGCTAGAAGCAACAGGTCAATTTTTCGTCCAACTCTCGCTGAACATCCCCGTGCCGAAACTGGAAAATCGGGTAATGCATCCAAAATTACAGGCTTAGTCTGGTCGGAAGCAGTAGAATTGGGCATTACGCTCGTAGAATCACTCATTTCAAAGTCGCTTAATAAAGGTCAATCCTTTTTGGCTCTCTGTTGCTGTATGTCTAAATTAACTAACTTTTGCTCTGCTTGTCTCATTCCCTGGTTTGCTCTGCCCACTAGCCTGTAAGCGGGATTAATTACCTTCTGATACCATCAAAGCCTTGTGAAGCAACTTCATGGAGGAGCAAATCATAAAAGAATTTGCCCAGTCTAACATTGTACGATTTTTTTTGGGAAGCGAGATCTGCTAAATTTGATGTCATTGTTTGAGACCAAGTTGAAGTATTAAACCCTGAATGTCCTGCTACTACTACCCTAAAGAACAGCGTTTTTATGGATTTGAAAGCACTCATTCGCGATATCCCAGATTTTCCCAAGCCGGGAATTCTCTTTCGCGATATCACGACGCTACTGCGCCATGCCGATGGTTTTCGCTATACCGTTAATGCTCTGACTCAAAAGTGTCGAGAGGCAAATTTGCAGCCGGATTACGTCGTCGGTATTGAGTCCCGTGGCTTTATTTTTGGTCCGCCTCTGGCCTATAACTTGCAGGCAGGATTTATTCCTGTTCGCAAGCCAGGTAAGCTTCCGGCCCATGTCCATACGGTTGAATACCAGCTAGAGTATGGAACCGATAAACTAGAAATTCATCAAGATGCTCTTACCCCTCAGTCCCAGGTTCTCATTATCGACGACCTGTTGGCAACGGGAGGAACAGCAAAAGCCACCGCAGATTTGTTAGAAAAAGTTGGCTGTGAGGTACTGGGGTTCGGTTTTATTATTGAGCTCACAGAGTTAGCTGGTCGCAACAAGCTACCGCAGCGACCCATTATTACTTTGGTAGAGTACTAAAATAAATCGCGAACGCGATGGGAAAAGGAAAACTAGCTAGTCCGGTTCTTGTCCCTTCTGTTTTGTACTCCCTAATCCGACAATCGGAGAGGGGAAAGAGACATCTTGGGGAAGTCAGACCACCATTAACCATCAACCATTAACCATCAACAAACTGCCTATGACTTCTACTAGGAATGCTCCCCTCAAGACAAATTGGCTGCCAGCCTTGGTCGCGAACGAAACTTTTCTTTATGTTGTCAAACGGCTTCTCCAGGGGCTGTTAACCTTGTTTCTCGCTTCCGCTCTGAGCTTCGCCATCATTCAGCTAGCTCCGGGAAACTATTTAGATAATCTGCGGCAAAATCCCACCATTTCCCAAGAAACCTTGGATGCCCTAGAAAGACAGTTTGGTTTAGATCAGCCTGCTTTGATTCAGTACTGGCGCTGGCTGACGCAGGTGGTAACTCGCTTCGATTTTGGCATTAGTTTTGTTTATTCTCGCTCAGTCGCTTCGCTGCTGCTAGAGCGCATTCCGGCCACTTTGCTCCTGGCCATATCTACCATTATCATTACCTGGGCGATCGCCATTCCGCTCGGCATTGTCAGCGCGGTTAAACAAAACACCTTCACTGACAAAATTCTGCGCGTGATTAGCTATCTAGGTCAGGGGTTTCCCAGCTTTATTACCGCGCTCCTGTTACTCATTATTGCTCAAAATACCTCGCCGCTGTTTCCCGTCGGCGGCATGACGAGTATTAACCACGACCAGTTTTCCCCCATCGGCAAGGTGCTCGATATTGGCTGGCACATGATCCTCCCGGTGATTGCGCTGACCATTACTAGCTTTGCCGGGCTACAGCGTTTGACAAGAGGTCAGCTTCTCGACGTGCTGCGCCAAGACTACATTCAGACGGCTCGCGCTAAGGGTCTGCCGGAAAGTAAGGTGCTCTACGTTCACGCTCTGCGGAACGCCGTTAACCCCCTGATTACGCTGTTGGGGTTTGAGTTTGCCAGTTTGCTCAGCGGTGCTTTCATTGCCGAGTATTTCTTTAACTGGCCCGGTTTAGGACGCTTGATTCTGCAAGCAGTGCAGGCTCAAGATCTCTATTTGGTGATGGCGAGCTTGATGATGGGAGCGGCGATGCTGATTGTTGGTAATCTCCTTGCAGATCTACTGCTGAAGGTAGTCGATCCGCGGATTCGCCTCGAGAATCTGGAGTAATCCCCTTTCCGTTCAATTCAACTCAAGTTATGCTGTCTCAACTTTACCTAATTCGTTCCAAAGCTGATGGGTCATATCTGGCGGCTCATCCGACCGATGAGGCTAACTATCTCTTGATGTTTAGAGAAAAATTTGAGGCGCTATCGTACCTCAACACGCACGGTCAAGGAGTTGCTGATCGCTTTGCGGTTGAATCAATTCCGGGAACTCAGCTCAAAGCCCTGCTTCAGCGCTGGGGGTTTAGCGGCGTGGGGTTAGTGCAAGATCCGTTGATTCCGCAGATTCAGTTTATGACTTATCAGTAAGTCGTGGTTTTCAATAGCGTGTTGAGATTTTTGTTGATGGTTGATGGTCTGCTCATTCCGTTGTTGGAAACAAGGACTAATTTAAAACAGAGAAGCTCCTAGTCAACGAGCTGTAGCAGTCCTTGAGCGAGGCGATCGCGGATTTGTCTAACTTTGTCTTGTTCCGCAGCGCCTAGAGATGCTTGCTGCATTAACCCGAGCAGGCAACTTTGCTGCTGGCGAGTGATTTGCCGCCGCTGTAGAATATCGTCAAGGTGGTTGCTGCAAACGCGATGTTTCCCACTATTGCTAGTTTGACTGGAAGAAAAAGACTGGAGAAAAAAATCAAGAGTACTTTGCTTAAGTAAGCCCTTGAGCACCGCCACTGAACCAAAACGAAGTCCGGTCTGTTGTTGCTCAGCAAGAATGGCTTGAATTTGTTTGTCGGTGAGCAGAGCCGCCTGTTTGAAGTATTGACCAATAGGCTGAGGGCGATCGCCCTCAGCACAGGGGTTTGCCCAATCTTGGTAGGAAAAGCTTTGCCACTGGTCAACGACAAAATTAACTGTTTCCTGCTTCAGCCATCCTCGCAACGCTAATATTTCTCCCAGCTTAAGCTCAGTAACCGCTTGATCTCGTAAAGCCATTTCAATCTGTGCCGCCGAGACCAGACCTGCTTCTTGTAAAATAGCGCCCAGCGGTTTCTTGTCGGCAGAATACTCAGTGTCGATGAGATAGCGAGCTTTAACATCGTAGCCGAGATCGATTACGTCTCCGTGTTGCAGTTCCCGCACCGAGCATTTTTCTCGATTAACCAAAATCCCGTTCTTACTCCTGTTGCCGTGAAGATCGCCATCAAAAATGTAGTAAGAACATCGATGAGTGGTGCGATCTTGCTTGAGGACCAAGGTGGCGTGATGTCGGGAAATCTGGTTAGAGGAAATCACAATCGAATTGCCGACATGACGACCAATAGAATAAACGGTGCCCTGTAGCACTTCAGGCTTGTCTAAACCTTCTATGACTAAAACGGCTTGAAAAGGCGGGACCAAATCGGAAGTTGACATAACTAGATGCTGAGAGTCGCTATTTACTCATTTCATAATGGATTTTTAGATAAACAAACTCGTCATTCCCACTGAAACCTGTCAAGATAGCCCCCTTGCTAGTTAGTTTTACTGAATCAACATTCGCTCTCCATTAATGAATCACTACCAGCCTGTATAAGCCTTGAGCGGGACGCAGGCAGGGCTGCCCTAGACGGAGGAACTTCCCTGACGGTCAGTCGTCGGTAATATTGCTTACCTTACTCGCCATTAGGCTTTTGCAGACCGAGCCAGCTTGCTTTGAGGCGAATACAAGCTTACCTACTGTCATTCCTGCTCATTTCGTGCCTATGAAAATCTGCTCCTGTCAAGCAATGGGAACCACTTTGTTGAAACTGATGGTGACAGTTTTGCCGGGGTGTTTCACTTTGTTGACCCATAGCAGCGCCGCTTGGTCTGGAGAGCTAGAATACTGGAGATTTAATGCTCAACTCAGCCGCTTAGAAATTATTACCGCAGAGGCTGTTCGTCCCCAGGTGCAGCTCATTGGCAACCCAACTCGTTTAGTGGTCGATTTGCCCGACACCAATCTAGGACAGCCCCCGAAAAGTCAAATGATTGGTCGCTTTGTAAAAGAGGTGCGGGTCGGTCAGTTTAATCCTCAGACAACCCGAATGGTTGTTGAACTAGGTGAGTATACGATGCGTCCCCAAGAGATTCGGGTTCGCAGCCTCGCGCCCAATCGCTGGTTTGTGCAGTTGCCCAAACTCCAGCCGCTCTCGGAGCGATTACCTCCCGCCAACGGGGCCGTGGTGATCGCCGTTTTTCCGCCCCAGCCTCATCCAGCTAGCAGAACCGTCGTCGCCATCGATCCGGGTCATGGGGGAGTCGATCCCGGAGCAATTGGACGCGACGGGATTCAAGAGAAAAATATTAATCTGCCTATTGCTCTGGAGGTGGCTAAAATCCTGAAACAGCAGGGAATGCAGGTAGAGTTAACTCGGACAGGCGATCACGATGTTTCCCTTTCCTCTCGGGTTGCCCAGGCAGAAAGAGCCAATGCGGCTCTTTTTGTTAGTATTCACGCTAATGCAATTAGTCTCAGCCGACCAGAAGTCAATGGTTTAGAAACGTACTACTATCGCAGCGGCGTTCGGTTAGCTCAAAGCATTCACAACAGCATTCTGCGTCGTCTCGACGTTCGCGATCGCGGCGTGAAGCAGGCTCGGTTTTACGTGCTTAGAGAAACGTCGATGCCAGCAGTGCTGGTAGAAGTTGGCTTTGTAACGGGGAGTGAAGATAGCCGTAACTTAGTCAACGCCGCCTATCGTCAGCGGATGGCGGAGGCGATCACCGCTGGCATTGTTCAGTATCTTCAATAAAATTAAGAGCAAACTCCTAGTAGTCTTGTAGCAAATTTCTGCCGGTGTTTCTGTCAACGGTTGTACAGATGCTTTTTCCGATGACCGCTAGTTTAAAATTACCCCTGTAAAGTACTCAGGAATCTTCTGCTATTGAAACTCTATGCCGCAACTTTGGACATTAACCCAAGGAGATCAGCCCGTCATCGCTGTTGCGCTCCACGATGGTCACGACGTGCGCCCAGAAGTAGAAAAACTGTTTGCCCTCAGTAGAGATGAGCGCAAGCGCGAAGAAGACCCCTTCACGGCTCGCTGGACAGATATTGCCGATACCCGCTTGGTGGTGCTGCGATCGCGCTTTGAACTAGATTTAAATCGACCAAGACATAAAACGGTTTATCTCCAGCCCGAAGATGCTTGGGGCCTCAAGGTCTGGCGCGAACCACCTCCAGCAGATATTTTGGAGCGAACTTTAGCAGAATACGATGCTTTTTACTCCACCGTTAAGGAGCTTTGCCAAAGTTTCGAGCAGCGCTACGGACACTTTGTCATTTACGACCTTCATACCTACAATCATTATCGGGACGGACAGCATGCTTCCCCCGCAGCACCATCTCACAATCCAGAAGTGAATTTGGGAACAGACTATATTGACCGAGACTACTGGTCTCCTGTGGTCGAGCGTTTTCTCGACGATATGCGTCGCTTCCAATTTTTAGGCGAGCAGTTAGATGTACGAGAGAACGTCAAGTTTTACGGTGGATATTTTGCTCAATGGGTCAGCCAGCACTTTCCTCGTTCAGCCTGCGTGTTGTCTGTCGAGGTGAAGAAGTTCTTCATGAACGAATGGACTCATCAACCGGATCTAATCAAGCTAGAATCTGTGCATCAGGCACTGCGAGCTACGGTACCAGGAGTAATAGAGGAATTGCAGCGGCTTTCTAAAGCAGCATAAACAGCAAGCGGCTGGTAGTTTTTCTGGAGAAAATCTTGCTGTATTCAGCATTACAGAGAAAGAATTTAAAGACACTGTAGCTCTCAGAGTGACAACTAGCGGAAGGCATTTGGTTACATAGCAGTTGCTGTAGATGCTCTAGAGCAAGTCTTGGCTAAACAGACGATATAAATCTTACAGGTGTACATTAAATATTTAAAGTGTACATGGTTGTAATTATAAGTGTACGAAGTTGTAATTTGAGCGTATAAAGTAGACAATATAAGTGTTATAGAGAAGGGAAGTCTAGATAAACAAGGTTATAAGAATAGCAGTCGAGCTTTAGTCATCCCTTAATCCCTCAGATCTGCCCTGTATTGTACAATCTCCATGAATATAAAACTGGTTTGGACAAGAATGAAATAGATCCTGATTGGGAATACAAATCAGAAACTCTGCGTATGTTTTTAGAGTTTATAGACTCGGAGATAGAGGCTGATCCATCAAAGCTAGTTTCTCCACATGATTTAGGCTATGATTCTGACGAGGAGCTAACGACAGGAGTTCTGTAGATCTTGGTAGAGCCATTAATTAGAAAGGGATGGAAATAAATATTCCATCCTCTTTTCAGTAAACAGTACAAAGTATTGGTGGCTCGGGCAGGGCAGCTTAAGCAAAAGCTTACTGAATCTGACTATAAGCAACATCCTGACGTTAAACTTTTTACAATTATCCGTTTATTAATAGATGAAAAAATTCCTATCGCTCCGCCTGCGTCTCATTTTGCTCTAAGGGGAGATCTTAAAAAGTTCTCTCGCGTCAAGGGGATGGGGTTGCCTAAAAGATATAGATTATTTTTTCGGGCTGATCCAGTTACTTCGACAATTGTAATCATCTGGTTGGGTTATCCAAGAAAAGAGGGAGACACAAAGGATTGCTATACGGTGTTTGCCAAAAAGGTATCAAGAGGAGAAATCCCACAAAGTATTGAGGAGCTACTCTCTAGTGTTGAAAGCTGGTAGCCATAACCGTCCACAAAAGTTGACTTCTCAAAGGTTAGTTTAACTTAAGGATTTTTATTGAAGCCACTTATTCATCTCATCCCAGCTTGAGCCAGTTGCGGCTTACGTCCTTTTAACCCTGTCATCAACTGAAGGGCAAACACTTTAACAGGCGGCAATGTGCGCATTGTCCACAGCCCAAGACGGCGACTGGCGACAACAGGCAGCCAGTTATTGGAAAACGTCCGGTCAAGAAGATCGGTGAACCCTAAAATCGCTAAGTTCTCCCGCTTGCGCCAGCGTTCGTAGCGCTTCAGAACGCGAATATCGCCAATATCCTGACCGCGCTGATGCGCCGCTTGCAGAACTTGAGCCAATGCCGCCGCATCCCGAATCCCTAGATTTAACCCCTGTCCTCCTACCGGATGGCAGCAGTGCGCCGCATCTCCTACTAAGGCGAGTCTGTGTTTAACGTAGCGATCGCTCTGCATGAGCTGCACCGGAAACACGACGCGATCGCCCGCTAGCTCTAATCGTCCCAAAAGACCGCCTGTATACTGTTCTAGCCTAGTTAGAAATTCTTGCTCATCGAGAGCCTGTAGCGCCTGCGCTTGAGCGTGAGGATTCGTCCACACTACCTGGCAGCGGTTCCCCGGTAGCGGTAATACGCCCATCGGACCGGTAGACCAGAAGCGCTCAAAGGCCGTCTCGTTTTCAGGAGCCTGATGGCGGATGGTGGTGGCGACGCAGGACTGCCAGTATTTCCAGCCGCGAGTGCGGATTCCGGCACTGGTGCGAATCTGCGATCGCGCTCCATCGGCTCCGACAACTAATTTGGCGCGTAGCTGCCGTTTTTCCCCGGCTTGGCTGACCGTCAGCCAAGCCCACTCCTCGTACTTAACTCCGACCACTTCCGCCGGACACAGCCAGCTAATATTTGAGCAGTGAGCTGTAGTTTCCTGGAGAGCCGAGAGCAGCACCCGATGTTCGGCGACGTATCCTAGGAACTCTCGGCCTAAGTCATCTGTGTTAAATACAACTCCTGCGCGGTCGGAGTCAGACAGGTGAATGCGCCGAAACTGAGCAATGTGGGGCCGCATCTTGCCCCACACCCCTAATCCTTCATAGATGAGGCCAGAGAGAACCGTAATGGCATAAGCTTGTCTACGCGAAATGGCTACTGCCAGGGGCTTTGCTTCAATGATTGCGATCTTCAATCCAGTTTCCTTCAAGGCCACTGCTAACGTTGCACCAACAATTCCGCCACCCACAATGGCGATATCATATATGTCTTCGCTCTGTTCCTGACTAAGCGGACTTAGCTGCTCCAGCGTCATTTTTAACGTTTCTTAAGAAAAAGACAAAAAAGTTTAACCTACTTTTATTGTGACGCGAACAGCCTCGACGATCAAGGAGAAAACCAAAGAAAAGAAGCCTGGCTGCCAGTCGTCATGATTGCCTGAACCACACCCATTTAACTCACCAAATTATTACCGCTCCGGCAACGCCAGCAAAGATAGCTCTTCGATCAGGTCAAGCAGAGAAAGAACTACTGGCCAAACTCTCGCCGCGCTGATTCGACCACTTCGACGGTAATTTCATCAGCTTGAGCAGACCGTGCTAACTGTTCAATCCGCTGACGCGCTTGAGAGCGAACAAAAAAGGGAATATTTTTGAGCTTAGCTTCTGCTTCCGGTGTCCAGCGTGGCGTATCGCTATCAAAGTCGCTCATTGCTCATCAGCTCTCAACTTTAGTATCGGTTACTTCAATCGTACTGCTTCTTTACGGCAAGACAAAAGGACAACAGCAATTCTTAATCCTGATCGATTGGCAAGCGATCGCTTTTTAGTCACCTTCAAAGTCGTTGATCAACACAGCAAGACAGGAGAATTTCGTTAAGCTCAAAGAAGATCATTGATGAAAGCTCAATTATTAATTCTCTGCAATTTATGCTCCAGGTTCCCCCAAAAGACAGTGTCGCTCAGCTAGAAACAGCTACCTTGGACGTCGGCGGCATGAAGTGTGCCGGATGCGTTAAGTCTGTGGAGCGTCAACTCACTCAAAATCCTGGCGTGACCTCTGCTTGCGTGAATTTAGTCACGGAGGTGGCTGTCGTTCAGTACGAAGCCGGAACCACTGAGCCAGAAGCTTTGGCTGAGACTCTCTCTGCTAGTGGTTTTCCCTCTCAGGTGCGCACGGCTGACAGAGTGAAGCCGCCTTCAGAACGTTGTCAGCAGAATCAACGGCAGCTTCAGCTCCTGGTTGTAGCGGGAGTGCTGCTGTTTTTTTCAGCGTTGGGTCACTGGAATCATTTTGGCGGTCCGTCTCTCCCGGTACTGAGTAGCGTTTGGTTTCACTGGGGGTTAGCCACGCTCGCGCTGGTGTTTCCCGGTCGTTCCCTTCTCAGTGATGGCTGGCAGGGCTTGAGCCACGGCATGCCCAACATGAATACGCTGGTAGGCTTGGGAACCGTTAGTGCTTATTTAGCAAGCTGTGTAGGGCTGCTCTTTCCCCAAAGTGGGTGGGAATGCTTTTTTGATGAGCCAGTTATGCTGTTGGGCTTTATTTTATTAGGTCGAACTTTAGAGGCCAGAGCCAGGGGGCAAGCGTCCGCCGCCTTAGAAGCGTTGGTTTCTTTGCAGCCACCGCTGGCTCGTTTGATCAATCACCCTGAAGTGAATGCAGAGTCAGGGATTCAAATTCCTGTTGAGCAAGTTCGTCCGGGTGAGTGGGTCCAGGTGCTGCCGGGGGAGAAAATACCGGTAGATGGAGAAATCGTAGCTGGACAAACGGCGGTCGATGAATCAATGCTGACCGGAGAATCGATTCCCGCTGTCAAAGTGCCGGGAGATCCGGTAGTGGCGGGAACGATCAATCAGTCAGGAGCGATCGCCCTTGAGATCACCCGCATCGGTAACGATACCACTCTGGCTAAGATTATTGCTTCTGTAGAAGAGGCGCAAACCCGCAAAGCGCCCGTTCAGCAGTTAGCCGATACGGTCGCCGGGTACTTTGCCTATGGTGTGATGGCAGTGGCAACGGTCACGTTTTTATTCTGGTACTTCGCTGGAACTAGAATTTGGTCGGAGGTCAGCTTGGTAGCGGCGATGGGGCACGGGTCAGCGACTTCACCGCTGCTGCTCAGTCTGAAGTTAGCGATCACCGTTTTGGTGGTTGCCTGCCCCTGCGCCCTCGGTTTGGCGACCCCAACTGCCATTCTCGTTGGAACCGGAATCGGCGCTGAGCGCGGCATTTTAATTAAGGGCGGCGATATTCTAGAACGAGTGCATCAGCTTCAAACCGTGGTTTTCGATAAAACGGGAACGCTCACCGTCGGTCATCCCGCCGTCACCGACTGTTTGCCGATTTCCCTTCGTGTAGAGCGTCTACTTCAGCTAGCTGCCACCGCCGAAAGCGCCACCAATCATCCCCTGGCGGCGGCGATTGTTGAGGCGGCCAGAGAGCGGAAACTACCGCTGTTAGAGGCCAGGGATTTCATCACCGAACCCGGATTAGGAGTCTCGGCTCTCGTGGCCGGAGAACGGGTCTGGCTTGGTACAGAAGACTGGCTGCACCAGCAGCAGATTGCCATTCCTGCGGAGGTCGAACAGCAGGCCCAGGCGTGGGCAAGAGAGGGGAAAACCGTGGTTTATATTGCCCTCGAAACTACATTGGTCGGGTTGGTAGCTCTTCAAGACCGGCTGCGTGACGATGCGCCAGCAATGGTTGAGCGTCTTCAGAGCATGGGGCTAGAGGTGGTGCTGCTCACCGGAGACCGCCAGGAGGTCGCCGAGGCGATCGCCCGTCCGCTGAATATTTCCCGTGTTTTTGCGGCGGTGAAGCCTACTCAAAAAGCTGAAACAATTCAGGCTTTGCAGGCAGAACAGGTTGTGGCCATGGTTGGAGACGGCATCAACGATGCTCCGGCCCTGGCGCAGGCTGATATCGGCATTGCTTTGCAAGGCGGAACCGATGTCGCCATCGAGACAGCAGACATTGTATTGATGCGCAGTCTGCTAGATGTAGTGGAGTCGATTCAGCTCAGCTTAGCGACTTTCCATAAAATTCGCCAAAATCTCTTTTGGGCGCTGGGATACAATGCGATCGCCATTCCTCTTGCGGCTGGGTTGCTGCTGCCCCGGTTTGGTATTATGTTGAATCCCGCTGCTGCTGCTGCATCGATGGCTGCCAGCTCAGTCATCGTGGTCACTAATTCTCTCCTGCTGCGCCGTCGTTTTCAATAACCAACCGAATTTGACGAATCTCTTTATTGGTCGATGCTCTTTTTTTGGGTACGTTTAAATCACTGTTACTTCTGTCAGAAGCGCTCTTATGAATGCGAAGTCCGTCAAACCCAATGAAGGACATTTCCTCATCATTGAAGACGACAAAGGAAAGAACGTAGTGCCGTTACGTCAGGTCCAGTATGCTGTCGGAAGAGCCAAAGAGTGTGATATTCGCATCCGTTCTCAGTTTGTCTCTCGCCGCCACGCCACCCTATTGAGGCGCTGGCGGAAGAACGGTAAGGCTTACTATCAGATCATTGATGGAGATTCCCAAGGAAATCCCAGCGTTAATGGTCTGCTGGTTAACGGTCACAAAGTTTCTGCTTGCGACTTGGAGAACGGAGACACAATTATCTTTGGCCCTCAAGCCTCTGCCGTGTATCAGCTACGCCGCTACGATCTCTTTCCTACATTGCCAACGGAGGATCCCTCCTTTGATATTACGCTCATCGATCCCGCCATGATGAATGACCAGGACGAGCTATCATAAAGCTTAGCTGGTTAGCTCCACAAGCTGCCAGTGGCAGTTTTCCGCAATGGACTTCTGAATAAGCTCAAACATTTGCTGACAGTGATTGTTGAGCTGTAGGGCTAGTTCTTCATTCTTAACGACCAAGTTGACCAGGATTTCTTCACTCGTGGCGGCGGTGGCATCAATGAGCACTTCTACCGTCACTAGTTTAGTAAAGGAAACTTGTCCCGGCACTTCCTGCGCCATCATGTAGTCGCTCGTTTGATAAATCGTCTCAAAATTGCAGGTCTGTAAAATTTCCACCAGTGATGGCTGTAAATCTTCAAAAGAAGTTTGGGTCGTATATGAGCACGTATAGCGAGCCATATTCTGTTAGCAATAAACTTTTTTCTCTATCTTAGTCTGGACAACAAATAAGGTTACGAGGACTGATTAATTTGCCAGATTCTTTCAACGAGCTGATTGGGCAAAATGAAGCTGTTGAGCTACTCGTCCAGGCCGTTGCCTCCGGTCGAGTGGCCCCAGCCTATCTGTTTGCTGGTCCTCCTGGAGTCGGGCGGACGTTAGCAGCACGGGAATTCAGTCAGCTTTTGTTAGCCCCAGCCGCTGCGTCTTCGGAGGAACGCTCGCTGGCGAATCATCCTGATTTTTTGTGGGTCGAGCCAACCTATACTCATCAGGGAAACTATCTCACCGCTAGCCAAGCTGCCCAAGCCGGACTGAATCGTAAAGCCCCGCCTCAAATTCGGATTGAACAGGTGCGAGACGTAGCCCGATTTCTGAGCCGTCCTCCGCTGGAAGCCTCTCGCTCGGTTGTGGTGATTGAAGAGGCCCAGGCAATGACAGAAGCCGCCGCTAATGGCTTGCTCAAGACCTTAGAAGAACCCGGACAGGCAACAATTATTCTCATTGCGCCGGGAACCGATGCCCTCTTACCGACGTTGGTATCTCGGTGTCAGCAGATTCCCTTTCGTCGCCTTAGTCGGAGGCATCTCCAGCAGGTTTTGCAAGCTCAAGGCAGCGAATTACAGCAGCCCTTCCTCTTAGAAATTGCTCAAGGCAGCCCTGGAGAAGCACTCGCGGCAGAGTCCCAGCTTCAGGCCATTCCCCAAAAGCTACGGCAATCTCTCCAAGCTCCGCCTCAGAGTGCCTTAGCTGCGCTTACGCTAGCGAAAACCATCGACCGAGAACTAGATACTCTGGCTCAGCTCTGGCTCCTTGACTATCTTCAGTACTGCTACTGGCATCAGTGGCGACAGAAAACTGCCATCGAGCTGTTAGAACATGCCCGTCACTGTCTGCTCAATTTTGTTCAGCCTCGACTGGTTTGGGAAGTCACTCTTCTTCAGCTCAGCCAAAGCGCCGTCGGCGCGGGGGAAGCAGCTTGCGCTGCGGGGAAAGGGGAAACTGTCCCTGACGGGACGGGTAAAGGGAAATAAGCCGCTCCGCGACGGAGTAAAGAACACAGGGCCAAGAGGCCAGCTTTACCACTCCTTCCTTTTCCCGTCCCAAAGGGAATTATCCCGCGCCTTCGGCGCTTCCCCATTCCCGGTACGGATGCTTGACTAAGTTGGCGTTGAAGTATTTGGGGTCAGAAACTTCCCGAGCAATCCACTCTGGCAGGTCAATAACTTGCTCTTCGTGGGTGAGTTCGACTTCTGCCAGGATCAGCCCTTGATTTTCTCCAGCAAACTCATCGATTTCCCAGATCAGCTTGCCAAAGGGAATTTTATATCTGGTCTTCTCAATGAGGGGACGATCGCACATCTCCAGCAGCTCTAAGGCATCGGCAATGGGGATTTCGTACTCAAATTCTGAGCGAGTACTGCCCACGGTCGGACCTTTAATCGTCAAGATGCCGCGATCTCCCACAACCCGAACCCGCACAGTTTTGCCCCGGTGGGTCGAAAGATACCCCTGGCGGTAGGGGACTCCCACGGCAAGCGATCGCCAACCATCCCCTTTGACCAGAAATTTACGCTCGATTTCCGTCGCCACTGATCAAGTCTTTAACGATCCACAGAACCCATGATAATGTCTACGCTGCCCAGAATAGCCATAATATCGGCCACCTTTACGCCCTTGAGTAACTGCGGCACGATTTGGAGATTGTTGAAATCTGGCGGACGAATCTTCCAGCGCCAGGGAAAGACATCATTCTTCCCGACCAAAAAGATGCCTAGTTCTCCCTTGCCGGTTTCCATGCGCACGTAATGCTCTCCTTCTGGGATCTTAAACGTCGGCGGTACTCTCTTAGCGATGTACTCGTATTCAAAGTCATTCCACTGCGATTTTTTGCCTTCGGCCATGCGCTTCGCTTCCAGGTTCTCTGTCGGTCCTCCCGGCAAGCCTTTGAGCGCCTGACGAAGAATCTTGACCGACTCGCGCATCTCCCGAATGCGGACGAGGTAGCGAGCAAAGCAGTCTCCTGCCGTTTCCCAATGCACATCCCAGTCGAAGTCGTCGTAACATTCGTAGTGGTCTACCTTGCGTAGATCCCACTTCACGCCCGACCCGCGCAGCATTGGCCCCGAAAGTCCCCAGTTGATCGCCTCGTCGCGGGTAATTGTGCCCACACCTTCAACGCGGCGGCGAAAAATCGGGTTATTGGTAATTAACTTTTCGTACTCGTCTACTTTCGGAGTGAAGTAGTCGCAGAAGTCTTCGCATTTGTCGATCCAACCATAGGGTAAATCAACGGCCACTCCGCCAATGCGAAAGTAGTTATTGTTAATCAATCGCTGACCCGTGGCGGCTTCCCACAGGTCGTAAATCATTTCCCGTTCTCGGAAGATATAAAAGAAGGGGGTTTGAGCGCCGACATCCGCCATAAATGGGCCTAGCCACAGCAGATGGTTAGCAATGCGGTTGAGCTCAAGCATAATTACGCGGATGTACTGAGCGCGCTTTGGCACCTCAATATCCGCTAGCTGTTCTGGGGCATTAACGGTGATCGCTTCATTAAACATTCCGGCAGCGTAGTCCCAGCGACTGACGTAGGGAACATACATAATATTGGTGCGATTTTCCGCAATTTTTTCCATGCCTCGATGCAGATACCCAATTACGGGCTCACAGTCCATTACGTCTTCGCCATCCAGGGTGACAATTAGACGCAGCACACCGTGCATCGAGGGATGATGAGGACCCATGTTGAGGACCATGGGTTCTGTTCTCGTTTCAATCTGTGCCATGTAGTTTTCTTCGGAGCATCAAATACAAAAATCGAAAGTTCTTTGAACTTACAGTTTCTTTGCTGCCAATTACTGCTGGCTGTCCAGGCAGCTATGTTTCATTTTATTAATTATAGGATAAGTCTTTCCCCACGAACGTGAGTTTAGACGTTCCTTGCCAGCCTGTGCTCGATGGCTCACCGTTCTTAGACCGGCTCGGTTGAGGATAGACAAAACGGGACGACTGCTCGTCGTCGTCCCTGCTTATTTCAAGCTGAACTCGCTAAAAAGCTATAGCTGCGGCACAAACCGCTCTTTCTCCGGGATGTCTACGTATTCAGAAACAATCTGACGAAACTCTTGGCCGTCGATGGTTTCTCTTTCAATGAGCAGGTCTACCAGTCGATCGATCACTTCGCGATTCTCGCGGACGATCTTTCTGGCCATGTTGTGTCCCTGCTCGGCAATTTCGCGCACCTGCGCATCGATTAGGGCCGCTACTTCCTCAGAATACTCCGAGCGATTCATCAGGCCGCCACCGAGGAATACCTCTCCTTCCTGTCCTTCTAGAGAGAGAGGACCGAGGTCGCTCATGCCGAAGCGAGTCACCATCTGACGGGCCATGTTTGTCACCTGCTGAAGGTCGCCGCCAGCGCCGGTGGTCACCTCATCTTCTCCAAAGATTTCTTCTTCTGCGGCGCGACCGCCCATCGCACCGGCAATGCGGGCGAGGAGCTGAGAGCGGCTGGTTAATCCCTGCTCTTCTTCTGGGGTGAACCAGGTTAGTCCGCGAGCCTGTCCTCTGGGAATCAGCGTTACCTTCTGAACCGGATCGTGATCTTTGACGAGGGTTCCGACGATCGCATGACCGACTTCGTGATAGGCGATCAGTCGCTTGCTCTTGCTGTCTACTAGGGGCGTTCCTTCCATGCCCGCAATCACGCGATCCACCGCATCGTCGATTTCGAGCATGGTCATGGCTTCTTTACGGCGACGGGCCGTGAGAATGGCCGCTTCATTGAGCAGGTTTGCTAAATCGGCTCCGGTAAAGCCGGGAGTGCGACGGGCGATCGCCTCGAGGGAAACTTCGGGGGCGATTTTCTTGTTGCGGGCGTGGACCTCTAAAATCTTGATGCGTCCTTTGAGGTCAGGAGCATCGACAATTACCTGACGGTCGAAGCGTCCGGGGCGCAGCAGGGCAGAATCGAGGACATCGGGACGGTTGGTAGCGGCAATAATAATAATGCCCGTGTTGCCCTCAAAGCCATCCATTTCGGTGAGGAGCTGGTTGAGGGTTTGCTCCCGTTCGTCGTTACCGCCGCCGATGCCGGCTCCACGCTGACGACCCACGGCATCGATCTCGTCGATGAAGATCAGGCAAGGGGCGTTTTCCTTGGCTTTTTTAAACAGATCGCGCACCCGCGAGGCTCCAACTCCGACAAACATCTCCACAAACTCCGAACCAGAGATGCTAAAGAAAGGCACTCCGGCTTCTCCGGCGATCGCTTTGGCGAGCAGTGTTTTACCGGTTCCCGGAGGACCGACGAGTAACACTCCTTTGGGAATTCTTGCTCCTACCGCCGTAAAGCGTTCTGGCTGTTTTAAAAAGGTGACGACTTCCTGAAGTTCCTCTTTCGCTTCGTCAATGCCGGCCACGTCATCAAACATCACTCCCGTTTCCGCTTCCATCTGAAAGCGAGCGCGGGACTTGCCAAAGTTCATCGCCTGACCGGGACCACCAGGGATGTTGCTGGAGCGGCGAAACAGGAAAAAGAGAGCTCCAATCAGTAAGATTGGAAAAATGAGATTGCCCACAAATCCCCACAGCGCTCCATCGTTGCGGATCGGGTGGGAATCCAAGCTCACGTCTGCTTCGCGTAGCTTAGCGATTAGCTCTGGAGAGTTCCCTGGCAGATCGACGCGCAATTTTTGCAGGCGATTATCTAACTCGGGATCGACAGCTTGGACAATGGCGGTTCGTCCTCCATCGTAGAGATCGACGCTTCTCACTCGGTCTGCGTCTAAATACTCCAAAAAGCGCCCGTAGGTCATGCGCGTATTGGCCGCATTTCCTCCCAGGTCACCCGTTGGAGCGAAAGTGCCTTGCCAGAGAAAGAAGCCGATGACTAAAGCGGGTAGAGTCCAGAGTAGGATTGTTCTCCAAGAAAATTTCATAGGATTAGTATCCCCTAAATTGAATAAAAACTAGAGAAGTGTTCTCCAGTTGGGGCTGAAGAGCACCAGGCTACGTTCTTGAAAAATATTTTTACTTATCTTATTGTTCTTTTTTTGTCAAGAAAATTTGTAGCAATTTTAAGCAAGAAGGGCAGTTAAACCTGCTTCTCTTAATTAAATTTAACTTAATTCTCAGATTTCTGACAACTGAAGCGAATCGTCATCACCTCAGTCGTTAGTCTTTTGAGGAAGCCAGTTAAAAATAGAGAGCCTCATAACTAAAGAACGCATCCCCTAACCTCGACTGACTCAATGGGAATGGGGGATGCGCTGTTAATGTTTTCTATTCGCTAACTGCGCTAGAACGAAATTAGTAATTAGTAATAATTGGCCAACAGTCTACTTAATAAACTTCAACGTGCCAGCGGTCAGCTTTTTTCATCTGTTTTTGGTAATCAGCCCAATCAATACCGTCTTTGGAGGCGACCGCAGAGAGCGCTTCGTCAATCCCGCCTTCCATTCCTTTTAAGCCGCAAATATAGGTGTGGGTGTTTTCCTGTTGAATCAGGTTCCACAGTTCCTCTGCATGCTCTGCTACGCGATGCTGAATGTACATCTTGCCGCCTTCGGAATTTTTTTGTTCGCGGCTAATTGCATAGGTTAAGCGGAACTTGCCGTCGGATTCTGCCTGATATTTCTCAAGCTCCTCCTGGTAGAGAATATTGGGAGTTGTGGGAATTCCGAAGATGAGCCAGGCAGTGCCTTTAAACTGATAGCCATCGTGCTGTTCTCCGAAGATCCGTCGCAGGTAAGCTCTAAAAGGAGCAATTCCCGTTCCGGTTGCCATCATGATAATGTTGACATCCTCCTCTTCGGGGAGAAGCATCTCCTTGCCAACGGGGCCCGTGATGGCAACATCATCCCCTTCATTAAGGGCACACAGGTAGCTAGAGCAAACTCCTTTAATAGTTTCGCCCGACTCCGGGTGCTGATAGACTAGCTCGCGTACGCACAGAGAAACCGTTTTGTCATCCATCGGGTCGCCGTGGCGCGTTGAAGCAATCGAGTAGAGTCTAAGCTTGTGAGGTTTGCCCTTCTCGTCTTCTCCGGGAGGAATAATGCCGATACTTTGACCTTCTAAATACCATAAATCGCCCTCAGAAATATCAAAAGTAAGATGGCGAACGGTGCCTACTCCGCCTTCTTGGACTAATTCTGTGTTTTCGACGCACTTGCCGACAAAAGGAGATTTGGGACGGTAAATATTGACGGGGATTTCTGTTTTTTTCTCTTTTGCTTGAGTCATAGACTTACTCTGCTGCTGCTTTGAATGAGAATTGTTCGTTGATTCTTCTTCAGTGTATGCGCTTAAAGGCTTGATGCTCACGATTTTTCCTCCCAAACGAGAAATTCGCTGCATTTCTCTGCTCATCCGCGCATAGGGCACTTTCATAAACACTGTGCCGCTTTGACGAATGGAGTAGCTTAACTGCTCTGTTTCTCCAACTTGTTTTAAACCAACCACTTCGTAAACAAACGTGCGGCTGTTAGATTCTGTCGTGTTTGCGTTACTAAAAGCCCCTACTCTTGTCGAGCTATACATAAATGTTAGATCTCTCCCAAATGAACTAAATCAGGACATCGGCTGCAATCCTTTCTGATTTCTCCTAATGTCCGTATATGTGCTCAGATCGATGGCTGCTGACTGTTCTAGCGCTCAGGTTAGAGACAGATAGAGCGTTCATCTGTGCTGTTTTGATGATCCTAAGCCTATCATTGTCCGAGGCTCTACTGATAACCAATTGGGATGACCCTGGCACGGAGAATAGGCGAATTTGTAAACTGCCCTGGCTTAAGAATAAAGAGAGAATAAACAAAAATCTGTCATCGTTGCATCAATTTGTTTGTTTATTGGTAGGCCAATACCCGATAGGATAGATAACTAGATGCACCAAACTACTCTGCTGCGCTTTAGTCTTGTAGAGGGTATGGGGTTCTGGTAAAATTCATGGCAGTACTTAGGAACTAAACGTTCACGTTAGCCAGTTTCTCGCCCTTCGGGTATCTCCTCCGGAGACGCTCCACGAACGGCAGCTATTCCTGGGAAAGCCCCCAACACACTGCACTCACCGTTGCAGGGCGCGGGCAAACTTCGCCGGAGGCAAGTTTGGCTTCCGGAAGAAGTTCCAGGTGCTACGTTTAGCAAGCTAAATACCTATCTAAAGCTTGGTATGACAATCGCTGCTTTCTGCCTAGGAAAGAGTGAGGAAATTAAGAGTAGTTTGCTGGTTCTACTAGGTGAGCCTGCCAAATTCGATAAATTTAGCAATTAGTTTTTTATTTAGAGGGAGCTATGCCCACACAGAATCAAGTCGTTCTTATTGCAGTAGCCGGAGATTCCGGATGCGGTAAATCTACATTTCTAAGACGGTTAGAAGATTTATTTGGGGAAGAGTTTATGACGGTTATCTGTTTGGATGACTATCATAGCCTGGACCGCAAAGGGAGAAAAAAGGCAGGCGTAACGGCTTTGAACCCCAAGGCCAATAACTTTGACCTCATGTACGAGCAGATCAAAGCTCTGAAGAGTGGACAAGCCATTGATAAGCCAATCTACAACCATGAAACGGGAGAAATCGACCCTCCTGAGCGGATCGAGCCGAATAAAGTAGTCGTTATTGAGGGACTGCATCCTCTCTTTGACGAGCGGGTGCGCGAACTGGTTGACTTTGGCGTGTATCTTGATATTCACGATGAAGTCAAGATCAACTGGAAGATCAAGCGCGATATGGCTGAGCGCGGTCACTCTTACGAAGACGTGCTGGCCTCGATTCGAGCGAGAAAGCCGGACTTTAGCGCCTACATTGAGCCGCAAAAAGAGTACGCTGATGTCGTCATTCAGATCATGCCCACTCAGCTCATTGACGACAAAGAAAGCAAGCTGTTGCGAGTCCGCCTGGTTCAGAAAGAAGGCATTAAGTATTTTGAGCCAGCCTATCTCTTCGACGAAGGCTCGACCATTGACTGGAGACCCTGCGGACGAAAGCTGACCTGTGCTTATCCCGGTATTAAAATGTTCTACGGTCCAGATTCCTATTACGGTCACGAGGTCTCTGTGCTGGAGGTTGACGGTCAGTTCGACAACCTCGAGGAGATGATCTACATTGAAAGCCACCTCAGCAAGACCGGAACTAAGTACTATGGGGAGATGACGGAACTGTTGCTGAAGCATCGCAATGCTCCAGGCTCCAACAATGGCTCTGGATTATTTCAGGTATTGGTTGGCCTAAAAATGCGGCAAACCTACGAGCAGCTTACTGCCCAAGAAAAAGTCGCGGCTGAAGTGTAATTTGGCCAGCAATCAAATGCAGTGAACTCGCGGGTAATCAGTAGCGATGCCTGCGAGCTTTTTTTGGCGGCGATCGCTAAAATAGGCAATTGATACCCATTCAAAAGAAAGTCCGATGGGAACCTGGTTTGAGGAGTGGTATCTTCTAAGTGACGACTTTCCTAAAGGAGTGGCGATGAAAGTTTGGATGGCCTGCTTTGCAATTTTGTTTGTGTTGGCAGAGCTGGGTTTGTGGATTCGAGAGTTTCTCTTGCCTGTGCCGGTTTATGTATTAGGTGGGGCCTTTTTAGCGATCGCTTCTAACTACGAGCATCGGTTCAAATCGGGCCCAGCGCTCGTCCCCACCGCTTGGCTCAGCGGTTGGCGATCGCTTCAAACCCATCAACCAGAAATGCCGACGGCTTCTGTCGGTAGGCTCAAAGCAGAATCAGCCGTCAAACCGCAGTAGCTCATAGCTGGAGCGAGGACTCTAGCAGCTAACAGCTATGAGCTATTGACCCGTCAGAGATTCCGCTTCATCTGCTCGAGTTCCTCATCTAATTCCCAGCGCTGAAACTCAGCCTCAAGGGGATCAGCGGCTCTACTGTAGGCGCTGCTAGGGCTTCGATTCCAGCCAGCCGTATCCCAGCTCGAAGGAGGTGACTGCGCTCTAGCTCGCTCGGCTTCCGCCTGAACCTCTTTCCGGCGCTGCTGAATTTGAGTTAACAGCTCCTGACTCTGAACGAGCCGTTTTTCTACTCCCGCTCTTTGTCCCCAGAGCTGGTTGCCCTGGCGCAGCAGAGCGGCTTCGCGTTCTTGGGCCGCTTCGACTAAATCGAGGCGGTTGGCCGCTTTGGCTTTCGCAATTCTGGCATGCCACCGCTGGATATCTTGGGCAACGGCAAGGATTTCGGTTTCTAGCTGCTGCTCCTGACGCTGGAGAGCCGTAATCAGTTTAGCCGTGTCCTGTTCCTGCTCTCGAAGCTGTTCCTCCAAAGCCTGAAGCTCTAGATGAGGATGACTCCGCAAAAATTCTTCGAGCCGAGTTTCTAAAAACTGACTGAGGTCGTCAAAAAGACTCATTGTTGTACAACAGCAAGCTGGAATTCCGGAAGCCAACGGTCAGAAACCTTCGACTCCTCCACCTCAGCTTAGCTTAAAACGACTGTCCGACGTATACGAGACGCTTTTCGTTTTGACGGCGAATTTCTGCTGAGCGCTGCGTAACGGTGGTGAGGGTCCAGCCGCTGCTGCCGACGGTTTCGCCGACGGCAATTTGTTGCGTAACGCTGCCGAAGTTGACCAGAGCTACCGAGCGATCGCCGAGCTCCAGAATCCCGATTAAACGGTGCTCGTGAGGCACTGATATTGCTTCCTCTAGCTCGGGCAGAGACTGAATCGCTGCCATTAAGGTCGGTGGTGTTGCTTCTGCTGACGGCGTCTGCCCTTGAGCGGTTTCAGGCGCGGATTGAGGAGGGGGAGCAGCGGCGCTAGATTCTAGGAGCGGTTCGAGCCGAGGGGGTAAGGCTAGCTTGGGGAGGGGTTTAACCGGAGCGACCGGCAAATAGGCCCGCTTAGGAGTGGCAATCTTGGCATTCGGAGGAGCTGGACGAAGAGACTCTGG
Source organism: Cyanophyceae cyanobacterium (assembly GCA_050331735.1). Lineage (GTDB taxonomy): Bacteria > Cyanobacteriota > Cyanobacteriia > Cyanobacteriales > JBHJGN01 > JBHJGN01. Next base: position 87,039 of record JBHJGN010000023.1, read on the forward strand.
AGACGCTGGCTCAATGGCACGAATGAGCGTTGGGGAATAACTGCGGCGTGCTGGTGCTACTGGAGACTCAACAGCCCCCTGGGAGGCTAGCCATCCAACAACGCCAAGGGTGTAGAAACAGGCGCTAACAAAGAGCGCTCGTTCCAAACGATACCAGTGGCGACGGTCAATCAAGTTTTTGGGGGACGGGCACTGGGGAAAGGGCAAGGGGAAAAGAGAGAGGGGGAGTAATTGGCCTTGGTTTCTTTCCTTTGCGTCGGCGGTGCTTTTGTCTGGCCAACAGCGAAACGGCATAGCTTAGATCCCTTTTACGAAGACGCTTCAACAGTACGCTCTTCAAACCATCTTCTACTAGCGTATTTTCCCAGAAGATTAGCGACTGCTTCAGCAACTCCTCTGCATAATTCCGTGAATCTACTGAACGTGAGCACCATCACTTGGAAATTTGAGAGCTGACCGGGCCAACTGCCAGCGAGCGTTGAGGCTGATACTCGGGAACCAGCACTTTAATTTGCTCAATGATCCCAGAGCGATCGTCGAGGCTAACCTTGGCGAATAGAGAATCAAGATGGGGCTGCAAGGCTTCCCAGCTTAGCTTCCGCTCGTAGGCGGAGAAGATTTTAGGATGCCTGGTGGGACGAATATTGTGTCCGTCAATGAGCAGCTCTTCATACAGTTTTTCTCCCGGTCTCAGTCCGGTAATTTTGATTTCGATATCCTGATTGGGAACAAGTCCGCTCAGACGAATCATCTGGACGGCGAGATCGTAAATTTTGATGGGTTCTCCCATATCCAGCAGAAACACCTCTCCTCCTGTAGCCATCGCCCCAGCCTGCATCACTAAACGCACCGCTTCCGGGATGGACATAAAGTAACGAGTGACTTCAGGATGAGTGACCGTAATCGGCTTTCCTTGAGCAATTTGGCGGCGGAAGCGGGGGACAACCGAGCCGCTGCTGTCTAACACATTCCCAAATCTGACAATCGCAAAGCAGGTAGAGCTGATTGGGTCTGCTAACCCCTGAACAACAAGCTCGGCAATTCGCTTACTCGCGCCCATAATATTAGTAGGACGAACGGCTTTATCGGTAGAAATGAGGACAAAGCTGCCAACGCGACACCTTAAGGCGCAGCGTGCCGCCGAGAGCGTCCCAAATACATTGTTGTAAATTCCCTGAGCCGGATTCGCTTCGACAATGGGAACGTGTTTATACGCTGCCGTATGATAAATCGTATCTACCTGATGCCGCTTGAGAACGTTGGTAAAATAAATCTCGTCGGTGACGCTTCCTAAGTAGGCAATCCGTTGCAGATGAGGATAAGTTTCGGCTAATTCAATGTCGATGCTGTAGAGAGAAAATTCGCTGACCTCGTACAAGATTAAACATTTTGGCTCTAGCCGAGCAATTTGGCGGCAGAGTTCAGAACCAATGGAGCCCCCGGCTCCCGTTACCAGAACCACCTTACCGGTGACGTTTAAACGCAGTAATTCTGGGTTAGGCATCACTTCTTCTCTGCCCAGCAATTCGGCAACGTCAATCGGGCGAATTTCGCTAATAGAAACTTTATTAGACAACAGTTCTCCCAGGGTCGGAATGGTTTTGACAATCACTGGCAATTTTTGCAGGCGATCGATGATTTGTCGTCTTCTCGTTTTTGAGATCGAAGGCATGGCCAGAATAATGGTATCAAATGGCTTCTTCGCCAACAGCTTAAACAAATCTGCTGGCGAATAAACCTTAATGCCTTGAATAATTTGGTACTGAATATCTGGATTATCATCGACGAAAGCCACCAGACGACAGCCCGGTTCACTCGCCACCGTTCGGGCCAGTTGCGTTCCGGCTACTCCCGCTCCGTAAATCACAAATGTTTTGAGAGCTTTGTTTCGGTGGGTCACGCTTAACTGAAGGCGGCGAAACAACCCAAAAATAGCCAGACGAATGCCAACTACCAAGACTAAGGTCAAGAGCGCGTCAATAATGAGCACTGAGCGGGGCAAGGGCCAAGACCCCTGGAGGTAAGCTAAAATTACCTGAGTTCCAGAGCTATACAGAACGGCTTGAATAGCCGTAGACAGGAATTCCAGCCCGGTGTAGCGCAGCACCGAGCTGTACATGCCTTTGAAGCGAAAGATGAATATTTTGAGCAGAATCAGTAACACGATTTGCCAAGAAAATTCTTGGATCGCTGTAATTGGCAGCAGTAAGCTAAAGCGCAGAGAAAAAGCTCCTAAAACAGCGAGTAGAAAAGAGACTGTATCGAGGCTAATAAGTAACCAACGTTTATAAGGTCTGGTCAACGATGTGTATACATCGTGTAGCCAAAAGATCAGGTGCTCTTTCATATATTTTTCAAACTCCTCACCAAAGCTCCTCACCCAAGATGGAGCAAACACCAAGCCGATAAATGGCATTAAAGCACGATTAAAAAGCGAAAAAGGGATCGGACCTCAATTTCTCTTAAATGACGAATGCCTGTCAAGTATTTATTGTGCTGGCAGGCTAGTTAGTCGAGTTCAACCCAAAGCTAGACTTGAGCGGGGGGCTGAACTCAAACATCTGCCGACGCTTGGGAAAACTGATGGACCAACAGCTCTCCGCCGATGAGCGCCCCGATGATGCCGACGCTGCTGAGCACGGCTCCCCAGGCTCCTAAGGACAAGCTGACGGCAACAAGAACAGTAATACCGATGTAGGTACTGGCGACCTGGCCGTGAGACCACCCCGACTGTTGTAATCTCTGATACAGATGGGTGCGGTGAGCGCGAAAGATATTTTCCCGCTGCCACAAACGCCGACCCAGGGTGTAGACTGCATCGGCCATCAAGGGGAAGGTGACGACGAGAGCAGACCAAGCCTGTACTGAGGGGCGATCGCTGTTGAGTAAAGCCGCTGCCACTGTTGCTCCTAAAACCGTGCTGCCAGCGTCGCCCATAAAAATTTGGGCAGGAGACCAGTTCCAGCGCAGAAAGCCCAGCAGAGCGGCGACTAACAGCCACAGAAACGGCTGATTGAGCGTAAAGGCCAAAAAGCCGAGCTGAACCGCTGTGGTTCCAGCCACCAGACCATCTAATCCATCCATAAAGTTATAAAAGTTAATCAAGGCCGTAAAGCCAATGAGGGTAAGAGCGATCGCCCCTAGCTCAGCGACTCCGGTCGCCTGGGGAAACAAGGCATCGATACCGAACCCGGCGACCGCGACGGCAGCCGTAGCAAGCTGAACCGCGTAGCGCACCCCCGCAGGCACTCCCTGGCGGTCATCGAGAATTCCAACGGCGGTGAGAGGAATCAGCACCAGCCAAAGAGTTACGGGAACGGAAAAGACTGTGACAGCGGCCACGACGCTCGTAAGCGCAAAGGCGATGATAAAACCAAGACCGCCACCTCTGGGCGTTGGGTGAGCGTGAGAACTACGCTCGTTGGGTATATCCAGGAGCTGTTGGCCCCAGCGCTGTCTAATGAGAGCGACAGTCACTAGACTAATGGCAAAGCTGGTTGAGCAGAGAATTAATAGCGGCATGAGCGTTATTCTACTGGCAAAAATAATTCAAAGGGAAAGGTAATAGCTCAAATTATGCCTTGAGCGCGCATTAACTCGACTTCTTGCCGAAGCCCCACTTCTAAGCTTCGAGGAGAAAAGTTTAAATCTCGTGTAGCCGCCTGGTGAGCATAGGCTTTATCTTCCTGAAGCCTGAGAATTTGTTCTCGGCGAACCGGAGAGCGTTCACCAAACACGGTTTCTAGGGCGGTAGCAGACCAAATCCCGAGGTTCAGGGGCAAGGAGAGAGCGCGAACGGGTTTCTCTAGGAGCTTGGCAACCAGAGCTAGCAGTTCGCTCAAGGTGACGACGCTGCCGCCAGACAGATCGTAGGCTCCGTGAATCTGCGGATGTTGCCACACGGTGAGAAGAGCTTGAGCAATATCGTCGGCGTGAATCGGCTGTAACAGATTACCTCCTGACCCGAAGACTGGAAAGAAACCGTAGCGGTGACAAAAGGTAATCAATCTATGGAGATTTTGGTCGCGCGGAGAACCATAAATCATCGTCGGTCGCAGCAGACAAACAGCACCAGGATAACGCTCTAGCAACCTTTCCGCTGCTTGATACTCTGCTGAATACTGATTGAATTTTGAGTAAACTCCGGTGGTTCCGATGATAATTAACCGAGGAGACTGGCGGGCTGTGGCTAAGCTCTCTAACAGGGTGGGGACTTGCCGCAACTGCACGAGGTGAATAATCGTTTCCCACCGATGCTCCAAAAGTTTCTTCCAGGTTTGAGCCGTTGCGCTGTCGCCTCTATGGTAGCTGAGGCGTAAATTGAGGGCATCGATGGTGCGGCGATCGCTTTGTGGACGGACGAGACAACCAATCTCGGTTTGAGGAGCAACCGCCGCCAGTCGCGTGAGAAAGAGCGTTCCGGTTAATCCGGTCGCGCCAGTCAGCAGGGTCTTTGTCGTCATTGCTGCTAATCGAGAGCCACGTCTCCAATACAACTGACCGATAGCATTTCTGAATGCTCACTTTCGGCTTATCATACTACAGATTCTCGGTTTACTTTCTGCTCTTGCTATCACCCGCTGTGTCAACGCGCCTATGAAATTAACCAGGGACATCATGGTTCTTCTCGGAATCGTTTTGCTAGCTGTGCTGATGTTGGGGAGCGGAGTGGCGCTAGTCATAACGGTCACTCGCTACCAGGTGCCAGAACCAGAAGCGGTGTTGGTGCTTGGCGGAACCCCAGAACGAACCAAGTTTGCCGCGCAGTTTTACCAGTCTCATCCGTCGTTGGAAATCTGGATTTCCGACTACCAGCACTACGAGATCAATCAGCAAATCGTTCGAGACTACGGCATCCCGGCTCAGCAGGTTCACTACGATCTTGGTGCAACGGATACAATTACGAACTTTACCTGCACCCTAGAGGAATTTAAACAGCATAACCTGCGGCATCTCTACTTGATTACTGCTGATTTTCATATGGCGCGATCGCTCGCCATTGCTACGCTCATTTTTGGGAGCCAAGGAATCATTGTCACCCCTGTTCCCATCAGCACCCCTGAACCGAGAGAAAGCTGGTGGCTTATCCTCCGAGATGTCCTTCGTGCTCTGGTTTGGCTGGTGACAGGATGGAGTGGAGCTAGCTTGAATCCGAACCTGTCGCTCATTTTGACTCAGAGGCAAAATGTGCTATCAATTCTTAATATTTAAACCAACTGAGCACTAATGACCACAGAGCGCTGCATTGCCCTAACCAGCTCCTCGGGCAACCCAAAAGATCCCACAAATTGGTCGGGAACTCCGAGCAATATTGCTCAGGCTTTAGAAAAGTTAGGAGTCACCGTGTTCGGAATTGATGCTAGCCTTACTAAATCTCAGAAGCTGGCCTATTGGGCCTATCATCGAGGATTGGGCTTGGGGACCGATTATGCCCGAGGTCGGCTCGCCCGCACCGCCAGCGCCAACATTATTCAGCGTCAAAATCGCACCCTCGGCGCTCAAAAAGTTCTGCACGTGGGCACGATGGATTTGCCAATGTCAGCTCCCAATCCGGCTGTTGAACATTATTTATTCTGTGATTCAACCTGGCATTTGTGGTCCCAGTATGCGACAAACATGGACCAGTACCCGCCAAAAATGCTGCGAGTCGCCGAACAGCTAGAGCGAGAAGCCTACGCTCAAGTGAAGCATTTTTTCCCCATCTCTGAATACGTCCGCGACAATCTTATGACTCACTATCAGATCGAGCCGCAGCGCATTACCGTTGTGGGCACTGGCCGAGGTAAGATTGAGCCGTTTACAGGCGATAAAGATTACCAGAACGGCCCCATCCTGTTTGTTGCTAAAACTCGCTATGAAGATAAGGGCGGTCCTTTACTGGTAGAAGGATTTAAGCAGGCACAGCAGCAACATCAGGCTCTTAAACTTGTCATTGTTGGGCAAGAACCCTATCGAGAACGCCTCAATGTGCCTAACGTAACGGTCACTGGCTTTATTCCGTGGAAAGAACTGCAACACCTGTTTAATAGGGCGGCTCTATTCGCTATGCCGTCCCCTAACGAACCCTGGGGTTTAGTTTACCTGGAAGCTCTGGCCTGTAAAACTCCTTTACTCGGACTCAATCGAAACTCGCTTCCAGAAATCACCCGTCACGGTCAGTATGGTTTTTTGGTGGATGAGCCAACTCCAGAAGCAATTGCTCAAGCAATTTTAGAGGCTTTTTCCGAGCCGCAGCGACTCAAAGCGATGGGAACCGCTGGACAGCAGTTCTGCTTAGAGACATTTTCCTGGAAACAGGTTGCTCAGAAGATTGCCGGAGTAATGTTTAGCGATTAGGCAAGGGAAACGCTATGAATAATGAACCATCAGCGATAACAGCTATGGCAGATCGAGCAATTGTGATTACGACGATTAATTACCCAACTGTAGGAGTCAAAAAGCTTGCCCAAAAAGCGCCCGCCTGGAACACGATTGTGGTTGGCGATCGCAAAACTCCTAGCAACTGGCACTGGGAAAACGTCCAGTTTCTCTCGGTTCAAGACCAGCTAGCGTTGGAGAGTGTCTATGCTCAACAATGCCCGTTAAATCACTACGCTCGCAAAAACATTGGCTACTTAAAGGCGATGCAAGACGGAGCCAAGATAATCTTTGAAACAGACGACGACAATATTCCCTACGATAACTGTCTCGCATCGGTCAACAAGCAGGTGGAAGCTCGCCTGGTCCACAAGCCGGGATGGGAGAACGTGTATACCCACTTTACCGACGCGAGAATCTGGCCGCGAGGGTTGCCTCTAGAATACATCAACGAAAGTTTACGCCACTCCTCTCCTTTGGGGGAAACAACCACCTGCGACTGCCCCATCCAGCAGTATTTGGCGGACGGCAATCCGGATGTGGATGCGGTCTATCGGCTGACTACCGAAGGAGATATCAAATTTAGACCGAATGCGATCGCTTTAGCGAACGGAACCTTTTGTCCCTTCAACTCCCAAAATACTCTCTGGTGGCCGGAAGCGTATCCACTCCTGTACTTGCCCAGCTTCGTCAGCTTTAGAATGACGGATATTTGGCGCTCTTTTGTAGCTCAAGTTTGTTTGTACAAGCTGGGCAAGCAGATTGCCTTTCTCGAAGCCACGGTGTTTCAGGATAGAAACGAGCATTCACTAATCCGGGATTTCCGCGATGAAGTGCCGGGGTATCTCCATAATGCGAAGATTATGGAACTGCTGACCGAAGTAAATTTATCAGCCGCCGCCGAGAAAACAGGTGAAAACCTACGCCGATGCTACGAAAAGCTGGTGGAGGCAGAAATTATTCCGCAGCAGGAACTTCAGTTGGTCGATCTTTGGCTGCAAGATTTAATACCATTGACTGAAAGTAGTCAGATAGTTCCTTAAACTAACCAAGCATTGGAGGTTCAAGGGCAAAGAGCTGCTGTGCTTCCCTTTCCCCTTGACCCCTTCCCCTTTCCTCCAACTCATCAAGTCTCTTATTACTTTTTCTAATTGGTATAAACGCTTTAGTATCAGACGTGACGTAATTGCCAAAACCCCGCGCTCCTCTCTGGGAAGTCCTCCGTCAGCGGCGAGCTAAACTGCCGTCTTGATTGACTACTTGTTCGTAGAGCTGATAGGTTTTGCCAAACATCTGTTGGAAGGTAAATTCTGTTTCGTATTTGTGCCGTCCAGCATCGCCTAGCTGGCGGCGTAGTCTTGGCTCATCGATTAATCGGGCTAGTCGGTTGCGGAGCGTCTCAACATCGCCACAGGGAACGCAGTAGCCCGTTACGCCGTCAACAACCGCTTCGGCAACACCGCCGATGTCGGAGGCGACAACGGGTAGTCCGGCTCGCATGGCTTCAACAATGGTGTAGGGAAATCCTTCCCAGTGGGAGATGAGCGCGAAAATTTGGGCGTGGGCGAGCAGTTGAGCCACGTCAGGACGGTAGCCGAGCAACTCGACGCGATCGCTCAACCGCCAGCTCTCAACTAAAGCCTGCACTGCTGCTAAATTGGGTCCATCGCCGATGAGCTGAAGCTTGACGTTTGGGAGCGGTTGAACGGCCTTGAGTAAGGTCAAGTGGTCTTTTTGCCGATCGAAACGAGCCACCATCACAATCGTCACGGAGGGAGTATCCGGGGTCGCTCGGTCCTGATGAGGAATATCGGCCATGCCGTTGTGAATCGTAACTAGCTTAGCCGGATTCATCCCGGCGGCGATGCCAATCTGGCGATCGCGTTCTGAAACGCAAATCACTCGACTAGCGAGAGGAGCGACAAGCTGCTCTAGTCTCCGGTAGATTGTTCTTTGGGGTTCCGGTACGCCTTCGGTAAAGGCCCACCCGTGGGCCGTAAAAACACAGGGCGTGTTCGTGACCCGGCAGGCGATCCGCCCAATAATTCCGGCTTTGCTGGAGTGAGTACAGACTAAATCGGGCTGAGAATGTCGCATGACGGCGACTAGCTGATTAAGAGTTTGCCAATCCTGAATTGGTTTAATCGGCTTTTGTAGAGTTGGGCAAGGAGAATTAGGAACATTGTGCTGGGAAAGAGCGTCGCTATATGGCCCCCTGGCACCCGTAATGACCTGTACCTGATGCCCAGCTTGGCAAAGATACCGAGCTAAATCTCTGACATGGACTTGAGCGCCACCAACGGTGTCGGCTCTCGTAATCAGAAAGAGAATCTTCATTGTGAAGCGCGAGCCTTTAGTAAATATTCATCTGCTGATCTGCCAGTTGCTGCCGTCTGATGCTTTTTACCCACGCTACCCACGCCCGGTAATAGGAGCTGTTTCTCAAAATCACCGCAAAAATTAAGACAACAAACAGAAAGTAATTTGTCCGATACCGAATGGCAGAACCCGGATTAATCACGCCCGTCGGATAAGTCACAAACATTAACCACAGCAGCCCCGATATACCAATGGCGTATCTTTCTAGCGGAATTTTCGAGACGCGCCTCCTGACAAGCATGTAAATCAGGTAGATCAAAATCGCCATGCTTTCTAGGAACGTAATGGCAAATAGGATACTTCCCTCTGTAAGCACTTCACTGAGTTTCGGCCCAATAAACGAGATTAACATGCCCTCAAAGGCTCTATTAAAGACATCGTATTGTTCAACCCAGAAAGCGCCTCGACTGCTTTCTCCGCCTGCAAAGTGAGCTTCTACCTGAAAAGAAAGTTCTACGATTTTTTGTCTAAATATGTAGAGAGGAACGAGGGATAACAGCGGCACAATCGTGGCGAACCAAATTCTGTCTTGGGAGACAAATTGAAAAGATAGTTTAGTGGCAACGAGAACAATAGCGACTGCAATAGCATAGTGGGGTTTGTAAAGAAGAAGCAGATAAAAGGCGATTAGATCGTACCACTGCAATTTATCTCGTCCTTTGTACATATCCGAGATATACCCGCAAATTATTCCCATCGCAAAGACGAAGATAGCTTCTTTAGAGGCAACAGAAGACCATAGCGTAAACGAAGGCAGGAGCAGTAACGGCAGGGCCAGCTTGCGCTCGCTGCTGTCTAGGGAACTTAAAAATCGGTAGATGCCGATAAAAGCAATACTTTGAAAGCAAAGATTGATTAAAAAGACATTTCTACCAGTAATCGTGGCAAAGAAAGCGCCAACAGTATCGGTAAACAGAGTTTTTTCAAATAAGAACCCAAAACCCTGCGGAAGAGAAGCTCGCTGGTAGCGTTTGGAATCGCCGAGAGAGGTCAATCCAGGAATGATGATTTGACCAGCAACTGAGTAAAAGGCGCGATACAAGAATAAACTGAGCCAGAGTTTACTAAGTTTTAGTTTCATACGTTCAAGGCGAGAGGGCGGAGTTGCTCACTTAAAGAATCAATATAGCGGTTTTCGATTAAATCAGGGGAAGTTACTGATCAGCCTGCGTGGCGAGTGCCTGAATAATGCTCGTCACCTGTGCGCCAATGGTTGACCAGGCCATCGTACGATGAACTTGCTGAAGGGCTTGGCGAGAACAGGCTTCGTAGAGCTGAGGATTCAAGATGAATTGTCGAATCGCTTCGGCGATCGCCTCAGCCGAGACTGCTTGAGTCAGTAATCCGGTTTGCTGATGGATCACCTGTTCTTTGAGTCCGCCCACGGGAGTGGCCACGACTGGTACACCTGCCCCCATTGCAATCGTGACGACACCAGACTGGCTAGCTTCTCGGTAGGGGGCGACGAGGAGATCGGCTTGAGCGAAGATTTCGGCGATGTCGGCTTCTGGGATGTGGCGATTGTCTACCTGAATATGGGGGTCTGTGAGTGCTGCTGCATAGGCGGAGAGACTGCCTGCACCGGCAATCGTTAGTCTGAGCTGGGGAAACTCATCCTTGAGCCGTTGAAAGGCAGCGAGCAACAGAGATAAGCCTTTGTAGGGCAAGATCCGTCCAAAAAAAAGTAAGTTGATTTCGCGGTTCGGCAATGTTCTCCTGCTGCTCGACGAGCCGTAGTTAAACACTCCGTGAGGAATGACGCTGCTTTTTGATGCTGGATAGCGATAAACCTGTTGGAGTTGAGTTTGGACGTGTTTGGTTAACGTAATGATGTGGTCGGCAGCTCGAATATCTTGACTAAAGAGCCACTGGCGAAAGCGTCCAATGCCGCCGTTATCTCCGGGGTGAGGGGTAGCATCGTGGAGAGTAAACAGATACTGGGTATGAGCTTTAATGACAGGCAGCATAGCGGCATTCCAGAGGTGGTCCATTGGGCAGTAAACCACCTGGATGTGGTGCTCGACTAGATAGTGGCGCAACTGGTTCCTGACGGCTGGGAGTTTGATCAGAGCCAGGAGGGCCGTGAGGCGATCGCTGTAGGTGTCAAGAGTAAAGCCGGGCAAGTTTAGGGCTGCAAACTGAGCATAAAATTCTGATTGTCGAGACAGCGAGAGATGAAGCTCTATGTTAGGCTGCTCTGCCAGGACTTTGGCCATCTGGAGAGCATAATTTGGTCCGCCGCCGCGTCTTCCCCAGTACCACAGTAAAACTTTGATCTTCCTCATTGCTAGTCTACACTGGCTTGGTACAGAGCCTGATACTGCTTCTTCACCGCAGCGGCGCGATACCGTTGCGCTCTGGCTCTGGCTTGCTCTCTGAGGTGAGCTGCTTGTGCAATAATCAGTTGAAATCCCTCATGGAACCGCGCTCGCGGCATCTGTATTCCTCCGGGACCGACCACCTCCTGCATCAGTTCCGTATCGAGGGTCAGTACGGGTAATCCGGCGGCTAAACATTCTGCTGCCCCAATGCCGAACCCTTCATTTTCAGAGGGAAATAGGCCAAAATCGGCGGCGGCTAAAATTGACGGTAGCTTAGCATGGGGAACGGCTCCTAAAAAACAAACCTGTTGTTCTAGTTGATGAGACTTCACAAACTTGCTCACGTTGTCCTTTTCGGGACCGTCTCCGGCGAAGACGACAAAGATATTGTTTCTTTCTTGGGCAGATAATTTAGTCAGCGATTCTACCACCAGCATTTGGTTTTTGAACTTAATGAATCTGGCAATTTGAATAAATACCTGTTTATCTTGGGGAAAGCGAGCTACAAATGTCGGCTCTGGTGAAGCTGGAGTATAAAAGCGATCGCTGACACAGTTGTACACGGTCCGAAATCGCGTGGTGATTTCGGGAAATGCCTGATTCATCGACTCGCTGACCAGATTTGATGGCCCGGTACAGGCATCAAAGACGGAATACACCGGAGTAAGCACCGCTTTTTCTGACCAAGATGCCGGGGCGCGATAGAAGTGATGGGTGTAGATCCCGCTCACGGCAACAATTTTCCGGAGGAGATAAAACAGCAAACAGCCCGGATACCCCTGAACGTGAACCACATCAATCTGTTCTTGCTGAATAATCCGCAGGAGCTTGAAGGTGGTCAGCAGATTGGCTCCTGTCTCTACAGCCGCTTGCCACTTTGGGATTCCATAGCCAATACTTTTATGGCGCAGATGATAATAAGGAATTTGTTCCTTCGCTAACGCCGCTTCAAACGGGGCGGCACTGTAGATTAACGCCACTGATTCTTGCAGTTCCGGGCGTTTCTGGCCAAGCAGCGTAACGAGCAGTGATTCGCCGCCGCCAAAGGCAATGGGGGCAATCAGGTGCAGGACTTTCATCGGTCTAGCTTCTGCTTGAGTTTCCATCTGACGAGTTTGCTATAGTACACCATCCAAGCGAGCAGCAGCGGAAATTTATAGCGAATGGTCACGTCTCTAAATTCTTGAAACGCTAGCTCAATATTGACAGAACCAAATCCTTCGTGACTCATAACCACAAAAGGAGTATCGGTAAATTTTGCGGGATACTTGTTAAGTAAGCGGAGGGTAAAGTCGTGATCGGAGGCGATTTTTAAAGCAGTATCGTACAGCCCCACTTGCTCGTATTGCTGTTTAGCCACTACCAGAGCCGGATGAGGTAAACGGGGCAGGATGTACAGTTGCCACCCCTGATAAGGAAACTTTTGTTGTTTTTGCCGGTCGTTCGGCAGGGTTCGCACCAGAGTAAAATAGTTCGTCTTACTCTCGTCGAGTGTTCGGACGGCTTGTTCGAGCACTGAATGATCGTAATAGCGGTCGTCGGCGTTGAGGAGATGAATCCACTGTCCAGAGGCAAGGGCGATGCCTTTATTCATCGCGTCATAAATCCCTTGGTCTGGCTCGCTGATCCAGTAGGCGATGCGCTCTTCGTAGCTTTTGATAATGTCTAACGTTCGATCTGTGGAACAGCCGTCAACAATGATGTATTCGATCGGGCGATACGTTTGGTTAAGGACGCTGTGAATGGTTTGCCGCAGCGTTTTCTCTCCATTACGAACAACGGTAATGACGCTGACAAACGGCTGTATGTTGTTAGGATGCACTCCCTGAACGCGAAGTCCTCCTTCGATACGTTGAGGGGCAGCAGGTTTGGTCAGATAATTTTCTAGAGTGGGAATCAATGCTTGTTGTTGATAGTTGATAGATAATGGCTACTTTGGCTTTACAAGCAACCTAGCGCTCTGTAAAAACGGCTATGATTCAAGCGATTTAGAACTACTGGCTGGTCTTTGAGCTTGTGCGGTTAACTCCCCAAAGAGAGTCAAGTACCGCTGAGCCTGTCGCTCTTGACTAAACTCCTGCTGTGCTTTCTCCCGAGCGCGATCGCTTAACTGTTGATAGCATTCATTGTTGAGTACCCAGGCGATACCCTGAGCTAAATCATCTGTATCATAGGGGTGGGCCAGATAACCATTCTGCTGATGCTCTATCATATCAGGCAGGCCGCCCACTTTGAAGGCCACACAGGGAGTGCCGCAGGCAAGGGCTTCGACGATAGTGTTCGGTAAATTATCCTGACGAGAAGGAGCGACAAACACATCGGCGGCGGCGTAGAGCAACGCAAGAGCAATATCGTCGCTCAGTTTACCGAAGTAATGAGCTTTAAAGCCAAAATCCGGTGGCTGCTCGGGTTGAGAGGCTCCGTAGATCACCAACTCGATGCCCGCTTCCGTCTGACTGAGCTTTTGCAGGGCGGGCAGCAGTAAGTCAATACCCTTGCGGTGATCGCTGGTGGCGTAGGCAGCACCAAACAGAATCATCGGGCGCTCGGTTGGCAACCCCAACCAGCTTTTAGCCAGGCGTTTGTCGAGGAGTTTGTACCGAGTCAGGTCTAAACCGTTGGGAATCACTTCGATCCGCCTGTTCCGAAACAGGGAACTGGCCCTCGCGCATTGAGCCAACCAGACGCTCGGAGTGACAATGGTTAAATTGATTGCCCTCCAGGCTTTTGCTTTGCGTTGCCAAACCCACCGGGATAAGTCCCAGTCTCTGTGGCTGTGGAGCTGCGGACAGGAACCGCAGGAACTGGTGTAGCGATCGCACCCCAAACTATAGTGACAGCCGCCGGTGAACGCCCACATATCGTGCAGAGTCCACACTAGCGGCTGGTCAAACTTGGCCAGGGTTTCGATCGGAAGGTAGCTACCACAGACCCAATGAAGATTAATAATCTCTGGAGCGAGGGCAGTAACCTGGGCGGCAATTTGACTGGGGAACCACTGTGCGGAAAAGGTGGCGGCTTCTCGCTGAGGGTAGAACGTGAGCGGCAGGGCATCGACAACTGACTGTAGCTGAGTTAGAGCTTTGGCGAGCTTCGTTTGCGGAGCCACAACGGTGCCATCATCGCTGGCTTTTGCCTGAACCAACATTTGGGAATCGGCATCAGCCGCCCGTAGCCCTTGGTGCAGACGATATGCCGCTCTGGCGGCTCCCCCTTGGAGATCGCTGGTGCTCAGCAGTAGAATTTTCATTGGTTGATTGTTGATTGTTGATTGCTCATTGTTCCCTGGCTAGCCTGAACGCTTCTTCAACAATCGCTTGACTCTTCTCCAAAAGCGCTGAATAAGAGTTTTTTGTTTAAATAGTTTGAGATAGAGCCTGTAATCGTATTCTCGATCGACAGCTACTCCAGCGGGTTCTTTGAGCGGAAAGGTCATGGGGAGCACGGGCAAATTGGCGAGACTGTCGTCTTCGTCTTTGGTATGCGTAGCTTCTGCTCCAAAACCAATATTGGAAACCAGATTGACAGCAGGAATCACTGCCAACCCCGACTGGAACAAACACGCAAACAGCCACTGCAAATCCCAGCTATCTACCTTGCCAGCATACATAGTATCAAACCGTTGTTTGCGGAGTTGATACTGCTGAGGATCGCAAATAACATCCCTCACGCAGCCCTGAATGTCTGGGTTGGCCCACAGCTTCATGTCTACGTCGTAATAATCCCAAGCTCTTTTCCAAGTAGCCCAGCCCCAGATACAGCCATAATAGGAAAAATGATAGCTTTGGCGATCGCTCTTCCAGTCGCCTTGAAAGTTAGTGCCGTAAATAGCCATCATCCGGCGGTCGTGACGGTACTTTGCTAATAGTTCTTCACAAAATTGAAAAAATGTGGGATGGGGTAAGCAGTCATCTTCTAAGATAATGGCTTCCTCGACCAGGCTAAATACCCAATCTAAGCCACTAGAAACGCGCTTCTTACAGCCTAGATTGATGCTGGAGTAGTTAGCTAATACCTGGCAATCCCAATCCACGCCGTTAATAATTTGCTGTGCCGCCTGACATTTTTTGGCTTCCTCCGGACGTTCCTGGCGAGGTCCATCGGCAACGACTAAAAGTTGCGGCGGTTTTGCCTGACGAATCGCTTTAAATACCCTTTTTGTTGTATCGGGGCGGTTAAAAATTAACAAGGCGACTGGGGTTTTCATCTAGAACTACAGTAGGTGAGATCGGGAGTCGGGAGTCGGGGAGAAACTGACTGCTTGCTTAACAATTGTCAATGCCGACCATTTCCAAACTCTTACCAAATTTAGAGGAATCCAAGCTTTTGGACAGCTTAAGATCACAAAGATTGTCCAGTGCAGAGGATTGTTCATTGATTTATTGGAAAAATATTGCCTAATAAATTTGCCAAAGCCACCATTTTCTGACTGAAAAAATCCGGTTGTTGCTTCGTTTACCCACAGCTTGAGTTCGGAGGATGTCGTTAGAGTTAATCCTCGTCGATGAGCACGAATGGTAAATTCGTAGTCTGATAGATAATGGGGAAGCAGCCTCGGGTAAAAATTGCCAATTTCCATCAGATCGACAGACCGAACAAATAGTCCTCTGGTGGGCAAACAGTTAATCTCTTCAGAAGCAGGCGAGAGATCGAAGGTTAAACGTTTTAAGTCTGCATGAACTCCAGTGGTAAGCAGACGACCAGATTGCTTGCTGAACGCTTGGGCGAGCAAAAGTGTACGGGGCTGATGCTTTAAAATTTCAGCGGCCTTAGCTAAAAAGTCTGGGCCGAACGTCACATCGTCGTTGATCGTTAAGACCAGATCGGACGGGGGAACAGCACGATTTTTGAGCCAGTTAATCCCCTGCTGCAAACTGCCAGCCCACCACCAATCACCTTGGCCTTTAATCACCGTCAGCGATCGCACCCGATTTCTCACCATTTCCTCAGTGCCGTCCGTCGAACCGTCATCGACTAGGATCAGGTGGTAGTTGGTCTCGGTTTGCGCTAGCAAACAATCGACAAAGCCTTGAGTAAGCTCGCGGCGGTTATGAACAGGCAGAATGATATAGATCATGAGCTCGTCGGATCAGCGCTCGTCTGGAATTGCTTCAACGTTTGATTATATAGCTCTCGGTAGCGTTGAGCCTGAAGCTCTAGGGAATATTCCGCCAGTGCGATCGCCCGACAATTTTGGCTCATCTGTTGCAGCGCCTCATCTGCCAGCAGTTGGACAATGCCCCTCGCCAAATCTTGGTCATCTTCCGGCTGCGCCAGGTAGCCAGTGATGCCGGGACGCACCAGTTCAGGAACGCCGCCAAGTTTAAAAGAAACCATTGGCGTTCCACACGCCATGCTTTCTTGCAGCACTAGGGGCAGATTATCTGCCCGAGTGGGAAAAATAAACAGATCGGCAGCACTGTAGGCAATGGCTTTCAGGCGATCGCCACTAACGTAGCCGAGGTTGATAGTCGGTAGGCCAACGGCTCCCGCAATGGCTTCTCCGCCGTCGCCTAACGTCAGCAGTACCGCTTCCTGTTTCACGGAGTCAGGGAGACGAGAGAGAGTTTTCAGCAGCAGATCGCCCCCTTTACGACTATCTTTGAGACTATGAGCGCTAAACATCAGCACCTTTCGCTCTGCCGTAATACCGAGCAATGTACGACACTGGTGTTTGTTGAGGGGAGCAAAGATTTGCGTATCGATGCCGTTGGGAACGTGGTGAATGGGAAAGCGCTGGAGGATACTTTGTCGGGCTTGAGCCGCTAGCCAAGCACTGGGAGTAATCACCGTCAGGCGGGAACGGCGATATACCCAGTCTTTAAGCTGCCATTCTCGGTGGGTACGATCGACTTTAATCTCGGGGTAGGTTTTGGGGTAAGGGCAGCGTCCGCATCCGGTTTGCCAGCGCGAACAGTCGTAACTGTAGGCACAGTGTCCGGTAAAACTCCACATATCGTGGAGAGTAATCACGGCTGGCTTTTGGGTGAGGGCGGGAATCGCTAAATAATTGAAGTAGCCACCGTGGAGATTGTGGAAGTTGAGAATGTTCGCGTCTTGGTAAAAAGCGTGGTGCGGAATGTTAAACGAGCTGACAATATTGGTATAGTTCAAACCAAGATGCCAAGATAGGCGCAGCAGGACGCTTTCTAAGCGCGGCTGACGCGGGATTGCTGCCACGCGATCGCTTAGCGTTTTCGCCATACCGACCAATAGCCGAGAGTTAACGCCCTGAGCGAGTAGCTGCTGGTGCAGTCGATACCCGGCGATCGCTGCGCCTCCGGCGGTGTCGGCTTGATTGATGTGCAAAACTTTCATGGCTGGTGCGGTAAGGGCGATCGCCTCGATGCTAACTGGTTGACAAACCCTTGATGAGCCTCAGTTGTCGTTCCGCGTTGAACTTCCGTTTTCGAGTCGGGGAACGGAGGAGGCTACTGTCGTCATGGCGCTCATCTACGGGTTTTACCTGCTATTCTATCGAAGGCTTAATCGCTTCCATAAACAGGGAGTCGGGCTTGTAAACACTTCCGTCGGGTTCGGTATCGAGTCCCCAACTCGTCCAGTTGGGAATGACGCTTTCCGTTGCCGAACGCTGCATAATGTCGGTCAAGCCAGTTTGTTTTAAGAGCATCCCGAGCGAGTGGCGATCGTACATCCACTGGTGAACTTCTCCACTCTGGCGAAACCGCCCAATTTGGAGGGCGCTGTATTCTTTGCCGAGTAACAGTTTGAAGATGAGTTCCCGGAGATAGCTTGGATAGCGGCGCAGGCGGAGGCTGGACTTGAGCAGGCGTTTGATGCTTGCTGCTGAAGACTGCTGAGGGCGATCGCGTCCTAGAGCAATTAAGTTTTTCGCTTCTGTGCCACACCGCTGGAGAATAAAGGCTTCATTAGGAATATTTTCTTGAAACAGGTAAGCCGCCATTTCTCCCCCAGAGTAGTTTCTGGCCACCTGATCGTACATTTCAATTAAGATCCAATCGTAGTTTGCCTGCCATACCGCATCAGTACTAGCTTTCTCTAAAGCCATTAAATACGAGCGGACAATTTGCTCTAAATCGGGAACGACGACTCTTAAGACTCCTTGCGGGCGCAGCACCCGGCAGCATTCACTCAAAAAGGCTTGGGCCTGCGCTTTGGAAAAGTGTTCGAGGACGTGGGAATGGTAAACCACGTCAAAAGCCGCATCGGGAAACGGAATGCCTTGGATGAGATTGTGGGCGATGACGCGATCGCTCGTTGAGGTAAAGTCAACGTTGGTCCAATCGGGATGAAAGCGACGACCGCAGCCAAGATTAAGGTAGCTGACCATTATTCACGAAACGCAAAAATGTTTAACTGCATGTCCATTCCTAAATGAACGTTGCGATGATAGAAAGGTTGAGGAGAGGTCGCCGGTGGATGAATGTGAAGTCTGTAGCCTGCGCTCGACAAAATATTAATAATCATGTGTAAGGTCTGGGGTTCATTAACAAATGAATGATATTCGATAAAGAAATTTTCAACGTTGACTAACAAATCCTGGCAGTCTTGAATAACTTCTGTTTCCGCTCCCTCAATGTCTAGCTTGAGTAAGTCAACAGGTTGATACAAATAGTCGCGTAAACGAACGGTTTTAACCTGATACTTTTCATGTTTTGATTCAATTTGAGTCACTCTTCCTCCATCTGCACCCTCCGCCATAAATTCGAGAGTCGTTTCTGAGCTCCAAACAGCCTTATCGATTAGCTCTACATTTGATAACTGAAATTCATCTACATTCTTTTGTAAAACCTGAAAAACTTTAACATCTGGCTCAAAGGCAATCACCCGACTTTCAGGAAAAAGTTGCTTAAAATATAGAACGCTTAATCCAATGTTGGCTCCGCAGTCTATAATGAGTGGCTCTTCCTTTGTTTTTCTAAATTTATAGATC
Organism: Cyanophyceae cyanobacterium; assembly: GCA_050331735.1. Lineage (GTDB taxonomy): Bacteria > Cyanobacteriota > Cyanobacteriia > Cyanobacteriales > JBHJGN01 > JBHJGN01. The sequence goes on from JBHJGN010000023.1 coordinate 106,011, forward strand.
TGCTGCTCGAATATCTCTTTATGCATGAACAGAAATGAGGCAGAATCTACAAACCCAAAGCTTTTACCCAAAAGATTAACAGAAGCCGGAGTATAGCGCGGGATGTTTTTCAGCTTGCTTTTAACAAATTGATGCTGCCTATATCCTGGTCTGAGAATGAGTTTTCCTAATTTTCTGACGTAAGTTGGTGTCATTTAAACTACAAATATCAATATTTTTTCAGCGCTTTTCAAAACAAAACTACTCCATTGCAAATGGTTTCGACATTATTTTAGCCATGCTGACAAATCTTTTTGGAGTAAGTCTTGAAGTTTCAAAATATCTTCTTTATAAACCTGAATCAAATGTTTTCTAACGTCTGAAGTTAATTCTGGCTTAGTCAAGCTACGATTTTTTATATCAGTTGTGAAGCTTTCGTATAATTTGCTAGGCAGCAGGAGTCGGAGTGCAAGAGTAAATAGGTTTCGCTGATTTAAAGCTTTATACAAAACTTTATTTCTAGGAATGCCAGTCACATTGTATTTAGCAGACATATCTGGCATAAAACTTTCGTTTACTTGGAGAAACCGAAACAGATCTTGTAGTAGCGGCGTCGGCTGTTTTTGAAAGTCTTCGTACAGGTAAATTTTAATTTGACTGCGCTCAAATTTTTGAAAATACCGTGTTAGTTGCTCGTAGTAAAATCCTGGATGCACGTAGAAAAATCCCCACCACCAGTTGCTCTCTCTACGTTTTGGTTCCTCCTGAATAGCTTGCTCAAAGTCAGCAATAGGTTCCAAATTATCTCTAATCGTGTGTAAAAAGCCTGAGTAGGCTCTGTCAACCGGATTGCGGAGAATAGCGATGAGTTTTACGTCAGGAATATAGTGGTGGATGCGCTCAGGTGCTTGTGTTTCATAAAGATACATGGGAGAAATTTCCCCAATAGCCTTTTCATCGGATACACCTTCAAATAATTTCTGATAGGTGTGCAAGTCAGTTTGGCACTGCGATAAGTAATTATCTATTGTTTTACTAGCAGGATATTTGTAGTTGAGGTTTTCACCCTCCATCGCAAAAAAATTGGTTTCTTTGACAGGACTTAAATAAATTTGAGGATGTTGCTGAAGGTAGGTATAAAGAGAGGTTGTTCCTGCTTTTGCTGCACCAATAACCAAAAAATTAGGCATTATCATCGTACTTTTCCCGTAGCTATGTGTCTGGAAGACGAAAGAGTATTTGTCTACAGCGTTTTCTACTCTGGATCAACGATCAGATTTTGTAAAACTGCACGTAGAGACTTTGGCCTAGTATAAAATTTCTTAAACCTAAACTGAGACACTTTTCGTATATAGAATTACTCAAGCGATTAAAAATCAATCGACTTCCAGGAAACCTAGAACGAAAGCGATCGCTATAAGCATTTACATAAGCTGCTGTATGATAGGCAGCTAAAGGTTCATAAATCACCTTTGCTAACTTAATCGGAAACAGCTTTTCCAGGGCTTTAAAAGAGGATTTAGTCCACAAAGTCATATGATGGGGCGGCATGTCTAGCAAATTATACTGATGCTGCAAAAAACTCTCGGCGTTTGGAACGCAGTAAACTAGTTTTCCGCCCGGTTTCAGCATTTCGATTGACCACTCGATAAATTCTTTCGGGTTGGGAACGTGTTCTAAAACCTGAAAGCTACAGACTCCATCTAAAGATTCGTGATAAATCTCGGCAGCTTCCTGTAGATCTAATCGCTCGACTGGAAGCTGCCTTTTTTGAGCTACATCAACGGCTGCTTCATTTAATTCAATGCCTTTAATATCTAGTCCTGCCTCAATACAGGTTTTGACAAAATCGCCATAGGCAGAGCCAATTTCTAAAATCTTCTGACACTTTTTCAAATCTCTTTGTGCAATGCGATGTTCCCATTTATGAGGCATGTAATACCAGTCAAATTTTTGTAGCTGTTCGTAAAGCTTTCCTGAGCCAGCAATATCAGCCGGAGCAAAGAATTTGAGCTGAGTTTGATTGCACCTGTACAGATAGATTTTTGGGTGTCCCTGTAGTTCCTGAGCAATATTAATTCGGAAATGCTGCTGCCAATCGTCAATTAATTGATCTGCTTGAAAAATCCTGAGTAGACTAATATCGCTAGAATTAGAAATAATGCTCGTTTCCTGGCTCATTTGAACAACTTCTCCTCAAAGCTATTGACTACTCTCATACAGTGATTTATTTCAGTATTGATATCCTAGTTTTTGAGCTATGTCTCGGCTAGCATCTTCAATAAACTTTCTATCTGTAGTAGATAATTTTTTTCCATCTGTCACTTGGCCCTGACGCACAAAAGGCTTTGATTTCGATTTCATTAAATAGGTAGAGCGATGAGTGTTTTCTGAAGCTTTCATCTTCTCTTTTGAACTTAGCTGGACAGCTTCTTTGAGAGCGGTTTCTCTGGCTTCAAGTCCTAGTAAGCTCATGAGCTTCGACATTTCTCTTTCGGGATCTTTAAGCAAATCTTCGTAGCGAAAGAGCTGAATTATTTGTCCTTGCCGGAGAGACAAGAACCAAGATTCCGTATGTTTTACCCAAGCTTCTATGCCGTATTGTTTGTGTTTACAAAAATCGGAGAACTGATGATTTTGCGATATTGCTTGACGATCTCTTAAGTAGTGATAATAAGAAACGCATACGTCTCTGGGATCTCGAACGAGAAGGAAAACACGTAGATAATAAGGATTGTAATAGGAGTGAGATTTAATAATTCTTGGTATCGTGGTTCCAAATATTCCCTCGTAGCGAATGTTCTGTAAAAATCTATCTTCTGAAGCACGAACCTCGGGGATAATATCTTGTATCGAGAAAAAGTTGACTTCACGCTGGATGCTGTAGTGAGTTTTAATAGCGTTGGCAATCAAAAACCGAAACCAAGTATTGCCAGACCGGGGAAAAGAAACCAAAAAAATATCTTCTCTAAGATAGTTTGCAGGAAGACCTTTCTGGTATTCTTTTTCTATATTTTTTTTAGTTATCCGATTTAAAAAAAACATATCTTTTTTTAACTTAAGCTGAAGTCTATACCTAGACAAATCAAGTTTTTGTATAGCATCAATTTGAAAATTTTTATAAATTTATCATTGTTTGTAACTTTGTTCTTTAGAAATTAAATTGTTCGAGCTTCAAAAGAAATACATAGCAATGCTTGCGCTTGTGAAGTACAGCCCTAAAATCTAGTTCTCTGTTGGTTTTTCCCCGCATACTTCTCGGTATACCTCACGAGTTTAAGAAACGCTATACAAATCTGCTTTACTTTAGAAAATGTGCTACTAAATTTTGACGCTAGTCTTCCAACTCAATTTTGGAGCAACAACCCCTGGCCATTTTTCTGGAAAAATAGAGCCATGTTGATTAGCGTTTTCCACATAAAAACCGAGAAATTCTTGGCCTTGCAACAGCACTTTTACGCCTGGACAACCGATGTGAAGTTTAAGAGAATATCGTCCAAAGTTAAGCAAAAAAGCTGGTATGGTACAGTTTGTCTTGTATAGGCCGGGAGCTTCCTCTTCAGTTCGTAAAGCATGATCTGTTGACGAAAAAGCGATAATGCCCTCAGATGTCAGAATTTGCAGAATAATGCGCATTCCTCGCATTTGTGTAAACAGCCTGTAGACTATTTCTACCTGAATGGGTTCTTCGGCATCAAAATGGCTTTGCACTCTATTTTCAGAGTTAAGTAAGCGAAGAGAAGCTAAACGCAGCTCTTCCCCGCCTGGGGCTTCTTGTTCCTGCCAGTAAACTTCTCCATGATGAAAATCACGAATCGTCGCTGAATTAAGGTATGAATCTACAACTTGAGCAGTTGTTCCCTGAGCAACCACTTTTCCTTGTTCGAGGAGCATAGCCGAGTTACACAGGGTTTTAATCGTTCCCATGTTATGACTAACAAACAGCACTGTTCTACCCTCCTTGCCTACCTCCTCCATCTTGCCCAGACACTTTTTTTGAAAGGCGGCATCTCCTACCGCTAGCACTTCATCTACTATCAAAATTTCAGGTTCTAGATGAGCCGCTACCGCAAACGCTAGCCGGACATACATTCCCGAAGAATAGCGCTTGACTGGGGTATCTAAAAATTTTTCTACCTCTGCAAAGAAAACGATTTCATCAAACTTTCTCTTGATTTCGAGCTTACTCATGCCCAGAATGGCTCCATTGAGATAAATGTTCTCTCTCCCTGTTAGTTCTGGGTGAAAGCCAGTGCCGACTTCGAGTAGACTGGCAACTCTTCCTTTAATGCAGATCCGTCCGGTGGTTGGGTCAGTAATCCGACTCAAAAGCTTGAGCAGAGTTGATTTGCCAGCACCGTTGCGTCCAATAATGCCCAGGCGATCGCCTCTTTTGATTTCAAACGAGACGTTTTGAAGTGCCCAAAATTCCTCGATGGCTGGATTGCTCTTGCTTCTGTGCTGAAGCAGCGATCGCCCAACAGATTTTGCCTTGCTAGTGAGAACATCTCGTAACGCCACGTAGGGCGATCGCCCTTGCTGCTGATGCCCAAGCAGATATTTTTTGCCTAAATTTTCAACTTTAACGACGGTATCAAACATCCTCTCGCCTCAAATAACATCGGCGAACGTTCGTTCGGTTTTGCGGAAGTACCAAATCCCACCAACCAACAAACCAACGACTAATCCGATGGATAGTACAAATCCTGGTAAATAAATGGCTGACTCGCCTCCTAAAATGGCCCAGCGAAAGCCATCAATCACCCCAACCATCGGATTGACAGAATAAAGCAAGCGCCATTCTTGAGGAACGACGTTGCTGCTAAAGCCCACAGGCGAGATATACAAACCAAACTGCACAATAAATGGCACAATATAGCGAAAATCTCGGTATTTGACGTTGAGCGATGCCATCCACAAACCGGCTCCCATAGCGGCGGCAAAAGCAATCAAAATGAAGACTGGCAAACTCAAAATCCGCCAGCTAGGAACAAAATCGTACCACGCCATTAACCCAAGCAGAATCATCCCAGACACCATAAAATCAACAAAGCTAACTATAACGGCACTTGTCGGTACAATCAGGCGGGGAAAATATATTTTAGAAATCAAATTAGAGTTGGTAATGAGGCTGTTACTACACTCTGCTAGCGCACTCGCAAAAAACTGCCAGGGCAGCATAGCCGCAAATACTAAGATGGGATACGGCACTCCCTCTGATGGGAGCTTTGCCAGCTTACCAAACACAATGGTAAATACCACCATCGTTAGAAAGGGGCGAATCAGCGCCCAAGCAATTCCAATCGCCGTTTGCTTGTAGCGCACCAATATATCTCGCCATGCCAGAAAGTAAAACAGCTCTCGATAGCGCCATAGGTCTCTCCAGTACTGGCGCTCTGTTCGGCCTGCCTCGATTACTAACTCTGCTTCACTCCTGCTCATCCAGCCACCACTTTGTTAGACTGCATCAGGTTAACAAGTCACTGTTGCTTGATACTCTAGGCTGGAATTATGATGGCATAACTTGGATCTGTCAAGGTTTAGCCAATCAATCTGCTGATACTCTTACAGTACCAAACAAGCATCCAGGATGAGGTTTCTATCAAGAAGTCGTCCGAAAAGAGATAACGAAGTTGGCAACTAAGGAGCGACCATGAAAAAAATGCTTGCGGCAACCATTCAGTCATTGACCCATCAATTTAAAGGCGATACAGAACGACCTAAAAAATATCCTCCAGATTTCAGCCAACAAAATCTAGAGATTTATAATTCTGTCAAGGCCTATACATCGACCAGTTTAGAAAGAGCAAATGCCTTGATCAATGCAGTTAATTATCTTGTCGCTAATAAAATCGATGGAGCTTTCGTTGAATGTGGCGTGTGGAAAGGCGGCTCGATTATGGCTATGGCGCTTACGCTTAAAAAGTTGGGAGATGAAAGTAGAGAACTATATTTATACGATACCTTTTCTGGAATGAGTGCTCCTAGTGATGTTGATATTTCAGTTAATGGGGAAAAAGCAGCCGACCAGTTTTCCCAAACTAAACTATCCGCCGATTCATCAAACTGGTGCTTTTCTTCCTTGGAGGAAGTGAAAGAAAATGTATTGAGTACTGGCTATCCTCAAGAGAAAATATATTTCATTGAAGGAAAAGTGGAAGACACAATACCGACAAATATTCCCCAAGAAATCGCCTTGCTGAGACTAGATACTGACTGGTATGAATCAACTAAGCATGAAATGACTCATCTATTTCCGCTTCTCAAACCCAATGGCGTTTTGATTATCGATGATTACGGTCACTGGGAAGGAGCCAGAAAAGCAATCGATGAATATATTGCTGACAATAATATTTGTATCCTTTTAAATCGAATTGACTACACGGGGCGGATTGCCGTCAAGACAGTGAACAACAAGCCTACTTGACTTAAGTCTCTAAATCGGGTTCAATGCCGAGCGATCGCAATTGTTCGAGCAGTCGTTCGCTGCGCCGTCTTTCCTGTTCAGCCCGCTGCCGCTCCTGCTCAGCCCGCTGCCGCTCTCGTTCAGCCCGCTGTCGCTCCTGTTCAGCCCGCTGCCGCTCTTGTTCGGCTAGATTCGCTTCTCGTTCCGGGGGCGTAGGAATCCACTGCCCAGAGGCATTAAACCAGCGTAACCATTGACGCTCAACGTTCTCATAGGAGCCTTGCCAGAGTCCGATGCCTAATTCGATTCCTGACATCCACACGCGCGACTGTTCTAAATCCAAAGCCCGATAGCGTCTTCCTTCTAAGCGGAATGCCTGTAGCTCATCGGTATAGCGATTAAAAACTAGGTAGTAAGGAATTTGCAGAATTTGTTCGTAGACTTGCCACTTAGTCGGAGGTTGAGCAGCCTCTCGCAAAGTTTGTCCTAAATCTTCTTTTTCGGTTCCTGGAGACAAAAACTCAACCGCTACAAACGGAGCCACCCCTTCCTGCCAAATCACGTAGCTTAACCGCAGATATCGTTCCTCGTAGAGCTTAGGAATCCCAACAACGGCAAACCAGTCGGGTCGTTTATACCACTGGGTATGACGAGGATCGTAGTAAAGATTCAAATCGCTGGCAACCAAAACCTGATCTTCTGAATAGGATGGCGGACAGAAGGTATCGCTCAACAGCCGCGCCTGCCAGATATGAAATTCGTCGGGCAAACCAGAATCTCCGATCTCTTCGCTAGGAAGATCGTACATGGTCGGCATCACTTCTTTCGGAGACCGAGGCGGATCGGTTTGATACATACGACATTATTAAAAGCTATTCTTTAACTTTAGCAAGTCTGTCCGGTGCGGGACGGGAAAGGGGAAGGGGAAACTGTCCCTCCGGGACGGGGAAAGGGAAAGGGAGGACATGATAGGCTTGGTCCCTGTATCCTTGTGTTCTATTTGTAACAAGAGTCAATAGAATTGGTGTAGATTGGCAAACTTTTAGATAACAGTTACCAATGGCTAATATTAATATTCAATCTCAGACTGAGCTAGACAATGGCTGGTCTTACCAGGTCAAGCTGCAAGATAATGGTGAGCATAGCTACAGCGTGACGCTTTCTCAGTCTGATTACGAACAGTGGTCTCAAGGGGCATCGCCAGACAAGGTGATCGAGGCGGCGTTTGCCTTTCTGCTCGAACGGGAACCCGCTTCTGCAATCCTGTCAGAATTTGACTGCTCGGTAATTCGTCGTTACTTTCCTGAAGTGGATCGAGAGCTGCCAAAAAGACTGTAGATCCGGTTATCTCTACCGAGGATTCGTAGCTTCCTCCCTGTTCCTTAAATCAGAAAAGAGACATACTAAATATTAGGTCTGATTAACACAGATCTAACTATTTTAATCCTTTATATGTAAAGTTTATTGCCCCTGGTAGATTGGTCTATCGGGGGTATTTTAATGGCTAACAGTTGGCAGGCGGTTTTAGTTATTTAACCGGAAATATTATCGGAAAGCTCTACTCTTATGCTCGGTTTTCCTCCCTGTTGTGCAAAGAAGCAATATTGCACAATAAAGATGTCACACAAAAGACAGTTCCACTAAAAAGTAATCCTAAAAGGACAAATTATGGCAATTATTCTTCGTAATCCTTACAACGAAATTGAATCCTTCCGTCGTCAATTTGACAGCATTTTTAATCAAATGGCAGCTCCTCAGAATACCTGGAAGCCAGCCGTAGAACTTTATGAAGCTCAAGATCGTTTCGTTCTTAAAGTACAGCTTCCTGGCTTTGAAGGCAAAGATCTAGATATTAACGCTACTCGTGAAGCTGTTATGATCAAAGGCGAGTATCGCCACAACCAAGAAGAAGGACTGCGCTATTCTGAGTTCCGTTACGGTTCTTTCCAAAGAGCGATTAAACTGCCTGTCGCTATTCAGAATGACAACGTGCAGGCTGAATTTAACAATGGTATTTTGACCCTCAATCTACCCAAAGTAGAAGCAGCCGTTAATCGGGTTGTTAAAGTCAATCTTGAAGCGGCTGAGGCGACTGCTCCCCAAGCTGAAGCTGAGCAGAATCAAGACAGCTAATTGTCAGGTTCTTATTTGAGATTCAGTTTCAACGATACTGATTAAGCGAGATTAACTTAGCCGTAAGCCGTATTCTTGCCATTTGAGCGCAGGAGTGCGGCTTTTAATTGGGTAAACAGCAGGGCCACTTTTTCTAAATCTTTGTCTCCCGGCGATCGCTCAACGCCGCTCGACAGATCGATGCCGTGGGGCTGTAGCTGAGTCAGAGCATTGGTAACGTTATCGGGGGTTAATCCGCCAGCCAATAGCCAAGGACGAGCTAAACAAGTCTGTCTGAGGGCTTCCCAGTCAAGCGTTTTTCCCGTTCCTCCTAGCTGTTGCGGATGATAAGCATCTAACAAAAAGGTGTCGATCCATTCGTAATAAGCATCAAGCTGAGCAAGAGTTTGTGGCGATTTAACGCGGATGGCTTTAATCAGTTCGGTGTCGGGAAGCCGTTGCCGTAACTGCTGGCAGTAAATGGGAGTTTCGTCTCCGTGTAGCTGAACCCCGCTTAGATCGGTGGCAGTCACCGTCTCAACAATTTCCTTTACGGTGGCGTTGGCAAATACGCCAATACGATCAACTTCTGAGGGCAACTGCTGCACCACGGCTCCAATTTGTTCCGGCTTGACGTAGCGAGGGGAGCGAGAAACGCAGATAAATCCGAGGGCGGTAGCTCCGAGTTCAGCGATCGCCCGTCCTTGATCGGGTTTAGTAATGCCGCAGATTTTGATGCGCATAGATCCTATCGGGGGAAAGGGCAAAGGGAATTAGACGTTAGTTAAGTGGTTGAGGAGGAGAGGACAAACAGCGGTGGCTTCGATGGCGGCTGCGGTGAGGAGAGCTTTTTGTGGGGTGATGAGCAGCGGTCCCTCTGCGGGGGATTGAGGGAGACAGCCGTGGGAACCGCGCACCAAGGAGGCATCGAGGGGAATTACGTCTAGGAGAGTGCGCAAGCCGAGCTTTTTTTGGAGGAGCTTCCAACCGACTTTGGCCTGGGGGAGCTTGAGCTGGGGGTCGAGAAACAATTCTACCGGATCGTAGCCCGGTTTGCGGTGGATATCGACTGTGCGGGCAAAATCGGGGGCGCGGCGGTCGTCGAGCCAGTAGTAGTAGGTAAACCAAGCATTCGGTTCGGCGATCACCACGAGTTCCCCAGAGCGAGGATGGTCGAGATGGGCAGCACGTTTTCCCTCGTCATCGAGCACCTGAGCGACTCCTGGAGTGGCTTCTAGGATGGCGCAGACTCGCTCTATCGATGCCGGATCGTTAACGTAGACGTGAGCAAGCTGATGATCGGCAACGGCAAAGGCGGTACTGGCTCCGGGGTCGAGGAGTTCTCGGCCCAGTTCTTCACGAACGGCAATGAATCCGCGATCGCGCAACAGGCGGTTGAGGTGTACAGGTTGAGAAACCGCGCTGATGCCGTACTCTGATAACACGATGACCTGAGCGTTTCGGGCTTCGTAAAAGTCGATCAGTTCTTGACAAACAGCATCAATCTCATCAAGATCCTGCTGTACTTTCTTGACATCAGGACCAAAACGCTGTAAACAATAATCGAGGTGCGGCAAGTAGACGAGGGTTAGGGTAGGGCTGTAGCGCTGCTCTGTCCATTGAGCAGACTGGGCAATCCACTGAGTCGCCGCGATGCCAGTTTTCGGACCCCAAAAGCTAAACAGCGGAAATTGACCCAACTCCGACTGAATAGAGCGAATTGTGGTTGGTTGAGTATAAATATCAGGAAGCTTACGCCCGTCTGCGGGGTACATCGGTCGCGGCGTAATCGCATAATCAGCCGAGGAGTACATATTGTACCACCAAAACAAATTGGCGCAGGTAAATTCAGGATCGATGGCCTTGGCCATCTCCCACACTTTAGGAGCCTGCACCAGTTTATTCGACTGTCGCCAAAACTTGACTTCACATTCGTCTCGAAAATACCAGCCGTTGGCCACAATGCCGTGTTCATCGGGCAGTTTCCCCGTGAGATAAGTAGCCTGCACCGAACAGGTCACTGCTGGCAGGACCGATTTCACGGCGGCTGTTTGTCCCCGCGCCGCCCAAGCCGACAGCAACGGCATCCGTTCGAGGAGGCGAGGCGTTAAACCCACAACGTTTAAAACAACGGTTTTTTTCATCGGTACAGGTTAGTTTGACGGTGAGTAATCAGCAATGAACAGTTAATTGTTGATTGCTGATTGTTGATTGGCAACGCTTACTAAAGTGGCTGGTCTCTGTCTATTTTTAGCCATCATCTGCTCTAAAACCCATTGATATTCACGCTCAATAGAGTTGGATAAATCGAGCTTCATATCGGTAGGGAGAACGTCCCAGGTATAGGTTTCGATTTCTAAATGCTGGCAGACGGGTTGAGCGAGCAGCAGTTGGAGAAGCTCTACCAGGTGATCTTGAGTTGACTGCAAAATGTGGTAATCGTGGATGAAGATCGGGACGTGGAAGTGGGTGCGTAACTCCTCGGCGGGAGACTGTTCGAGGGAGGAGAGGGCAGCAACAAGATCTCGGTAGTGACAGAGCGTTCCATCAGCAAACCGTTCGATGACCTGGTGTAAATAGGTAGACTCGGCAAAGGGGCGCAAGCGATTCAAAACCAAGCTCCGCTGTCCTGGAGGAGGTAAAGTCACTTTGATGGCGGCGCTAAGCTGAATTTTGCCAATCTTAATTCCAACCTGGCTAAAGCGGTTCAATACAGCAGCGGGTTCCTCATACTCAACGGCAAAGTGGCAGGTGTCGTAGCAAACGTTAATGTGTTCGAGCAGCATCGTCTCGGCGGTGGACCGAGACAGGCTGTTGCGTTCGGCTAAGTAACCGCCGCCAATAGGCAGTAACCAATCTTGGAAAAAGTTGACCACTTCCGCCGCGTTTTCTAGCAGGCCATCGGGTTCTGGTTCTAAATCAACGTGAAGAAGTTTGCCCGTTTCCTGCCGCAGGCGCTCCAGTTCAGCAACCATCAGCGCTAAGTTAACACTGCTCTCAGTAAGAACACGGCAGCGCTGCGTCCCAACGTGCCAGGGTTTGTAGGACAAAGGCAGCGTAGAAATACTGCCGTCCATGCCTGCTGGCAGCAGATGAGTGAGAATTCGAGCCAAGCGGAACGTGTAGGCTAGGCGTGATCGCTCGGTCCAGTCGGGAGCATACACCCGATCTTTGACCACCTGATGATGAAAGCCGCCGTAGGGAAAGCCATTCAGGGTAAAAACGTAGAGGCTGTGTTGGGCAAGCCACGTCTGGAACTGAGCCAGATTATCTTCTGCTAATAGTTCCCGCGAGGCGCGATCGCCGAGGCGCAAACCGACGCCAAAGGGAGCGTCAGGAGCGATGCGGGCTTTCAGGGGAGGAAGATAGTGGTGTAGATTAGCAAAGACCTGTTGCCAATCTTCGCCGGGATGAATATTCGTACAGTAGGTTAAATGGAAGTGAGGAGCCGTGCCGATTTTCATGATTAATTAGGATAGCGAGCAAGAAGCGAATCAGTAGCGAGGTGCGAGCGAGTGGAAAGAGAGTCGGGCAACGGCTTGAGCGTTTCTAACTCCTTAACGAGAATCAATTTAAGGTATGTTCAGTATCGCCCTCATAACTATGCGCCAGTAAGCTAGCTAAATCTGGATTTTCCGGTAGCCAATTAACTAATTTCGATTGGTGAAGTGTGAATTGTGAATTAGCGATTTTTAACAACAAAGCGGCCTGTTGGTAGAGAGCAATATCGACTTCGTGAACTTCCACGCCTTGCCCAATATTTTCTAGCAGCATAATGGTTAACTCTCCGCCCAGGTGTTCCCGAAATTCGGTGAGTCCTTGAAAAAGCGAGCTAGATTCGCTTAGTTCAGGAACGGACAGCGCAAAGCCCAAAGATTTCAACGTGCTGAGAATCTGTTGCCAGCACCGCTGCGGGAGTAGTCCGGCTAGGTAGGAATAGGTGCTGTCTAAAGCGATACCAATAGCGACAGCTTCCCCGTGACGGAGACGGTAGTGAGTGAGGTGTTCGAGGCGATGTGCTGCCCAATGTCCGAAATCGAGAGGACGGGAAGACCCTGCTTCAAACGGATCGCCAGCCGTGGCAATGTGCTGGAGGTGAAGCTGAGCACAGCGATAGATGATCTGCTGCATCGTTTCGAGGTGGCGAGCAGAGATCGCCTCGGTGTGGCGAGCAATCTGATCGAAAAAGCTCGCGTCTTTGATCAGAGCGACTTTAATCGCTTCGGCGACCCCAGAGCGCCAGTCGCGCTCGTCTAGAGTTGTGAGAAACTGGCAGTCGTTGAGAACAGCGTAGGGAGGCGCAAAGGTGCCGAGGAAGTTCTTTTTGCCAAAGGCGTTGATGCCGTTTTTGACTCCAACTCCTGAATCATTTTGGGCTAGAACCGTTGTGGGCACTCGAATGAGGCGAACGCCTCGATGGGCAGTAGCGGCGGCATAGCCAACGAGATCGAGAACGGCTCCGCCGCCAATGGCAATGATATAGGAATGGCGGCACAGCCCCACTTGCTCAACAACGGCGTGAATGTGCTCTAGCAGCTTCGGGTCGTTTTTAGACGCTTCCCCACCGGGAACGATGACGGGCGGGGCGACGAGGGTCAGAAAATCTTGGTAGCGCTGCGCGTAGGCTTCGAGTTGTGCCGCTAGGTTGTGGTGTGCCAACACGCCAGAGTCAACAACGGCGATCGCTTTTTTCGGACCAGGTTCTTTATCAGCAGCAATGACCTGAGCCAATAAGGGATTTTTCGCCTTCAATAGTCCGGTTGTGAAATGAACGTCGTAGTGGAAGGTAACAGGAACACACTGCCGAATCGGATGAAAGCAGAGCGCGGGATTGGGGTTCATGAGCAGCTTGTTTGAGTCGCTAGGTGTAATGAAGATAGTGGAGTTGGAAAAAGGGAGAGCGTTTTGTCTCTCTACTTAAATAGTTTTGAGCTGTTAGCTCTTCGCTAAGAGCTTTCCTCTAAGTGACGGTAAACAGTCGAGCGAGGGCAATGGAAAGGGGGAGCAATCCGAGAACGAGCAAGCCTGCTAAGCTATCGGCAAAACCAGCAGCGAGGGAGGCATCGAGCAGAATTAAGGACAGTACGCCTCGCTTCACAGCAGCGCGAATGAACTCGGCGCTCGGATGACGAGTGGCCTGGATAAAAGGCGGGAGGACTCGTCCAGCCAGCAGCAGCACAAAGGGCAGAGCCCTCAGCAGCGCATAGTTTGGCAATAGTCCCAGAGCTATCAGACTGCCTAATACCAGTGCCAGCAGCGCTAGCGCCCCCCATCCGGTGCGGCTTTTCCCGCCGTGAACCTCTCCTTGGCTAATAGCGGTGACGGCAGCGATATAGGCAATGGGAATGAGAGCAAGAAAGGGCTGCTCGAGCGTCGCGGCGGGAACAGCGCTGATGCCGAGCAGCAGGTTGCCCCCCCGACAGAGGCCCATATTTAGGGGACCAAGCAGGGGATGATGCTTACTGTAGGCATCGTAGACTAAGGCCGCTAGGGCGATTGCTCCGGCGAGAATGGTGCTCGCGAGAGAAACCTGAGCAGCCGCCAGAATACCAACCGCGAGGAGAACGCTGCCGAGACCAATGGCGGCGGTACGAGAAATGCGATCGCTCGGGATTGGTCGTTCGGGTCTTTCCTGGGCATCGAGTTCAGCATCAAAGACATCGTTAAACACCACGCCACCGCCGTAGAGACCTGTTGTGGCCAGCAGCAGCCATACTAACGGAACCCAATCAATCCCGATTCCCGCAGCGGCAAAGCCAGCTAGAATATCGGCCCAAGCCGTAACAATGTTGGCAGGGCGCATGAGCTGTAAATAAGCCCAGAAGGGCGGCTTCAGAGTAGTGTTCATGTCATTAATAGCGCCATCGGCGCGGGGGAAAGTTGCTCCGCAACGGGGAAAGGGGAAAGGGGCAGGGAGAAAGGGGGGAATTGTTAGGCTCCTGAACCCTGTATTCTTTAAGGGCAGGGTTAACTATTTGATAATCAAGGATTCGGGGCTGAGTTCTACCGTGGGGTTTTGCCCCCGCAGCACCGAGTTACCGTTAAACATCTCCCGCTGGTCGATCGCCTGCGGGTTGAGCCAGTCGGCGGAGCGCATCTGTCCGCTCTGGCTATACGCGACCAACGCATTTTCGTAACACACCGAGCGCACCTGCTCGGTCGGAATGCCCCGCTCTATCATGAGCTGAGCCGTTTTGGGAACGGCGAGCGGGTCGCTAATGCCCCAGTCAGCGCTGCTGTCTACGATGATCCGCTCTGCTCCATACTGGCGCACTACCTCGACCATGCGAGCGTTGCCCATTTTGGTATAGGGATAAATGGTAAATGCTGCCCAAAAGCCCCGCTCCAGGACTTCCTGTACCGTTTCTTCGTTGTTGTGGTCGATAATAACCCGCGACGGCTCCAGCCCATGCTCTAGGCATACATCCATGCTGCGGCTGGTTCCCGCTTTTTTGTTGCGGTGTGGCGTATGAATGAGAACGAGCATCTCCAGCTCTTTTGCTAGCTCAAGCTGCTGGCGGAAGTAGTGGTCTTCGGTTGGGGTCATATCGTCATAGCCAATTTCTCCAATGGCAACGACTCTCTCTTTGCAGGCAAACAGCGGCAGCAGCTCCATCACGACTTCAGCTAAGGCTTCGTTGTTCGCTTCTTTTGGGTTTAGACCAATGGTGCAGTAGTGCTGAATGCCGAACTGCGACGCTCGAAAACGTTCCCAGCCCACCAAGCTGCTGAAGTAATCCTTGAAGCTACCGGCATTCGTGCGCGGCTGTCCTAACCAAAAAGCGGGTTCAATCACGGCGACCACTCCTGACTCCCGCATCGTGAGGTAGTCGTAAGTGGTGCGAGCCGTCATGTGAATGTGAGGGTCAATGTACATTTGGTTCATAGTTAATCAATGATGTCGTCCTTATTCAGTGACCGGTTGCCGATTGATGGTGCTGAGTAAGTTAATAATTTGTTTGTTCATCAAATTAATTTGGTCACTGATAACTGTAAGAAGTTGTCCCAGGTTAAGCGTCCCGATCGCACAGCCGATTCCAAGTCTGGGTGGCTAGCGAGCAGTGCTTGGGCTTCTGGGCGGTTACTCTGGGCGCAGGCGAGGGCCGCAGCGGCTTTTTGGGTCGGATCTGGCTGAGCAAACAGCCGCTCTAGATCGGTGACGAGAGTGAGGGTGCCGTAACTACCAACGGCTCGCCACAGTTCGGGGGAAACGCTTCGCTGGGCTGACCAGCGTTCGTGGGCGTAGTCGATTAACATTTGCGCCAGTTCGGGGTTGGTGCGCTGGTCGAGTCTGTGAATGAGATGGAGTGGGCTGTCAACAAACAGCGCTTTCAGCACCAGTTGATTCCAGGCTCCGTCGTCAAAATACTCAGAGGGATAGGGGTTGCGGAGGGCAACGGCATTAAACACTGCTGTTATGTTGCTGCGCAGCCCCTCCGCTGCTCGCAAACGAAACTGTTCTGGGTACGGCAGTAGCGGTAAGGCTTGGTAGAGGGCCACTAATTCCCCGATATCCGCCGCGTTGAAGAGCTGCTCGAGGGGATGTTGGTAGGAGGCGGCATCGCGCTCGGGTAGCGACAGCACCAGCAGGGTTCGAGCCGTCTGAGTGAGGCTCCAGTGTTTGGGATTCCAGCCGGGACGGATTCTGGCGATCGCCTGCCAGTCTTCTGTGGTGAGCTGAAGAGGCTCTTTGCTAATCTGGCGCGGCACGGCACTAAACGCAGCAAACAACACTCGCGCTGGCGCTCCTTGAACAATCTGTTGTCTCTTTTGCTCCAGCCATTCTAAGCCCTCTAGGGAAGTCTGCCGCGAGAGCCAGTGATGGAGTAGAGAAGTAACACTCATTTGGTCTAGATTTTGGGCAATATACATAAGACCTTTTGCAAACATTGATAGAACCCCATTGAAAAAATCATAAGTTTATTTCGCTTTCTCCCCTCAGTTTCTTGTCATTAAATTGCTCACAATTTTGTTTCTCTTCTTTTACTCCACTAAAAGCTCTCGAAAATTATGCATGAAGTTTACAGCGTTCATATCTTTACTAGAAAGAGACACTAGGGAAAAGACGTAAGCTGCTATTGCCTATGTCGTCTAGCCGCTACTGCCCCACCGCCTAGCAGGAGCAAACCAAGGATTGAGGACGGTTCGGGAACGGTAGCCGCTTCTTGGCCAAGATTATCTCCGGCGATCCGAATGCGGTTATTAATGCCTCTGGCTAAATAAACGTTGCCACTGCCGTCTACGGCAACCTGGTCGTCAGCAATCGTATAGATTTCTCCGTTGCTATCCACAAGCTCAATGCGGTTAGCGATTTTCTCGGCCTGGTAATAATCTTCATCTCGATTGCCAACGATCTCGTCAGCAAACACAATTTGCCCGTCGCTATCAACCCCCAGGTCTGCGAACACCTCCTCGATGTTAAATTCGCCCCCAACGGTGAAGCTTTGCCCAAGCCCTACCTGGGGAGGAATGCTGTCGGGAATGTTGCCGCTGGCGTAGTTGGCGAGGAAGTAAAGAAAGTTGCCGTCGATGTCGTCGCCGCTGCCAAATTCGGCCAGCACAGTATCGAGAACTTCAGGACTAAGAAATTCTAGCCAACCGTTCGCTTCTGGATTGCTAGCATCGTTGGCGAGGTAACGAACAAATTCAGGACTGAGGACATCGGCGCTATCGACACCGCCACCCATTGCTGCGGCATCTCCATTGACCTGACGCTCGGAATTGCTGTTGCTGCCGAATAACGACAGACTGGTGTCGGATATTTGAAGGCTGTTGTTGATGCCGTCTACTAGATAAACGCTTTCTTTGTCTGCAATCTCGCTAGTTTTAATGACCTGAAGGGCATTGTTGAAGCCGTCAATCAGGTGAACGCCAAGCTGCTCTGAGGTAATGTCAATTTGGGAATTGATGGCCGTGCCGCCGCTGTACGCACCGCGCTGAAGCGATAGGTTACTGCCAGCCGCATTGACCGGTTCATTGACGGAAAGATTCTTCACCCATCCTAAATTTCGGTTAGGGTTGCCGACGTTGTTGATAATGTCCGCTTCTAATTCCTCGTCGGATGCACTATCGAAGGGTCCGTCAGCGATATCGCTAAAGGCTTCCTCGAAACTACCGGATTCGCTACTGCTCACGTTCGCAATGAGAGCCCCGAGTTCGTCTCGAATCTCCTCGATGCTGGTTTCACCAGCAAAGAAATTACTATAGGCTACGGGGACAAGGGGATTGGCTCTTGGAACCCCTTTGCGGTTGGTTATTTCTAAGCGATTATTAAACCCGTCCACAATGTAGGTGTCATCCGGGGAGTTGGCAGCGTTAGCAGGAAGAGTGAGCAAGCCGTTCCTGCTTCCGTTGGTGGCGATGAGTCCGGTGTTGTTTGGGTCGCCGACCGCGATACTTTGATTAAAATCATCAACCAGAAAGGCGTTGCCGCGCGCTGGAGCGAAGCTATCTTGTCCATCAGTAGCGGCAAGCACTCCGATAGTGGTATCGTCTAGTACTTGTAAGGTATTGTTAATGCCGTCAACGAAATAAACGTTGGTCTTTTTGGAAGCGTCGATCCCCGTCTGATTGAGGGCAGACGTGAACCAGACGCTGCTATCTAGAACTTCAAGGACGTTATTGATGCCGTCAACGACGTAGATATTATTCGCGTTACTAATTTTTATAGCGGACGCAACCGAGTTGCTATTGGGGTTGCCAACGGTGCGCGAAAAGTCTAATGTTGTCGATGTTGCTTCGAGCGCGATCGCACTAACCATTAAACTAGCTCCAGCAAACACCACTGGCAAAGTCGAAAGTGGCTTCATGAGTAGAATCGGTGAGATTTAATATAATTAACTGACGGGCGATCGCTTCCTTTGGCCCGAGGCGGGCGATCGCTAAACGCGCTACCCGGCGCGACAAGCGTAGCGGCCTGCCAATGCAGGCTCTACGCCTGACCCATTACTCTGAAGCTAAAACCTCTCTGCTGGCAGAGAGTGGGAAAAAGCGCCCCAAGGCGCGGAAAAAGAGGAAGGTTCTGGAACCGTTTCCTCCTTAACAGCATCCGGTTCGTTCTGGCTTGATTTTCACCGTTCAACAACTGTTAGTATGGGATAAAAATTTCAGTAAAGACTCCTCGCTCCCTATAACAACAGGAATTAGGTCTAGATGAAATTGGCAGCCCGTGAGATAGACTGGTCTCAATCTACACAGAGGCAACAGGAGTGGCAGAATCAGCGGGTTGATAGCTCATTCCACGCGCAAACGTTTGAGTATTGCCTGCTTTAGCTTCCAGCAATCGCTTAATGTTCATGCTTTCAGCACCGAAGTCGTGGATTTGCAGCTTGCCGCGACGGAGAGGGTTCTGAGTGGGCCAGAAGGTAATTCGGTGCTGGATGAACCCCTGAGCGCTCGGGTCGCCAAAGGCGTAGGAGCAGGGAATAATGACTGTTGGACAGCGCTGCATGAAGTCATCGTTGGGGTAGTAAAAACTCTGTTCGACGATGTAGAAATTGTTAAGGTCGTGGGCTTGAAGACTCACCTCAACTTGTTGGTTATATTCATCGAGGAAATTCCCGGACTCTGTACCAACTTCGCCGTCAGCGCGGAGTAGGTGCGCCCAATCATCCATGTTGCGGAGATCTTTGAGGAATTCAAACCCAAGCTCCCCGGGGGCATCGACGTAAATCGTATCGGCATCGATCCGATAGCGTCCCTGCGCCGCTGCCGTTGTCCCGGCGTTGCGTTCTAAAATAGCTTTCAACGAGCGGCATTCGGAGGTATGAACCGTTTCAATTCCCTGCATAATCATCGGCGTTCTTCGTTTTGGATCGACGAAGCTCAGCCAGTGAAAGTACACGCCTTGCTCGTCTGTGCCGGGTTCAATATATTCAGGAGGAAATAGGAAAACCGGATAAACCTGAAAATATTTCTGATACTCAAATCCGCAGTGCCATTCGATCCCGCGAAAAGAGTGAGTGGCAAATTTTTTGACGTGATAGTAGAGATTGTGCTGATATCCAGACGCAGTTCCTAGCCAAGTGTTATCATCGATTTGTTCGATCATCCGGCTGTAAAGGGTCCAGTCGTCTAGATTTTCTAGAGCGTAGATGTAATCGAAAGCCGTTTCTGGAGAGCTGGCTATGTAGGCAGATGTGGCAAAGGTATTTTCTTCCATATTTACGATTCCTTCAGTTTCTGTTTGGCTTTCGCAATGCGTTCCTCAGCAAGTGCTTGAGCCGCTTCAAAGTTACTAATTCCCCGGCTTTCAGCCAGGGTGAATATCTCCAGTAACGTGTTGTAAATCCCGTTGAGCTGCACAAACGCCTTGGCTTCGTCGTAGCCAATCATTTCGTTGTAGACGTTGATTAAGCCTCCAGCGTTAATAACGTAGTCGGGGCAGTACAGAATGCCCTTGGCTCTGAGTAAACGGCTATGAAGCTGCTCGTCTTCAAGCTGGTTGTTTGCTGCGCCAGCAACGATTTTTGCTCGTAGTTGAGGAATAGTTGAGCTGTTAAGAACGCCCCCTAATGCACAGGGAGAGAAGACATCAACATTTTGGGAAAAAATTTGTTCTGGCGCAACAATTTCCGCACCATATAATCGCTTAACTTCCTCTGTTTTTTGCGGATTAATATCGCAAACGGTGAGTTTGGCTCCCTGGTCGTGCAGCCGCTGGCAAACGTTTTTACCAACGTTTCCTAATCCCTGAACCGCAACTCTTAATCCGTCTATGTTTTGGCGGTGGAAGCGGTATTCCACAGCCGCTTTGATGCCAAACAAAACACCCGTTGCCGTGACCGGAGCTGGCCCACCAGACGCTTCTGACATGCCGACAACGTATTTGGTTTCGTGGCAAATTTCTCGGACATCTTCAGGAGTTAAATTAACATCTTGGCCTGTCACAAAGCGACCGTTTAATCGATTAATAAATCGGCCATAGGCTCTCAAAAGCTCGCTGGTTTTCTCCTTGGGATCAGCTATGATCACTGCTTTGCCCCCACCAACTGGAATATTGGCACAGGCAGCTTTATAGGTCATGCCTCGACTCAGACGCAGCGCGTCTCGCAAGGCATCTTCTTCACTAGCATAGGGCCAAAGACGAGTTGCTCCCATGGCTGAACCGAGTCCCGCATCATGAATAGCAATAATGGCTCTTAGATTGCAGTCTTGGTCATGGCAATAAAGAACCTGCTCGTGCCCCATATTTCTAACTGTTTCAAAAAGCTTCACGCTGTTTTCCCCTGATTAATTCTGCTTTCGGTCTGTAGACAAAATGACGACCGAATAGCAGTAAAAATAAATAGAACAAACTAGAGTCTTTATGGGCAGGTTTAATAAGCAAAACCCTACGCTTTTAACAAAATGTTATAGGAGGCAAAAGACGCTGCCAATGAACATTTTTTTGCTACACGAATGAACATTCTTTCGGCAATGAACAATTTTCGGGTTGAGAGTTTTGTTAGTTGATTAATTTCGATTTATCTACCGATTAGCATCAGATTGCTGTTCCGTGTTGATGAATGCAGTCTATTGCTAATTTAGTCCCTACGGGACGGGGAAGGGGGAAAGGGAAAATTGTCCCTTTCGGGACGGGGAAAGGTTTAAGTCCCCCTTTCCCCGCGCCGCAGGCGCTTTTCCTTTTCCCGCCGTTTGGCGGCTTGGCCTGCGGCCTCAGACGAGGGGAAAAGAAACCTGCTTTTCCTCGTGATTGTCTTGAGGAGTCGTTTTGACTCCCTGAGCGCTGAGGCTCTTATTGCGTCCTTTAGAAGGGGCAAACCGAGTCGGATCGATGAGTACGTCTACCACAACTGGACCCGCGGCGGCGATCGCCTGCTGCAAGGCTTCCGCTAGTCCAGCTTCGGCAGTGACGCGAATGCCCTGAGCGCCCATGCCGCGAGCAATCAGACTAAAGTCTGTCTCCGGCAGCTTGGCGTCTGCCCCCGTCATGCCGAGCATTTGCATTCCCTGGTTGCACATATTGTAGTAAGCATCGTTGAGCACAATCCATACGGCTGGAAGCTGATACTTAACGGCGGTGCTGATTTCACCACTGTTCATCAGCATGGCTCCGTCTCCGGCGATCGCCACCGCTTTGCCGTTGCGCCCTTGGGCAGCTCCCACAACGCCCGTGACGTTATGACCCATCGAGCCAACCCCAGTGCTGACGCGGTAGCGGTTCGGCTGGGGGAACCGGAGGAAATGAGTCGCCCAGGTAAAGGAGTTCCCCGATTCTGCCAGCACTACCGCATCGCTGCCTTCCACGACCACGCGCTGAATAGCCTCCATGAGGATTTCTGGGCGCACCAAGTTGCTCTCTGCTAGGGTAATATCGTCTTTCTCGGGAGTGGGAAACGCTCCTGGTTCTGACGGAGGCAAATGATTCAGTAGTGCCTGCACAAAGACGTCGGCATCGGCGATCACAGGATAGGTTTGGGCAAACGGATAGGCGACACCAGGAACTTTCGGATCGATATCAACATGAATAAATCCTTTGGCAGGAACCATCTCATGGCTCCAAAATGAAGTCGGTTCGCCTAAACGTGTACCGATCACCAAGGTTCGGTGGGGTCGATGATCCTGAAGATACTCCAGCACCGATTCGTGACCGCCTAATCCTGTAACGCCGACAAACTGAGCATGATTTTCGGGGAAAACGCCTTTTCCGCGCGGCGAACACATCACAGCGGCTCCGGTTTTCTCGGCAAGCTGAAGAATGCTCTGAGCCGCTCCCCGCGCTCCGTAGCCGACCCAGATAGCAAACGGTCCTTCAGACAGCAGGGCGGCGACTTTAGACACCGTTTTCTGGCTAGGAACCGACAGATCTGGGGCTAAATTGACTTCCGGCACCGCCGTGGTCATCGGCGCAGACTGTACGGCAGTGGGAATGCTGATGTGAGCGACAAAAGTTCCCCTTTGGGAAACGCCTAGAGCTAATCGGCGAGCAATTTGGGGAAGCTGCTGCGGAGACTCAAGAACGGTAGCGTAGTTAAACAGGGCTCCAGAAGTAAAAATACCGCCTTGGGGAATGGTTTGCTCGCTGGTTTCTTGAATCGCCCACCGTCCGCGCTGTGGTGCAGACGTGCAGGCCGAAAAATGAATTACTTTTGCCCCTTCGTCCCGCGCTGCCATTAATCCAGTGAGCGAGTTGGTGATGCCGGGACTAGCGGTTGAAAAGGAAACCACCGGACGGTTGCTGGCAAAATGAGCTTCAGTCGCGGCAAAGGTCGCGCCGCTCTCGTGACGACAGTGCAGCACCTCAATCAGAGGGCTGTTGGATAAAGCGCCCCATAGCGTTGCCATCGCGCCACCAGATACGCCAAAGGCTTCGCGGACTCCTAATGCTTCGAGAGCTTTTACCAGTGCCTGGGCAACGGTCAGTGAGGCGGTGCCGTTACCGTTGCTGGTAGAGGCGATCGCGTCCTGCTGGCGATTGTTGCCATCGCCATTGTGGTTCTCCACGAAGAATGATTGTTTTTGAGTCAAGTTTTCAGTCATTGCTCTTTAAATTCAAAAATACTGAGGGTGACTACCGCCAAAGGGAATAAAAATTAGCAGAAGTTATGGTCAGGGTCGCATCAGCAATTAAGCAATGCGACCCGTGACTCATGAGGCTATGTTGTTACGGTCGTAACCGAGTTAAGCAATGGTGTCAGGAGCACCACTGCCAATCGGTAATGGAATTCCAAATTCGCCTACTGGACCAGCAACATTCAGATTCACTCCGCCATCTTCGGTGGTGTTAATACCCGCTCCAAAAGAGCCAATGCCAGCAGCACCACTTTGCAGCGGCGAATCGTCATCGCTAGCGGCTTCATCCGAACTCAAGAACCAGTTTCCTTCCTCATCGTTGAGGAGGTAGGCACCACCAGCAACAGGAATCGCCAGTTCGCTACCCTCTAGGAACGGATTGGCAGCCGGAATTTCAAAGCCGTCTTCACCAGCGGGAATATTGGCTCCACCACCAACAGGGAACTGGATGCCGTCTTCACCAGCTACAGGAGCACCCGGTCCAACAGGAAGCTCCAGCTCGCCCTCTTCGCCGAAAATTGGCAGTTCAAATCCGCCAGCAAACTCTAGTTCGCCCTCGTCATTGAGAGCGGGAGCGCCACCACCAATGGGAGGCTCAAATCCGCCCTCTTCGTTGAACAGGGGAATATTGCCGACATTCGGAATCTCTAGTTCGCCCTCGTCATTGAGAGCGGGAGCGCCACCAACGGGAGGCTCAAATCCGCCCTCTTCGTCGAGAACCGGAGCAACGCCAACAGGTAGCTCAAACTCGCCCTCTTCGTTGAGCAGAGGAACGTTGATGCCGCCGGGAATTTCTAGAACGCCCTCATTATTGACAACGGCACTGCCAACCGGGCCGCCAACGGGAGGCTCTAATTCGCCTTCCTCGTTGAAGAGAGGAATGGCAACGTCATTGGGAAGAACAACCTGACCATCTTCGTTCAGTTCTACAGAGCCGTCACCGAAGGAGCCGTCGCCACCGAAGTCCCACACCCAAGGAGAGTCAGAAGCAGCAGGAGCGTCATCAACCGGTGTGCCGGTAGACACGGCGAGCTCTTCGTTAGAAAGTCCTTCGGGAACCTGTCCGACCGGAAAAATTCCCGCCGCAGAATCGGTGCCAGGAATATCAGAGCTGTCGGAAAGAGCGGCAGTGGGGTCAAATTCAAACGGGTTGCCGCCGAAAGGATTTCCTCCAGAAGATAAGAGCTCTTCACTAACACCAGGAACATCAGGATTAGAAATAGAAGTGTCGTCGTCGCTTGGTTCAGCATCGTCACTGAGGAGCCACTCGCCATCCTCGCTTCTGATGATGTAGCTTTCGTCATCACCAACCACGACTTCACCGGTATCGGGAAGGCTGCCCAGACCGCCAGCGTCAGAATCAGCATCACCGCCTGGGAAAGAAACGTTAGGCTCGTCGCCCTCAACAAGAGGATTTCCTTCTGTTAGAGGATCCCAACCGGCCCAGGGGTTTTCTCCTCCGCCAGCACCGCCACCAAAGGGGCTACCGCCGCCAGAGTTGCCGCCGCCAAAGCCGCCAGCACCGCCACCGAAGGGGCTGCCACCGCCACCAAAGCCGCCAGCACCACCGCCACCGAAGGGGTTGCCACCGTCCATAGAGGGGCTACCATTGTTATTGGGGGTTTCCCCGCCTGTAGAGGAGTCCGTTCCATTTCCACCGGAGGGCTCCTCTCCGCCTGCGCCGCCCCCAAAAGGATTTTGTCCAGGAACACCGACGTTACCAAAAATATCTTCCGGACCGTCAATACCCGGTAAATCGAGTAAGCGACCAAATGGGCTGCTGCTGAGCTGGCTCATCATATCTGAACCGCCACCAGCATCGCCAAAGTCGTAATTGTAGTTGGGGTCTGTGTTGGTATTAGGAGCACCGCCCATCGGACCACCGGAAGAGGCACCGCCGTCAGAGTTGCCGCCGCCGAAGCCACCAGCACCGCCACCGAAGGGGCTACCGCCGCCAGAGTTGCCGCCGCCGCCGAAGCCGCCCATATTTCCACCAAACATGTATGTGTCCTCTTATAGATAACGTTGTCAATTCGTTTGCCTTTGCGTCCTGCAATTAAATGGCAAACTTAATAGAAAGACTTGCGTTAACAAGCCTGAGTAGCTCACAATGTATTGCTACTGCTGAATGTGTCCTACGCCACTGGTAGAACATCCGGGGGAACATCTGTCGGAACTTCTCCTTCAGGGAAGATTCCTGCTGCACCACCCATAGAAGCATCGGTATCTGGTAAAGAACCTGTACCGGCACCATTCAAACTTTCGTAAACCTGGTCAACAATCCCCTGACCTTCAGTATCGACTTCCACAGGCATCTCACCGCCGTTTAGAAGTGCGTCTGGTTCACCTTCATCAGATGCTCCAGCTACTCCGGTGAAGTCGAAGGTATAGTTAGGGTCACTGGCAGACTCGTCACTCACTAAGGTGACGCTGCCATCAGCATTAGTCTCGAAGTAGCGATCGGCGTTACCAAAGATGGTCAAATTATCGTCATCTAGGGTAAAGCGATTGCCGTTGATGCTGTTGCCGTCGCCGCTAACTCGATTGCTGTTGCCAGAAATACTGTTATCGCTACCGCTCGGACGGTTACCGTTCCCGCTCACCTGGTTGTTATCTCCGAGGCTCCAGTTCCCGTTGCCGTTGTCGATGGCGTTGTTACTGCCAAAACTCCAGTTCCCATTGCCGGAAATGTTGTTCGTGCTACCGAAGTTCCAGTTCCCGTTGCCGTTGATGACGTTTTGGTTGCCGGTGGGATCCTCAGCGGTATCCGGCGTTTCACCGTCGCCAACCGGAGTTGGTGTCGTGCTACCGCCCGACAATACGGGGTTGTTCCCGCCAACGTCTGCAAGCGGAGCATCGCCCTCGCCGAAACCAGACGGATTACCGCCACTGAGAGGATTATTGTTCCCAGCAAACAAGTTATCAAAGGGAGTACCGCCCTCTTCTGCGTTCAGGTTCCAGTTTCCGTTTCCGCTGATCTGATTTCCTTCACCGAAGTTCCAGTTTCCGTTTCCACTAGCTTGGTTATCGTTGCCAAAGAACCAGTTTCCGTTTCCGTCAGCTAGATTGCCGCTGCCGGTTTCTCCCTCTGAATCCCCGAGAAAGTTGTTGCCGTTACCGTTGTCGGTGTTGCCAACACCCGTGTCGATGCTGCCGCTGAATCCACCGCCCATGCCCATCATTGAGCCGCCGCCACCAAAAGGAGTTTCGGTGACACCTTCAGAGCCCTCACTCGGAGTATCATCTTCTTCAGTAAAAGGGCTGCCCTCGGTATTGGGGTCGTAGCCTCCTGCGAAGGGATTCGACGAGTTGTCTTCCGCATTGCCGCCAAAACTACCGAAGGGCATACCGCCACCAGCACCAGCCATGTCGCCACCGCCAGCAAAGATGTCGCCGACGTTGCCGAACTCTTCAAACTCCAGCAGTTGGTCAAAGGGAGTCCGCATCGGCAAACCGCTGTCGTGATCGTATTCATATCCCTCGGCGGGAGCTAACGGATCGCCAAGCGCCCCTCCTCCAAAGCCGCTAGCTGTTCCTCCTGCTAGCGGGTTACTCCCTCCGGCAAACGGGTTGCCGGAGGGAGAATCGTATTCATCGCTACCATCGGCACCAGCACCATCTGATAGGCTATTTACTGGAACGGTAGGCTCCCCTGAAGCAGCATCAGCAGACGTGCTTATCGGGTTCACTGTTAGTTCTTCAGCCATAAATTGTTAATACCTTGTAGTTCATCAAAAACGCTGAAGCAGGTACACAACACTACCCGCGCTGAAGCCCCCATCAACTAAAGCGCGATATCAAATAGCTAATCCTAAGTTGTTATCAAGCTGTTTAGAGCAACCATGCAGTTGCTGTGGAAACCTCAAGCTTGGGTGTGCATAGTTGTGTTCAAGTCGCCAGTTCAATGTTTTTCGCGGGTGCAAAGTTTGAACTGCCCCAACTTTGCACTACCCAGAAGCTTAAGGAATTTTAAAGTCAGCAAACAATGAATAATCTTTTGATTGAGGTTCCTATTATTTAGCTGATGGCTAATCGAGTCGCAGTCAATGAGAAGGGTTTATGCAAAGAAATCTCGTTGGTGTTTCTCATCTTTTTGCGATACATAATTTTAATGTAGAGTGTCTCCAGAAGTAGAGAATTGCTGCCACGAGCAGAAAGCAAAAAAATAGAAAAAGCGTTCTAAAGATTGTTCATTGAAACGAAGCTTAAACAATTATTAAGCTTACTCGTACCTGCCATAAATTGTTGGCTGCTCTGTCTGTATCCGAGGTTTTTAATACTAATTGATGGAGTCAAATTTTGTAAAGAGGCGATCGCACCCCCAATCACTGAACGCAGCACAGGAGACTGAATGAAATTAACATCCCACCGTTACACGACTCAAGGCGGCATCAGCGTCACTCGCTCTCGGGCTAAAATTCTGATGGAGACAGCAACAGACAGGATTTTATCCCGCTTAAACTCGCAAAGAGGCGGCTTGCTCGCCAGTAGCTACGAGTATCCGGGACGGTATAAGCGGTGGGCGATTGGATTTATCAATCCTCCCCTAGAATTGGCCACCCGCGATCGCACATTTACTATCGCAGCTCACAACGAGCGCGGCCAGGTGCTGTTGCCCTTCATCGCTGACTGGCTGCGGGGACACGACCACCTAGAGCACCTCGAACTTCAGGAGCAGCGCCTCACGGGAGCCGTTAAGCCAGCGACTCAGTTCTTCTCCGAAGAGGAGCGCAGCAAGCAGCCATCGGTGTTTACGCTAGTGCGAGAACTCAGCCGTGCCTTCTTCAGCCACGAAGACGAAAACCTGGGGCTGTACGGCGCTTTTGCCTACGATTTAGTCTTTCAGTTTGAATCAATTACCCAACACCGCGATCGCCCCAACGATCAGCGCGACTTGGTTCTCTACCTGCCAGACGAACTCGTGGTGGTGGATTACTACTTGCAGAGCGCTTACTGCATCCAGTACGATTTCACCACCGAACACGGCACCACCAGAGGACTTCCACGGACCGGGGAAGCGATCGATTATCGCGGGGCTCAGCTTACTCCCGAGCGGGAATCCGACCATCACAGAGGCGACTATGCCAAAAAAGTCGGCGTGGCTTTAGAATACTTTCGGCGCGGCGATCTCTTTGAAGTCGTTCCCAGCCAAAGCTTTTATCGCAACTGTGCCGAAACGCCAGCCAAGCTGTTCGAGATTCTCCAGCAGATCAACCCCAGTCCCTACGGCTTTCTGCTTAACCTCGGCGGCGAATACCTCATCGGTGCGTCTCCAGAAATGTTTGTGCGCGTAGAAGGAAAATGCGTCGAAACCTGCCCGATCAGCGGCACCATCAGCCGGGGTCAGGATGCCATCGATGATGCCGCTCAAATCCGCCAGTTGCTCAACTCTCACAAGGACGAGGCCGAACTAACCATGTGTACCGACGTAGATCGCAACGATAAATCGCGGATCTGCGAACCCGGCTCGGTCCAGGTCATCGGTCGTCGCCAGGTAGAGCTGTATAGCCATCTGATCCACACCGTCGATCACGTTGAGGGTATTTTGCGACCGGAATTTGATGCCCTTGATGCCTTTCTTACCCATACCTGGGCCGTAACGGTAACGGGAGCCCCCAAACGCTCAGCGATGCAGTTTGTCGAACAGCACGAACACAGCGCCCGTCGCTGGTATGGCGGGGCGGTGGGGTATCTCGCCTTCAACGGCGATCTCAACACCGGGTTGACGCTGCGCACCATTCGTCTCAAAGATTCCATTGCTGAAGTGAGAGTGGGGGCCACGGTTCTCTATGACTCCAATCCCGAAGCCGAAGAAGAGGAAACCCATACCAAGGCAGCCGCCCTCTTTCAAACTCTCTGTGATGCCTGTCAAGGGTGCGAGACGGCGACGGGAACAGCATCCCGCAGCCCCAGCACAGTTTTTCCCGAGTCCTTAGCCCAGCGGATTCTGCTCATCGACTACGAAGACTCCTTCGTTCACACCCTCGCTAACTACCTGCGGCAGTCAGGAGCCACGGTCACTACTCTCCGTCACGGCTTCCCCGAATCAGTCCTCGATTCCGAAGCACCCGCTCTCGTAGTGCTGTCTCCCGGTCCCGGCAAACCCAGCGATTTCCGCGTTCCCGAGATGGTGCAGGCGTGCGTACGACGGCAGCTCCCTGTGTTTGGTGTTTGTTTGGGGCTACAGGGAATCGTAGAAGCCTTTGGCGGCGAACTGGGCATTCTTGACTATCCCCAACACGGCAAGACCTCTCAAATTCTCGTGGTGGAGCCAGAATCGCGCCTGTTCAAAAATCTACCGCAGTCTTTTGAAGTGGGTCGCTACCACTCCCTGTTTGCCCTTCCCCATCGCCTGCCCGATGCGCTTCAGGTCACGGCAGTCTCAGAAGATAACGTCGTCATGGCGATCGAACATAAGGAGTTGCCCATTACTGCCGTTCAGTTCCATCCCGAATCCATCATGAGCTTGGCGGGTGGAGTCGGACTAGCGATTATTAATAATGTGATTCAGGCTCAGGCAGCGAGCGCTCCTGTTGTCTCGATTAAGTAGGATAAAACACTATGCAGATTCGTCGCCGTTGCGCACCGAGCCACTCGGGTTATCAGATTGTTGCTCCTGACGCGCCACCCCGTCATATTTTGGAAGAGATCGTTTGGCACAAAGAGCAAGAAGTGGCGCTGATGCAGGAACAAGTGCCGCTGGCTACCTTAAAGCAGCAAGTTTCATTCGCTGCGCGAGATTTTGTCTGTGCGCTTGAGCAGAATTCGCGGCAGCCGAGCCTGATTGCTGAGGTGAAAAAAGCCTCTCCTAGTCAAGGGGTAATGCGAGCCGATTTCGATCCGGTCAGCATTGCGCAGGCTTACGAGCGCAGCGGTGCTGCCTGCCTATCGGTCCTCACCGATTACCGTTTTTTCCAGGGCAGTTTTGATAACCTGCGGCGCGTACGGCAGCACGTCTCTTTACCGCTGCTGTGCAAAGAGTTTATTATCGATTCGTACCAGATCTATCTGGCGCGAGCGGCTGGAGCTGATGCGGTGCTGTTGATTGCTGCTATTTTGAGCGATCGCGATCTTCACAAATTTATGTCGCTCATTCACTCGCTCGGCATGAACGCGCTGGTGGAAGTGCACACTTCAGCAGAACTCGCTCGCGTCCTAACGTTGCCGAATTTACGCCTGCTCGGAATCAACAACCGCAATCTTGAAAATTTCACGGTCGCTCTTCAAACCACCCAGCAGCTCATGGCGACTCATCCCCAAATTCGTGACTTAGGCATCACGGTAGTCAGTGAATCGGGAATTCACGGGTCAGCAGATTTGCAGTTTGTGCGCACAGCAGGAGCCAGAGCGGTACTGGTTGGTGAATCCCTAGTCAAGCAGCCTAACGTCGAGCAGGCCGTCAGCAAGCTTTACAGCGATGCGGCGTTAGTTAAGTCGCTAGGACAAGGATAATTACGGTCTTTCTCCTGGTAAGGTTGCACTTAAAGAGGGGGGAAACGGGGTGCCGTTGTCAAGAGACAATCAAGCAAATATCGCCTCTACGTTAACGTATTAGCAGTAAACGACTACCACTAAAATGACTTCTATTTCTGAACGCTTCAATTTTCTTAAAGACCGTCAGCAATGCGCTCTGATTCCGTTTATTACCGCTGGCGATCCCGATTTGGCCACCACCGAGAAAGCTCTCAAAGTTTTAGACCAGAACGGGGCTGATATCATTGAGCTGGGAATTCCCTATTCCGATCCCCTCGCCGATGGTCCCGTGATTCAGGCAGCCGCTACTCGCGCCCTTCAGCGAGGTACTAAGCTAGAGCAGGTGCTGGAGCTGGTGAAAAGGGTTAGCCCAGATTTGCAGGCTCCAATTGTGTTATTTACGTACTACAATCCAATTCTCAATCGCGGGATTCGCTCGTTTCTAGAGCAAATTGCCGCCGCTGGAGCGCGGGGTCTCGTGGTGCCGGATTTACCCATCGATGAAGCCTCCGAGCTGCTAGAAACGGCAGCGGAGCTGGGAGTAGAGGTCATTTTACTGGTGGCTCCTACCTCCTCAGCCCAGCGCATCGAGGCGATCGCTCAGCGCTCTCAAGGCTTTATCTATTTGGTGAGCGTCACGGGCGTTACCGGCATGCGGACTCAGGTGCAGACACGGGTGAAAGATCTGCTCGCTCAGATGCGTACGCTCACCGATAAGCCCATCGGCATTGGCTTCGGCATTTCTGGGGGCGACCAAGCTCGCCAGATGAAGGACTGGGGAGCCGATGCGGTGATTGTTGGTAGCGCCTTTGTTAAGCGTCTAGCCGGTAGTTCTCAAGCCGAAGGTCTTGAGGCTGTCCAAAAGCTGTGCCAAGAACTTAAAGAAGCGATCGCCAGCGTTAAGGAAACCGTCTCCGCCTAGTAATGTAAGGATAAACGGCGAGCCATCAAAATAATATCCGTTCATTCTATGCCAATTCACCCAGCCTTGACCACACTCTTTCGTACATTCGATCAATCAATATGGTAGCAACTCCCGATAAACCCATTAATGCTCAGCGCCCCGATTCTGCGGGACGCTTCGGACAATTTGGCGGCAAGTACGTTCCAGAAACGCTCATGCCCGCCCTCGATGAGCTAGAAGCAGCATTCCACCAGTACTGCGGCGAACCAGAATTTGAAGCAGAACTGCAACATCTGCTCAAAGATTACGTCGGTCGTCCCACTCCGCTCTACTTTGCTGAGCGGTTGACGGCGCACTACGCTAAGCCGGACGGGACAGGACCGCAGATTTACCTCAAGCGCGAAGATCTCAACCACACGGGCGCTCACAAAATTAATAATGCTCTGGCCCAGGTACTGTTGGCTAAGCGCATGGGCAAAGAGCGCATCATCGCTGAAACCGGAGCCGGACAGCACGGTGTCGCCACCGCCACCGCCTGCGCTCGCTTCGGGCTGAAGTGTATCGTCTACATGGGCGTTCACGACATGGAGCGACAGGCGCTCAACGTCTTTCGGATGCGCCTCATGGGAGCTAAAGTAGCTCCCGTTGAGGCCGGAACCGGGACTCTGAAAGACGCAACCTCTGAAGCCATCCGCGACTGGGTGACCAACGTCGAAACCACTCACTACATCCTCGGCTCTGTCGCCGGTCCCCACCCTTACCCGATGCTGGTCCGAGATTTTCACGCCATCATCGGTGAAGAAACTCGCATTCAGGCCCAGGAAAAATGGGGAGGGTTACCAGATATTCTGCTAGCTTGTGTCGGCGGTGGCTCCAATGCCATTGGTCTATTTCACGATTTTGTTAAAGAACCCTCCGTCCGGCTGATTGGCGTTGAAGCAGCCGGAGAAGGCGTAACTACCGAAAAACACGCCGCTACCCTCACCAAAGGTCGGGTTGGCGTTCTCCACGGAGCGATGAGCTACCTGCTCCAAAATGAAGACGGACAGCCCATTGAAGCTCACTCCATTAGTGCTGGACTCGATTACCCGGGTGTCGGACCAGAGCATAGCTACCTTAAAGAAACCGGGCGGGCAGAGTACTACAGCGTCACCGACCAGCAGGCACTTCAGGCCCTGGAGTTACTGTCGCGGCTAGAAGGCATTATTCCGGCGCTAGAAACGGCCCACGCTTTTGCCTATCTAGAAACTCTCTGTCCGCAGCTAGCAGGCAGCCCCAAAATTGTCATCAACTGCTCAGGACGCGGCGACAAAGATGTTCAAACCGTCGCTAAGTACTGGAAGCCTTCTTAAAAGCGATTAGCCGTTAGCTGATTCATGAGTCATGTTCCAAACTCAAGACAAAGCGAAAAGCTTTCTTGAAGCTAGCAGCTAACAGCTAAAAATGCTCACCTGTGTACCCCCTACTTTGATAGACCTATGGTTGAAACACCCACCAGAGAAGCCCCCCTTACTGAATCGCCAGCGTGGTCCGCTCTGCTCCAGCAGCTCCTTGACCGGGAATCGCTCGCGGTTTCTCAAGCCGCCGATTTGATGCAGGGATGGCTCTCTGACGCGATTCCTCCGGTCATTTCTGGGGCCATCCTAGCCGCGATTCAGTGCAAAGGAGTCACCGCTGAAGAACTGTTGGGCATGGTTCAGGTTCTCCATGCTCAATCGGTGAGACCCGCCGTGGCCCACACCGATACTCCTATTATCGATACCTGCGGTACGGGAGGTGATGGAGCCTCAACGTTTAATATTTCGACAGCGGTTGCTTTTGTGGCGGCGGCGGCAGGAATTAAGGTTGCCAAACACGGCAATCGTTCCGCGTCGAGTAAAACAGGCTCGGCAGACGTGCTCGAAGCGTTGGGGGTCAATCTCCAGGCCAGTCCTCACCAGGTGCAGGCAGCAGTTGATGCTGTCGGAATTACGTTTCTATTTGCTCCCGGCTGGCATCCGGCCCTCAAGTCTGTTGCTCCTTTGCGGAAAACCCTCAAAATTCGCACCATTTTTAACCTGCTCGGTCCCTTGGCCAATCCCCTCCAGCCGACAGGTCAGGTTCTGGGAATTAGCGACCCGACTCTAGTGGAAACGTTTGCTCAGGTGCTGCGGCAAATGGGCACTCGCCGTGCCGTTGTCGCTCACGGACGGGAGAAGCTAGATGAGGCCGGACTAGCGGATGTCACCGATTTGGCGGTGGTGACCGAGCAGCAAATCCAAACCGTTGAGCTTCATCCCGAACAGGTTGGTCTGAGCGTTGCTCCCACCGCTGCCATTCGCGGCGGCAACGTTCAGGAAAACGCCGAGATCCTCAAAGCCGTACTTCAGGGTCGAGGCACTCAGGCTCAGCAGGATGTGGTCGCTCTCAATGCCGCCCTCGCCTTGTTCGTCGGCGAAGCGATCGCTAAACCGAGCCTCCCAGAGACATTTACCACAGGAGTGGCTCAGGCCAAGGATGTGCTTCGCAGTGGCGAAGCCTGGCACAAGCTAGAAGAACTCGCTCAATTTCTGCGGAATTAAACCTAATTCACGGAAATGATGACCAATATTTAAGCAAAAGGATAGTAACAATGATTGTTGTCACTAAAAGTGGAACACCAGAAGAGGAAATCAATCGCATTTGTCAAGAATTAAGCACAACCTGGCAGGTTACTCCTGAAAAGAGTGCCGGACGACATAAAGTGGTCATTGGCATGATTGGCGATACGGCTAATCTAGACCCCCTGCAAATCCAGGAGGTGAGTCCCTGGATTGAGCAAGTCCTCCGCGTCGAAAAACCGTTTAAGCGAGTCAGTCGCGAATACCGTCACGGAGAAGCTAGTGATGTGGTTGTTGACACACCTAACGGTCCTGTACATTTCAGCGAGCAGGCTCCCCTGGCGATCGTGGCGGGGCCTTGCTCTGTGGAAAACGAAGCGATGATTATCGAAGTCGCCCAGCGCGTCAAAGCCGCTGGAGCTAAATTTTTAAGGGGCGGAGCCTACAAGCCCCGGACTTCTCCCTATTCCTTCCAGGGCCACGGCGAAAGCGCGTTAGGACTGCTGGCGGCAGCGAGAGCCGCTACCGGATTAGGCATTATTACGGAAGTCATGGATACTGCCGATATTGACATCGTTGCCGAGGTGGCCGATGTCCTCCAGGTCGGAGCGCGCAACATGCAGAACTTCGCCCTGCTTAAAAAAGTCGGAGCCCAGGACAAGCCCGTATTGCTCAAGCGCGGCATGGCCGCAACCATCGATGATTGGCTGATGGCGGCAGAATACATTCTCGCTTCCGGCAACCCCAATGTCATTCTCTGTGAACGAGGCATTCGCACGTTCGATCAGCGCTACACGCGGAACACGTTAGATCTGTCGGTCGTTCCCGTTCTGCGCAGCCTGACCCATCTGCCGATCATGATCGATCCCAGTCACGGAACCGGGAAGTCAGAGTTTGTCCCAGCAATGGCGAAAGCGGCGATTGTTGCCGGCACTGATTCACTGATGATTGAGGTTCACCCCAATCCAGCCAAAGCGCTCTCCGACGGTCCTCAATCTCTCAATCCCGAGCAGTTCGACCGTCTGGCGCGAGAGTTAGTCACCCTGGCTCAATCGATGGACCGCTGGGAGCAACCCTCTCCAGCGCTGGTCTAAGATAGTCCCTGGCGGGACGGGGAAAGGGAAATTGTCCCTGGCGGGACGGGGAAGGGGGAAAGGGGAAATTGTCCCTGGCGGGACGGGGAAAGGGGAAAGAGGAGGTCGCTCCGCGACTGGAGAAGAATACAGAACTAAGGAAGAGGCTGACTAACCCCCCTTTCCCCTTACCCTTTCCCCGTCGCGGAGCGACTTCCCCTATCAGGAAGAGGCTGACTAACCCCCCTTTCCCCCTTACCCTTTCCCCGTCGCGGAGCGACTTCCCCCATACTGATCATTTGTCCTCCCGGCTTTACTTGAATAATTATGTTGCCAGAGCTACAAAAAATCGACCGAGAACTGATCGAGTTGTTGGGTCAAAGAATTGCCCTGCTGAAGGCATCACAAGCGTGCGATGCTGTTGACACCAGTCATCTATTGGCGCAGGCCGGGGTTCCCGAGTATGTCTGGCAACACCTCACTCTCGGATGTGCTGCCGCGAGCGTTGCTTCCCCGACTCCGGCGATCGCCCAACCTCAGCCACGACGGGTGACAATTATTGGCGGTCGCGGTCAAATGGGGCGTTTTTTTGCTCAGCAGCTTACGGCTGCTGGTCACTGTGTTCAGGCGATCGGACGCCATGACTGGCAACGCGCCGATGAGCTGCTCAAAACGGCAGAGCTGGTGATTGTATGTGTCCCCATTGCTCAAACGCTGGCCGCGATCGAGCAGGCCGCTAAGTATCTCCAGCCCGATACAGTTTTAGTCGATCTCACCAGCATTAAGACAAGCATCGTTCAAGCTATGCTCGACCATCACTCAGGACCGGTTCTTGGCCTGCATCCAATGTTTGGTCCTGGAGTCCAATCGTTTCTCTCTCAAAACGTGGTCGTTTGTGTCGGTCGTCGGCAGGAGGCTGGTCAATGGTTCCTAGATTTAATCGCCAGTCGAGGGGGGAAGCTCATTTACTGCACTCCGCAAGAGCACGATCGCATCATGACGGTCGTTCAAGCGATTCGTCACTTTTGGGCCTTCAGCCTCGGGGTATTCCTAGCTGAGCAAGGCATCGACGTGCTGCGCTCTTTAGATTTTTCCAGTCCTCTCTATCGCCTCCAGCTCAACATCGTCAGCCGCCTGTTTGCCCAAGATGCTTCTTTGTCTTTAAAGATGATGCTGGCGACCGCTGAACGTCGTCACGCCATTCGGGACTTAGCCACCGTCTGTAGTCGGCTAGCGGAGATGATAGGGCAAGAAGACGAAGCGGGTCTCGGCTGTGAGTTTGAAGCCACTAGCCGTTTCTTTCACCAAGAAGCTAAGCGAGCTTTGTGCGAAAGTAATCACACTATTAATAGTTTAAGCGTCCTGTTAGCAGCTAGCGAAACCAGCAGCGGGCAAGAATCATGACAAAATTTATGCCTCGCCTTGCCACGCTTTATCTCTAGCAAATGTCCTCGGTGATCGCCGCTATTAGTTCATTTTGAAAACCAACAGCGTAGCAGAAACGAGCAGGCTTTGCGCTCGACTGCCAATTCTTTTCTATTTGATGACACCTAGGGACTCAAATCGCTCCAATCGCTGTCCCTCATCTTGTTCGCGGACACCACGTCAAGATTGTAAATTTTGATGACAAAAACCAAAATTCGTGGCTACGTTGTTTGAGTGTTAAATAACAGTCTTTCAAGCTCCTCTTCACGCACTCTGTCCAATTTGAGTGGTAGACCGAGAGACGCTGCTCAAAGCCAGACAATTACCTCGTAAAACCCGCATATTATAGCAAACGGACTGAATTTAGGAGGTAGTACATCCGAATCTTACTTTTTTCCTGCCTAAAAAACTTTGTTTTTAGATTAAACTGATACTCTACTGAAAAAACCTGGGTAGCCTAACACTAGCATCGGAGTCATTCTCCGTGAGCTTATGCTCACAGTTCTTGATATCTACAATAATTTTAAAATTTTTTTTATCTTTACTATCAAAAATTAGGCCGCTCATGAAAACAAATGGAAGAAATAGTCTCAAATTCTAGCTGCTTTCTCACGTCAATGTCCAAATCAGTGAAGCTTAATCCTAGCTATCGGGTGGATAAACTTGTTGCGGCAGGTTCTAACTGGCAAGCAGTTTATGTGATCAACGAACAATACTATATTGAGGACATTGTCGCTTATGCCATGATTAAAAATGGTCCTCACTATGAGTTTGTCCCAATTACGCTTCCAGAAATCCATCTGTCTCAGACACTACAAGATTATACTCTTAAAGATGGTTTTGTCGGCTTAATTAATCCGGAAAATGAATTGATTGTTAACGACTATCTAGTAGAAGATATTCAACAGCTAGACATTGCCAAAATCAAAGAAAGCCTGAAGAAGAATAGAATTAAGCTGGATTGACGTCTTTAGAGTTTTAGCGTTGGCAAGAGTAATTTTGATATCTAGGAGCATGTCTTTGGCTCATCGATGCTCCTAGATAGGTGTGTCTGCGACTAACCGACATCAAGCTTGCCTTCTCCAAGCCTGAGGAGAAAAACCATTGTATTGACGAAACTGGCGAAAGAAGTGACACACGTTAGCATATCCCACTGTTATGGCAATTTGCTCTACCGATTGCTCGGTTTCCTTCAGCAATAAACGTGCTGCTTCCATCCGGCGCTCAATGATCCATCGATTGACCGTTTGCCCAGTTTCCCGTTTAACTCGGTTTGTTAAATAAGCCGGTGAATAGCCCACCGCTTGAGCCACGTCTGAAAGCGTAATTCCTTTGTCGTAATTAGCCTCGATAAATTGGAAAACTTGTTTGAGTTCTGTAACGTAAGGGAAAAAAGATTGGGGAGGAGCGGCTGGTTGGCGGGTCGACTTAGGCTCTTGCTGATACTCGGCTGCGTAGCACTTCTGTAGCAGAGCCTGCTTGTCTAGTCTAGCGTTAACGGCTCTGATTAGTTCCTCTGCCGTTGAAGGCTTAGTCAGATAATCATCTGCTCCCAGTTCCATTCCCTGACGCTGTTCGGCTTTGGTTGTTTTAGCAGTCAGAAAAATCAGCGGAATCATTGCCGTTGCTGGGTTTTGCCGTAGTCGAGCCAGCACTTCGTAGCCATCCAATTTGGGCATGATGATATCACAAATGACCAGGTCGGGCCGGTGTTGCTGTGCCTGTTGCAAACCGAATAGACCATTGTCGGCTTCAAGAGTTTGGTATCCTTCAAACTCAAGACATTCTCGAAACAGATTGCGGGTCTGGGCTTCGTCTTCTACTACTAATATTTTAGTCATGAGTTTTTCGGTGGATTGAGTCAGCGCGATCGCCTGGTGTAGTATACTCTACAGCTTAGCTGGGCTTAGTTGCTCTTGGAGCAGGGTCGAACCCATAGGGTAATGTAATTAGCGCTGCTGTCTGATGAGGCTATCACTCGTAAGGACTACTAGGGGAACAGGGTTGATCTTAGAGCCTAAACGTAAAGTAAATTTTAAGAAAGTGCAGATTTTGATGAGCCTGTCGTTAAGAGTAGCCCTGAATTTCCTTTAGCTCCTGTGAAGCCGATAGCCAACTCGTGCAGCATTTGTAAACTTTGGTGACAAGTATCTGTTACTTTTCTTATCTGAAATTACCGCTGATGCTCTCGAAAACTATCTATCTAGGGGTAGACTCATTTCGCTAGCTTTTGGGATAGATATTGACGCGCCAGGGCTGTTTATCAGGAAATGCTCACAGCGTTCTTCGCTCTGGCTGCTACAGGTCTAGATTACCTCCGCCGCTTTCTGATAACAACTTTGCAAATCTTTACAAAACTCAGCATAAATGGTAAGTTATGTCTTTAGTTAGCGTAGCCGATTAGTGCATTGACGTGATGCTTATGCCTGAAACTTTCTGTCCCGTGCGATTAAGGCGGCTTTTTAACCGATGGATTTTGAGCTAGCTCGATTCACTTCGGTCATCAAAACGAAATTATTCGATAGCGTATCGACAGTCAACTATAAATCTATAAAGTTTATAGTTAAAACTAGCAATTATATAGTTAAAACTAGCAATTATTTAGATGCCATTTACGGAAGTAGCAAGTAGCAACGTCTTAAAAGTTAGGGCACACAATTTGGTTGAAATAGGATTGCTCAGTAAATGCTACAAACCAACGAGAGTGAAGTTTGAGCGCAGAATCGCTCTTGAGGTGACCAATTAATCTAGCTAGGTTATCTAATGAACAGTAATACTAAGCCGACATCTAATAATTTGCTCTTTGCCGACTCTCTGATTAATTCAGTCAGTGACGCTTCTTTCTGTGTAGCATCCGATGCTCGTTTGGTTTACGTCAATGATGCCGTCTGCCGTCTGCTTGAGTACCCGCGCGAGGAGCTTCTGGCTCTCTCTCTAGAACACGTAGATCGAGACTTTCAGTTTCAAACTTGGCGACAGCGATGGCAGCTATTGCAGCAGCAGGGACAAATTACTGTTCGGTCTTGCTACAGAACCAAGTCTGGCCAAATCGTCCCTTTGGAAATCACGCTGACCTGCATCTTAGAGCAAGGCCAGATGATGGCCTGTGCTCTAGTTCATAGAAGGGTTGAACCAATTCTCAATGGAGCTGGTGACGACATGATCCAGCGGCTTAACTTGGAGATTTCTCAGCTCGAAGTAGCAAAAACAGAACTATCGACAACTTTATCAATCCTGCGCGGGACTCTAGATTCCGCCGCGTACGGCATCGTCTCGGTTAGCTACGAAGGGGAGGTGCTGAGCTACAACCGCAAGTTTGTCGAGATGTGGGGAATTGGTGAAGACCTCGAGTTATCTAAAGAATCAGCAGAGTGCCAGCGCTTCTTCGCTGAGCGACTTCGCAATCCGGAGGTTTTTCGGCATTCGGTTTGGGAAGTCTCTAGAGAATCGGATGCCGAAAGCTACGATATTTTACAGCTCAAAGATGGCAGAGTGTTTGCTCAGTATTCTAAACCGCAGCGGCTTGCAGACCAAATTATCGGGCGAGTGTGGAGTATTTGGGATATTACGCAGTTCAAAGAGCGCACTGAAGCAGAACTCCAGCAGACCAAGCAAGATATCGATGCTCAAAAAGCTATCGACGAAGCCAAACAGCTTGGTGAGCTGCGATCGCGTTTTCTGTCGATGCTGTGCCATCAGTTTCGCTCGTCTCTCAACATTATCTCCTTCTCCAACAGCCTACTGAAGCGCTACTTAGACAAGTGGGCTGGGGGCCAAAAAATTCCCTATCTCGACAATATTCAAATCGCCGTCAAGCAGATTAGCTCTCTTCTAGACGATTTAGTTTTCCTCGGCAAGTCAGAGGTCGGTCAGCTTAACTTTGAACCCAAACCAACGACTCTCAACGTGTTTTGCCGCGAACTGACAACGCAGATGAAGCCCATGAGCGATGCTCGTCAGCAGAGCCTCAACTTTGTAGACCGCAGCCGCTGTCAGGAAGCATGGGTGGATACCGACTTACTCAACCACATTTTCACCAACCTCCTCGCAAACGCCATTAAGTATTCTCCCGACGGCAGCACCATTAATTTTGAACTAGATTTTGAAGCAGAACAGGTGGTTTTTAGCGTTCAAGACCGCGGCATTGGCATTTCAGCAGAAGACCAGCAGCGCCTCTTTGAACCCTTTTACCGAGGCAGCAACGTAGACGATATTCCCGGAACCGGACTCGGACTCGCCATCGTCAGCAACTTAGTCCAGACCCACGGTGGCAAAATTGAGGTGGAAAGCGAAATCGGCGCCGGAACCACGTTCAAAGTTACGTTACCAGCAGCCAATCAACCATCAACTACCAACCATCAGCCTTAGCGACTGGTCACTGTTTCCCCGGTTCAGTCGTTAAAATAAAAACACGCGACCCTGGATCTTTAATCTGCTCCCATGACCGTTCCTTTTCCTGCCGCTCAACGTTCCGCCGGAGCTGCCTCTGGCGGCTGCGTTGAGCAAGCTCAAGAGTACTTCGATGTGATTGTTGTCGGTGCTGGACACTCCGGCTGTGAAGCGGCGTTAGCCAGCGCACGGCTTGGCTGCCGGACCCTGATGCTGACTCTTAATCTCGATAAAATCGCTTGGCAACCCTGTAATCCAGCGGTTGGCGGTCCCGCTAAATCGCAGTTGACCCATGAAGTGGATGCGTTGGGAGGGGAAATTGGCAAAATGGCAGACCGCACCTATCTTCAGAAGCGGCTGCTCAACTCTTCACGGGGTCCGGCAGTGTGGGCCTTGCGGGCGCAGACCGATAAGCGGGAATATGCCGCCGTGATGAAAGAGCTGGTGGAGAACCAGGAGAATTTAACCATCCGCGAAGGGATGGTAACCGATCTGGTGTTGGGCAAGAACGACGACATTCAGGGAGTTCAAACCTACTTCGGCACCTGCTTTCGGACGAGAGCAGTCATTCTCACCACGGGAACGTTCCTCGGAGGACGGATCTGGATTGGCAGTAAGTCCATGAGTGCTGGACGGGCCGGAGAATTCGCCGCCGTGGGGCTGACAGATACGCTCAATCGCCTTGGCTTTGAAACCGGACGGCTCAAAACCGGAACTCCCGCCCGGGTCGATCGGCGGACGGTAGACTACAGCCGGATGGAACCTCAGCCCCCCGACCCAGAAGTGCGCTGGTTCAGTTTCGACCCCCAGGCCTGGGTAGAACGAGAGCAGATGAACTGCTACCTAACGCGGACCACTGCCGAAACTCACCGACTGATTCAGGAGAACCTGCATCTGTCTCCTATCTATGGCGGCTGGATTGATTCTAAAGGACCGCGCTACTGCCCCAGCATTGAAGACAAAATCGTGCGCTTTGCCGACAAGGACAGCCACCAAATTTTCATTGAACCAGAAGGGCGGGAGATTCCTGAGCTATACATTCAGGGGTTCTCCACCGGTCTACCGGAGCAGCTTCAGCTCGCCATGCTGCACACCCTGCCGGGATTAGAGCACTGCCAGATGCTGCGCCCTGCCTACGCAGTTGAGTATGACTATCTGCCCGCGACCCAGTGCTACCCGACCCTAATGACGAAGAAAATTGAGGGGCTATTCTGCGCTGGGCAAATTAACGGCACCACCGGATATGAAGAAGCTGCGGCGCAGGGAATCGTGGCGGGAATTAATGCTGTGCGGCTGGTGCGGGGCGAAGAGCCGGTCGTGTTTCCCCGCGAGCACAGCTATCTTGGTACCCTAATCGACGACCTCTGCACAAAGGATTTGCGGGAACCTTACCGCATGCTCACCTCCCGCTCTGAATACCGTTTGGTGCTGCGTTCAGACAATGCCGATCAGCGCCTGACTCCCCTCGGGCGCGAAATTGGGCTGATCGACGATCGCCGCTGGGAACTTTTCCAGCGCAAGCAGGCCCACATCGCCGCAGAGAAGAAACGGCTGTCTGCTACCAGAGTTAAACAACAGGACGAAGTAGGGCAGCAAATCGCCGCCGCTACCGGACAAAAAATTAAAGGCTCCGTAACGTTAGCAGATTTGTTACGCCGCCCCGGGTTTCACTACGACACCCTAGAACGCTACGGCCTCGGCGCAGACCTCGCTGCCTCAGAAAAAGCGGGAGCGGAAATCGATATTAAGTATTCTGGCTACATTAAACGTCAGCAGAATCAAATTGAACAGATCGCTCGCCATAGCCATCGCCCGCTTCCCGCCGATCTTGTATATATGAATATTGAAACTTTGTCAATGGAAGCAAGAGAAAAGTTAACGAAAGTGCGACCGTTAACGGTGGGTCAAGCGTCCCGCATTGGCGGGGTGAATCCGGCAGACGTGAACGCCCTGTTGATTTATCTGGAATCGCGCAGCCTGGCCGAGCGATCGCCTGTCGTGACTGGATAAGCGATCGCGCCCATTCTCTCCTATACGGCTACTTGGGCCTCCTGGTAGGGAGGAAAGTCTGTATATCCTTCTGCCTCAAAGGAATACCAAATTTCCTGTTCCGCATCGGGGTTTAGTTCCCAATTGTTGGCAAAACGAGCTACCAGATCGGGGTTACTAATAAAGGGTCTGCCAAAGGCAATCAGATCCGCATCCCCAGCCGCGATCATTTTTTCTGCCGATTGGCGATCGTATCCACAGTTACCCATTAAAGGACCGTCATAGACTTTCCTAAACTCAGCGAGAGTCATGGGTTCTCCCAGTTCGTGGAAACCAAACGCCAAACCATCTAGTAGATGCAGATACGCAAGTCCATAGCTGTTTAACCGTTGGGCAACATCGGTAAAGGTCTCTCGAAAGTCTGGCGACCCCATATCGTTGTAATTGCCGTTCGGAGACAGTCTCAGTCCTACCCGTCCGGCATCCCACACCGTCAGAATCGACTCGACTACTTCTTGCAGAAACCGAAAGCGATTTTCCAGGCTGCCGCCATAGCGATCGCTGCGATGATTCGTTTTAGACTGCAAAAATTCATCAATGAGATAGCCGTTAGCACCGTGTATTTCTACTCCATCAAAGCCAGCCTGTTTTGCATTGGCGGCAGCTTGGCGATAGTCTTCAACAATCTGAGGAATTTCTGCTGTTTCTAAAGCCCGAGGCGTTTCATAAGGCTGTTTTCCGTTGGGAGTATGGGCTTGTGAGCCTTCAATTTTAAGAGCCGAAGGAGCAACCGGAAGCTGATTGTTGTCCTGAAAGCTGCTGTGCGAGGCTCTGCCCGTATGCCAAAGCTGCAAAAAAATTGAAGTTCCTTGAGC
Organism: Cyanophyceae cyanobacterium; assembly: GCA_050331735.1. Taxonomy (GTDB): domain Bacteria; phylum Cyanobacteriota; class Cyanobacteriia; order Cyanobacteriales; family JBHJGN01; genus JBHJGN01. Next base: position 149,729 of record JBHJGN010000023.1, read on the forward strand.
GTGAACGGCATCGACAACCTGTTTCCACCCTTCTGTTTGCTCAGGCGTATAAACACCCGGAGTCTGCTGCCAGCCATTCGCCTGGGGAGAAATCGTCGTTGCTTCGGTAATAATGAGGCCCGCACCCGCCCGTTGAGTATAATATTCTGCCATCAAAGCGTTAGGAATCCTGTCTGCGCCTGCTCGAGAGCGAGTCATCGGAGCCATAACCACGCGATTTTTTAAGGAAATATCCTGAAGGTTGAAAGGGCTGAGGAGGTGGGGAACGTTTGTTGAAGTCATCTATACGTGTTGATTGGTGATTAGTGATGGTTTGACCACTACACACTGTACTCTACTCATTCAAAATTCGCTGTCAAGTTGGTTGACCAAGAATAGCAAGAGTCGGCAGCAAAACGCTTCACCAAACTAACTGTCAAATCGTATCAAGCTGAGCGGCTCTACCCAAAACAAGCCTCAGACAAGATTTGAACTTGCGACCGTCCGCTTACAAGGCGGATGCTCTACCACTGAGCTACTGAGGCATAATAAGCAAGTGCTGCTTTCCTGTCGAGCTACACCAGCACGCAATTAATAGAATAGCAAATTTTGTCGGGCGTTCGTGCTACCAATGGAGCCACACGATTCACTTGACTAACCAGCACGGAGCTTGAGAGCGTTTTCCTTCTTTGTGCCCATCGCCTATCAGCTCAACGCTAAGCCATGTTGTTTTCCATCGCCCATCGCGCCAGCTCCGTCCGATTATGGAGGCTCGTTTTGTTCAGCATGTTGGAAACGTGGCTTTCGATAGTGCGCTGGCTCACTCTTAGCCTCTCCGCAATTTCTTTATTGGCCATGCCCTGAGCAACTAATCCAACCACTTTGAGCTCAGTAGGCGTTAACTCTACATTTTTAGGAACCTGAATTTTGGGACTATCATCTGTAGCCTTGATGTTGTGCCGCATCAGACGATTGGCCTGATTGAGGGAAGACTCTACCTGCGCCACCAGTTCCTCTGGCTCAAATGGCTTGACCATGTAGACATCAGCCCCAGTCGTTAATCCTTCAACACGGTCTTGAATTTGCCCCTTGGCAGAGAGGAACAAAACCGGAATCCAGTCTGTGCGAACATCGTCTCTAATCTGCTTGACAAAAGCATAGCCGTCCATCTCGGGCATCATAATGTCGCAAATAATCATATTTGGCACTTGACGCTCTAAAATTTCTAGAGCTTCTCGACCGTTTTCAGCGGTGATCACCTCGTATCCTCGAAACTCTAAATAGTCTTTAACTAACAGGATGAGGTTGGGGTCGTCATCGATGAGCAGTAGTTGCTTACTATCCTTAGAATTGTCCTTCATCAGTAGCCTTTAAGTCCGAGTGGATTTAATGAATGGGTGCTGCTTCTCTAAATTTCCCAGTTTTACAGCAGTTTATATCATGTCTGCTTTAGAAAACTACTAACCTCCTACTCCCGAGGAAACTCTCCAGGGCGCACCACAACGGTTCTTTGTTGCTGATTACGAATCACGACCACATCTAGCGAGGCTCCAATTTCGCTGGCTTCTACCTGTTCTTGAACCTCAACAGCCGATTGTGTAGTCTGTCCTCCGACGTCAACAATTACATCTCCAGGCTGCAAGCCCGCTCTTTGGGCCGGGGAGTTTTCCACAACGCGCACAATTAATACGCCTTCTGCTTGACTCACCTGAAAGTCAAAATCGTCGCTTTGATTGATTTCTTCTTGCACATTGTCGTTGAGGGTTACCATCTGAATCCCGAGATAGGGATGGTCGGCTTGTCCGGTGGCAAATAGCTGCTCGGCAACTCGCTGAGCCGTTTCTATGGGAATGGCAAAGCCGAGTCCTTGGGCATCAGCGCGAATGGCGGTATTGATGCCAACCACCTCGCCTTGGGCATTGAGCAGAGGCCCCCCAGAGTTACCGGGATTAATGGCGGCATCAGTTTGAATAAACCGTACGCGCTTGTCGGGAACGCCAACCTGAGAGCTAGAGCGGTCGATGGCGCTGATGATGCCTACTGTCACCGTATTATCTAATCCGAGAGGATTGCCAATGGCGATCGCCCATTCGCCCGGAGTCAGAGATTCTGCATCGCCAAGCGTCACAGTTGGTAAATCGTTCGCCTCAATTTCGATGACGGCGATATCCGTTATCGGGTCCGTCCCCAACACCTGACCCTCAAAAATCTGCCCATTCTTGAGAGTCACCTTGACCGTATCGGCTCCTTCCACAACGTGGGCATTGGTAATCAGGCGACCATCGGCGCTCAGAATAAATCCCGACCCGGTCCCGCTCTCAAAACGCTCCGGTGGCGGGAGCTGATTGCCAAAAAAGCGGCGGAAAAACGGCTGCGTAAAATCTGGTTGACTGGCAATGGTTCGAGAAGAGTCGATGCGGACAACGGCGGGACCCACTTTTTGAACGGCGGCGGCAATAAAATTCAATCGCTCTGGGGAAGCAATCGATGGCAAGGCCGGACGGGCTGAGACGAGAGGTTCGCTGGTTGGCTGGCTCAAGTAGCGAGCGCCAACGATTCCGGCTCCGCTTCCGACTGCTAATAGACCAAGATAGACACCCAGCTGTTTCAAAGATACACTCATAGATTTGGGTTCCAATTAATGATGCCCTAACTGGACACAACACACTAAAAATTATGACATTCGTTGAGGGAGCATCACAAACCCAAAGACCAATCGCCGTCGATCTCTTTGCAGGGGCTGGCGGCATGTCCCTCGGCTTTGAACAGGCCGGATTTGACGTTTTAGCCGCTGTCGAAGTCGATCCGGTTCACTGTGCTACTTACGAGTTTAACTTTCCGATTGGGTCTGTCATCTGCCGGAGCGTCACCGACGTTACCGGAGCCGACATTCGAGAGCGCTCGGCCATCGGTAGCCGCGAGATCGATGTCGTCATGGGAGGAGCGCCCTGTCAGGGCTTCTCGATTATCGGGAAGAGAGTGGCTCACGATCCCCGCAATCATCTCATCTTTGAGTTTGGCCGACTTGTGCTCGAGCTGCGACCGAAATATTTTGTCCTTGAAAACGTTCCCGGTATGGCGTGGAACAAATACAGACCCCTCCTGAAGGGTCTGATCGAGACCCTGCGTCAAGACTACCAGATCGCTGACTATCGCATTCTCAATGCAGCTCACTACGGAGTGCCGCAGACGCGCAAGCGGCTATTTCTCCTCGGCAGTCGCCAGAATCTGCCTCCCGTTGCCTATCCGCCACCGCTAACCACTCCCCCAAGTTCGCCCCCGTTGCCTGAGCTACCGCCTAGTCCAACAGTTGCCGATGCTCTGGGGGATTTACCAGAGGTAGAACGCTATCCAGAACTGCTGCACCGAGATTGGGTATTGACTGAGTTTGGTCCGCCAAGCTGCTATGCTCGTTCGCTGCGTGAGGGGAGCCAAGCTCATCACTATGCCTATCGCCGCGCCTCCGATCCGCAATTGCTCTCCTCTAGCTGGCTCACCCACCATACGCCTGCTTCTATCCAGCGTTTTCAGGCTACGCCGCCGGGGTGCAAAGAACGTATCAGCCGCTTCTATCGCCTGCATCCCCAAGGCGTATGTAATACCCTCAGAGCCGGAACCGATCGGCAGCGAGGCTCTTTCACAGCCCCCAGACCCATCCACCCCGAGCGAGCGCGATGCATCACCGTCCGAGAAGCGGCGCGGCTGCACTCTTACCCTGACTGGTTTCGGTTCCAGGTCACAAAATGGCATGGGTTTCGTCAGGTGGGAAATTCCGTACCGCCGCTGCTGGCTCAGGCGATCGCCGCCGAAATCATTCGCTGCCTCGGAGTAATTCCGATTCAACCGGGTCAACGCTACCAACTCGGCGACGAAACCCTACTACAGCTTACCTGGTCTCAAGCCGCGCGACTGTATCTCTAGCAATTAGTTAGACAAAATTGTATAACTGTGTAAACAAATACGTCACTCCACTCGTTTTATGTATACAGTATTCATTGACGCTCATTTGATGATGTGTTAATCATCCGATGCGAATTTTTAGTCGCGTCATGCAGAAACAGGAACTTAAATTTATTGAGCATGTCTTTCAATCTCTTTAATTGTCGTCGGCATCAGCTTTGGCAATCTGCGGTGCTTCTCTCTCTTTCAGTAGCCAGCGCTGGCTGCCTCAACACAGATACAGCCGTGAACGATGCCGGGGACGGGGAAGCCCCTGGCGGCTCTCTCACCTGGGCTAGGTATGGAGATGTCGATTCTCTCGACCCCCACCGCACTACCACGACTCTTTCCTGGCAGATTTTCGATCAAATCTACGATACCTTGCTGGCTTTTGACGATGACGGCAACGTACAGCCGAACCTCGCTCAGGAGTGGACCATCAGCGAGGATGGGCGTGAGGTGACGTTCGTGCTCAACGAAGGCATTACCTGCCACGACGGCACTGAATTTACTGCCGAAGATGTTAAGTATACTGCTGATCGCGCCCTCAGTGAAGAGAATCCAAGCGTGACGAAAGCAAGCTGGGGCAAGATTCAAGCAGTCGAAGTGGTTGACCCGCAAACGGTGACGTTTAATTTTGAAGAACCCTTTGGAGCCTTTATTCCCTTCATGGCCGATCCCTTTGCCAGCATGATCTGCGATAGCGCCGCCGAACTAGGCGATCAGTTTGGGGTCAGTGAAGCCGTGGGGACAGGACCGTTTAAATTGGTAAGCTGGACTAAAGGCGATCGGGTCGTGTTAGAGAAAAACCCTGACTACACCAACTACGGTCGCCCCGTCGAAAATCAGGAGGCCCCGTATCTCGATCAGCTCATTGTTCGACAAATTCCCGAACCCCAAACCCGGCTAGCGGGACTGGAAACCGGAGAACTCCAGCTTATTGCCGAACCCCCCCTAGAGCAAATTGAGGAGATTGAAGCCGATCCTAATTTAGAAAACTACGTGGCCACTAAAACCGGTCAAAACGTCTTTTTTGAGTTTACCGTCTCCCGTCCTCCCTTCGACGATATTCGAGCGCGTCGCGCCGTGGCTCACGCTGTCGATCCTCAAGCAGCCATTGAGATTGCCTTTGGGGATTTGGTCAAGCGCGAAGAATGTCCCGTAGCGCGGGGGGTTGTGGGGAACGATCAGGAATTATGCGATCGCTTCGGCTACGAACACGATCCGGAAAAGGCCAAGGAACTGCTCTCAGAACTCGGTTACGGTCCCGATAACCCTTTAAATGTCAAGCTACTTACCTGGGTGGGCGGCAATCGGGAAAAAGTCGTGCAGGTGTTTCAAAGTCAGCTTGCTGAAGTTGGCATCAACGCCGACATCGAAACCATGGACATTGGTACGCTCAACGCGAGAGTCAAGCAGGAAAACGAAAAGGACAGCGGCACTAGCACCTTCGACATGATGGGCTGGGCCTGGTACGACCCCGATATTCTTTACTCTTTGTGGCACTCCCCAGGAGCCTACAACGGCTACCACACCCCCGAACTCGATGCCATGCTAGAACAAACCCGCACCATCGTTGACCCCGAAGAACGCCTCGAAGCCGTTCAGGAAGTTCAGGAGTACTTGTTAGAAAACGCCGTAATGGTTCCCCTCTACACTCCCGGCTGGCTATGGGTTTACACCAGCCGCGAAGCGGTGGATGGATTCAAAATCGGCCCCTTCAATCGTCCGCTATTCAACGACGTCAGGCTGGACACGTAAAATCGCTTCGCGACTGGGGAAAGGGGAAATAGTTCCTGTCGGAACGGGGAAAGAACACAAAACGGAAAAACAAGCTTGACAACTCCTCCCTTTTCCCTTACCCTTTCCCCGTTGCAGAGCAACTTCCCCCTTTCCCCTTTCCCGCGCCTGCGGCGCTTAATTGATGGCTAACTACATCTTCAAGAGAATTTTATCGGGGTTACTCACCATTTGGATTACGACTATTGCGGTGACGTTGTTGATCCATCTGGTTCCGGGAGATCCGGTGCAGATTATGTACGCCCAATCTCAGTCAACGACCCCAGAACAGCTAGAGGAAATTCGCCGCAATTTGGGGTTAGACCGACCCATTTACGAACAGTATTTTATCTGCATGAGTCGGGTGCTGCGCGGGGACTTTGGCACGACCATTCGCGGCAATCAACCGGTATTAGAGTTACTGTTGATTCGTCTCCCCAATACCTTAACTCTGGCGTTTACGAGCCTCGTCATTACGATGGTTGTAGGAGTCTCGCTGGGCTTTTTTGCGGCTTACAAACGCGATACCTGGATAGACACCACTTTAATGACAACTTCAATCATCGGCATTTCGATTCCGAACTTTTGGTTGGGGTTGATGTTGATTTATCTCTTTTCGATTCGGCTGGGGTGGTTTCCCGTATCAGGAACCGACTATCAAAACCTAATTCTGCCTGCCTTCACCCTCGGTATTGCCAACGCCGCCGCCGTATCGAGATTAACGCGATCGTCAATGATTGATGTCTTTTCTCAAGACTATATGCGCACAGCACGGGCCAAAGGATTGCCGGAGAGGATCGTCCTCTCTCGTCATGCGCTCAGAAACGGTTTGGTGAATGTTGTCAACATGCTCGGACTCCAGTTTGCCTACATGATGGGCGGGGCGATTGTCATTGAAAACGTCTTTGCCTGGAACGGATTGGGAAGACTGGCGATTCAGTCGATCTTTCAGCGCGACTATCCGGTAATTCAAGGGTTTATTCTCATCTTTGCCACCGTGGTTGTCATCGTTTCGATTGTATTGGATCTTCTCTACGCCTTGATCGATCCGCGCATTACTTACAAATGAAGTGTCGTACAGCGTTTGATTAAAGCGGGCACGGTCTAGTTTTTTGTTGATTGTTGATTGTTGATATTCTGACTTCTACGCAATTCCTCTCAGTGAGTAGGGAAAGAAACAATTGCACTGACGACTGCCGACTCACCTATTTTCTCTGTAAGTTCATCTGGCTACTTATGACTCAAGAACTAGCTGACCGTCATCCTACGTCAATTCGCCGCAGTTTTCTCGGGGATGCTTGGGAGTTTCTCACACTTCTCTTTCGTTCCCCCAGCGCTAAAATTGGGAGCGGTATTTTCTTCGTGTTAGTGGTTACAGCACTGTTTGCTCCGCTCATTGCTCCCTACGATCCCTTTGAATTGGGGGTTGGACAGGGACTCATGCCACCAAACCCGCAACACTGGTTTGGCACTGATGAGTTTGGACGAGATTTGTTTAGCCGCATTGTCTACGGTACGCGGCTGACGCTGCAAATCGGCGCGATTGCGGTAGGCATTTCGATGACGGCAGGGGTATTAATCGGTTTAGTCGCTGGCTATGCGGGAGGTTGGCTCGAAAACATTTTGATGCGGGCAGTGGATGTCCTGTTTTCGTTTACGGAAATCCTGATTGCCCTGGCAGCCGTTGCCGTGTTGGGCCCAAGTTTGACTAACGCTATGATTGCTGTGGGCATTAGTTCGATTCCCTTCTATGCCAGAGTGACCTATGGGGCCGTTCTGGTAGAGAAAAACAAGGAATACTTCAAGGCGGCAAAGGCGTTAGGGGCCAAGCACAGCCGCCTAATTCTCCGTCACCTGCTGCCTAACGTTCTGTCTCCGATTATTGTGGTAGCCACCGTTGGCGTTTCGACGGCAATTTTGGCGGCTTCTGCCCTGTCTTTCCTCGGTCTAGGCGCACAGCCGCCGTCGCCCGAATGGGGAGCAATTTTAGCGGCTGGACGCGACTATTTCCGCACGGCCCCCTGGATGACGGCGTTTCCAGGAGTGGCGATCGCACTGACCGTCCTCAGCTTTAATCTGGTCGGGGATAGTTTACGCGAAGCCCTCGATCCGCAACAGCGGCGCTAGAAATAGAGTGTTGTGCTGGTCCTGTTAAACTGACAGAAGGATGGCTCTACTAAACGGCTTTAGCAATTAAGCCTGTTAGGGCTGTTTGAAGTAGAAACCATTTTCCTAAAAAAAGTACTTAGCTTATTAAAACTCAACCTTTTGGATGTGCCCCCATGAAAGAGCTAAACCGAGAAACAGCCATTGAAGTTCTCAATAAAATTATGGAATTTGAGCTAGCGGGAGTTGTGCGCTATACTCACTATTCACTCATGGTTACAGGACCGAATCGAATCCCCATCGTGCAGTTTTTTCAGGAGCAGGCAACCGAGTCTCTCACTCATGCACAGCAGGTTGGAGAAGTGCTGACGGGTTTAGAAGGTCATCCAAGTTTACGCATTGCTCCCATTACTGAAAGCAACGAGCACGATCTGCAAACCATCCTATCTGAAAGTCTTAACCACGAAAAGACATCTTTAGAGCTATACAAAGAACTCCTTGATGTTGTTGAGGATGCTAGCGTTTATTTGGAAGAATTTACGCGAGGGATGATTGGGCAGGAAGAACTACACAACATTGAAATTAGAAAAATGCTGCGGGATTTTCTCTAGCGAGAAACAATTGTGACAACCGATAAGAACGTTTAGGTACTGCGTTTTGACCTAGCCAATTGCTCCTCAGACAGACAAAACTCTGTCCAAAGCATATTTCATAGCATGGGAGTTTGAGTTGCCTAGGCCCATCCCAACTCGGAGGCGCGATCGCGGGCGAGTTTTGGCACATCGGTAGCCACAAAATGTTCGTGCATCATCTGCACACTGAGCAGATGATTGATCACCGCATCTAGCTGCACCCGTTGGGACACTGGTGTATTTTCATCTCCATGACGCTGAAGCACCTGCTGCACTCTTTGATAATCCAGCAAGCTACTCTCGGTGATCGCCTGCTTAGATAAATAAGTATCGGCTAACCCCTGCATGGCTTTTTGCTTCTCTAAATCGGTATGAGATGGGGGAGCCATGAATGCAAATTTCTGCCGTTCGTACAGGGCTTTGGGCAGCAGCGGACGCATCATTTCCCGCAGGATATATTTATCCTGACGACCCCGCAGGCGCATATTAACAGGTAAGGTGACGGCAAATTCTACTAGGGGATGGTCGAGAAAGGCCGGACGCGCTTCTAACGAGTTGGCCATATCTACGCGATCGCCGGCCCACCCGAGAACCTGCGACTCAAACTGAGTTTTGATCCAGACATACTGCGCTTTATCAAGGGGATGGCGACCGTCGAGTTGCTCTCGATCTAGGGTTTGAGCGATCGCCGCACCGGGAGAATACTCCCGCGTGGCGGCACGACGGTCTGGATGTAGCAAGTTGGGAACTAATGAGGCAGCCGATAGCCAAGATTGCAAACAGCTAGGGGTGAAACCTATTAACTCAGTCAGGGCCGGATCGTCAATGGTATTTTCTGCTAACAAATTGCCCTTAAACAAGCGATTGCTCTCTTGTAGCCAGGCTTGCAAATCGGCTTTTTCCTGGGGTGGGGCATTGTCCATGCCGTGGAGAATATAGTCGAGGCGCAGTTGTGGGTAACCCGCAAACAGTTCGTCCGATCCCTCTCCAGTGACGACGACCTTATAGCCAGAGTGATGCACGTATTCACTCATCAACAGCTTGGCAACGGTAAAGGTATTGTAGATGCTGCGCTCAGTGTGCCAAATCGTCCGCTGAAAGTGTTCGTAAAGCTGCCTGCCGTCGATAGTGAGGATTGCTTGGTCGGCGTTAACTGCCTGCGCCATTTCCCGTGCGATCGCCGTCTCATCATAATCTTGGTCATCAAAGCCGATGGTAAACGCTTTTACGGGTGACTGCTGACAGGCGGCGGCAATGCCCATGATTGAGCACGAGTCAATCCCTCCAGAGAGATAGCAGGCCACGGGAACATCAGCTTCTAATCGTAACTGAATCGCTTCGACGAAGTGATGACGTAACTGCTCAATATAGGCTTCATCTGGTAGTATGGTTCCCCGTTCCGAAAGCGGGGGAAAGTTCAAATCCCAATACTTTTGCTTGCGAACCTGCAACCGTCCATCACGACGCTCAAACATCACCATCTGACCCGGTTCGACCGCATAGATCCCTTCAAAAGCCGTTGTCCCCGGGACCATTAACTGCATTAATTGGTGGTACAGCCCTTGAGAAGAAAAGCGTCGCTGAACGGCAGGATGAGCGAACAGCACTTTAATTTCTGAGCCAAACACCAATCCTTCTGGAGTGAGCGTCCAGTAGAGGGGTTTAACGCCAAAGCGATCGCGCACCAGCGTCAGCTTATCTGCCGACCGTTCGTACACAGCAAAGGCAAATTCTCCCCGCAGATGGGGTAAAGTGGCTTCTAGCCCCAATCTATCGGTCAGATGCAGGACGAGTTCCGAATCGCACTTACTGAAAAAGCGATAGCCCCGCGATGTTAAATCTGCCCGCAGATACTTATAATCGTAAAACTCACCATTGTGGATCACCGCATACTGTCCGTCAGGAGAAATAAACGGCTGCTGCGCTCGGTCTGGGTCGAGGTCGATAATCGCTAGACGCGCCTGCCCAAAACCAATCCCGCGATCTTCAATCACCTTCCAGCCCGCTTTATCTGGTCCGCGATGAGACTGAATCGCTGCCATTGCTACCAGGGTTTCTGGAGACACTGGACGGGAAGGGTCGTGATGCATAACGCCGGCAATACCGCACATAGAAGACCTCGTACTTAGAACTTTCAAGAAGTATAGTCAATTACTCAATGAAGATTCACGGTTTGTCAGGCGATCGTCATTTTAAGGACAGAGCAGTTAGTTTTTAGATCTATATTGAGCGTTAATCGAGTAAGGCGAATTAGATATGGTCAAGTAGTAAATAACTACGTACTGAGGGAAGTGAGACGAATTTTGTAACTAACTTGTGACTGCCAAAGGTTCGGTCTTAGGTCTGCATAGTTGCTGAATGATGCCGCTTATGGTGGGCTGAGATTGCACCAATAGGATTGAATAGATAGTTAGGTGCTTGAACGCATTCTCCTTAATGGAGAATTAATACCATTTACCGAAAGTAGTCAGATAGTTCCCCAAATCAACCAAGTTTTGGAGGTTCAAAGAGAAAGTATTGCTGTGCTTGTCTTTACCCTTTACTTTTTCCTCTTTTACCCAACTCATCAAGTTTTTCATTACTTTTTCTAATTCGTATACACCATGATGAAACCGCCAAGTCAAAGTCCTACCGAAGCAGAATTTGTAGTTTCCCATTTCATTAGCCTCCTAGCTGATGCGATAACTTTTTGTCACCTTGCAGAAAATCCAAGCCTTACACGCTCTGCTAGAGCGTCGCTTGTTCGCGCTTCCATTTTGAATAGCGTTTTTGCATTAGAATGCGTTGCCAATATACTTCTGAAGAGCATTGATTTGTCCAAACATATTTACTTGCGTTTTGAAAAATTGCCTATTTTGGAGAAATATGAAGCAATATTATTTTTACTTTTTCCTGCACATAACTTTAATCGTGGGGCAAAAGAAGTTCAGGAAATTAAAGAATTAATCGCTTTACGTAATGCGCAAGTACACGTAAAGGTAAGGCACGAGGAAGCTGTAGGAAAATCAATAAATGAGGCATGGTGGGCTTTTGAGCCAAAAGATAACTCAAAAACCAAAGTCTTGAAAGTTCCCAAAAATTCCGATCGGTGGGATAGTTCTTATGGCGTAATGGCGCTACAGTCACTTGATACATTCTTAAAGCTATTTCTTATTGATTGGGCACATTTTTCTCCATACGATGTGTCTAATACCTTGCTTTACCAGGTGCAATTTGGGAACAAAGAAGCTATTTTAATGCCTGAAGATAGTATCAGTGCGCTGGATCTTGCTAAAAAGCATATGGGCTTGAAGCTAGATTTTATGGATTTAGATATCCCAAATGTGCGGGTATCATTTATAGACAAAGATGTTAGTAAATCCTTGTGCGCGAAGGTCAAGATAGTTCATAGCTCTAAGTTTCGCTTGTCAACGCCGTGTCTAACAATGGCATGAACCCAACCGCCTTCGAGCTTGCGCTTCATAGAAAGTATCGTGGCGGCAGGTTACACCGGACCTTATCCTGCCTCAGCTATAGGTTTTGGCAGTTTTTGAAAGCGCTTTGGTTAGCGGTAATCGGTGCGCGATCTCAACGAGTGGCTTACGCTCGAAGTGAGATTTAACTTTAGATGAGGTTTGTGGTCGATGCCAGAGCCATTAGAAGAACGAGTCGCTCGTTTAGACGCTGAAGTTACACGGCTAAAAAACAAAGCAGAAAACGGCACGTCTTCTAAACCTTGATAGGAGAGAATCTTTGGGACATTTCAGCATTTTGGATCGTGGAGGTATTAATGCTCAATGGCTGATACAAGGATTCGCAAGCATTGATTCCAATCAAGTAGCAACAAGCATCATCAGCTATAAAGAGCAAACGTATTGTATCTAAAGTTGCGTATCGTCACTGCTTTCACTTCTTATAAATTTACAGCAGCAACGCAGATTGAAGACCGAAATGGGTTTTAAATGGCTCAAAATCTTGATCTGCGTAAAGTAAAGGTAAATTGTTTGCTATGCAGTACATTGCCATTAGACAGACAATTGTTTTTCTAACAGTGATTCCCTGCTTGCGGAGTTTTCGATAGTTATCAGCAGATTTAATTCCCGTGGAAATATTGCATAAAGAAATGAGTTCGAGTTTCTGCAATAGCTGTTTTACTAGTTGATAGTCTTGATCCTCTCTAAACCCCTGTAGAATTTCAGCAAGGACCAAATCGCCAATAATGATTATTGTCGAGGACAGTAAATTATCTAATTTATCTGTCTGAACAGTAGCTTTGCCGTTAACGTAATCGATCCAAACGCTCGTACCTATAAAAAACATTAATCTGTTTTCATCTGTTCAAGATCGCCTTTCCATGGCAGCTTTCCTTGGCAATGCTTGATTTTTCCCTGTTTTTTGAGCTTAATCAAAGTTTTAAGACCAAGCTCTACCGCATCTCTCTTAGTCTTCGGTCCAGTGAGCGTCAGCGCTTCTTGCATTAGCTCATCATCAATCACTATATTGGTACGCATCTTTCTTATATGTGTATTTTCTGCTCACACTTTACACATTGAGCCGATAATCAGGTAAAGAACATCAACAAGCCAATCACTAGAGTTTTTGGGTTTAAGCCATTAGCGTTCATCTAAAAGCGTCAAATCGAGCACAATTGAGCAGACTGGTTCTGTGCTATATAAGGGCATAAATACTTAATATACAGCTACTATATTTTATTGAAGTATGACATTCTCGATTGTGGCTTGGGATTCAGCGACTCGCATGACTGGAGTGGCAGTCGCAACAAAACATCTCGCAGTAGGAGCCTTAGTGCCTCATGCTAGAGCAGATGTGGGGGCGATCGCCACGCAAGCTCAGACAAATCCACTGTTGGGAATTTTAGGTTTGCAACTACTAGAGCAACAGGGCAGCGAAGCCATTACTCCGAAAGAGGTCATTGCCACCTTGCTAGAGGACGATGAAGATCGCCATCACCGTCAGCTTCACCTCGTTGACCGCCAGGGTCGTACCGCCGCCTGGACTGGTCAGGGATGCGTTGATTGGGCAGGACACTTCACTTTCCCTAACTTTTCGGTAGCGGGAAATATGCTGGTAGGCGAACAAACGCTCACCGCAATGGCAGATGCCTATCAATCTAAAGCAGGTATGGAGTTCTGCGAGCGCTTATTGCAGGCTCTTGAAGCTGGAGAAGCGGCTGGGGGTGATAAGCGCGGTCGCCAGTCAGCAGCGATCTATGTGGTGCATCAAGATTACTACCCCCATCTAGATTTACGTATTGACCACCACGACGATCCCATTGCCCAGTTGCGTTATCTCTTTGAAGAATCGCGCAAAGACTACTACCAACAGTTTCGCCAATCTATGCCTAGTCGGGGTCGTTTACCAGAGACGCTCCCGCGAAGACAAGCAGCGTAGTCCCGGCGGGACGGGAAAAGGGTAAAGGGTAAATAGTCCCTACGGGACGGGAAAAGGGGAAAATCTTTAGTCTTCTCTATGCTGAGTACGGCAAAAGGGGTCAAGAAAAACACGCATAAGTTCTCCCTTTGCCCTTTCCCCCTTCCCCTTTTCCCAGCGCCGCAGGCGCTAGATATTCGCCACAGACTTAAAGGAGGCTTTGAGCCATTCGCCTGCTTCCTTGAGATTTTGTTTCAACGGCTTATCAACATTCATAAACACCCGAGCGCAGTTTCGTCCCGGCATTCCTGAAATAGCCCCGCCTGGATGCGTTCCTGCACCTGTCAAGAATAAACCTTTAATCGGCGTTTGATAGTTGGCAATTTCCGGCAAGGGACGGAGAAACACCATTTGCTCTAGGGTCATATCAACGTGATAGTAGTTACCCTTGTAGGCACCTAAGCGTTCTCCTAATTCGGCTGGACTTTCAACGCGTCGTGCAATAATCGACTCTTTAATATTGGGAGCGTAATCAGCCAGCTTATCGATCACTCGGTCTGCTACCTTGTTTTTTAGCGTGTCTGTCCATCCCGTTCCATTTAATCCTGTCCCTTCTGCTCCAGCAATCTGATAGGGAGCGAAAAATTCAATCCAGAGCGTATGCTTGCCGTCAGGGGCCATAGACGGATCTAAAACTGTTGGCACATCAACGTACATTGAGGGGTTAGCGTCAGGGATTTTGCCCATCGACGGCAGCGAATGAGCTTCTTCAACATGATTAAAGGAATCAGCAATCAGCACAGAACCAATCCAGTAGTCGTCTTGATGATCGAATCCCTCAAAACGCGGGATCTCCGACAGCGCACAGTCAATTTTGAGAATGGTTTCGTTGTTGTTAACAATACGGCGCTCTAGCCGTTCTCTCAGGTTAGGATCGGCAGCGTGAATGTCTGCTGGGTCGAGCATTTGCAGGAAGAGGCGTTTGGCATCCAGATTAGAAATGATGCCTTTGCGGGCGCGGTACTCTTCTCCTCCTGCCACTCTTACCCCGGCTGCCCGTCCGTCATCGTCGATTAACACCTGCTCCACAGGGCGATCGCACAATACCTCCCCGCCATCACTTTTGACGCGATTCACCAGGGCATCAATGAGCGCCCCTGTTCCGCCACGGGGTCTGGCCATCCCCGGGTGATGGCGCAGAGACATCATCATGCCGCCAATGGCGATGGTTTTTTGAGACGGAGGCGCACCCAGTTCTGAAGCGAGTCTCGCCAGAGGCGCGATCAAAAATTCTGAATCGAACCATTCATGGAGAGAATCTTCGGGACTGGTTAACATGGTGCGAATGAGATCTAGGGTTTTATCAACGCCGCCCAACGTTGACAAAATATCTTGCAGATTCTTCAAGCCGTAGTTTCCGACAATGTCCACAATCGACTGAGGTGGAGCATTAAAAATAGGAGCAATGCCCTGAGTAAGGCGCTGCCAAAAGTTCATGTATTCGGCGTACTTTTGGGCATCGCGATCGCTGTAGCGAGCAATTTCAGCACAGGTTTTTTCAAGGGAGCGATGAGCGAGAAAAGACTTGCCGTCTGGATGGGGACAAAACACCACCGGATCGCAGTATAGGTACTCCAAGCCGTATTTTTCTAGCTCTAATTCTTCAACCACAGGTCCAAGATGGATAAACTCGTGGTCGATGGCGCAGAGGTTGAACTTAAATCCAGGGGCCTCAGAGGGCAGAGCCTCTTCTGTTGTAGCCGCACCGCCGGGAACAGAGCGTTTTTCGAGGAGCAACACGCTGTAACCAGCTTTTAATAGATAAGCAGCGCAAATTAAACCATTATGACCTGCGCCAATAATAATCACGTCGTAAGCTTGCATATATCGTGTTTGAGCTTGAGAATCTTTCTATGCTAGAGAATCTGCATTATCCCAAACACAGTCTCAGGGAAGAGATGGACTTGGAGAGAGAGTTATGCCTACTCGACCAATTTATATTGGCTATTAATCTTACCGCTACATTGGGTTGAATATCAGTTATTAGTCTCTTTACCAACTCCAGGGATAAAGTAGGCGCTTGTCGAGGTGGTAAGTGAAGAGAGTTCAGGAGATATAACAACTCACTGAGACTAACTAATGTGTTATTTTGGTGAGCGCAGGAAGTTATTCATAGCCGCTCAACCCGATTTTTGAGTAAGTGACTCCGGCGTAAAGATATGTCAGATTAAACTTCACCGTGACAAGTGGCAGAAAAAAGAAAAAGTGGACGGTTTTTTCCCTATTCTCGGGCGGAATGGGTCTGGATCTTGGCCTTGAAGCAACCGGACGTTTTGAAACCCGAATCTGTGTCGAAAGTGCCAAGGCTTTTTGTGACACAATTAGGCTGAACCAAGCGAAGGGAAGGCTTTCTGAGAATCTCCAGATCGTAGAGGGTGACATATCTAGTATCGACCCCAAAAACTTATTTGTCGATTTGGGAGTGGATCCTTCGGAAATTGATGTGGTTGTTGGTGGTCCACCCTGCCAGTCATTTAGCACAGCAGGTCGCCGAGGGACAGTTCAGGATCCGAGAGGAACGTTAATCTGGGACTTTTTGCGCTTTGTCGAATTTGTAAAGCCGAAGTTCTTTTTGATGGAGAATGTTCGTGGACTTTTGTCTGCTGCCCTTAAGCATCGGCCTATTGCCAAACGGCCTGGTAAGGGTGGCCCACCTTTATTACCCGAAGAAGAGCCTGGATCTGTTGTTCGCCTGTTTGCATCCGATCTAGCGAAGCTCAAAGGCATTTCTTATCACCTCGATATTTTTGAGGTGAATGCAGTTAATTACGGTGCTCCGCAGATCAGGGAAAGAGTCCTGTTTATCGGAAATATATTTGGAAAAATCGTAGATTTTCCTGCGCCGACTCATGGTCCAAATAGCTCGGACGGCGACAAGTCTAGTCAAATATCACTTTTTGGCGAATCAAGCAAGAGACCTTGGCGAACGCTTGGAGATGCCCTTGAAGGTCTTGGAGATCCCGATCCTTTGGTTCTAGACTTCAGTCCTAGGAAGAAGTCTTTTCTTGAATTAGTTCCTCCAGGGTCAAATTGGAGAAGCCTTCCCTTGGAGATTCAACAAGAGTCAATGGGAAAAGCCTGGTATGCCAAAGGTGGTCGTTCAGGTTGGTGGCGAAGGCTTACGTTCGATTTGCCGTCGCCAACCCTCATTACTATGCCAAACCATGCAAGCACATCTCTCTGCCATCCGACAGAGACTCGAGCACTCTCAGTTCGTGAATATGCTCGCATTCAGGAGTTTCCAGACGACTGGGAGTTTGCTGGGACTATTTCTGAGCAGTATGCCCAATTGGGAAATGCAGTGCCAACCCGCCTAGGTAAAGTTGCAGGAGAGGTCATCGACAAAGAGCTCCATCAGTTATTATCCAAGAATGCCGCCCCTTCACTGGAGAATGTCGGTACTCCGCGAATTGTTTATCTCCAATCCCACGTTCGGACTCGTCAATGGTTCAAGAATGGTCAGGTAATCCACTGGAAAGACGGAGAAGATAATAAGGGTGCTCAATATTCTCCACCGAAAACCATAACGGCTAAACGCTCAATTTAAATTTATGCCAAGAGGACATCCCGATCTTCCGCGTGCAACTAAAACAACGCTCTCTAGACGACATATATTGGACCAGTTAATGGTAATTGATGCCGATCAAGAGAGCCGATCCCGTGTCTTACGACTTGAGACGGCATTCCAAAAAAAGATTGATACCCATATTGTTTCATTGCCCCCCACTGACGCAATATTTCAGAAGTTTAATACAAGTCCTTACGTTTTACTGATTCATGCGAAGCAGAGGAAGTACACCAAGGTCAGTGAACTCGAGGCTGATATTTTGCCTGCAAAACAATTTTCCTCAATGGAGACATCCGCCGGTCGAATGGTTGAAGAGGTTGTATTGCCTGAGTATGGTTGGCAGTGTGTTGTCAGCGAGATGCACACAGCGAACTCAGCTCTGGATGGAAAGTTTAAGGACGGGGATGTGCTTCGACTTGCGACGCTTAAAAGCGGTCCTCGCTGCCTTAATGATGAGATGAGTGAAAATTTTGCTGATGCAATCCTGTCTAATTATAGGGAGTGGGCAAGAGAAGCGGTAGTATTAGATCTAGATTTTACATATGGTGTTCTCTATGGCACCCCGAAGCAGTCAAATAAGAAAGATTGGCATATTCTCCGAAATCTCAAAGACAAGCGTCCTTCTGCTATTACTATTGAGCCCGCACAACAGTGGAATTGCGAATTTCGGGAGAATGAGGTCGCGGTCAAAGTTGCTGTAAGGATCGGATTAGATTGGTGGCGACATCTTGGAGGCGAACTCTGCTTCATCGAAGTCTTTACGGCATTGATTCGCGCCTGTATTAATGCTGGTATGTCAGACGCGAAGTCGTACCAGTACACCATATCAGACTTGAACAATATTGTTGATACATCTCGAGTGGAAAAGGATTATAATGTCTCACTTCTACAGCGCAGCCAGATCCCTTGGCTCTTCCTGATGGCGAGGCACTTCTGCGATGAACTAACGCAATAACGATATTCCAAAAGGCGAGTCAGGTAAACTCTCTGTGTCGTACTTTTACCATGCAAAGATGTTGGATATCTCAATGATTTCAATTCAGAAGTCGGTTTTGAACGCCATATCGGTTGAGCACAAATCGTTATATGAAATACCTAAATGCCTGCTACAAATAAAGCCTCTAACATGAAATTCCATCCAGTGACAGAAGCGACAGTTGACCGGGTTAAATTCAATAAGAGCTTAGTCAACTTGCATCTTAACTCCTCTAGAGTATCAAAGAGTTCCCACTTGAGATGTTTTTTGATTTCTTGCCACAATCGTTCAATGGGGTTAACTTAAGGGCTATAGGGAGGTTGAAAAACTAAGATGACATTCTCAGGAAGTTCTAGTTCAGACCAGGTATGTAAGCGACCATTATCTAGTTGAATTAGGTGTAAGTCTTGAGGATATTCTTGAGCAAACCAGGATAAATATTCCTGGAAGCAAACGCCGTCTACATGAGAGAATTCAGTGCCAAACTTTTTCGGGTAGTATTACATATGTAGTGAAAGCAAGTTTTTTGACATAGTTTCTATTGAAAACGAGAAGAGAATCTATACAGAGCATACAAAGTGTCTTAAGATAGCTGCAACTCTTGTCTATTAAGGGTTTTGGAAACTTGCCCTAAAAATCAGCGTTTAGGCTTTATCTATTTTGCTCCCGATTAATAATGAAGAAATACTATCAGCTTAGTTTTCATTTCACTACTTAAAATACACTACCCTTTTTCGGAGGTGACCTCCGAAAAACAACTGGCACGGCAACAAAGCTCTCTCCCGTTCGCGGTTCAACTAATCCATATAACCACAGATAGTCAAAGCACCATTGCTCAATCCCGACAGGTTGTATGCCTCTTCCAGTCGGCTTTCTTGCCCAGAGCGTGATTAAGCCGATGCGGGATTCGTCCTCACACCAATATCTGATTTTTGGGGATTGATTAACTTTGTGCTTGTTCTCTTTTAAAGTTGCTTGGGGCGCGTTCCAGCCAGAAGTGGTTCCGGCTGGGTCGCCTCCGCTTTTTTAAAAGCTTCTACAACTCCCGGTTCTTGTTTGTGATGTACCGGGCGTGGCACTTTCAACTTGCCTTTGAGTCGATAACGTACCAGTTTATGGACTCCGGTATAACTCATGTCTACCTCATGAACGGCTTTGAGCCATCTTTGCACTTCTTTATAGCTAGAAAACCCCGCCTCGTCTTTTAATTCTTGCATCAGTTTTTCTTCTACTTCCGCGCACAGCGCTCTTTTTCTGCCTGAGCTTTTGCCCTTGAGCAAGAGAGCGGAGATTCCCCCTTGTCTGTATCTACTCAACCACCTTGACACCGTCGTTCGGTGTTTTCCTAGCAACGAGGCAGTGGTTTCTGTCGTTTTTACTTGCCGAGTTTTCAACCAATACAAGGTTTGAACTCTTTCTTTGACCTCTTGATTTTTGGCAGCTTTGAGCAGCTCTCGTAGCTCGGCGGCTGATTCCTCGCTCTCTAATTTAATAATTCCGCTCATCTACGCTCCCTTTCTGATTTCTTTCAAGCCTTATTTCCTTCTCTCTATTTGTAGAAGCTTTTTTTCTATTTCATATTAGAACCTGAAACTCATACAGCTTAAAAAAGCTCTGGCTTGCTTGACTTGCTCTAACCTAAAAATTAAACAGCTTACTGGTCACTCAATCTTAGCTGCTGCGTAACGCCACAATCGGATCGAGGCGCGCTGCCTGTCGGGCGGGGAATACCCCGAAAAATAAGCCGATGCCGCCAGAAACTCCCACGGCAACCACCACGGCAACTGGAGAAATGGTGGCCGATAGCGGAGAGAAAGCGCCGACAACAAGAATACCGCCAACGCCAATGAGAGTACCCAACGCTCCTCCTGCCGCCGATAGAATGACGGCTTCAATCAAAAACTGAACGAGGATATCCTGCTGCTGAGCGCCAACGGCTTTACGCAGTCCAATTTCCTGAGTTCGTTCAGTGACCGATACTAGCATAATATTCATCACGCCAATGCCGCCCACTAGCAGAGAAATTCCGGCGATCGCCGCCAGCATCGCTGTTAACCCGCCCGTGACAGTGCCGACAATGCTCAAAATATCCTTTTGGGTTTGCACCGTAAAATCATCCTCTCCCGTGATCTGATGCCGCAGCCGCAGCAAATTTTCGATCTGAAACTGAGCGGCACTAACGCTTTCTCGATCGCGGGCCGTCACGGATATAAAAGTGACTTCGGTTCCGTAGGGTGACGTGCGACCCACAATTTGATTGGAGAGCGTTGTTAGCGGCATGAACACCGTATCGTCTTGGTTGTTGCCCAAAAAAGAGCCTTTCGAAGCCATTACCCCAATCACCTCAGCGCTGAGGTTGCCAATTCTAATCGATTTGCCCAAGGGATTGCTGTTGCCAAAGAATCGGTCGGCAATTTCCGCTCCCAGAACCGCTACGCGGTTGTTGCGCTGCAAGTCTAACTCGTTGATAAAGCGTCCTTGAGCCACATCGTAACTTCTCACCGCCAAAAATTCTGGTGTCGTCCCGGTGACTAGGTTACTCGTATTCTGGTTGCGGTACGTAATGACCTGCGTAGAGTTAATCTGGGGCGCGACCGCCGTCACGGTTGGCACTTGGGAAGTGATCGCCTCCGCGTCTTCTACGACCAGCGTTCTGGGTAAGTCAAAGGTGGTATTGCGGCTTTCTCGCGAACCGGGACTGACAAACAACACGTTCGGACCAAGCGACTCGAACTGTTCTGAGGCGAGCCTTTGCGCTCCCTGTCCAATGCCCACCATCGCAATCACCGAAGCATTGCCGATAACGATGCCGAGCATGGTTAAGCCACTGCGGAGTTTATTCGCTCTGAGGGTAGACAGAGCCATTTTAAAGCTTTCTAATCGATTCATTCTTCAGAGCTTTGCCAGAAAAAACGCCTTTCTTCGGGTAAATCAATAAACACGCGGTCTTCAGCGGTAAGGCCGGAGAGAATCTGAGTTTGGTCTTCTAAAGTCAGCCCAATCGTGACGGGCTTAAATTCCGGTTTGTTGCTCGCATCCGGAACCATTACTCCCGTCTCTCCTTCTTCGGTAACGATCGCCACCGTCGGCACGACTAATGCCTCGCTAATCTCTCTCCCCAAAAAGGTTACATCCACATTCATCTTCGAGCGCAACTGTTCTTGTCCGGTTAACAGCGCTACAGTGACTTCAAAGGAGGTCACGTTCTGCTCCACAATCGCTTCTGGGGCTACCTGCTTGACCTGTCCTTGAAACACCTGATTGGGGTAAGCATCCGCCGTGATTCTCACCGCCTGTCCGGGCTGGAGTTGACCGACATCCACCTCTGGCACCTTGGCCACCACTTCTAATCCCTTGGCCAGGGCCAAGATCGAACTCGACGTGGCAGAAGCGGTACTGGAGGCGGAGGTGGTTGGCGTGACAAAAGCACCGGCAGTGGCATAGGTCTGAGTCACAATTCCGTCAAACGGAGCCGTAATAATCGTGTCTCGGTACTGAATTTTGACGTTTTCTAAGTTGGCGCGAGCGCTTTCGGCAGCGGCCTGTCGCTGAGCTATCTCAGCATTCGCGCTTTGCTGACGTTGCGCGAGGGCAATTTGGGCTTCGTTAACCGCGGCTTGCAAACGCTCTACTTCGGGGCGGGCAGTACTTTGAGTCTGTTCGAGGCGCTTTCTGGCTTCAAACAAGCCCGCCTCAGCGTTGCGGTACTCATCCAAAGCCTCATCAAGACGATCTTGGGCTTCGGCTCCTTCCTCAACTAGGTAGCGGTAGCGACGGACCCGTTCTCCAGCCAGTCGGTAGCGAGACTCTGCCGCGGCCACCTGAGCCTCTGTCTGAGCAACCTCCTGGGGAATCCGCGAGCGAGCTTCTTGAAGATTGGCCTGCGCCTGCTGCAAACGAGCCTGAAGCTGCTGCACTTCTCCGGGAATCGTCACTTGAGCCTGCTCGAAAGCAGCGATCGCTTCCTGAAGATTGGCCTGCGCCTGAACCCCCTGAGCCTGCACCTGATCGTTTTTCATCACTGCCAGGGGCTGCCCTTGCTGAACCCGTGCTCCCTGCTCGACGAGTAACTGCACCAACCGACCGGGATTCTCGGGACTGATATTAACGCTTTGGATTGGCTCCACCGTCCCGTTAGCGGTGATTTCTACCGTTAAATTCTGCTGCTCTACGGGGACAGTAAGCTGCTGTAATTTTTCTCTGGCACTCGGGGCTTCTACCGCTAAGTAAGTCGCTACTCCGACGACAATCACGCCGCCTGCCATCGCTCCCAAAATCCAGGGAAGGGGGCGATGAAGTTTGCCAAGCCGGGTTTCCATAGGTAAAAAAGTGTTAGCAATATTTGGGCTTCAAGTCTAATGTTCGACCGCTAGCGCTCCGCCTCTGAAGACTATTCTAGCTTCCTAACCATCTTTCCTTAGCCGATTAAAGAGGTAGTAATTTCCCTATTTTTTTCTGTTTGCTGTTTAGATATCAGGCAAGCTCGGAGGCTCTAGACATTTTTCACCCAGTCATCTTCCCCCAGCAGCGCTCCCTTACTCCCTTAAGAACTACTCTAGATTCCTGACGGGCGATAGAGTTCCCCGAGCCTTCTACAATACGGATACGGATCAATTAGTGAGTCAATCGAAATATTATTGTGTCTAAGCGTCTTTGGTTACTTTCGCTCTTAACCTGTGTCTGGAGTACGGCTTTGCCCGTCTTCGGACAGTCTCTTTTACCTTACACTCCTCGGCTAGATTCCGAGCAGCTAGAACAGCAGGGCTTAGAGCTAGCCCAAGATGCCATTCAGCTCTACCGATTTCAGCAGTACGATCTAGCATTGCCGAGGGCTCAGCTATCGGTTCAGCTAGCTCCTGATGCTTTTCAAACCTGGTTTATTTTGGGCAGCTTGTACGTTCAACAAGAAGAGTTTGAGCCAGGAATCGAGGCTCTGCAAAAGTCCCTGTCTCTCGCTCCTCAAGAAGCCGGAATTTTATTTGCTTTGGGCAACGCCTATTTTCAACGGGGCGATTATTCCCTCGCCGTTGAGCAGTTAGAAGCCGGTTTACAGCTCGAGCCGGAATCAGCCGAGGGGTTGTTTAATTTAGGCAATGCCTATTTGAAGCTCGCTCAATTTCCTAGTGCGATCGCCGCTTATGAACGAGCTCTAGTTCAAGACAGCAATTTTTGGCCTGCCGTCAACAATATTGGCTTAATTAAGTACGAACAGGGTCAAGTCGAGCAAGCTATCCAGGAATGGCAAAAAGCGATCGCCATCGATCAGTCTCAAGCAGAACCTCGGCTGGCCGTCGCTGTGGCTTTCTATCAACAAGGTAGAGAAGAAGAGGGACTGAGGTTAGGAGAATCAGCTCTGGCGCTCGATAGTCGCTACGCCGAGCTAGAATTTCTGCGAGAAAACCTGTGGGGAGAAGAGTTAGTCAGCGACACTCAAAGCTTCCTGTCTACGCCGACTATGCAGGCAATTTTGGCTCGTTTACAGGAAGAACTGCCCGAAATCGAGCCCGAATGAGGTTGTGCTGTCTTAGTTAATGTAGAGCGACTCCTGTCCTGCTGGCGACTCCATGAGGCAGAAGCTTGCCGGGATGGCTCTGATATAGTACATATATACTTAAAAGGTTGGGTCTCTCCCAATCGCTCAGCTAAGCAGGGCGATCGCCAACGGTTTCCAGGATCTGGGCAATAAAACGTTCGTGATCCACAATTGGTTTGGAAATATAGCCATCAGCACCGCTCTGCTTGAGGAAGTTTTCCCGGTCTCCCTCCATCGCGTGAGCCGTCACCAAAATAACGGGTAAAGACGACGTTTTCGGGTCTCCCTTGAGTAACTGAGTGATTTTAATACCGTCTACCGATTTACCTTGGTACATACTGTGAGCCAGAGAAACATCCATCAAAATAATGTCTGCTCCTCCGGCTTGAGCAATTTCCATTACCTCTTCTACGTCCTCAGTACTTTTGACCTGAAGTCCGCCGCGCTTCGTTAAAATCTTGGAGAAAACGCGCAGATTAATGGGATCATCTTCAACGATTAGAACGGTTGTCATGAAAATTAGTTAGAAATGGGGTTAGGGGCAGACAGTAAACAAAAGAGGAGGAAGGCAGCAGTTGTGCTGGCGAGCAGGAACATTTGGCCAACCGACTCAACCCGAGTGAGCAGATGGCCTCCCTGAGCCTCAACCAGGTGAAAGCCTCGATAAACCGAAAGGAAAACGAGTCATCTGTTGTCTGTTTCTTGGCTCCATCACTTCATAATCTAGAACAATAGCAACGTCAATTATTGATTTTTTGTATTCTTCCCACAAAAACTGCCAAGCAGCTAGTATTGCTATTCTCAATATACGTCGAATTATTTTTGCGCTCAGAATCAGGAAGCAACTCATGGCCAAACAATTAAACCTATTGGGGGGACAAGTGATTCCCACCGCTCTCCACACGGAGATGGAACGCTCATATCTTGAATATGCCATGAGTGTGATTGTGGGGCGAGCGTTGCCCGATATCCGAGACGGACTCAAGCCCGTCCACCGGCGGATTCTCTATTCTATGCACGAGCTAGGGCTGACACCAGAGCGACCGTTTCGGAAATGCGCTCGCGTGGTGGGGGATGTTTTAGGTAAATACCATCCCCACGGAGACCAGGCTGTTTATGATGCTCTGGTGCGGATGGTGCAGAGCTTTTCGAGCCGCTATCCGCTCCTCAGCGGACACGGTAACTTTGGCTCGTTAGATAACGACCCCCCGGCGGCGATGCGCTACACCGAGACTCGTCTAGCCGAAATTGCCGACCAAGCGATGCTGAGCGAAATTAGCGAGGCCACGGTAGACTTCACGAGTAACTTCGACAACTCTCAACAGGAACCGGTTGTTCTCCCAACTCAGCTACCGATTCTATTACTCAACGGCTGTGCTGGCATTGCCGTTGGCATGGCCACGAATGTTCCCCCGCACAACCTCGGAGAGGTCGTCGATGGTCTCATCGCTCTCATTGACAAACCGGAACTGAGCGATGAAAAATTAGAGGAGCTGATTCCCGGACCCGACTTTCCGACAGGAGGAGAAATCGTCAGTCGGTCAGGAATCAGGAATGCTTACCGGACTGGGAGAGGCACGATTCCAGTCCGGGGAGTTATTCAGGTGGAAAGAATTCGTCAAGAAAGACGACGAGGACGGGAGAAGACCGCTTTAGTCATTACGGAACTCCCTTATCAAACGAACAAGGCAGGCTGGATCGAAAAAGTAGCTGATTTAGTCAACCAAGGACGTTTAGACGGCATTGCCGATCTTAGAGACGAAAGCGATCGCTCCGGTATGCGGGTAGTCGTCGAACTCAAGCGAGATGCCAGTCCGAAAAAAGTTCTCCGTCAGCTCTACAAACAGACTCCGTTGCAGTCCAACTTTGGGGCGATTATGTTGGCGCTGGTGAATAACAAACCCTGTCAGCTTTCTCTACGCGAGCTGCTTGTGGAATTTTTACAGTTTCGAGAGCAAACCCTCAGACGGCAGTATACTTCCGAACTAGAGCGCTCTCGCAAAGAAGTGCATAAGCTCGAGGGGCTGCTGGTGGCGCTCAATCACCTCGATGCCGTCATCGAGATTCTCAGAAGCGCGCCTGATGGCAGCACGGCGAAAGTCACGATGCAGGAGCAGTTAAATATTACCGATCCCCAAGCAGACTCGATTCTCTCCATGCCGATGCGCCGTTTGACAGGACTAGAGCGGCAGAAACTCCAGACAGAATACGAGGAGCGACAGCAGCGCATTACCGAACTTCAGGGACTGCTGGAAAACCGCCATGAGCTGCTCAAAGCCCTCAAAAAAGAGCTGCGCTCGCTCAGGCGTAAGTTCGGCGACGAGCGACGAACTCGCATTATTAGCCCAGAAGAACTCACCACTCCCACCGCAGCGTCGGCTCAGAGCAACACTCCCCCAACCCCCACCCTGGTTCTCCCCATCACCTCTGCTCCTGAAGATGCTGTGCTCGAGATCACCAAGCAAGGATTCATCCGCTGGCAGGCTTTTCAATCACCGCCGCAGTTCCCTAAGTCAGGAGAAGATTTTGTCGTTTACCGAGAGCCCATTGCTAAACGAGAAGCGTTAGTTGTCATTGCCGATAATGGCAAAGCTTACCCTCTGAGGATCGACGAGGTACCGCCGATTGAAGACCAAAAGCCGTTGCTCAGCTTGCTTCCTAAGAGCGCTCAACGGGATGCTCGTCAGGCCGTGTCTTACTTTTTCGGGCCCGATGATACCAACAGAGATTTAGTTCTGCTTACTCAGCAGGGACGCATCAAGCGCCTATCGCTCGCGGAACTGAACCAGTTGTCTAATCGGGGGCTGGTGCTGGTCAAGCTCAAGGAACCAGACTGCTTGCGGACGGTCTGCATCACTCAAGCCGGACAAGAAGTGGCGATCGCCACCACCGGAGGACGCATTTTGCGCTTTACCATCGATGAGCAACAGCTCCCCATCATGGGACGAAGTGCCCGGGGCAATCAGGCTTTACGCCTGCGCACCGGAGAAGCAGTAGCCGGCTGTGCCTGCCTAAACGCAGATGAAAATTTACTCTTAGTCACGGCCTTGGGCTATGCCAAGAAGCTGCCGGTCAGTGCCCTCCGACTGGCGAATAGAGGCGACATCGGTACGGGGGCAATCCAGTTTACCTCAAAAGCAGACCAGCTCGCTCAGATGACGCTCTTTATGGCCGCAGCCCCCATTGTCCTAAGCACGAATACCCCAAGGAATCTGTCCTTCAAGCCAAGCGCAGTTTCCTTTTGGGGGAAAGACGGCGTTGGTGAACCCGTTGTCACCCTCAAGCCAGACGAACAAATTGTCTCGGTGAGTTATCTAGGACAGTAGCCAGCCGCAGCTCCTCGTGAAGCAGCTCAGGCTCCTGACTTCCTACACTTTAGCTTCTAGAGACTTAAGATACTCCGTATTGACTCCCGACTCGCGCGTTAGGGCAATCTTACCGGTGCGAGCCACTTCTCGAATGCCAAACTTATTGAGCATCTGAATAATCGCTACCATTTTGCCCGGATCTCCAACGACTTCTACCGTCAAAGTCGTTTCAGAAATATCAACAATCCGCGCCCGAAACACCTGCGCTAGTTCGATCACCTCGGCTCGATTAGAAGCCGTCGCGTTGACCTTCACCAGCATTAGCTCTCTCTCGACACAAGGAATCTCAGTAATATCTTGAACCTTCAGCACGTTGATTAGCTTGTAGAGCTGCTTAGTCAACTGCTCAATACTGCGCTCGTCGCCCGGTACGAGCATAGTGATTCGAGAGATGCCTACCTGTTCTGCCGGACCAACCGCAAGACTTTCAATGTTGAAGCCTCGGCGAGCAAATAAACCAGCAATTCGAGATAAAACGCCCGCTTCATCTTCAACGAGAACCGAAAGAGTGTATTTCATAAGCGAAGGCAGCAGATAAGAAAAACGATAAAACCGATGAAGTAGATTTGCAAACTAAAATTTGCATCCATAATTCCGTGTTGAATTATTATATCTTCTTCCGTCTGGGTGCAGTTCTTGTCGCTGGATAGATGACGGCTAACTAGCTTCTACTCATAATATGAGAGTTCACACTTGATTAACACAACAGTATACCTATGGGGTGGCTAAAAAGATTATTCGGCCGGGAAAAACCGGAAAACCCAAAAGCCTCAATTGCTGGAACCGCCAAAACAAAATCCTCCGGTGGAGACGATATTCCTCCAGAGAGAGTTGGCTTAGAGGGAGAGTATGACCAGAGCGGACTGGCAAAACGAGTCGCTCTTGCCTTTGATGAAGATCCAGACCTCGAGGATGAAGATAGACTGTGGGTCGCTCAAACTGGCGGCACAGTAGTTCTCAAAGGCACTGTTTCTAGTCAATCTACTCTCGACAAAATGGTGAGCGTCGCAAGAGGAGTTAAGGGCGCAACCGCAGTCGATACCGATCAGGTAAAAACTGGATAACGTTCAGGCAACTTTCTTAACGACCACGAAACCAACTGCAATGGGGTAAGGGGAAGCGCCAACGGTGCAGGAAAGGGCAAAGGAGAAGGGAGAAAGGGAAGATGAAACAGTTTGTTCTCTAGCGCCGTGTTCTTGCCCCGTTCCGAAGCAACTATTTCCCCTTTCCCCGTCCTGGAGGGATCGTTTCCCCTGTCCCCTGCACCTGCGGTGCTTTCAGCCAGCTCACTAGAATTTGATTAACCCGATCTGGACACTCATCATGAGGGCAATGTCCTGCTTCTAGCTCTACAACCTGAATATTGGGGTTTAGAGCCGCAAACGTTTGCGCGAGACTAGCGGGAACCATGCGATCATAGCGACCCCAAATCAGCAAAATCGGAATTTCTAGCGTTGGTAAGAGGACTTTGGCAGCGGGAGCGAAGTGGGGTTCACCAATGGCCCTAAACAGGGCGCAGAAAGCTCTAGCAGCGCCTTCGTCTTGCGCTGGCGCCGCTAAAATATTTACGAGTTCGTCTGTGATCGCGGTGCGGTCGGCATAGGCCAAGCCTGCCCAGCGCCGCACGAACGGTGGTCTTCTCACAATTTTAAACACGGTTCTCAGCAATGGCGGAGAGGCGATCGCCCCCTTAACCATCGACTCTACCGTTTGCAGCCATCGGGGAAACTGCTCGCGCGCTCCGCCCACATCGGGCAGATTCAACAGAACAAGCGCTTGAACCATCTCTGGATGAGCGGCGGCAGTTGTCATACAGACGAGCGAACCAATCGAATTTCCCACCAGCACCACGGGGCGACGAATGAATGTTTGCCAGAAATCGTAAACCTGCTGAACCCAGAGATGAACGCCGTAGGAAACCGGAGCTTTTTTGGAGCCGCCAAAGCCCAGTAGATCGAGAGCATAAACGGCGTGGTGCTGGCTGAGAACCGGAACATTGTGTCGCCATTGTTCGATAGAAGCTCCAAAGCCGTGCAGCAGAATTAACGGCGGTGGATGGTCTTGAGGGAGCGGGGGTGCTGTTGGTCCGCAAGACTGTTCTGGCGCGACCGCCATTCGAGAGTCGGGGCTACTGGCAAGGGAGCCAAGAGGCATATAGGTATAGCGAGTTTGCCAACCGCGCCAAACCCAGTCTCTTTGCCTACCGATGCGCTCCTGCCAATGTCGAATTGTCACCACGGCTCTCACTTTAAGAAAATTTACATCTCTATTTTAGAATGCTAGGCAGCTTGTCTGCTTTGTCGCGTAAACCGCCCCGAGTCTGGGCCTCTCACAAATTGAAAGTTTAGTTAATATGTTAGGCAAGAGGCTGACAGCCTCAGTAGAATGACTAATAAATCTTCTTGAAAGAACAACGAATTACACCGAATCTATTTAGCTACGCTTGTGAAAGACAGAAGACGCAGTAATCGAGACATTCCTCAGATCAACAAAAATATTCGCTTCCCAGAAATCCGCGTGATTGACACTGATGGTGCTCAATTGGGCATTCTTACTCCCCAAGAGGCGCTGCGAGTGGCTGAAGAAAAAGAGCTAGATTTAGTTCTGGTGAGCGAAAGCGCTAAGCCTCCTGTTTGCCGCATCATGGACTATGGCAAATACAAATTTGAACAGGAAAAAAGAGCTAGAGAAGCCAAGAAAAAGCAGCATACAGCCGACGTCAAAGAAGTCAAAATGCGCTACAAGATTGGCGACAATGACTATAATGTTCGCGTCAATCAAGCGCAGCGCTTTCTCAAATCAGGAGACAAGGTAAAAGCCACTGTAAGCTTTCGCGGTCGGGAAATTCAGCATATAAATTTAGCGGAGGAACTGCTGCGGCGTATGGCCACAGATCTCCAGGACTTTGCTGAAGTTCAGCAAGCGCCTAAGCGAGAAGGTCGCAACATGATGATGATGCTGTCTCCTAAAAAGTAACTGATGGTGGTTAGTCATTCGTCATGCATGACGAATGACTCTCAAAAGGCAAACTCATTCAGCCGTTCCTGAAGCATCTCCGGGAACTTGTCGTAGTAGGTTTGGTTAAGTGGGGAAGGGTGAGGAAGCGGCAGTAGCGTTACCTGACGCTGGTGAGTCATTCCTTGCTCGTCGCTGGCTGTAAGCGTCACTTCCAGCTTAGCCGTATAGCGATCGTCTCCTTGCTCCCAAAACTGAGTGACTTCTCCCTTCCTGCCGTAGGGAATAAACCACTTAAAGGCTTCTGTCCCAAGGGTGATAATTTGATGGCCCTGCCAATGCATTACCAGCAATCGCTCTACGAATGGACGAAACCGCTTTTTGACAGCAGCAGAATAAGCTTTATTGCCCGGAGGTTTATAGGGCACCGTATTTGAGAGCAAAACGCGATCGCAGACCGTGGCTAAATCCTCTTTGCCGTTCGCTTCTTGGTGGTGGATTGCTCGATACAGACCCTCTCGCACCAAGCTGCCAGCAGCCCCAATCAGCGGTTGACCGGCAAAAACTTCATCTCTGCCAAGGTCACGCCCAAAAAAGCAGCATTTACTCTTTAAATTGCCCGCATACAGAACCGGGTAGGTAGGATCTTTCTTGGCGGCTCGGTAAACAGGCTGATCGACGGGAAAATCTTCTCGTTGGGCTTCCTGCTGAGTTTGCGCGATTAAAGTTTCGATGTCTGACATTGAACTGGGTAATAGAGGTTTTAGCGATCGCGATTGCTAAGATACCAGACAATCGCTGCTAATGTATCTATATAAAGTACAGTTATTCGTCATTCGTGAAGAATCTGTTCTTCCAGGATGGGGAAAGGTCGGCGTTAGAACGCAGTTTTCTGACTCGATAGCACAAAAGCGGTCTCTGGAGGCTTGACTTCTTGGGCATAATCTTGCTAGCTATTGGTTGAGCTATTTTGGGTTTTGCTATTGCCGTTCGCGGGGGCTGACTGCCTTCACTGCTAACGTTCGGCTCTTCTTCCAGCTAAAGCTGGGTTAACCATGAAACTATTTTTGTGGTCTGTCGTCCTGTTAGCGGCTGTATGGGCTGCCCACTGGGGAGCAGACAAACTTGCTAACCCCTTAGAAAAACTGCGCCGTCAGTGGGGCTTAAGTGAAGCCGCTGGAGCTGCCTTTGTCGCTCTTGCTACCGCCAGTCCAGAAATTGGCACGAATACTGCCAGCGCTATTCAAGGACTGTCTGATATTGGCCTAGGCAACTTACTCGGCAGCAATATTATCTCCGTCCCCGCGATTGTTACCGTTGCTTTCATCGCTTCAAGAACGAATTCCGAGCAGCCGTCAGAAACCAATCGGAAACCCGTAGTTTTGCGAGTCAAGCCAGAAGCATTGAAGGTCCAGGCCATTCCCTATCTGGTGATTGTGGCTCTAGCGGCGCTGCTCATCTTGCCACCGCCTTGGCAAGGGCTACAGCCCATTGATGGCTGGATTATGCTCGTCGCCTACTTGGTTTACGCCGGACAGGCCATCCTGCGCGAACAGCAGCAAAATCGCCGGGTCCGGTGGCAAAAACAAGAGATTGTCCTCGCTCTCGCCGGAGTGTTGTCCTTGGCCATTGGCGCTTACTTCACCGTCACCGCAACAGAACAAATTGTTTCTGTCCTCGGCATCTCTGAGCTAATTGGCGGATTGTTTATTACCTCAACTCTCAGTATTGCTCCAGAAGTGTTTGCCACCTGGAGCGTTGCTAGAAGCGGACAGGTCACAGCCGCCACCACCAGCGTGATTGCGGATAATACAGCAACCATGACGCTGGCGCTGTTGCCTCTCGCTCTGGTCTCAATTCCGATTAAAGACGTGCAGTTGTTTGTCGTCAATTTAGCTTTTGTCGCTTTATTGGCAGCGGTGTACGCGGGTTTGATCCAGTGGGGGAAAGAACAACACAGTTTTGAGCTTTGGGAGGTACTGACTCTGATTGCTATTTATGTTGCTTATTTAGGAGTCATGGTATTTTGGGTTCTCAATATTTTTTAGGGCTCGGTTAAACCGATGTGTCTAGGGGAAAGGGGACTAGCAATCGGTTTGAGTTTACACTGACAGAGATCCTTTCTTCCTCCTTCATGAAGCGCCTACAGAATTGGCTCCCTCAGCTTCAGTCTCAAGTTTGGCTTCTCGCCGCCGGACGATTGTTATCTCAGGTGGGCACTGGCTTTATTTTTTTCTATGCGCCGATCTTCTTTGTGAATCAGGTGGGCATCTCAGCGACGCTGGTTGGCATTGGCATTGGCAGCGCTTCTGTATCTGGAGTCGTGGGGCGCTTTTTAGGCGGAGCGTTTGCCGATTCTCAGTTTTGGGGGCGCCGGCGAACTTTGTTGCTGTCTGCCGCTGTATCGGCGATCGCTGATGTTGTCCTAGCCCTCACAACTAACTTTGCCACCCTCGTAGTTGGTAACTTACTGATGGGTCTGGGTCAGGGGCTGTATTGGCCCGCTACCGAAGCAGCGGTAGCCGATTTAACTACTCCAGAAGACCGGAACGAAGCCTTTGCGATGACGCGACTGGCCGATAGCCTTGGGTTAGGAGTCGGGGTGGTGTTAGGCGGAGCGCTGATTTCTGCCTCCGGTAACTATCGCGTTCTGTTTGTCATCGACGGGATCTCGTTTGTGCTGTTCTTTGGGCTAATTTATCGTGCGATCACCGAAACCTACCAATCTCAAGAACACCAGCAGCGTCCGCAACAGACCTGGCTAACAGCGCTTCAAGACCGACGTTTTCTCCTCTACCTCGTTGTCAATATTCTCTTTACCACCAATATCGCTCAAGTGCAGAGTACTCTGCCGCTGTACTTAAAAAATCACGTCTCCGAGCCGGGTTTTTCTGCCACCGCCATCAGCGCTCTCTTCACCTGGCACATTGCCTTTGCCGCCCTCTGTCAAATTCCGGTTGCTCGCTTTCTCAAGCGTTTTGGTCGGCCCCGCGCTTTGAGCCTTTCCCTCCTGCTTTGGAGCGGTGGGTTTGTGCTGATTTGGGGGGCAGGCGTGGCTCTCGATCCCCTGCTGTGGGCCATTGCTGCGCTAGGAGTCTTGGCGATCGCGATGGTGGCCTATACCCCGATTGCTTCTGCTCTGGTCGTCGAGTTAGCCCCACCAGCCCTGCGCGGTGTTTACTTTTCCCTCAGCTCTCAGTGTTGGGCAGCGGGCTTCTTCATCGGTCCAGCGATTGGCGGTTGGGCCATGGACCAAACGACCGTCATTACCGATAGATTTTGGCTAGCAACCGCCGCCAGCAGTACCGTTGGTATTTTGCTCTTGCAGTATCTTGAGCGTCTTTTGCCCACTGATTCATCCGCAGAAAATTAGCATTGCCGATGCGCCTTTTTAATTCCCTCTATCCGCGGCGATAGTCACGCTCTACCAACGCGGCTCGTTCGCGATTAAAGCCGCCGCTTCCTGACTATCTAAGGGCTGAGAGAAAAAACGCCCTTGAGCATAGCTGCACTGAAGCTGTTTAAGCCGATCGAACTGCTCCGCCGTTTCTACCCCTTCAGCGATGACGGTGATGGCTAGTTTCTGCGCCAGGGCCATAATCGTTTCAATAATTTTCAGATTGCTGCGATCGCTCTCTATCCTGCTGATAAAGGAGCGATCGATTTTAAATCCATTGATGGGAAAGCGATGTAAACACCCCAGCGATGAATAGCCAGTGCCGAAATTATCAATGTACAGCTCAACCCCCAGCTTTCGCAGCCCAGACATCGTAGAAACGGCGCGATCGCTAGACATAATCTCTTTTTCTGTAATTTCGAGCTTCAGACACTGCGAATCGATCTGCGTTTCCTGCAAAACGCGCTGAACCTCCTCGATCAGATTAAGCTGCTGAAACTGACCATTACAGAGATTAACGCTTACGGCTAGCGCACGACTCGCGAGCGGCAAACTAGTTCCGTGTTGCCATTCCTGAAGCTGTCGGCACGTTTGCTGAATTGTCCAGCGACCGATTCCGGTCATCAGCTCGGTTTCTTGAGCAACGGCTAAGAATTCCTCTGGCTCTAGCAGACCTCGCTGAGGATGCTGCCAGCGCAGCAGCGCTTCAAAGCCGTTGAGGGTTCCCGTCGTCATCGAGACAACGGGTTGGTAGTAAAGTTCAAACTCTTCCTGCTCGACGGCTCGCCGGAGGTCAGTTTCCAACTGAAGGCGTTCAACAGCGCGCGCCAGCATGCCATCATTAAACATTTCGTAACGTCCCTTGCCGCGCTCCTTGGCGCGGTACATGGCAATATCGGCATCGCGCAGCAGATCGGCGGCCTGACTGTAGTTGCTGGTGTTGAGGGCAATACCGATGCTGGTTCCGGTAAACACCTCTTGTCCATTCAGCACAAAGGGGCTGCTAATTTCCTCTTGGATTCTTTCGGCCACGCGAATCGCATCGCTGGCATCTCTAATATCTTCAAGCAACACGGTAAATTCGTCGCCGCCTAAGCGGGCTGCGGTATCAATCGGTCGCAGGCACTGTTCGAGGCGACGGGCGATCGCTATCAGCAACCAATCTCCAGTGGTATGACCGAGACTGTCGTTGATCACCTTGAAACGATCTAAGTCTAGAAACAGCACCGCAAATAGATAGTTCTCCTGTCGCTGACTGCGTTCGAGGGCCTGATTCAGGCGATCCGTAAATAATGCCCGATTTGGTAATTTTGTCAAGGCATCGTAGAAGGCATTTTGAAAGAGCTGCTGTTCTGCCTGCTTTTGCTCGGTAATATCGCGACCAATGATATATAGTTCGACTGGCTCGCCTTCGTCGTTAAGCAGGAGTTGGCTGCGCTGGCGAATCCAGAGGGCAGAACCGTTTTTGTGGCGTTTACGCAGTTCCTGTTCGCAAAAGAGCTGTCGCTTGGTGAAGGTAGCTTCGAGCCACTGCTGGACCCACTCGCGGTCGGGTTCGTATACGGTCATCAGAGCAGACTGACCGAGCAATTCTGCTTTCGAGTAGCCTAAATAGGCGGCTCCAAACTGATTGACAGAAACAATCGTCCCGTCAGGAGCAATAGAAAAATAGGCATCAGGAGCGTTATCGTAAAGAGCGCGGTACTTTTCTTGGCTCTGTTGTAGCTCTTTTTCTGAACGTTTACGTTCAGTAATATCGCGGCAGGTCGCGACAATTCCCTCGACGACGTTATTCGTCAATAGATTTTTGGCAACAATTTCAAAATGACGCCAACTTCGGTCGCGATGCCGCAAGCGAAGTTCTTGTGTCAGATTGGTATCTGCCGCTTTCGCTAAGACCTGCTCCCAGAAGCGTTTTGCTTGGGAAATATCGTCAGGGTGAATCAGCAAATCAGCTTGTTTGCCGAGCCATTTCTCCGGCTTGTGCTGCAAAATTGTCTCGGTAGCGGGACTTAAATAATTAATGGTGCCGTCTGCGGCGA
Organism: Cyanophyceae cyanobacterium; assembly: GCA_050331735.1. Lineage (GTDB taxonomy): Bacteria > Cyanobacteriota > Cyanobacteriia > Cyanobacteriales > JBHJGN01 > JBHJGN01. The sequence continues at coordinate 185,433 of JBHJGN010000023.1, forward strand.
CAATGGCAACAATATCCGAGGCGTTTTGAACAAGAGCGCGAAAGCGTTCTTCACTTTGCCCTTGAGCGATCGCCGTTGCTCGACTGGCTGTCGAGCGTTGCCCAAAGAAAGAGGCCAGAAGCGTCAGGAACAAAATGACGAGCGCTGCTGCGCCGATCATGACCGCTAAGCGAGCATGATTAGTGCCAGGAGGTTGCTGAAGAGCGACGCTTTGAATCGGTCGGTAATCAACAGCAGCCATAGCTAAGTAGTGCATCCCAACAATCGCCGCTGCCATTAGCGACATGCTGCTTACCTTGCGGACAATCTCGTGCATGAGCTGCTCGGAGCGCTGATGAAAAGCAATTCCCAAAGCTCCGCCCGAAAATCCAACCGCCGTCACGACAGATAACGTCATCCACTGGGGATCGTAGTAAGCGATCGCATTCACTCGTACCGCTTCCATCGCCGTTAGGTGTAGACCGACGATGCCTAATCCTACTAGCAGGGCTCCCAGAAGCAAAGACTGAGACGTTAATGGATGCTGGCGAGTCACCACATAGAGCCCAGCCCCAGCCCCAGCAACTGACACCGCCATTGCCACCAGCACGACAGGAAAATTATAGGCGATGGGAATCGATAGCCGATAGGCCAGCATGGCCACAAAGTGCTGTGCCCAGATGCTAATTCCGAGGGTCAGCGCTCCTCCTAAGAGCCAATACTTTCTTCTTTGGCTACCAATGATCTGTTCGGCTAAATCAAGAGCGATATAGGAACCGAACACCGCAATGGCAACGGAAAGAATCACCAGGCGAGGGTCGTAGGTCTCAGTTAAAATGGTGCCTGCCTGTGCCATGTGTCGAGTATCAGACTAAGCAACAATAATCGGCTCATTCTAGCACAATCGCCCCATTTGTGTTCGTTGGCGGTCTTTTGTCCGTTATCGTCTTTTCTGGAGCTGACGATAAACATCACGAAGTTCTACGTTGTGATGAACAAGAGCAACTAAAACATGATATAACAAGTCAGCCACTTCAGATGCAATCGCTTCCGGGTCGTCGTCTTTACACGCCATCACCACTTCGGTGGCTTCTTCACCGAGCTTTTTGAGAATTTTGTTGTCGCCCCCCTCAAAGAGCTGACAGGTATAGGAACCAGCCACCGGATGCTGAGCGCGATCGCTGACGACTTTAAACACCTCCGATAACGTATCTGCCGGGGGAGCGACTTTGGTGCTGTCTACCTGATGAAAGCAGCTTCTTTCCCCGGTGTGGCAGGCAACATCGCCAACCTGCTCAACGCTAACGAGGAGAGCATCGCTGTCGCAGTCGTACCGCAGAGAGCGAACTTTTTGAATCTGCCCAGAAGTAGCGCCTTTATGCCACAGTTCCTGGCGAGAACGGCTCCAGTACCACACTTCGCCAGTGGCGAGGGTTTTTAAAAGCGAGTCTCGGTTCATCCACGCCATCATCAGCACCGTTCCGTCGAGGTAATCTTGAGCGATCACCGGAACAAGACCTCGATCGTCGTAGCGAATGGCGTCGACGGGAATGGCGGTTGAGTTAGTTGAGAACATAGTCTAACTGGGAAGAGAAAATATAGGCTAACAGATATTGTCTCGCACTTGGCGGCTTTGAGGGCAACCGCAACGAGGCGCAAAGAGAGCCGACAAAAAAAGGTCAGAGACAATGGACCTTGACCTCTAGGTTAAGATCGTAGAATGATCGCGATCGCTGACTAAAATTACCTCGACGCTTTTTAAAATATCGAAGATAAGGAGCAAGGATTGGTTACAACAACTTCTTTTCAAACTACCAAATCAGAAGAAATTTTTACAGCGGCTCAAAAGCTGATGCCCGGTGGAGTCAGCTCTCCAGTGCGAGCCTTTAAATCGGTTGGCGGACAGCCGATTGTGTTTGACCGAGTAAGCGGAGCCTATATCTGGGATGTTGACGGCAATCAGTATATTGATTACGTCGGGACGTGGGGACCGGCCATCTGCGGTCACGCTCATCCGGATGTGATTGCGGCTCTGCACGATGCTTTAGAGAAGGGAACCAGCTTTGGCGCTCCCTCTGTGCAGGAAAATATTCTCGCGGAGATGGTTATTGAGGCCGTTCCCAGTATTGATATTGTCCGCTTTGTCAATTCCGGAACGGAAGCCTGTATGTCGGTTCTGCGACTCATGCGAGCCTTTACCGGACGTGAGCGCATCATTAAGTTTGCCGGCTGTTATCACGGTCATGCCGATATGTTTCTTGTTAAGGCTGGGTCGGGAGTGGCCACTCTCGGGTTGCCAGATTCTCCCGGCGTTCCTAAATCAGCGACTGACAATACCCTCACCGCTCCCTACAACGATTTAGAAGCCGTTAAAGCGCTATTTGCCGACTATCCCGACCAGATTGCTGGAGTCATTCTGGAGCCAGTTGTTGGCAATTCTGGCTTTGTGGCTCCCGACGCTGGTTTTTTGGAGGGGTTGCGAGAACTGACGCAAGACAACGGCGCTCTGCTCGTGTTTGACGAAGTGATGACCGGGTTCCGCATTGCCTACGGAGGAGCACAGGAAAAATTTGGCGTGACCCCCGATCTAACCACTCTTGGCAAAGTGATTGGTGGCGGCTTACCTGTAGGGGCTTACGGCGGACGGAAAGAGATCATGTCTTGGGTCGCGCCGTCAGGTCCAATGTATCAAGCCGGGACTCTATCGGGGAATCCCCTCGCGATGACTGCCGGAATTAAGACGTTAGAGCTACTACAAAAACCAGGAACCTACGAGCAGCTCAATCAAGTTACGAAAAAGCTTACGAACGGGCTGCTGCAAATTGCTAGAGAAACGGGGCATGCCGTTTACGGCGGTCAAATTAGCGGCATGTTTGGCCTCTTCTTTACCGGAGAACCAGTTCACAATTACGAGGATGCTAAGAAGTCGGACCTCGCCAAATTTGCGCGTTTTCATCGCGGCATGCTGGAGCGCGGCATTTACTTGGCTCCGTCTCAATTTGAAGCCGGATTTACCTCCCTCGCTCATACAGACGAAGATATTAATCGCACCCTAGCCGCGGCTAGAGAAGTGATGGCAAGTCTGTAAAGCGCCTGCGGCGCTGTACGCCTCCGGCATAGGAAAAAGGGGAAAGGGTAAGGGGAAAAGGAAGTAGTGATTCAGTTTCTTCCTTAGTCCTGTGTTCTTGTCCCGTCGCAGAGCGACTTGTTTCCCTGTCCCCTTTTCCCGTTCCGACTAGGAACTGTTTCCCCGTCTCGCCAGAGACAAATTTCCCCTTGCCCCGTCGCGTTCGCGACTATCGGTAATTAGTAAACTGTAGCGCCACCGGAAAATCTTCTTGCTTGATGCGCTGAATTACCTGTTGAAGGTCGTCTTTTGCTTTACTAGAAACCCTGACAGAATCTCCCTGAATTGAAGCCTGCACTTTTTTGAAGTCATCCCGGACAATTTTGGTGATTTTTTTAGCAATGTCCTGGCTGATGCCCTTTTGGAGAGTGATTTCCTGCTGAACGCGGCTGCCACTAGCGGATTCGACCTTGCCATAATCGAAGATTTTTTGGGAAAGATTGCGCTTGGCTGCCTTCTGTCGCAGAATATCGTGAACAGATTCTAGCGTAAAATCGCTATTGGTGTTAACGGTAATGGTGTTTTCGCCCAGTTCGACCGTGGTTTTAGTGTCTTTAAGGTCGTAACGGTTCTTAATTTCTCGTATCGTTTGATCGACGGTATTAACCATTTCCTGTCGATCGAAATCACTAACGATATCAAATGAATAGGTAGAGGCCATAGGTGATCGTTAATTAATATCTAGACAGCACTACTTATGGTAATTAAGCTCAGTCCAAACAGGGTAAAGCTACAGAGTGACCCAATAGCGAACATCAGCGATCGCCCCCAGGGAAAATCGCTGATATAGAATACCCCGTGGAGGAGCCGCGCTCCTAAAAACGTGAGAGCGATTCCTGGGATTAAAGGCGAGTTAGCGCCCGTAACGTACGCCATCAATGCTGCCGCAGCGAAAATGGGAAAGGCTTCAATGGCGTTTTGGTGTGCCCAGGTCGCCCGCTGGGCGTAGCCAGGGAGCTTGTCGAACATGGAGCGAGGCGCTCCCATATTGTAGCCCACTTGGAAACGAGCATAGGCTACTGGCAGAAACGGTACGTAGATTAAGAGCGCTGCGCCGACAATCGAGTAAAGCAGTATGGCGTTGGGGGCAGGATTGACCATCAGTCGAAGTAAAATAACGTTACTAGCTTCCGCTGTTCTTCGGCTTCTTGACACGTTTGAAGCAGCGTATGGCTGTCGTGAAAGGCAAAACAAACAAGCTGCTGGCAGCGAGACACAATTTCCCGATTACAAAGAGCGCTGGCTTCGGCTAAAGAGAGGCGGTCGTTCTCAGGATTCTCTACTAGATGCATCACCTTTTCGAGCTGAAGCCGCGACTCTTTAGGCTGGCGCTTGAGGCTTTGGGGCAAAATCACCGTTAACAGAGTCGGATCGGCACGCATCGCGCCGCGGATGGCGGCTGAGTTCGTTCCCGTTGCGCCCGAGGTCAATAGGCGATTGCCCCCGAGTACTAGGGCATAGGTCATCATTTCGATGAGGCGCTGATGGGTAATCGGGACGTGCCGCGAACCCAAAATAGCAATTCGCTTTGATCCCGTCTCCTGAATCGTTGCTAGTTCCTGGGCTAATGTGTCTAATTGGGAAGTACTGATTTCTGCTGGCTGACTCAAAGATCGCTTTTAAGCTAGATTATCCCAGATATTTTAGCAAACCCTGAACCGTTAAAGATCCTCAATTCGACAAAAGGAGAACAGGGCTTTGGGAGAAAGTTGACACGTCTTCATCATTGGGCTTAAACGTTGCTTGGAAAACTGAAACTGTGCTACTATGAAAGACCGTCTTGGACGCATAGCTCAGTTGGTTAGAGTACTACGTTGACATCGTAGGGGTCACTGGTTCGAGTCCAGTTGCGTCCACTGACAGAGAACAGCATCGGTGTTGGGACTGAAGGCAAATCCCTCTGAATTTATTCTCTCCAGCGTTAGGATTAGAGCTGAAATCGACAGCCTTGGGGCAAACTCAAGCCTAGTTCAAGCAAAAAAAAGCCAGCGACTGTAGTCGCTGGAGAATTAAATCGTTGTTGTTTGCAGAGAAAATCCCCTCGACAGCTTCGACAAGCTATCGCTAGCAGAATTTCTTTTGAATCGATTGTAACAGAACATACCGAAGTTTGTAACGAAAAATAAAATTTTTGTTACTTTATGCCCTGGGTGAGATGCTCCACTGCCTGTTGAGGATGTCCCCACACAATACGCTCCTGCTTATAAAGCACCATACCTGGCTTGGCCCCCTTGGGTTTGTAAACGTGTTTGGGTTCGGTATAGACAACGGGAATTTGATTACTCTGTCGCCCCCTGCTATAGTAGGCAGCCAAATCGGCAGCAAATTGCAGATCGGTTTCGTCAGGGACAGCTCCTGGCTCCAGGCGCAGCAGGACGTGACTGCCGGCAATCTCTTGAGCGTGAAACCAAAGATCGTAGTCTCCGGCTATGCGCGTGAGCCGCTCATTCTGGCGATTATTGCGACCAACCCAAAGCTGAAACCCAGATGGGGTGAAATAGCGGTAAGGCTCTGATTCTTTGGTTGTGCTGCGGCTGCGTTGCGCCTCCAAGTAGTGTTGCTCAATCAGTTCCTCGCGGATTTCCTCAAGAGTCTCTAGATCCGCCACTGATTGATACTGAGTCTGGTCGAGCATAGACTCGATTTGCTCTAGGTACACAATTTCCTGATTGGCCTCCTCTAGTAACGGAGCCACTGCTACGCGAGCGCGCTTCAGTTTTTGGTGACGTTTGTAGAGTGCTTGCGCATTTTGAACCGCATTTTTTTCTGGGTTGAGCGCAATCTTGACGGGTTGCCCCGTATTAAAATCCGTGAGGACAATGGCCTGCAGGCCTGGTTTCCATTCGTGGAGATGGGCCATCAGTAAATCAGCCTGATGTCTCTGCTGGTCGGCATCGTCAGACTGCTGCAGGCGCTCAACAAAGGTTTTTGCTTTCTGTCGTAGCTTTGAGAGTACGCTCTTGACCTTTTGCCCTAGCTGATGGCGCAGTTGCTGAAATACTTGCTGATTGAGCTGGTCTGTATAGTAGCGATTGAGCAGAGTTTGCACGGTGTCGGCTGGAGTCAGCATTTCCCACCCCATCACTGTGTACCCCTCTTCAGTCCAGCCAGGACTAAAGCGCTCTGTCGCTAAAGCTTGCAGCCATTCTTGCCACCGGGCAAACAGTCTCTGCCAGTCTGTCTTTTGCAGGCTGGCTGTTGCTTGTTGCGGATCGAGGTGGGCTGCCTGCACCATTGAGCGAGCCAATGCTGGACTGAGACCGCGATAGCTTTTGAGGAGCTGACGACTAATTGCTCCGGGAATGAGGCTCACACGCTCTTGCCAACGTTCACAGGACTCGTTGGCATCGGGAATAGTTCCCATCAGCGGTGGCGGTGGCTCGTAGAGCTGTCCGGTTTGCACAGTGCGCAAGCTAGATTGAGCGGCGCTGACCTGATGAGCCGCCGTTACAATCTGGCCATGAGCGTCCGTTAGAATGACGTTGCTGTACTTACCCATCACCTCAACGTAGAGATGCCAACGAGGAGATTCGCCGGGCCGTTTTGCAAATTGCAGATCCACCACTCTTTCCCAAGAGGCGATCGCGATCATCGCCGTAAGCGCTAATCCTCCTAACTGATGTCGGAGCTGGTCGCTGAAGGTAAACGTATCTGGAGACCGAGGTGGGGGATCGCCAAGACAAATTCTGGCTCCTTGGGGATGCCAGCAGAGCGTTAGCCATCCTCGTCCTTCTGTAGTCCGGAGGGCCAGCATCACCGTTGTGCGATCGCGCTGATAGACTTGCTCAATACGAGCCGGAAGCCAACATCTTCGTAAATCGACACAGGCAGCCCTTAATGTTGTATAGTCAACAGATTGCATAATTCTGGGAACAGTGACCAATTACCAGGTTAACGAGCCAGCTTGATAACTGTGAGGCAGCACGAGCTTGGGGGTTTCTCATAAGTGAGTGCTGAAAGCGTTAGCTCCCCCGGATGTTTCCTCCGGAGGATCGCGGCTCAAACGCTCGTCGTAACGACCTAGCCTCAATCATTCGGGGAGAGAGCGCTGATGCCGCTCTATTTGTGGATAACTGATGACTAATTGCAGATTTCTACTGTAGGATAGAAGCTACTTCAGATAGCTCGTTCACAATCAATGAAATGCAAGAAAATCTCGAAATGTAGAGTGTGACACAGTTTTTCCGTTGTAAGCTTTGATTTTTATCGATAAGATTGATATCGTCTGGCCTTATTCATTTTTTAACAGCATAGCCTTGAATTTCTCATGGATGTACAGCTCATTAATATTGGTTTCGGCAATATTGTTTCTGCTAATCGCGTTATTGCCATTGTTAGTCCGGAATCTGCTCCAATCAAGCGAATTATTACGGATGCTCGCGATCGCGGTCAGCTAATTGATGCGACTTACGGACGGCGAACCCGTGCCGTTATTATTACCGATTCTAGTCATGTGGTCCTCTCCGCCATCCAGCCGGAAACTGTGGCTCATCGTTTCGTGATCAACAAGGAAGTTCCCGCTGGTAACAACTAGATGGCGAGGCTTAAGCGTTTGAGAGGTGGGCTGCTGAGGGCAAAAGGGGTGAGCTGGTCGGTCGGACTCCGTGAGAGAGATGAAGGAGAGTCAATTAATTGTTATTACTGGGCCAAGCGGTGTTGGGAAAGGAACCCTCGTGCGATCGCTCTTAGCTCGGCATCCAGAGCTAGTGCTCGCCGTCTCTGCTACTACCCGCAAGCCGCGTCCTGGAGAAGCTGATGGCAAAGATTATCATTTTGTGACTGAGGAACAGTTTCAACGGATGATTGAATCCAATCTCCTGCTGGAATGGGCCGAGTACGCTGCTAACTACTATGGAACTCCTCGCTCAGCCGTCGAGGAACAAATCAGTCACGGCAAATCTGTCATTTTAGAAATTGAAGTTCTAGGCGCGAGGAAGATTAAGCACTCTTTTCCTGACGCCCTCCGACTATTCGTTCTGCCCCCCTCTATGGAAGAACTAGAGCGGCGCCTAAGAGCCCGCGGCAACGTTCCAGAAGCGGCCATCATTAAGCGCCTCGAACGCGCCAAGCTGGAAGTAGCGGCTAGCGCTGAATTTGACTACAGCATTGTCAATGACGATTTCGATCGGGCACTCTCAGCCCTCGAAGCAGTCATCTTTAAGCAGCCACTGCGAGATGGGTAAAAAAAAGTAATTGAACAGATGACGGGGGAGCGAATCAAGTTGTGAGGTTTTGGTTGAAACCGCCCTCAAAACTGATTTGATGTGTCAGTCGTTACAATCAAAGAAACAGAGACAAAGCGAGAGTGATATGATTCCAACCGTTATTGAAACTTCGGGTCGTGGCGAACGCGCTTTTGATATTTATTCAAGGCTGCTACGGGAGCGAATTGTGTTTCTAGGACAGCAGGTGAATGATGAGCTGGCAAACTTGATTGTGGCGCAGCTGCTGTTTCTTGAAGCTGAAGACTCAGAGAAAGATATCTATCTATATATTAATTCGCCCGGTGGATCTGTCTCTGCTGGGATGGGAATTTTTGATACCATGAATCAGATTCGCCCCGATGTTTGCACAATCTGCATTGGCTTGGCGGCTAGCATGGGAGCTTTTCTCCTTTGTTCTGGAGCCAAAGACAAGCGGATGAGCTTGCCTAACTCCCGCATTATGATTCATCAGCCGCTTGGCGGAGCCCAAGGACAAGCCACCGATATTGAAATTCAGGCTCGGGAAATTTTGTATCTGAAAAATAAGCTCAATCAGCACCTAGCCGAGCGTACTGGTCAACCCCTAGAGCGCATTCAGGAAGATACCGAACGGGACTTCTTTATGTCTGCTGAAGAAGCTCAAGACTATGGTCTCATCGATCAGGTCATCAATCGCCGTCCTTCTGCCAGTAATCCTCCATTAGTCCCTCAAAGTTCTGCTGGATAAGGTTCCGGCAGCGCTCCCGCACTAGCTCGATCGTTAAATCTCGCTCAACTCTATCAGGAGACTGAGCGAGACAACTGCCTCAAAGACTCTCTAAATAATTGAGAAAATCGAGCAATTCTTCGTCTGAGAGTAACTGACGCGATCGCTTTCCGTAGGTTTCTAACAGATATTTGCGTCCTTGTTCGCTGGTCCAGCCCAAACGCTTCATCTCCACGTTTGTTTTGGCAATGATATCGGAAAAATCGATGGGGCCACTCATCACAGACAAATTCGATTGATTCGCATCCGCGTCGGTCGTCATCCACTGATGGGCTGAAGATGCCGGAGAAGCTTCTGCTAGCGGGAGATCCGGCTCTTCAAGGCTAAAGCCACGAGTCGCTTCATCAGCAGGTGTATCGAGTTCTGCGGGCTGCTGTGAGAATGGTGGTTCAGACGGCAAAGGCGGTTGCCGGTCGCGGCGAGAATTTTGCTCGGCAATGGAGCTCTCTGGCAATTCAGGAGCAAGATTGACGTTCTGTCTTTTGTCTTCGCTGCTCTCCTCAGCAGGGGAAAGGTCTGGTTCGTAGGCCTTATCTTGACTGGGTTGTGGTTGGCTCGTCGGCAAGTAATCACCAGAATGCTGGTCAGAGCTACCGTTATGGCTCACTTTGCTAGTTGGCAATTCCAGCGGCGGATGAGGCGGGTTGCCAAGAGTTTCGGTTTTCGCGACCGCAGTCGCGTCGGTCACTGATGACAAAGACAGCGCCTCTAACGCTCTGGCTCTTGAGCGATCCTCTGCCTGTTCTATTGTATTGGCCGCTGCCAACCCTGTTGCTAAAGTCACTCCATCGTTTTGAATTAGAGTACGGACAATGTACTTCTCTCGGTCAATCTTGACCAAATCGCTAATCAAGCCACCGGTGGGATAACGACTTCTAAATTGATTCAGCATAAACTCTTTCGGTGCTGTCGGGTGCTAATAAATCCTAGCTTCCTGTTTCTAGCTTAGTACAAATGTTCCAAAAACCAAAGAAAATGTTGCTGGTGGCAGAACTGACTCAAAGAGCCGGTTTTCCTTTGAGTTTATCGTTTGTTCTATCGCCTACTTAACTGGTAAAACTCTATTGTTCATTTTGTTGACTGAAGGCGCTGATGTCAGCGGGCTAGCCAACCAGTCGTGCGCTCTTCATAAATGCTCTAAGCAACATTGAGTAATAATGATAACTAAAATTAATTACAATAATGATAAACTACTCATACTAATGATGCTTTGTTAGTATCTAGATGCAATCATATACACTGCCGTATTGATGTTTCTATTTGTTGACGACTTACTGATAGTAGGCCATCAACGAAGTAACCTGTACCTCACTAGGTAAAATAACTAGGTCAAAGCCGCTACGCCAGTTGCACTACGAGCGGCGATTCTAAGCGACAATCGTTAGGAATGCGGTAGCTGCAATCATCTGCAGGTGAGAGAGCCTCCGGCCATGACGTTTGCTCAAGCTAAAAGCTAAACCAAAAGCTCTTTTGCTTACTGTTCTGGCGTCACTCCAGTTAACTTCATCGCTAATGTTATCTGGATTGGGCGTTACTCGGCAATGATTTCTCAGCCGGCTCTTAGTTCCTGCGATTAGCCCTCGATTCGTATGAGCTTAACGGACTTGAGCATGGTCGGGAGCGCCGCCAGAAACTTTTTCGGCGGAATTAAGACCAGAACCAGGTTTCGGTCCTGCGTCCTTCTTGAAGCAGCTAGGGCATAGCTCAGGCGTACTGGGTGCGGCAGAGTCTCGTACACCAAAGCACCGATCCTCAGACGAAATTCCCATTTCCTTTGGAAACGCTGCATGCCAATGCATCCGATCAACTTACAGTGCGTTGCGTCCTTCAGAGGAAGTACGGAAAGGCTTTTAGAGGGAAGCTTCGGTCATTCGGTCTTCGTTGTTAAGGCTTATGGAGGCTAGGATTGCCGCCCTTTAAAGACTGACCCAATGGAAGCTCGAGGTGAGCATCAACGGCACAGTTGCCTGAGTCTCTAACCGCTAACCTTGAAGACAAGCATTGAGTAGCTTTTCACTATTTTATGACAGCAAAAAGATAAAGGATTGTTCCAATGAAATTTTCAGTCGCTGCACTGCTCTCTCAGTTTGTAGATAGTAAATTAGTTGCCGGAAAGGTTTTAGAAAAAAAATTAGGATGCGAAGCAGAAGATAAACAAAAACTGTACATCGCCCTTGATATTCTCGAAAAAATTGGAGTGCTGGTTAAAGAAAGAGGCAAGTACCGCCGTCTCTACGAACAAGAGGTGGTAGAAGCCAAGCTGCGCTGCTCTAGCAAAGGCTTCTGCTTTGCTATTCAAGATGAAGAAGGAGCAGACGATATTTATGTGCGTGAAAGCCAACTAAGTAACGCTTGGAATGGCGATCGCGTTTTGGTCAAAATCATCAAAGAAGGAAGCCGTCGCCGCTCTCCAGAAGGAGAAGTCAAGGTTATTTTAGAACGAGCGAATCCCTCGCTGCTGGCGCGGGTGGTTAACAACAATAACCACTATCGAGCCATTCCGTTGGATGACCGCCTGTTGTTTGAACTAGCTCTCGAACAGAATGGTGGTGATTTAGAAAAAGCGGTCGATCATCTTGTTCACGTTAATGTACTGCGCTATCCTTTGGGGCAGCATCCTCCCCTTGGTCAAGTGACGCGAATTTTAGGAAGCGATGCCGAAGCAGCAGCCGATGTGGACATTGTATGCTGTAAACACGATCTTCCACAGCTCTTTCCCGAAGCCGCTATTGATGCGGCTAAATCTCTTCCAAAAAGGCTGCGACAGGCAGAAATCAAAAAACGGCGAGATTTCAGAAACCTGCGCACTCTGGCGATTGAAGCCGCTCGAGAGAATGCCGCGATTGAGAACGCCTTCACCTTGGAAACAACCGCATCAGGATGGCAATTAGGAGTGCACATCAGCGATATTGCGCACTATGTTGAACCAGATTCTCCCCTAGACCAGGAAGCGAGCAAGCGAGGCACAACTATTTACCTCGGTGATCGCATTTTACCGCTGTTTCCAGAAGAGGTCAGCCGCTACTGTTCTTTGCTTCCTGAAAAAGACCGTCTGTGTGTTTCTTTCTTGGTTCAGCTTGACCAGAATGGGCAGGTCACCGACTATGAAATCAGCGAAAGCGTGATTCAGGTCGATCGCCAACTCACCTACGAACAGGTCCAGTCTCTGTTGGGAAATTTGAACCAAGAATCTGAAACCGAAGATATTTTACTGCTCAAAGAGTTATGCTTGACGCTGAGTCCGCTAGTGAAAGCCCAACGCCTCCAGCGGGGTAGCTATGACATCATTTTAGAAGATTATCCTTCTCTTTTTAGAGACGACGGTAGATTAGGAACGATTGTTACGGCAGCTTCTTTACCAATTCGTTCTCTATTGACAGAGCTGCTGGTGTTAGTCGGTCAATTAGCCGCCGCTCACCTTACGGCTTTAGCAATACCGGGAATCTACTGCACCCACCCAGAACCAGACTGGGATGAGCTCGAAGATCTGTTAAAGCTTGGCAACAATTTGGGATTGGAGCTAGAGCTAGAGTCTGAGGAAGAGATTCTGCCACGTGACTATCAAAGAATTACACAGAAATTCACCAAATCCTCCGCAAGCCACGTCCTGCACTATCTGCTGAAAACAACCTTAAAATCGATCAAATACAGCACGAAACCCGGAGCGCACTTTGGCTTGGCCTACAGTAATGGCTATACTCACTGTGCTTCTCCAGGACAGCGCTACGTCGATCTCCTGGTGCAGCGGATATTCAAAACGGTGTTGAATCAAGGACGCGACCGCCGCCACAACCGCTCCAAAAATCGAGTGAATTTGGGCAGCAGCAGTTGTCACGGACAGATCAACTGGAATGTTCTATCCCCACAGTTTCATACCGATTTAGAGGAGCAGTTTCACGCCCTCGTTCCTCATCTCAACGAACGAGAAAAACTGGCCGAGGATGCTGAAACAGATTTAGAAGGCCTCAAGAAGGCCGAGCAGATGAAAGAGCGGACTGGACAGGTTTTTAAAGGTTTGATTACCGGCGTTCAATCCTACGGCTTTTTTGTAGAAATCGAAGAACTGCTGGTCGAAGGCTTAGTTCACGTGAGTTCGCTCAAAGACGACTGGTACGAGTACCGTTCTCGCCATAGCTGCCTGGTTGGTCGCAAAAACCGCATTGCCTATCGCTTAGGCGATCGTGTAGAAGTAGAGGTTAAGAGCGTTGACTACTACCGCCAGCAGATCGATCTGGTCACCGTTGGCGGTGGCAGCACTGCAAGCAGCGCAGATTTAGAAGATGAATAAGTCGCTGGCGTGATGGGAACACTGTCACTCAGGGACGGGAAAAGGGAAAACAGTAAAGCGGGAACAGTGACCAACTAATTATTGTGTTTCTCAAAAAGCGGGAAGGACACCAGAAGCTATGGCGGGAACAATCAACAATCAGCCATCAACAAAAACTAGGATTTAGGGTTGTACCTCATCAGTGTGAGAATTGCTATAGTTTATTTAACTGATAACTGTTGAGACCCTTTTCCCCGCGTCGGCTAGCGACGTGGCCCGCGATCGCCTTTGGCAACAACTGCTTTGGAAGTATCGTCACGTCGGGCAGCTTGCCACGATTGCTAGCGGTAACTATCCAGGACTGTTTACCCCTAGTTTGCTCAGCAGGATGTCGACAGAGCTAATTGTCGATTGGGTCTTGGGAGCCGGCCAATCTCATCAGCTTGCTGGAGAGTTTTCAGTTAATCTAGATCTGGGAGACATAATAGAACAGGGTAAAATACGGGTCAGCTTAAGAATACAATGGTCGCTGGCTGTATGTTTAACTCCTCTGACTGCTTAGTTCCTTTAGGCAACACCCCTCACGAAAGGTTTTGCCCATACTCATAGCCTTCTTGAGCAGTTAGGGGGTGCTTTCAAGGACGAACGATGAATCAAAACATCAGAAAATTACTGTGGCTACCGCTCCTATTGTGTTTGCTGCTGACAGGATGCGTTCGCTACGATGTGGACATCAATTTTGCTGGACAGTATCGCGGCGAAATAGTGCAGCAGATTCAGCTCAGCAAACAGCTCACTAGTTTTAGTCAGTCAGAAGCAGAGAACTGGTTAGACAGCATTGAGAAGCGCGGACAAAAGTTGCAGGGGAGAACTAGACGTTCACCTCAAGGAATATTAGTGACTATTCCCTTCAATAGTGGACAAGAGCTAACTGAAAAATTTAATACTTTTTTCAACCGGACTCAAGCCAATTCTTCTGTGGCAACAGATTCCCTAGACATGCTCAAGTTATCTGCTAGCCTTACTCTTGAGCAGAGTAATCTGTTGCTGTTCCAGAGAAATCGGCTGATTCTTAACGGAGATTTACGCGCCCTTGGGGTTTTATCAGAACAAGGAAACTTAATTGTAAGTCCTGGTTCGCTCGTCAATTTGAAATTTAGCTTAACAACTCCATTAGGAGGACGAAGTGTATCTGAGTTGCCCTTTGAAGTGAGGGATGATAACCAGCTAGTTTGGCAACTTCAACCTGGACAAATCAATTACATCGAAGCCGTTTTTTGGGTTCCCAATTACCTTGGTTTAGGAGCAGTGGGGATTACTTTGCTGGTTCTATTAGGGTTTTACGGAAAGTACAGGCATTTCCCTTGGACTACACCCGCGCAAACATCTCCCTAAAAGCGAGTAGATTCAGCTCTAAAGGCATTGGATGACCTTCAGCACTCTACTGAAAAATTAACTGCTTTTGAGGCGCTTCTCCACCCACACCAATAGCCGTGTTGTGAATTCTGGCGTTATCTAGTTCTACATTCTGTAGGGAAGCCCCAGATACATCCGCATTATAAATATGAGCATAGGTCAAATCTGCCTCATCGAGGTCGGCTTCGCTGAAGACAGCATTAGTTAGGAACGCTCCGGTGAGGTCGGCTCCTTCTAGAGAGGCATCTGTCAAGTCGGCTCCCTCTAGATTAGCCCCAGCTAAATTGGCATCCTCTAAATTAGCGTTTCTTAGGTCAGCCCCAATAAGATGAGCGCCTGCTAGTTCTGCTCCTGCAAGGTTACACTCCCTACAGGCATTTGTCGTTAACAACTGTTCGATCTGGTCTGGGTTTTGTGCTTGTCCGTTGGTAGCCAGAGCGACTGAAGATAGAAGAGAGACTGCGAGGGTTAATAAGTTCTTAGTCATGGTGTTATCTGTCTTTCATCTGTTGCCAGGAAAGAGCTTAGGTCTTGACATCCTCCGTGCTGATGGTTAATTAGCTGATAAGCGTAAAGCTAGAAATCATAAATATCGATGAAGAAGGCCGAGTCAACGTCGTCTCCCGTATTGCCCCAGGTTTGAATCTCTTCTAGCTCAACCAACCTGGCATCCGCTTCTGAAGCATCGAGTTCGTAGTCTTCATCCGCTGTCGTCTGTTCTTCGATAAAATTAGGATTAGAGCGCTCCTCAAGTCCTTCTAGCTGGTTTACCTGGTCTTTAACATCCACTACACTAGGAGCTGCTTCAGCCTGAGCTCTTTGGAATGAGCTAGCGATTCCCATTAAGCTGACGATGCAAAGACCGATAGTTGCTTTTGCCAAATACATATCTATATCTATATTTTGAGCTCTAGTCAGAGAATATAACAAAAGTACATATTGATGCTTCACCCTGAAGAGGTGTTTTCGCCTCCCTCAATAGGACTATTCAAACATTCAGCTTTGGCGTTTGGGAAAAGGGCAGTGCCTGCGGCACGGGAAAAGGGAGAATAAATCAGCTTGTTCCTTCGTTGACTAATTGCTAGCGATAACGCAATCAGCGATCGCCGGCGCCGTCTTGTCATTTTCTGAGCTGAATTCTTATACAGCAAAAGATTATTTTTTTTGTATTTTTAGCTACAAAACTTGCACTGCCAGCATCAAAACGCTACATTAGAGATATTGAAACGCTATAACAAATCGTTCATCTGAAGTAGCTCACAAAAGCTGCTGCTACTTCGGACGGAAGTAGGGAATCATCCTGAAGGAACGCGCCTCACTATCTCTACACCTGATTATTGGAGGCGAACTATGAAACTCTCTTATCGCGGTCATACTTACAGCTATCATCCTTCTGTAGTAGAAGGAGACGAAGTGCTCGTTAGCGGAAGATACCGGGGCAACCGAGCAACTATTCACGTACACAGAAATCTACCGGTGCGTCATCTTGCCGAACTGACCTATCGCGGCGTTAAGTTTTCAGCGAGGTCATAAAGCCTTCAATCTACAGTCAAATTTAGGCCCAACGCGCTTTGTCATCCGACAAAGCGTTTTTTTCTTGGCCTACAAATCGAGCAAAGTAAAAAACTCTGCTGGTTCAGGTAGATGGGGCAAAGTGAGCCAGGGATGATGCTGTTGCAGTTGCTGTTGGCTGTAGGAGCCAGAGGCTAACGCCATCACGCGAGCGTCAATCGCTTGTCCGCACTGAATATCCTGAGGCGTATCGCCCAGCAAAAACCGTCGTTCTACAGTCGATTCGCCAATCATTTCTTCGGCAAGCTTGAGGGCCTGTCGAGCGATCGCACTGCGGCTTTCGGCGTAATCGGCAAAAGCGCCGACGGTGAAGTAGGAATCTAACCCGTAATAAGCGAGCTTAGCTCTGGCTCCTGCCTCAATATTGCCTGTCAACAGAATCGATAGTACATCGGTTCTGTGGCGCAGGGCTTCTAAAATTTCTCGCACTCCCTGAAATACAAAACCCTGTCTCAGCTTGAGGCTGTCCGGTAAATACTCGCCGTAGAGCCTCAGCAGTTGCTCAATGGTTTCTGGAGTGGGAGATCTCCCGGCACTCTGTAAAATTGTGGCAGCGATCGCCCGATCGATTCCTCCCGCCATTTTCAAGTCAGAGAGATCCAAGGCGGTACCAAATAGCTCCCCTGCCGCCTTTTCTAGCGCCAAAACTCCCGCTTTCGCAGTTGTGAGTAACGTCCCGTCAATATCCCAAAAAATAACCGTTGTCATAAGTTCGTTGATAGCTGAGTCTTACAGTGTTGGTCGCTTCGCGACGGGGAAAGGGCAAAGGGTAAGGGGGAAAGGGAAAATTGTCGCTGTGCGACGACAACAGCACCCAAAATTAGGAAGCAAGCTAACTTAATCTCCCCTTTCCCCTGTGCCTGGGTTGCTTAATTTAGCGCCGTCTTAACTGTAGCCAAATTGAGGCCAGTTTTTTGATCGCGGGAGTGAAACGAGAGAGACTGTAGGCATCGGCGACTTTGCGAACGATCTCGGCCTGAGTCGGATAGGGAAAGATTGTGGCGGCGATCGCTCCTAATCCGAGCTCTTTTTGCATGGCTAAGGTAATCACGTTGATCGTTTCTCCGGCCTGGGCGGCGACAATGGTTGCTCCTAAAATTTTGTCAGTGCCTTTCTTTAAATAGATTTTTGTAAATCCTGCCGTTTCTCCGTCAATGACGGCTCGATCAATATCGTCCATAGGAACACAA
This sequence comes from Cyanophyceae cyanobacterium, assembly GCA_050331735.1. Lineage (GTDB taxonomy): Bacteria > Cyanobacteriota > Cyanobacteriia > Cyanobacteriales > JBHJGN01 > JBHJGN01. Next base: position 202,954 of record JBHJGN010000023.1, read on the forward strand.
AACGTGTCTAGATTGGCGGCGCGTTCTTCAGCCTCTTGAGCCGAGATCCCAACGTGAGCAATTTCTGGTTGAGTATAGGTACACCAAGGAATGGTAAGAGTGCTGAGCTTTTTCCGCCCGATCCCAAAGGGAGCAAACAGAGCATTTTGAATGACAATTCTGGCCGCTGCATCCGCTGCATGGGTAAATTTACTCTGCATGGCCACATCACCAACCGCATAAATCCGGGGATTGCTTGTCTGTAAATACTCATTGATGTTAATGCCTTGCTTGGCACTGTATTCAACACCCACCTGTTCTAAAGAGAGTCCTTGAACGTGAGGCGATCGCCCCACCGCCACTAAAATTTCATCCGCCGTTACCGAAGACAATTGCCCGTCCACCCGGTAAGTAACCTGCTTGCCGTCTGTGGCGGCAACTTGCTGTGTTTCAGCCTTTAAAATCACATTCACTCCCTCTCGCCTGAGCGCTTGCTCAACAATCTGAGCCGCCTCTGCTTCAGTACTGGTGAGCAGCCGCGAACTCTTTTGCAGGAGAGTTACCTGAGAACCGAGCCGCTGAAACGTTTGTGCCAGTTCGCAGCCAATGTAGCCGCCGCCAATCACGACAAGACGTTGAGGACGCTGTGTGAGAGAAAAAACTGTTTCATTAGTGAGATATCCGACTGATTCTAGCCCGTCAATCGGCAGCTTAACAGGACTAGAGCCAGTGGCGATCACTGCTTTTTTAAAGCGCAATTTCTGGTCCGCAACTGCCACCGTTTGCCGATCTAGGAAGCGTCCTTCCCCCAAAAACACCTGTACCCCGTATTCCTCGGCCATGTGCTGAGCTGAGTCATTCTCGCTAATCTGCGCTCTAATTCGACGCAGGCGTTCCATGACGGCAGAAAAATCAACCGCCACTCCGGATACGGTCACTCCATACTGCTTGGCTTGTTTGACTGCTGCCACAGCACGAGCAGAGCGAATCATCGTTTTGGAGGGGACGCAGCCCACATTGGTACAGTCTCCTCCGAGCAGGTGCTTTTCGACCAAAGCCACTTTTGCCCCAAAAAGTGCCGCCCCGGCTGCTGTCACTAATCCGGCTGTTCCCCCGCCAATGACAACCAAGTTATAGCAGGAAGCTGGCTTTGGATTAATCCACTGAGGCGGATGAAGGTTCTCTACTAGCTTTTGGTTGTAGCGATCCATTGGAGGAACGGCGACTTGGTTGGTCTGTTGGCGAAGCATATTAATAACTAAGTAATGAATCTAAGTGGAGTTGGGGAAAAGGAACAGGGACAAGAAATGATATTTAAACTGAGGGTAGAAATCCAAAGATGGACGGAAAGCTCTCAAACATCTGCATCATCAAATTTGATATTAATCATTGTCTTTCAAGATAAAGAAGTCGCTTCACCTAAAAGAAGACAAGCGCTAACTCCCTTGGAAGTTAGCGCTCATTGAAAATGTTGGTTGCTATAGAGTGCGATCGCTACTTGGTAACGAGTCGCTCATCTTGAAACAGATAGTTACTGTAAGATAGTAACCTGCGAGGTATCAACAGCAGTAGCACCGCTAATTCCCATCACCAACGTTTCCATCTGATCGAGAAGATCTTGAGCGGGCACTTGACCTTTTAGAACGACAGTGCTGCCTGCTTGAGCAACGTAGACTGTATCAATATCGCTAAAAGCTGGCTCTTCATCAAAAGCTAGGGCTACTCGTTTGGCTAAACCAGTTTCGTCATATTCTCCGTTGATTCCCACTTTCTCTGGAGGAATAGATTGCTCGGTTCCTGTTTCCAGGCTATCGGTAGGGGTTTCAGTGGCTCCTGGCTCCATGTCCATGCCCTCTTCAGTAGCTCCTGGCTCCATATCCATCTCGTCAGTAGGGGTTTCAGTGGCTCCTGGCTCCATGTCCATGCCCTCTTCAGTAGCTCCTGGCTC
>JBHJGN010000024.1:0-74754 GCA_050331735.1 Cyanophyceae cyanobacterium
ACTACTAAAGACGGAGGGAACACCCGTCTCTGCTAGTGGAGGAAATGTCAGACCAACTCGCGGTCGCAAGACTAAGACAAGGCAATTTCCTGCGAAGCTAGAAACCCCTGCTTCAACGAAGTAAGCAGGGGTAGTTCATGCAATCGTTTCTGCTCTCGTTGAGCCAAAAAATAGCACTCTCCAGCCGTGGCTTCTAGAGCCTGCCGATCGAGGATGGTAATTTGTCCGCGACTGTAGCGAATGATGCCAGCTTCACGCAGGGGTAAAGCGGCTTCGCTGACGCTCGCGCGCCGGATTCCTAGCATTTCGGCAATCAGCTTTTGCGTCAGGGGAAGCTGTTCTGTCTGCACCCGGTCGTGAATGGCTAACAGCCAATAGGCAAACTGCTGCCGAATCGAGAAATGAGTTTTACATACGACCGTCTGTGAAATCTGGTTTAGGAGGGTCTGAGTATAGCGAAGTAATACCTTCTGTAGCTTGCCGCCTCGGTCGAATTCCTGCTTGATGCGTTGGCTATTGATTTTGACTGCCTGACCAGCAATTTGGACCACGGCTTGATTCATACTGGTAAAGTTTCCGCCCAGCAAAACAGGCAGTCCCACCATCCCTTCAATACCAATCAGACCAATTTCAGTCGTCGCGCCGTCTTCCAACAGCGACACTAGAGAAACAACGGCTTCGGTCGGAAAATAAACCTCGGTAATCAGTTCGGCCACTTCATAGAGAACTTGTTCTGCCTGAAGAGAGACCTGCTTCAAGTACGGAGCTAGACGCTGATAATCTTCTGAAGACGAAAGGGTTGCCAACAGTTTGTTATCTGACACATCTCGAATAGACATGTAAATATTAAAATTTTAGACAAAAATTAAGAGATTAGTCGGCGTCGCTTGATCGGCCATCAAACAGACACAGGCTTCAAAAGCATAGTTCGCTCGGTCGACAATCAATTTGAGGAGGACAAAGCTGAATTAGCAAAGATGAGTATGGTTATTACTAAACATTCATTCTTAAAAAGAGCATTTGTCGGTACGATTTCGGATTTACAAACCAAAGCTGTTCAACTATGTTTAACGTTTATGTACACCTTGAAAAAAACGATCAGGTTTTTAATCAGCCGTAATAAAAGTTGATAAATACTGCTTCTCCTGGTGTGCTCGCGTTGTTGTCAACGCTTGTAAGAGGAGGTTGCTTCTATTGCTAGCGCCTCATTTTGTATTCATTTGCTGCTAGCAGAAGTTTGTTGCGATAGATGCAGAACAGAGAACGGTATCGCCTATTAATAGCCGCCGAGGAAGTCCCCTTGGCCAAGGCGATGACTCAGAGTTTGTGGAATCTAGGCTATGAAGTCGCCGGTCCTGTTAGGCAAGCAAATCTACGGTGTCATGGCTCAAACTCGACCATACTTAGTGCTGATCGAGCTTTCGCTATCTAGCAGTCTTGATGCTATCAACACAGCCGTTCAGATTCGCGTTCAGTCGGGCCTGCCTGTAGTTTATTTGGTGGCGAACACTAATAGTCAGTTAATCGAGAAAGCCAAATTAACCTTTCCTGCAGGCTATGTCTTTACTCCCTTCAAAGCAGCAGAACTTCGCGCCATCGTCGAACTCGCTCTGCATCAGCATCAGTGCCAGTCTTCGCCCCAAGAACGCGAGCACCAACCGCACATACAAAAGACTTGCCATCTCCATCCTCAGTTAGGTCATCTGCTGCAGTCTTTTTTGACGAGCGCCGCTCAATCGCTGCTGCTTCTGAGGCTTCGCTGGCAGGGAGGTTATCAAGAGCGGCAGCTACTTAGATCAAGCCCAAACAACGATCAAGCGCTTGATTACCTCTATTGGCAACGTACTCACGCTAGAACACTTAGAGGACTATCATTGTACGCCAACGTTGCTCGATCTCAATCAGTTCTGTCGTCAATTCATCCTCGATCTCCAAACCAAAGAAGAACTTCAGCAAGAAATAGAGTTCACTCAAATCCATCCTCTAATTCCGGCAAACTGGCCCAGCGGTGACAGCCAGACACTTACGAGTACCACCGAGGCAAGCAGGCAGTCACCAGTCAGTTCCAGCGACGCTCCCGCAGCCGCTCACAACAATCTTGGTGCTTGGCTGTGTTTAGACAAGCACCTAGTTGCCATTATTTTGAACAACCTTTTAATCAATGCCAGTCATTTTTCTCGCCGCAGCACGACGATCTATCTTGATTTAGATTGCGAACACGAAGAAGTCATTTTCCGAGTTCACGACCGAGGACTTGGCATTCCCAGCCGAGACCGCCTGCGTCTCTTTGAACCCTATTGCCGCGGCAGCAACACCCAAAATTTCGGACTCGGCGTGGGGTTGGCTTTGGTGAAACACTGTGTCAATCTCCACAGAGGGACGATAGTGATTGAATCAGAAGAAGGAGCCGGCACAACGGTCATTGTTCGTCTTCCTTCATCGGGACTCATTCCTGAGAGCGAAAGTTAGCCAAAATCGCTACGTTCCTGACTTCACGTTCCGTGGAAAACTAGGAACAATCGAAGCCTGCTGAGGGTTATCGTCTGGTTTGGTATACCAGTAGGCCCAGGAAACTAACACAAACTGAAACGGTAGACGAATGGCTTGAAACCACAGAGAGTCTGGCACTCCATCGAGGTGAATGTGATTGACTGCCATGTTGATATTCGACGGATAAACAGCAATGAACAAAGCGACAAGCCCCCAAGCAGCCGCGCGACTAACAGGAGGTGTTAGGAGACCAATCCCGCCGAGAATCTCAAAAACGCCACTAATGTAAACCAAAGCCAGAGGAGAAGGTAAGAAATCTGGTACGATTTTAACGAACGGCTCGGGAGCAATAAAGTGTAGCGCCCCGGCAACCACGATACAAATTGCGAGAATAACTCTCAGTAATTCTTTGTTTTGTTGAATCAGTAACATACTGTTGGGGAGGTTTCGTTCAAGGGTGGCGGCTCATTCTCATTTTAGTGAAAGAAAAAGGTTTAAACGGGCTTCCAGTCAATAGGCTAAACCTTACCTGAGACATTGCGCTTTTCCTTGGCTAGCTGCGAACATAGGATACTATTGTAGACAATAGACCAATATTTAAAAAAAAGCGGAAGCTTTCTCTAAATGTTGCTCAAATCCGTTTGGCAACAGTAGCTGTGTGCTTCATCTATGCTTAAAAGTTCCCAGAAGCTCCTCGGTACCCTCTTAGAAGAGGCTGGCTTAGTTACAGCTCAGCAGCTTCAAATTGCTCTTGACGAGCAGTCTCAGGAGCAGCGACGCCTCGGAGAAATCTTAGTACTGCACGGCTGGATCCAGCCAAAAACTGCCGAGTTCTTCGCTCAGAAATGGGGAGAAATTCTCCACTCTGGTCAGAAAAAGCCCCTGGAAAAATATTTGAAGGAAGCGGCTCTGCTCAATGACGTACAGATTTTAGCCATTATCAAAGAGCAGCGGCGGACTGGCCGGAAATTTGGAGAAGTGGCCGTCCTTAGAGGGTGGTTAAATCCTAAAACCATAGACTTTTTTACTCGGCATCTATCTTCTAAACCTAAACCAAAAAAAACGATCGAAAGCATTATCAAAAATTGGTCTACTGGTAACTTTAGTGCAGATATTCAAGCAATTCGCACTAGCCTACTCTCTAATACTCAGTGCAATCCGTTTTGGCTACTCAAGCTCTACCAGCAAATTTTGCAGCAGGGAGCAGTGACGGCGGATGACACTCCGGAACAGACGGAGCTACGGCAGCTCGGTTTAGTGGTTAATGACCAGGGACGCTTGAAGGTGGCTAGTCCCTATTACCAGAAAGTATTTAATCAAAGCTGGGTAGAAGAAGAACTGGCCCAACTGCGGCCCTACAGAAAAATTCGGCTGCCGCTCCAGCTAGAAGAAAAGGCTAGTTCTCCCGAAAGAGTGCTGCAAGAGGTGCTAGCAAGAACTAAAGGAGAACCCTTTCTCTCTCAACAGCTTTGTCAGTTGATTTGTCACCACCCCTCTTTTATTCGTCAGGGAGAAGAATCGGACCAGGTTGAGCAGCTAGTGCAGACTTACCTCATTCAAGACTGGCAACAAGGAGTGGCGGCAGAACATCTACACAGGATTGGCGACCACCTGTTGCAAAAAGATCGTCAGACAGGTCAGCTCCTCCGACTCTACCAGCAAATTTTGCAGGGAGGCGCGATCGCCGACGGCAGTCTGCCCCAGTCAGAACTTCTCCAGACAGGACTAGTGGTTCAGCAGTATGATCGCCTCCAGGTCGCCAATCCGATTTATCAAGCAGTCTTCAATGAGCGCTGGGTCGTCAGCCAGCTAGCTCAACTATCTAGCCCCAGGCAACCGCACCGGATTTCGTCGCCGTCGCCATCAGCAACGGCGACCCTCCCGCGCCTGGTATTAGAAAAAAAAGCGGAGTCTCCCTATATCGTTCTGCAAACAATCCTTACCTGGACAGAGCGACAGCCTTTTCTGACTCAAAAACTGTACCAGCTTGTCTATGAATCTGACGCTTATATCATCGCTGGTCAAGAGGCCACCGTTGTTGAGCGATTAGTCCGGGCCAAGCTGATTGACAACTGGCAAGAGGGCGTAGCGGCAGCGCATTTTCAAGCTTTACATGATCGCCTGTTGGCTAAAGATGGCGGCACTGGTCGTCTGCTCAGACTTTATCAGGATTTGCTCCAGAATCAACCCGTCCGCTCGAGTAGCCAACAGCAGGACTTGCTGGAGATTGGTTTAGTCAAAGTTAACCGCGGCCTTTGTACCGTTCACAACCCGATTTACCAAGAAATCTTTAGCTTGGCGTGGGTAGAGCAGGCCTTAGCCCTCCTCGCTACAGGGGAGGCAGACACGAACGCCAAACCGCTGTATCTCTCCTCCTCGGACCCTAAGCCTCGGTTTAAATTAGCGCCCAAAGTCATGCTGCTGCTAGGAACTGGATTAATCGCTGGCTTATTGCTCGTCGCTAAAATTTTCTCTCGGCATACGCAGATAGACAGTCTCTTTACCGCTGGAAATCGACACATTAGTGCCGGAAATTATGAAGCAGCCCTAGCAAGCTATCAGGAGCTCCTCAAAATCGATGCGAACTATTATCAAGCTTGGACAAATCGGGGCTACGCTTTGGCGGGCCTGCAGCAGTATCGTCAGATGCTAAACTCCTGCAAAACCGCTACTCTCATCGAACCGGAGGCTACCTACGCCTGGAACTGCCAAGGAGAAGCCCATCACAATCTCGCTCAGTATCAAGAAGCAGTAACCGCCTTCGATCGGGCGACCGCCCTCGATGTCACCGATCCGATTTTTCTGCTCAACAAGGGAGAAGCGTTACTGGCCCTCGGGCAGCTAACGCCAGCCCTGGACGCGACCGAACAGGCTATTACTCTGTACCAGCAACAGCCGAATCACGATGGCCGAGAAGTGGCGGTGGCCTTAAGCTTGCAGGGACGCATCCATCGAGAGCAGCAGCAGTACGAAGCAGCCCTAGCCGACTACGAACGGGCGTTAAGTTATGCCCCGACTTATTTCCCGGCCCAGCGGGACCGGGCCTTAACCCTCAGAGATTTAGGCCGATACGCCGAGGCGCAAACCGAGTTGACAACCATACTTAATTCCCCGCGGCTCACTGAAGAGCAAAGAGCCGAAACCTGGTTCTATCAGGGACTTACCTTGTGTGATTTGTTGCAGCCCCAGGCGGGAAAAGCGGCTTTTGAGCAAGCGTTGCTCCTCAAGCCAGACTACGAAGCCGCCGCCGCCGCTCGCAGAAGCTGCGGTTAGTCTAAAACAGCAGTTGCCATAGGGAGGCGAGAGCAGACTGGTTAATGCTTGTATAGAGACGGCTGGAGGTTCTCGTCGCGGCTGGCTGAGTCTGTTTGAGTTTGGAGCCTAGCATGTCGTATAGCGCCAGATTTGGATTAATCTCTGGGTCAAACGTTATCAGTACATGGGCGCTGTAGCTATCGCATCCCACTCCCCGCCGTTCTACAGCACAGATCGCGGATTGGTTGTTAAGGTGATCGCTGACTAAATATTGAACTTCGTCGTTTTGGTAGAGTGACTGTAGGGTTTCAGCAGTTTGCCAGCAGTGGCGCACGGCCTCTTCAGGAGAAAAGTATTCCGGCAGAAAACTTAACAGCGGCACACTTTGAGTCTGCTCCTGCACAGAAAGAGTGGCCATAATCGTCGGTACGCGGGCAGACAGCTTACAGGCAATCTCAGGAGTCCTAGCTGTCGCGGGGGCCGCCACCAGATTTGCCAATCCGAGGGCAATGGGGGTAAGTAACAGAGTTAAACGTCGATTGCTCATATTTTCCAATTTGTCAAGACCTCATTTCAGGTGCGATGAACGCCAAATCTGTCGGCACCGTCCTCGCCTATAATTTTTGAAGATTTAGATTGAATTTGCTTTTTTTGGACAGTAACAATTTAACGTAACACAATAATGAAACCACTATATCGATTACTGCTGCTTACTGGCAATATCTTTTTAGGGATGGTGATCAGTCGTTCCGTTTCTGCTCAAGTTGCCGCCGATGGCAGTCTTCCTACTCAGGTCAGAAGTTCAGGGCAAGACATTGAAATTACTGGCGGAGCGCAAGTTGGAGACAATCTATTTCACAGCTTTGAGGAATTTTCTGTCCCGACCAACCACACGGCCTTTTTTAACAACGCGGCCAGCATTGACAATATCATTAGTCGCGTGACGGGCGGCCAGGTTTCGACCATTGATGGGCTGATTCGAGCAAATGGTGGCGCTAATTTGTTTTTGCTCAATCCGAGCGGCATTCTGTTTGGACCCAATGCGCGTTTAGATATCGGCGGCTCGTTTCTCGCTAGTACGGCAGCCAGTCTGCGCTTCGCAGATGGCACTGAATTCATTGCTGCCGCTGGACAGACTCCCGGTCTTACGGTGAGCGTTCCCGTCGGTTTGCAGATGAGCGATACCGGAGGGGCAATTCAGGTGCAGGGACCAGGACCGTCGCTGACAGTCGCCCAGCCACCGTCGCCCATCCTGAGAGGAACGAGTGGCGGACTCCAGGTGCAGCCCGGACAAACGTTGGCTCTTGTCGGTGGTCGCGTATCCTCAGAAGCAGGTATCCTAGCGGCACCAGGAGGTCGAGTCGAGCTGGGGAGCGTCGCCGCTGGCACTGTCGGGCTACAGCCAGCCGCCACAGGTTGGACATTAGACTATCAGGAGGTCCAGAGCTTCCAGGATATTCAGCTCACTCGTTCGCTGCTAGATGCGAGCGATACTGGTAGGGTAGGTGGGTCCATTCAGCTTCAGGGACGACAGCTTGAGCTTCAGAATGGTTCTCTAGCGTTAATTCAAAACTTGGGCAACCAGCCTGCTGGAACCCTGAGCGCTATTGCCTCAGAATCTATTGTCTTAACAGGAACGAATGCTGACGGAACCATCCGCAGCGGACTGATCAACGAAGCTTTAGGCAGCGGCGACGGCGGCAATATTTTCGTAACAACCGAGCAGTTAAGCGTTCGAGATGGAGCGACCATTGCGGCTCAAACTTTTGGTCCGGCAGCTAGCGGCAGTCTTCAGATAGACGCTGCTAGTGTAGATCTTAGCGGAACCAACCGCATCAATCCTGGTATCACCAGCTCCATTACGGCAACAACATTAGCAGCCAACGGGGGTGAGGCCGGAGACTTAACCATTAATACCGAGCGACTGACTCTCGGCAACGGGGCTTTAATCTCGACAGCCACCCTCGGAAGCGCCACCGGAGGAGATATTACCATTCGGGCCTCTGAATCAGTAGAGTTGACTGGTACAGGATTTGAAGAGTTTCAAGGTCTGATCCTCACTGGGTTAGATGGCACCGTCGAGCTAGCTGACTTGAGAAGCGGTATTTTGACCGGGACGAGAGCGGGTCAGGCCGGAAACCTGACTATTATCACGCCCCAGTTAAGCCTGCGAGAAGGAGCCATTGTGACCACGGCGACCCTCGGAGCTGGAAGCGGCGGAGATCTCTTCGTAAACGCCTCTGAGCAGGTGGAACTAACGAGTTCTGGGTTGGTCAGTACGGCGTTGGGCAGTGGCAATGCTGGAGATGTCAGTATTGAGACAGGAACCCTAACAGTGCGCGATGGAGCCGTGATTTCTACCTCTACGTTGGGTAGCGGTGCGGGAGGAAAATTGACGGTTGAGGCTTTATCCGTAGAGCTGCTGCGAACTCCTGCTGGGGCAGTGATTCCTACAGGATTATTTACCAACTCTCTCGATGCCCAGAATGAAGGAATCGCTGGCGATCTCACCATTACCACTCAACAGTTAAGCGTTCGCGAAGGAGCGCGCGTCGCCTCTCAAAGTGGGGGTCAGGTCAACCGACCGGGCGCTCCGCCAATCATTTCGGCGGGAGGGAACGGAGGAGAGCTAACGGTGAATGCCTCAGATTCGGTTGAAGTTGCCGGAATTTCTCCGGACGGCCAATTTACTAGTGTATTGAGCACGGCGACCTTTAGCGATGCTCCAGCGGGAGACCTAGAGCTAACTACCGGGCGACTAGTGGTGGAAAATCAGGCAGAGGTCGCCGTTAATAGTTTAGGCTCAGGAGCGGCTGGAGAACTGCTCGTTGAGGCGGATTCGGTGCTGGTTAACAATGAAGCGGCAATTAACGCCACTACCTTTTCTGGTCGAGGAGGTACCATTACCATTCTTGCTGATGATGTCCGGTGGCGCAGAAATAGCGAAACGACAGTCAGAGCGTTGGGCACAGGCAGCGGCGGTAATGTTTTTATTGAGGCAGATACGGTGATTGCGCTTGAAGATAGCGATATTAACGCTAGTGCGGTCGAGGGGGACGGCGGCAATATTCAAATTACGGCCCAGGGCATTTTTCTGTGTGCAGAATGTGAAGTGATCGCTAGTTCTGAACTAGGTGTTGATGGTGTCGTCGAAATCAATGTCCCGGAGACAGAAACTCAGCTCGAATTTCTGGAACTGCCCCAAGAAGTGATTCGCCCCGAACAGGTCATTGCCCTCTCCTGTGCTGCTAACGGTGACGAGACAGCAAGCCAGTTCACCATCACCGGACGCGGTGGTTTGCCCCCTCGACCGAGCGACCCCCTCAGTCCGCAAGCGTTAGTGACCTTTGAGGCGGAGGCAGCCGCCGATTCCCCAGAGCCGGCGATCGCTGCTGATGGCGATGCTGCTAGTCTGCCGCCTCCGGCTCAAGGATGGTATCGCAATGAACAAGGAGTCGTCGTGCTGGCTGCTGAGGGAACGGCCCGTCGCTCCAGCCTCACGCCGCCTGATTGCCATACCCCCTAACAAAGGGGAAGCGCCGCAGGCGCAGGGAAAAGGGCAAAGGGGAAGGGGAAAAGGGAGGAATAAATCAGCTTATTCCCTGGGCTTGTGTTTTTTTGCCGTCGCGAGCGCGACAGTTCCCCTTTCCCCGTTCCGCCAGGGACAGATTTCCCTTTCCCCTTTCCCCGTCCCAACGGGACAAGTTCCCCTTTCCCCGTTCCGCAGGAACTATTTCCCTTTTCTTCTCAATCAACAGAGTGCTGACGGAAGAAGAACGTATAATCTTTTTTGTGCTATTTAATACAGTCTCCGCATGACTGCCTATTTTTTGTTGCGATCGCGCAGCGGTAATTTACTGCTGAGAATTTTTTTCGTGGGGCTTTGTTGGCTGCTGGCTGCTGTCGGCCATCGGGGGCAGGCGCAAACCCCGATTCCCGTTCCGCCCGAAGAGATTGAGCCACAACCGCGGCCTCCGATTCTTCCCATTCCGCCCGAAGAGACTGAGCCACAACTGCTGCCCCCGGTAGACGTGCCCCTTGACGAGGATGTTCCTCCCGTCACTCCTGACCCTGGCAGTGAAATTCCAGGGACAATTACGGTACAAGAATTTGAGATCATTGGTGGTACTGTGTTCAGTCGAGCAGAACTACAGCAGGCCATCGCCGAGTTTACGAACGCTAACCTGACCTTTGCCCAGCTTCTTCAGGCGGCTGAGCGGATCACGCAACTTTATCTCGACCAGGGATACATCACTTCTGGAGCCTACATTCCCAGTCAAGAACTGCGCGGCGATACCGTGACGATTCAGGTGGTGGAAGGCCGGATCGAAGAAATTAACGTTAATGTTCTTGAAGAAAGACTGAACCCAAACTACATCCGCGATCGCCTCGCTCTCGGTACAGCCACTCCTCTCAACATTAATGACCTCCAGGAAGCCCTTCAGCTCTTGCAGCTCAATCCTTTAATCGAGAGTATCAACGCGGATCTGACCGCTGGCACCCAAGCCGGAACCAACATTTTGGACGTGACCGTGACTGGGGCCGAAACCTTTAATATGCGAGTCGCTCTCAACAACAACCGCAACCCGAGCGTCGGCAGTTTTGAACGCCGCACCGAAATAACAGAAGCGAATTTACTCGGATGGGGAGCTCGAGCCAGCATTGCCTACAGCAACACCGACGGCAGCGATCGCGCTGAATTGAGCTACACTCTGCCGCTAAATGCTCGCAACGGCACTCTTAGCGTTAACTACAGCTTGGCCGATAACTACATTGTCGAAGCCCCGTTTGACCCGCTAGATATTGAAATCGATATCCGCGATCTCAACATCACCTACGCTCAACCGATTATTCAAAAAGCCACTCCAGAAAGAAGTCAAGAACTGGTGCTGGCTCTCTCCGCTACTCGCCGAGCCAGCGATTCTCAAGTAGAAGGAGTCGAGACCCGCATCTTTGCCGGAGCCGATGCAGACGGAGAAACCCGCATTTCAGCCCTCCGCTTTTCCCAAGAGTGGACGCAGCGGGAACGCCGTCAGGTGTTGGCGGCGCGGTCCCAGTTTAGCGTGGGAATTGATGCCTTTGAGGCCACCGTGAATGAAAATGCGCCAGACAGCCAGTTTTTTGCCTGGCGCGGTCAATTACTTTATCTGCTGCTGCTCGATGCGACCGCTGATGCCTCCGGGGGACCGACCCTGCTGCTGCGCTCGGATCTTCAGCTCGCCACAGACTCTCTGCTGTCGCTCGAGCAGTTTGCCCTCGGTGGTCAGTTTACGGTGCGGGGGTATCGACAGAATGCGCTGCTGAGCGATAATGGCGTTTTGGCTGCGGCTGAAGTTCGCCTGCCCATCGCTCAAGCGGAATCGTTAAGGAGCACCTTACAGGTGGTTCCGTTTGTCGATTTTGGCTATGCCTGGAATACTAACCGAGCGGACCCCGAAACAGATACTTTAATTGGCATTGGTCTCGGTTTACTATGGCAAGGGGAAAACTTGTCGGCTCGCCTAGATTTTGGCATTCCTTTGACAGATACTGATAGCGTGGGAGATGAAAGTACGTGGCAAGAAAATGGCGTTTATTTTCAGGTCGAGTACAACTTCAATCCGTTTTGAGCTGGTGCGGGAGCGCTACTGGAAATTTAAGAAGGCGGAAACGGCGAATTTGGGGAGTAATGCTAGCGGCGTTATTGGGGCTGCTGTCTGTGCTGAGTCTTCCGGTGCTTTCTCAGTCACCGTCTCCGTCCACGGGAGGATTAGCCCTCGCCCGAGCAGCCCAGCAACGCTATAGCGTCGGGCAATTCGACGAAGCGGCCAAGCTTTGGCAGCAGGCGGCGGAGCAGTACGAGCAGGCAGGCGATCGCCAAGGGACGACTAAAAGCCTGATCGACAGGTCGCAAGCGCTCCAAAATCTCGGACTGTATCCCAAAGCCTGCGATACTCTGCTCCAGGCGTTTGCGGTCGATACGCTGGAGTGTCGCCCACCACAGCTAGCCGCTCTCTGGGAACAGGTGTTTCCCCAGGCTCTTTCGCTCACCGAAGCCGTAGGGCTACGCAGCCTCGGTCACGTACTGCGTCGGCAAGGCTTTTTAGACCAGTCTCAAGACTTTTTACGGCTCAGCCTCGCCGCTACCCGAGGAACTCCCCAAGAAAGCGCTACGCTGCTAAGTTTAGGAAATACAGAACGAGCGCTCGCCCATCGCCTCCGCGATCGCCTCGACTACGAGCAGATTACCGCCATTATCGACCGCCAATCGGTGTCAGCGGCGCTCGAGCCTTACCAAGAAACGGTTCGCCTCTATCGGACGGCGGCGCGTTCTGCCTCACCGCTGATTTCCGTCCAGGCACAGCTCAACCATCTAAGCCTCCTGTTAAATATTCAGCAGTGGTGGAGCGAGCAGATTAGCCGACGCACCAACTCCTGGTCGCGGCTGAAACAGACAAAGCTCAGCAAGCGCGCCGCCAGTTTTTCATCCCAGCTAGACAGGCAGCTCGACAGCAGCACTCAGCGGTTGCAGCGGCAACTTTGGGCTAGCGTTGCGTCTTTACCCTCCAGTCGGGCCGCTATTAATGCTCGGATCAACTATGCTAATTGTCTCATTCGGCTTCAGCAGCTCGACCGAGCAAAAGCGATGCTAGCAACGGCTCAAGAACAGGCCAGAGCGATCGCCGACTGGCAAGCCCAGAGTTATACTTTAGGCTATTTAGGCAGAATTAGCTTTCTCCAGGGACAAATCGAGCCCGCTCTTGACCTCACCCGACAGGCGCTGCTGCTTGCCCAGGAACATCAGCTTGTCGGAGACTCGCGTGAAATTTCCTATTTGTGGCAGTTTCAGCTCGGGCGCTTGCTCCAAGAACAGAATCCATCAGAGGCGATCGCGGCCTATGCCGCTGCTTACAACACGCTCCAGTCTCTGCGGAGCGATCTTAACGCCAATAATCAAGACCTTCAGTTCGACTTTCGGGAGGAAGTCAAGCCCGTTTACCTCGGTCTCGTCGATCTGCTGCTTCAGGCAGAGCTGACGGAGGCTGAATTAGCGTCTTTAGTCTTGCTCGACACGGTCCAAGATGAACTGGGACGACAAGAAGTCACGGCCACCAGTAAGCTCAAGCTGGCGCGAAACATCATCGAATCTCTTCAGCTTGCAGAGTTAGACAACTTCTTTCAAGATCCCTGTGTTGAGGAGAGCGCCGTCGCGGTGCAGCTTGACGACCTCGACCCGCGAGCAGCGGTTCTCTATCCAATCGTTTTACCAGACCGGGTGGCCGTGATTCTTTCCTTACCGGATCGGACTCTACGCGCTAGTGCCACTCCCATCGGTGAAACAGCCGTAAACGCTACCCTCGATACTCTTTACGATCGCCTCGATAACCCCACGGTAGATAACTCAGCCCGCAACATTCTCTCCACCTCTAATCCGATCCAGGGAGAGCTAGCCGAAAACCTCCAAAGCCTGTTGCCGATGCTAACGCAAGTATACGACTGGCTAATTCGACCGTTTGAAACCGAGCTAGCGACGAGTCAAATTGAAACTCTGGTGTTCGTGCTCAACGGTCAGCTTCAGAAAGTTCCCATGGCGGCACTCTACGATGGCCAACACTATTTGCTGGAAAATTACCAGATTGCGCTCGCTCCTAGCCTACAGCTTCTCAATCCCAATCCTCTAGACAGCCAGCGGCTGAGAGTGTTGGCGGCTGGAGTGAGTCAGCCAGCGCAGGTGCGCGGAGAAACGTTTCCGGCTCTAGATAACGTCCCGGAAGAACTGAATCAGATTCAATCCGTTTTCCCCCGTTCTCGACAGCTTCTTAACGAGGAGTTTACCGTTTCGTCTCTTCAGACTCAGCTTCAAGAAGACTTTCCCGTGGTTCATTTTGCCACCCATGCTCAGTTTAGCTCTAATCCCGAACAGAATTTTATCGTAACGGGACAAGACAGCAGTCTTGGCATCGAGCAGTTGAGTAATCTTTTTCAAGCTGAATCTGCTCCTGAATTGTTAGTCCTGAGTGCCTGTCAAACCGCCACCGGAGACGAGCAGGCAGTCTTAGGTTTGGCAGGAGTCGCTGTGCGTTCGGGAATCCGCAGTACGCTCGCGACTCTCTGGCCCGTTGAAGACGTTTCTACGGCTCAATTGATGGGACAGTTTTATCAGGAGTTAGCCCAGCCGACAACACAATCGGAGGCGCTTAGAAGTGCTCAGCTATCGCTCCTAGACAGGCTGAAAGTCAACCCCCCCATGCCTGAGCTGCAAGGCTTGCCTCCTCATCCCTACTATTGGGCACCCTACGTTCTCGTCGGTAATTGGCAGTAAGTCGCTGCGCGACGGGGAGAATCGCTCGCGATGGGGAAAGGGGGAAACTGTCCCTATCGGGACGGGGAAAGAACACAGAAGCGAGTAATCGGCTGAGTCCTCCTTCCTTTCCCCTTTACCCCTTCCCCTTTACCCGTTGCGGAGCAACTTTTCCCGGCACCTGCGGTGCCCGCAGCGAAGCTGCGTTAGTATTTTTCTCCGGCTTCTTCTTCGTAATATTCTGGCTCTTTCCGCTTTTCAGGAATGTTGATGCGGGGAGGATCGTAGGGTTCGGGTTCTACGTCGTCATCCCAAACGTCATTGTGAACATCACCGTACTCGTAAGCTTCCTCGTCAGCGGGTTCGTATTCAAGCTGAGCTTCATAGCGAGCGGGAGGTTCACTTCTGACCTCGCCCCAGTTATCCTCTTCTCCTTCATACTGCTCATAGCGAGCTTCAGCTCTCTGCGGTGGCGGTACGCGGCGAGATTCTTCCCACGCATCTTCATCCCAGCGCTCTTCAACAACGGGGCGCGCTTCAACCGGAGTCCGTACCGGAATTCCTGTCCCGAGCTGATTTTCCGGCTTGACCGTGGGAGGATAGTACATTTCTTCTTCGTCTTTTTCCCAAGGAGGTCTGCCAATACCAACGCGCTCTAGAACACCAACCGTAAGCTGAGAGAGGGTATTTTCGGCATCCTCAAACACGATGAGGCGATTTGGTCCGCTACTGACAATCTGCTCGACCGGAAGCTCGTAGGTGCTAATGACCTGGTCGGGAATTTGGGGCACCCCAATAGAAGCCAGGATCAGCGAGGAAACCGTGCCGTTCTCAAGGTTGAACTGAAAGTCTCTCACTTTGCCCAAGGGTTCTCCGGTTTCGGTAATGACTTCACACCCAATGAGCTGATTGTAGGCCTCAACATCAACATCTTCAATTACGTCCTCATCCTCGACGAGAACCACATCACCGCTTTGACGAATGCTGGTGAGGTACATATATTTGGGAATTCCAGAAAGAGCAAGTCGATTATCGCGGAGACCTAACGCCACGACCTCCCGGCGATCAATATCGACTAATACTTCTCGGACAACTCCTAACCGCTTTCCGGTGTTGCGAGTAATCACTTGAGTATTAAGAAATTCGTTACGAAGACGGATATAGTCAGTTGTCATAGTGTCCTGTTTTGTGGGAAGGCTTTTACATCCAGTAGAAATATAAAGATTTTCTTAAGCAACACGTTTTTAACTTAATTCATAGATGATAGCTTAAGATTTACATTATTTAATAATTGAGGTTTAAATACAGCAGCTTTCACTTTAATGAGGTATGGTTTAACGTCTTAGTTTTTTGTTAATTGTGAGGGCGTAGTTCCGAGGTTTTCAACTCCTGCGGAGACGCTTCGCGAACGGAACGTAAGACCGTCCGAATGGTTGATGGTTCCTCGCATCCTTCGATGGCGTCCCTCACTCGTTCAAAAAACTCTATACATTCATTCAGCATTCAGCGATTTTAAAACCGCAGTCTCGAGCAGTAAACAGCCTGCGAGCACTAAAAATAGTTGAGTAAGCTTACTGACTTTTTCTATTTTAGCTAATCGCTCTGCGCTGGCTGTACTCGCTGAGCAATAAACTCCGTCGCGACTAAACCCTGAGCTACTCATAGCATGGAATCGTGTTAAGACCACCGAGCGTAGCAGACCCCAAAATTAGCTTCAATGGTATTCCCGCTGAAGGCGAAGCCTGCCCAGATTACCTGCATGAAATGAGCTTCTCGGTGAATGTGTACCCTTTGGTGCTGACAGTTAATCAGTTACCTGTCACGATCGAGCTATCTCTTTAGAAATGCCCGTTAATTTTGTCTCTTTCTCAGCCTAACCAGATACTAGCTGCCCTACCCAACGCAGAATATCAGCGCCTTGCTCCTCATCTCACTGCCAGTGAGCTATCTGCCAATCAAAACCTCTTTAAACCCAAGCAAAAGACTTTCTCGGCGTATTTCCCTACTCAAGGAGTTGTTTCATTAGTCACGGTGATGCAGAACGGCTCCACAACAGAAATTGGTTTGATTGGTCGAGATGGACTCGTCGGCATTTTTCAAACCTTGGGAGAGGACCATATTAATAGTCGCGCTACTGTTCAAATTGCCGGAGAAGCCTTGCAGATCGATGCCGATACGCTGCGAGCTGAATTTGAGCGAGGCGGCATGTTGCAAAAACTGCTGTTGCGCTACAGCCTGACGCTATTTAATCAGGTCAGTCAGTGTTCTGCCTGTAACAATCATCATACCGTTGAGCAGCGCTTCGCCCGCTGGCTGCTGATGGTTCAAGACCGCCTCGACCGGGAGGAATGCATTCCCTTTACTCAGCAATTTCTATCTCGGATGCTCGGAACGCGCCGTGCCAGCATTACTGAAGTTGCTCAAGACGTTCAGCGCCAGGGAGCGATCGCCTACCATCGCGGTCGGATTGAAATTACTGACCGCCCTGCTCTCGAAGCGATCGCCTGCGAGTGTTATCAGATTGTCAAAGCTGAGCTGACTCCTTAATTAAGTCTTCTCCCTCGTGCTGAATTTTTCGATCAGTTGGTACGGCAACTGACCAAACTTTACTACCCCATCAGCTACTGTAAAGAGTATTCCTTGAGAACGAGCACATAAGAGGCGAATCGTGCTGACTTGTCTGGCAACGCGGTGCTCTTGTTCACTAGCGTACTAAGTAAGTTACAGAGATGTCCCAACCAAAGTTTGACAATCCCGTTAATCAGCTTTTGGCTGCTTTACCCCAGGCAGACTACCAGCGTCTTTGCCCTCATTTCCAAGCTGTGCAGCTCTCTCAAAACAAAATTCTTTACAGCGCTGGGGAAGACTATAATTTTGCTTACTTTCCCAGCCACTCGGTAATTTCTAGCATTGCTATTTTAGAGAATGGCGCGACAACGGAGATTGGAGTGGTTGGTAATGAGGGCATGGTTGGACTGCCAATTATTTTGGATAGCAGTTTTACCCAGACGACAGCGATTGTGCAGGTGGGTAACAGTGCCTGGAAAATTCCTGCCGCCGCGCTCAAAGCCGAGTTTGATCGGGACGGTGCGCTCCAAAAGCTTCTGCTGCGCTACATTCAAGCACGGCTAGTCCAGCTCGGTCAAACTGCTGCCTGCAACCGTCACCACTCAATCGAGCAGCGATTTGCCCGCTGGCTGTTAACGGTTCGTGACAGTACCCAGAGGCATGAATTTCGGCTGACTCAGGAATTTATCTCCCAGATGCTTGGTGTACGTCGCGCTGGCGTTTCAGAGGTAGCTAGCGAGTTTCAAAAGGCAGAGATTATTCGCTATCATCGCGGCTGGATTAAAATTGTCGATCAGATGAGGCTAGAATTAGCAAGCTGTGAGTGTTACCCGCTCATCGCTCAAGAGTTCTCCCGCCTAGTAGGCAGCCGCTCAAAAGTACTAAGCAGCAACAAGTTAAGCAACTGAAGAAGGCAAGGTTATGCTCTAACTACTTTCTTGGCGCGAAGCCTTGTCGCTCCTGATTTTCCACCTCCACAAGCGTAGCTAGTCATTTTAGTTCAGTTCCGTATAGATGAACCAGGGGCATCGCTCTAGACTCTACGTATAGTCGAGCAATGAACGGAGGCTGATCGTGTCCCTGCCCCAATTTTCCCAGCTTTTAGAGGCCAACCTCCTTGCTAATCTGGCATTGCTGATTGTCGATAACAGTAGTGACGAAAGAGAACTGTTGTCGATGCTATTCCAAGAGTACGGAGCGCAGACCATTGCCGTTTACTCAGCCAGCGAGGCGCTGGCAGTATTGGAATGGTCTCGACCCGATGTGATTATTAGCGAACTCGTACTCAAGCCAGAGGATGGCTACTCGCTGATTGCTGATATTAGAAGTCGCTCGACCTCCATCAGCCGAATTCCGATACTCTCCTTTACTACAGCAGCAAAGGAAAGCGATCGCGCTGCGGCCCTCTCAGCCGGATTTGATGCGCACTTACCCAAACCCACCGATATTGATACTATTGTGGCCACCGTCGCTCACCTCGCTCGTTCTCAACAGCCAATTTTCGATTGCTCCTCGAATGCGTATAACTAGGTTGCTGCGGGACGGGAAAATCGCTGCGCGATGGGGAAAGGGGAAAGGAAAAGTTGTCGCGTTCGCGACGGGCCAAGAACACAGAAGAGAGGGAATCGGCTGAGTCACCCCCCTTTACCCGTTCCCCCTTCCCCTTTTCCCGTTGCGGAGCAACTTCCCCTTTACCCGCGCCCACGGCGCTATGCCTGCGGAGCTTCCGTTCTCTTCATTGCTTGTGTTAGCGTGAGGAATGACTTGAGGTGCTATGGGTCAATGAAATTTGATGTAGTTGTTATTGGAAGCGGGATTGGGGGCTTAACCGCTGGCGCTTTGTTAGCAAGGTACGGCAAAACAGTTCTGGTTTGCGAAAGTCATACTATTCCTGGTGGTGCTGCCCATAGTTTTTCCCAGCGGGGCTTTCATTTCGATTCTGGTCCTTCCTTTTACTGTGGTTTGGGCAGTGAGCCGAGTTTGAATCCTCTCAAGCAGGTACTTGATGCCTTAGAAGAGTCTTTAGAAGTCGTTCGCTACGAT
Source organism: Cyanophyceae cyanobacterium (assembly GCA_050331735.1). Taxonomy (GTDB): domain Bacteria; phylum Cyanobacteriota; class Cyanobacteriia; order Cyanobacteriales; family JBHJGN01; genus JBHJGN01. The sequence goes on from JBHJGN010000024.1 coordinate 18,638, forward strand.
CCGCTTGGGCATTACCACTTTCCGGAAGGAACGCTGCCAATCTGGAGCAATCTGCACCAGTATCGTCAAGCGATCGCTCAGTTTACCTCTCAAGGAGCTATAGAACTCGAACGGTTTGAACAGCGGCTGCTCTCTCTCTACGACTGCCTTAAAGAGATTCCAACGATTACCCTAAGAGCAGATTGGCAGGTGGTTCCAGTGCTGTTATCGCGTTTTCCGGCTTTAGTGAAAATGCTGCCTCAGCTTGGCGTTGTTAACAGTTCTGTCGGAGACATCATGGATCGGGAGGTTCACGATCCGTGGGTTCGCCGACTGATCGATTTAGAATGTTTTTTGCTGTCGGGACTCAAAGCCCACGGAACGATCGCCCCAGAAGTGGCTTTTATGTTGGGAGAGCGCCATCGGGCCGGAGTCGAATATCCAGTGGGCGGTAGCGGAGCGATTGTCAAAGCTTTGGTATCAGGACTAGAACGGTGGGGCGGAAAGCTCCGTCTGCGATCGCACGTCGAGCAAATTCTGGTCGCATCCGGCCAGGTGACGGGCGTACAGTTACGCTCTGGGGAAGTGATTGAAGCTCCGATCGTCATCTCTAACGCGACGGTTTGGGATACCTACGGTAAGCTGTTGCGCCCGGAAGATTTACCGACCGCTTGTCAACAGCAGCTAGCAACGCCCGCCATCGATAGCTTTATGCACCTCCACCTCGGCATTACAGCAGACGGGCTTGACCGCTTAAGCGGACATCACGTCGTCGTTCACAGCAGCGAACGGGATCTTACTGAACCGGGCAATACCTGCATGATCTCCATTCCTTCGGTTTGGGATCGTTCTTTAGCCCCGACTGGGCATCACGTGGTTCATGCCTATACCCTCGAACCCTATCAGGGCTGGCAGCAAGCCGGGTATGAAGAGAGAAAGCAACAGCGAGCGCAACCTTTATATCGGGCTTTAGAAACAGTGATTCCCGATTTGAGCGATCGCATTAGCTTAGAATTAATCGGCACTCCGCTCACTCATGCTCGTTTCCTGCGTCGTCATCAGGGAACTTACGGTCCAGCCATTCCAGCCGGACAGGGATTGTTCCCGAGTTGCCATACTCCGATTTCTGGCTTATACCGTGTGGGAGACAGTACTTTACCTGGAATTGGAGTTCCCGCAGTTGCTGCCTCTGGCATTTTGTGCGCGAATACGCTCGTTCCACTGCGGCAAACAAAGAAGATGCTGAATCATTAAAAATGCCAAGTCAACAATACTTGTTCAATTTTTGGCATTGCTGCCAATCGTCATGACAGCCTAGACTAAACCAGATTGAAATTGACCGTAAACGACTAATCTCTATTCATCCTCATCATTCCCTATCTAGCAACCCCTGATTTTTCCGTCTGCTCAAGCTCTCTGTAGGATGCAGCTAGGAGCTAGCCTTGTGGCATCTCGGTCATTCTCGTTCTTGGGTGTAAACTGCTATCTATGAACCGCTACCGTGCATGAAAGCTCTAAAAGTTATTAAGCCCTATCTACGCTGGTTTATTTTAGGCGGAACGCTCTTTTTCCTGCTCAAAGCCTTTAAAGACCGCTGGCAAGACGTGCTGGCGGTACAGATTAATTCTCAGGGCTGGCTCGTTCTGGCGATCGCCTTACTCGTGACTTTCTGTGCTCATGCGTGGTCTGGCTGGGTATGGACGTGGATTCTCAAAGCGTTTCGGCAACCCCTCCGCGGTTGGCCAGCCGTTCGGGTTTATTTGGTGACGAATATTGCTAAATACCTTCCAGGCAACGTTTGGCATTTCTACGGACGCATAGCGGCAGTGACCAAAACTGGAGGCTCTATTGGGGTCGCCAGCCTGAGTGTGTTGCTCGAGCCTCTCCTCATGGCGGCAGCGGCTTTATTAGTTGCCCTGCTTTGTGGAGCTTCAAGTTGGGTGAGACTGGCCACAGCTCAAAGCCTCGGACTACAAATTCTCAGTCTTGTCTTTGTCTTGGGAGGAATCCATCCGCGCCTCCTTAATCCAGTTGTTCATGCCCTCAGCCGTTCTAAAACAGCGAGTGCCGAGACAGTCGTCCTCCAGCAATATCCCTTTGTCCCTTTACTCGGAGAAGTTGGTTTTGTCCTGCTGCGAGGCGCGGGCTTTCTGTTAACGGTGGGAGCATTAATGTCTATCACGCCTCAACAGCTCCCTTCATTGCTCAGTGCCTTTAGCTTTGCCTGGTTACTTGGACTAATTGTCCCAGGCGCACCAGGAGGTCTAGGCGTTTTTGAAGCCACAATTATTGCTCTTTTAAACGATCAGGTTCCGGCAGAAATTATTCTAAGCACGGTAGCAATCTTTCGCTTTATTAGTATTGTTGCAGAAGCGATCGCCGCCGGAATTTCCTGGCTTGGATCTTCAGGCAATCGCGCCAGTCAGCAGGCGGACCACCCCTAGGAATTGGGAGCTGTATCATTGCTGCTGAAAACAACATTGTCAATCAATTTGCCAACGAAATCTGTATCGCTTTGATTAGCAATAACAATTTTTGTGATCAAATCGGCGTCAAAAATAACCCCAAAAAAAGTCGGCTGCTGAGCCAATTCTACCGTTTCTGTTGCCAAGAGTCCGCTGTCTCCGAAAATTTTTACTTCGACAGTTCCCGAGGCTAGATCGGCTAGCAGATCAAAGCCTGCTTGACTAACTGGCTCAGTAAAATTGATAGCCAGATCGCTTAAAAAAGAGCTGGGACCAATTACATCCGAAGGGACTCCTAAAACACCTTGAGCCAGCAGATCTAATTCGTTAATATTAGCCCCGACAGCAGAAAACCGAATTCCTGTTTCAATATCGCCTGGGGAAAAAGCAGAATTTTTGGTCGTACTATCTAGATATCCCGAGAAACTAACAATATTGTTTTCTGTCAGGTTATTGTCTTCAAAGTCTTCTAGTCTTGGCTGGGAAGCCACGGCCAGAAACGCCTCTCGCTCTCTAAAGAATAAAATTTTAGCACAAACAGTCCCCTTAACTCCTAGAGCGATTAATGCAGCTCCAGCAGCAGCAATGATTTTTTTCATGGTCATAAAAGTCGTTGCTGTTATTTCAGATGAAAAGACAGCAGGTCGAGCCGAAACTAAATAAATTTTTGTGTGTTTTTTGGGCTTGCTCAAAGAGTCAAGCCGCTAGTTTTAAGTAAATCAAGAAGATTTAATCTTTTAATAATCAATTGATAACATAGCGGTCTGAGGAGTCGTCAATGCGCTTGTGACTTCTTCATTAAATTAATAAACAAAAGATTTTCAATATAAAGGTTTTATGAAGAAGCTATGAGGCTAGATAAGAATGACATGAAAGAAAAATAAGTCACTAAATAAGTCACTTCTTTCACAAGTTTATTGAAAACAAGATTTTTTTTGCTAGGTAGCTCAATCAGGATGAAAGAGAAAACGGTAATTGACAGGAACTAAGTATCCGCTCGTTTTTCTGCCTGCTAACCGAGAAAATTGGTCAAGGCACAGTTTGAAGACGATCCACTAAATAAGGGCTAAACATCCACAAAACTCTGGCTACTTTCGTAAAAATTTTGCTAGCAATAAGAACGGAGGCTTCATAGCCTTTGCTAGTTCTAATGATTGATGAGGGTTTGCTTTTTGCTAAACTGACCAATAGTATTGACAGTTGGAGATGAAAAGATGGTCGCTGCTCAAGCTTCGCTCACAGAAATTGCGCAAGCAACTCGCCAAGGCGTACGCCAGCTAGCGGTATTGCCGACAGATCATAAAAACCAGGCGATAGAGGCGATCGCCCAGGCGCTAGAGGCGGCTGCCCCCGAAATTTTGGCGGCCAATGAAGCTGATTGTCAGGCAGCACAAACTAGCGGCATTGCTCACTCCCTGTACGCTCGGCTGAAGCTGGGAGAAACGAAGCTTAAGGCGGCGATCGCTGGCGTGAGAGATGTCGGCAAATTGAGCGATCCGGTAGGTCATACTCAAATTCACCGTCAACTGGACGAGGGCTTAATTTTGAAGCGAGTCACCTGTCCTCTCGGAGTTTTAGGCATCATTTTTGAAGCTCGTCCCGATGCATTGATTCAAATTACGAGCCTTGCCATCAAATCGGGGAATGGCGTGATTCTCAAAGGTGGCAAAGAAGCGACCCGTTCCTGTCAAGCCTTGACCAAGGCGATTCACAAGGGACTGGCCACCACACAAGTTTCTCCTCGTGTGGTCCAGCTACTGACAACCAGAGAAGAAACTCGGGCCTTGCTAGCGCTAGATGAGTACGTCGATTTAATTATCCCGAGAGGTTCTAATGCTTTTGTTCGCTACGTGCAGGAGAACACGCGCATTCCCGTTCTCGGACATGCAGACGGAATTTGCCACCTTTATGTAGATAGGGCGGCTGAGGTGGAAAAGGCCGTTGCCCTAGCAGTAGATGCAAAAACGCACTATCCCGCTGCCTGCAACGCCATCGAGACGTTGCTGGTGCATCAGGACATTGCTGCCCAGTTTTTACCGCAGGCGGCAGCCGCTTTGCAAGCCGCAGGAACTCAACTATTGGGGGATGCTCAAGTTCGCCAGCTTGTGCCGATGACAGCGGCAATAGAAGCGGACTGGAGTACCGAGTATAGCGATTTAGTTTTAGCGATCAAAGTGGTTCCTTCCTTAGAAGCGGCGATCGCCCACATCAATACCTACGGTTCTAAACATACTGACGCGATCGCCACTGAAGATCGAGCCGCTGCCCACACTTTTTTGAACCAGGTCGATGCTGCCGGAGTCTTTCATAACTGTTCGACTCGCTTCGCCGATGGCTTCCGCTATGGGTTGGGGGCAGAAGTGGGCATCAGCACCCAAAAAATGCCGCCTCGCGGTCCTGTCGGCTTAGAAGGGCTAGTCACCTACAAATACCAGGTAGTGGGGAACGGACACATCGCCGCTACCTACACAGGCACAACTGCCAAACCCTTTACTCACCAAGATTTAGCATAGCGTTGGATTCTATTCAGGTGACAGGCATTCGCTGCTACGGCTACACCGGCTACCTCAGCGAAGAACAGATTCTCGGACAGTGGTTTGAGGTCAATCTGACCCTCTGGCTCGATCTAGCACCAGCGGGGAGGAGCGATCACATCGAACACACTCTGGATTATCGGGCGGCGATCGCCATTGTTAAGGAGTTAGTAGAGACCCAAAAGTTTGCCCTCGTCGAAAAATTAGCGACGGCGATCGCTCAGCAATTATTACAGCTAGATCTGGTGCAGAAAGTCCGTGTCCAGCTCACTAAACCGGCTGCCCCGATTCCTGACTTCGGCGGCAAAATTACCATCGACATCACCCGCACTCGGTGAGTCCAAGTCCCCTGCCTAGACCTAAGACAGATGTAGCGCTTTTGTGTCGAATCCTACAATGAACCTAAAATTGCCTTCAGTTATCTACTTAGCGATACGGATTCTTGAACTCGTCCTAGATTTCCGTAATTTCACTAGGGAGATTGCTGTCTCTATTTGGGAAGTTTGTATTAAGAGGCTAAGCGTTAGAGCCATTTTAATGCAATAAGCCAAAGCTTAGTAATCTAAACCTGTTTTTTGAATTAAGGCTGATGAATGCGAAAATTAGGCTAGCTGTTCACTGTTTTTGGCTGTATCTCAACCAACCCGTCTTTGATTCCCAATCTTTATCAGTTTGGAGTATTTATCGCTTTTGGTATCTATATAAAGTTCAGTGGCTAGAAGATTGTTTAGCGAAAGACTTACCTTCAAAAAGCCACCATTGATAGCAGTTGTCTCTTTGAGAAGGTACAGTCCTAAGTTTTAGTATTTGTTGATGGTTAATAGTTCATTGTTCTTTAAACTACTACAAGGGCACCCTCAATAGCTTAGGAATTTCTGTCTATAGGCTTTAGGATAAGTTAATCTATTATTCTTGCTCCTGAGCCTATTGCATACGTCTACTAGGGGACAATTTGCTATTAACCACTAACAAAAACTGTACTTGTTACTCTCTCCGCGTTAATCTAAAAATACTATTTGATGTCGTAGCCAAACAAGTTAGCATCAACGTCGCCTAACTTTAAGTCATCCAGTCCGTATTCGGCCCAGCGCCTTTCTACCATTGCAGCAACTTCCGCATCGGACTCTAGCGGTTCTCCCCATTCGTGTTCGGTTTCGGGAGGAATTTTTGTGGTAGCATCGATCCCCATGCGTCCCCCTAAGCCAAGTTTTTGACTAGCAAAATCTAACGTATCAAAGGGCGTATGGGGCAAAATAAACACATCTCGGGAAGGATCAACCTTAGAACTGATGGCCCAAACCACCTGACGCGGGTCGCGGATGTTGATATTTTTGTCAACAACGATGACAAATTTAGTGTAGGTAAATTGGGGCAAGGCGCTCCAAAACGCCAAGGCTGCCCGTCTTGCCTGCCCTGGATAGGCTTTATCAATGGAGATGATGGCCGCTTTATAGCTGAGGGCTTCCATCGGCAGAAAGAAATCGACGATTTCAGACACCTGCTGGCGCAGGATCGGGGTATAAATGCGGTTAAGAGCGATCGCCATCATCGCTTCTTCTTTCGGCGGACGACCGCTAAACGTGGTTAAATAAACCGGGTCTTTGCGGTGGGTCAGGCAGTGGAAGCGAATCAGCGGGGAATCTTCAACTCCGCCGTAGTATCCCATATGGTCGCCAAAGGGACCATCTGGCAGCACTTCCCCTGGGGTAATCGTTCCTTCTAACACCAATTCTGAGTCGGCTGGCACTTCGAGATCCAGCGTCTTACAGTTTGCCAACTGTACGCCAGAACCGCCATAGAGTCCGGCAAACAGCCATTCAGATAAATCGACAGGAATGGGGGTGGCGGCGGCCATAATAATGAGAGGATCGACACCAAGGGCGATCGCAATTTCTAATTTTTTCCCCGCTTGTGCCGCTTTCCGCAGATGCCTAGCTCCGCCCCGAACCGACAGCCAATGTACCGTCATGGTATTTTTAGACTGGAGCTGCAAGCGATAGACTCCGACGTTAGGAGTGCCTGTTTCGACATCTTTGGTAATTACCAACCCCAGCGTGATAATTTTGCCCGCATCTCCCGGATAGGGCCGAATGAGCGGGAGTTTGGTCAAATCTAGTTCATCCCCGGTAATCACCACCTGCTGACAGGCTGGAAAAAAACTTTTCCCTGGCTTGGCCTTCACTACGTCAAACAGCACTTTTCCAAAGTCTACGGCTTGGGAAATTTTCTTCGGCGGTTTGGGCTGTTGCAGCATGCCGAGCTTTTTACCCAGAGTTTCTAATTCCTCTGGCCGATCCATGTTCATCGCCCAGCAGATTCGTTCCACTGTTCCCATGAGGTTAATGGCCACCGGAAAATCAGCTCCTTTAACGTTTTCAAACAGCAGTCCCGGACCGCCTGCTTGCAGCATCCGGTTAGCAATCTCGGCAATTTCTAAATCCGGATCGACAAGGGCATTGATGCGTCGTAGTTGCCCTCTTGTTTCCAACAGTTGAATAAATCCCCGTAGATCTCTTGCCATTACCCATTTAATTTAGCTTTGCTTCTCTATTATCTCTTCTTTTCAGGGGAAACTGAAGCAGTTAAAGAAGCGCTTAACTCTTAGCTGTTAGCTATTTGAGAAATTTTCTACCATGTGAAGTGTTGAGAGTCTAAATTAAGCTCAGAGCTATTCTAGTCCAGACGCTAAAACCTGTTTGACGGCGACAGCAAGCTCTAGCTGGTTAGAAATGATGCGGTCTTCACCCGTAAATACCATCTCGTCGTATAGACCCTCGTTCAATATTAGAACCGTTACTCGCTTCTCCAGCGGATCGACAATCCAATACTCAGGAACACCTGAAGCTGCATACTCCGAACGCTTATAACGGTAGTCTCGCGTTACTGAGTCAGGGCTAACAATTTCTACCACTAATTGGGGAACCGTCTGAAAAATTGCCGTTTGATCTAACAGTTCTAGTGCCGCTTCTCTAGGAATAATTAATAAATCGGCAAGGCGCGATTTCTGCCATCCTGTTCTCACCCCAGCTTCTTTAAAGCAGACCCAAGGTAAAGCTCTGCGTTCTATTTCAGCATCAAAACATTGCTCTAAATACTTAGCGATCAATAGATGTCTGACTCTTGGTGGGTTCATCAATTCCAACTTGCCATCCACCAATTCATAACGGTTTTCTGTTCCGTTATCGTATTGGCAATACTCCTCAAAACTGTAGATTGCTTCAGTCTCAATCATCAGTTTCCATTCCTGTTTTGGTCTAGTGCTGATTGTTGTTACGTGAGGTCAACGCTTTCAGTTCCTGTCATTATTATTCTGCCAGCTTGACTTAAATGAGCTGTGGTGATACTCGGTAGAAAGCGCTCACTAAAGTTTTTCACTCCAGGGTGAATCTATTTTTGGTGCTGCTTCCTATCTGATTTAACTCGTTAATGCTTTAAAACTCCCCAGGTAGGATTCGAACCTACGACCAATCGGTTAACAGCCGACCGCTCTACCACTGAGCTACTGAGGATTGCTGACAACAGTTATTTATTATAGCAACAGAAAACGTGTTTAGGCAAGGATATTTAGATTTTACCACAGACGCTTCCTGGGCGCTGGAAAGCCAACGTTTTTACCGCTATTTTAGAAAGTGTTCTCCACCTTGAGCGGCTCATGCTGGCACATCACCGTAAATCCGTTTGCCTATCTTTGCTTTCTACAGATTTGCCTATCCTAGCCTCTTTAGAATCGGCAGCGACTATTTATCAAAAAGATCGGGAACGGTTTCATTTACTATTGAGTCAGCCATTTGGGGCAGAATCGACAGATGATTGTCATCAGTCATCTCGTCAGCAATTATTGTGGCTAGAACTCTCTCCCTATCGAGTCTTGATGACGATGCAGGAAAACGGTCGCTTGGGGTATCGCCACTTCTGGGAAGAAGGAATTTATGGCAGCAGTCGCTACTGGCTGCACAGTTATGCCGAAGACAGCAGCTCTTTTCGCTTACGCAACTTTACCCGCAGCCTTAAGCTCCAGGGCAATCCTTTTCCTCAAAATCTACGACTTGACTATGAACTGTGGTCAGACCAAGTTCAGTTAGGACACTACGTTCTGCATCTTGAAATTCACCAATGACGCGGAGCGAGAGTGAGCTGGAGGTAACGAGGAAAGGTTTATGATGAAAGAAGCGTTGGTCAATTACTTAAATAATGGGAAGCGAAACACTTACTCTTCTTTCAAGCCGAGAAATCGCAAAAATGCGTCAGGCGGGACTTTTAGCTGCTCAATTGTTAGATCATTTAGCCCCGCTAGTCAAGCCCGGGGTTAGTACCCTAGAGCTAAATGAAGAAGCCGAACGCTGGACGCAAGCCCACGGAGCCAAAAGTGCTCCTCTTGGCTATCCTGGTGCGGTGATCGACTTCCCAAAATCTATCTGTACCAGCGTCAATGAAGTCATTTGTCACGGTATTCCCAACGCGCAGCAAATTCTCCGCGATGGTGACATTATTAACATCGACGTTACCCCCATCGTTGATGGCTATCATGGCGATACCTCTCGCACCTTCTTTGTTGGAGAGCCGACACCGCAAACGCGCAAATTAGTCGAAGTTACCGAAGAATGCTTGAGACGAGGCATTGCCGCCGTACAGCCAGGAGGAAAAATCGGCGATATTGGTGCAGCTATTCAAGAATATGCCGAAGCGAACGGATTTAGCGTGGTCAGAGATTTTGTTGGTCACGGCGTTGGCCGCATTTTCCATACAGCACCGCAAATTCCTCACTACGGAACGCGAGGCAAAGGCAAGCGGATTCGTCCCGGTATGGTGTTTACAATTGAACCGATGATTAACGAGGGAACCTATGAAGCGGAGGTTCTCGAAGATGGCTGGACGGCAGTAACAAAAGACCGCAAGCTTTCAGCACAGTTTGAACATACCATTGCAGTGACGAAAGAGGGAGTGGAAATTTTAACTCGCAGAGATTAAATAGATACTTGTCCCCAGGTGTGCCTGGGGACAACAGGATTAAGCAATGGTCACTTCAGACGATAGGTACACATCCTGAATCAGGTGGAAAATCTTCACGCCTTCTTTCAAAGGACGCTGGAACGTTTTCCGACCAGAAATCAAGCCACAGCCGCCAGCGCGTTTGTTAATCACAGCAGTACGAACCGCTTCAGCAAAATCATTTTTTCCGGAAGCTCCCCCAGAGTTGATTAAACCGCTGCGTCCAGCGTAGCAGTTGAGCACCTGATAGCGAGTGAGATCAATGGGATGGTCGGTTGTCAGTTCTGTATAAACGCGGTCGTCGGTTCTGCCATACTTTTTACCAGTCGCTTTCGCCACCGCTTCATAGCCACCGTTGCACAGTGGGAGTTTTTGCTTAATGATGTCGGCTTGAATCGTTACGCCCAGGTGATTCGCTTGTCCGGTTAAGTCCGCCGCTACATGGTAGTCCTGGTCTTGCTTGAAAGCGCTGTTACGCAGATAACACCAGAGAATCGTCGCCATTCCGAGTTCGTGTGCTAGTTCAAAGGCGCGGCTCACTTCTTGAATTTGACGGTCCGATTCAGGGGAACCGAAGTAAATAGTGGCTCCCACCGCGACAGCCCCCAAATTCCAAGCCTGTTCAACACTACCAAACATGATTTGATCGTGCTTGTTGGGGTAAGTGAGTAGTTCATTGTGATTCAGCTTAACAATAAAGGGGATGCGGTGAGCATACTGGCGAGACACTATACCGAGAACGCCTAGAGTGGTGGCAACGGCGTTACAGCCTCCTTCGAGAGCCAGTTTAATGATGTTTTCTGGGTCAAAGTAGGCGGGGTTGGGCGCAAAAGAGGCGGCTCCTGAATGTTCAATGCCCTGATCGACAGGCAGAATGGAAAGATAGCCCGTATTGGCTAGTCGTCCGGTAGAATAGAGCTGCTGAAGGCTACGCAGCACTTGAGGCGAGCGATCGCTTTTGGCAAACACTCGCTCGATAAAATCAGGACTAGGTAAATTGAGCCTGTCTTGAGAAACTTTTGCCTGATAGGTGAGCAGGCTTTCTGCCTCATTGCCCAACCAAGATTCAATCGATTGTGGAGCAGATAAAGTAGTTGTCATCGTTAAAATTCTTAAATTCTCATAAGAGTCATTATATTTTTTATACGCTAGGCAAGTCTTTTAAAACTCCCGCCGGTGTCAGAGTTTAGTTCAGATGATTAAATATACTGATGCGTTTGTCACGTTAGCTGCCGCCGATAGCACAGTACTTGTTAATTTTTATCGCCAACTGTTAGGCAAAGAGCCTCATCCACATATTCCGAATGTCTATGCTGAGTTTCGGCTGAGCGGGCTACGCCTCGGCATTTTTCAGCCCCGGGCCGATCGTCAGTCGGAGTTTGCTGATTCGACTCAGAGTGGCATGAGCTTATGCTTAGAAGTAGAAGATTTAGAGGCGGTGATCGCCCATCTCACTCAAATCGGTGCGTCACCGCCGGGAAAAATGACCGTTGCCTCTCACGGTCGAGAAATCTATGCCTACGATCCGGCAGGCAATCGCCTGATTCTGCACCAGTCTCCCTGAGAGAGCGTGTTGTCAACCAGCCACCACCGCTATAAGCTAGACCTTACTCGTTGTTAGTCGTGCCTTTATGTCTCCGCTACCCGACCATCGACCCGCTCAACTGTCCTTGGGCCCTTTAGAAGCAGAAATCCTGAGCATTATTTGGGAGTTAGGTTCTGCTACAACCAAAGAAATTCACGAACAAATCTTAAGCAACCCAGAGCGAGAACTCGCCTACGCCTCGGTTTCAACCGTCCTGCGTCGTCTAGCTCAAAAGGAGTGGATTAGCTGCGATAAACAGGAGCGAGCGTTTGTCTGGCGAGCACTCGTTTCTCCACAAGAAGCCAAGATGCTTCAGGCCCACAGTCGCTTACAGCAGTTTCTCGATGTGGGCAATCCCGATGTGGTCGCTGCCTTTGCCGACCGCTTAGACAGAGCGAGCATCGAGAAAATAGAGGCGATCGCGCAACGCTTACAGGCCATTCGTCAACAGCGGGAGGAAGAATAATGCATCTAAGCTTAATGGCGATCGCCATTGCTGGAGCGCTTCTGTTCAGACTAACCTGGACTAAAACCAGAAACTGGCAGCAGAGATGGCAAAGAGCGTTAGGAGCGTTCGTTATTCCTCCCCTACTGCTGTTAACGTCCTCTCTAGCGGTTCTGTTCATGGGAACGCAAGGCACCATGCTTGGGTTAAAGGTCGGCAATGGCGGCTATTTCATCGCGGGGAGTTTCCTCAGCTTTGCCGGAGGAATGCTGCTTCATCTCGGCGGGCAAGGGTGGCGTTCTCTTCAGCAGGTGCAGAATTTTGCTTGGGTAGAAGTGCAAGGAAGCCGGGGACGCTTGCTAAACTCTGACAGCCTGTTTGCCGCTCAGATTGGCTTTTGGCACTCGGAATTAGTTATTAGTCAAGGTCTGCTGCGATCTTTCGACTCTGCTCATCTAGGGGCAGTTATTGCTCACGAACAGGCTCACAGCCACTACCGGGACACCTTTTGGTTTTTCTGGTTAGGCTGGTGTCGTCGCCTCAGCGCCCTGCTTCCTCAAACTGAACCGTTATGGCAAGAGCTATTGCTGTTACGGGAATTGCGAGCCGATCGTCGGGCAGCGCAGCAGGTAGATTCGTTACTCCTCGCTGAATCGCTGCTGCTGATGGTTAAAGCTCCTCTAGTCGAATCAGGATTAGCTACCTGTAGTGCCGCGGCAGCTTCTACCAGTCGCCTAGAGGAGCGCATCGAGGCTTTACTTTCCCCAGAAGAAATCACACCCAAGCGTCAGCTATGGTGGCTAGTCGGACTATTGCCGCTTCTCACGATGTTGCTTCATCGCTAAAAAACAGTGATAGCGGTCATTGAGTTAGAGAGGAATATCCCAAGGCAGTCCAGGAATTATCTATCAACAATTAACCATCAACAAAATACAGGGTAAAACCTTGTCTTCAGTGAGAAACGGACTCCCCAAGGGTTTGTGCTAGCCAATCGATGATTAAAGAGTTAACCCGGTCTGGTTTCTCGTCGTGAGGACAATGACCAGCATGAGGAATCGAATAAAAGTTCGTATCACTATCGTTTTCTTCAGCTAGTCGTTGATAAATTTCTGCCCCTTTAATCGGAGTCCAGGGATCGTTTTCTCCCCAGAGTACTAACAACGGATGCTGAAGCTTTGCTAGCAGTGCTTGCGGCTTGGGGCCTGCTGGTGCTGTGAGTACAGAGGCAAACACTTTTTGCGCTCCGCGATCGCACGAAGGCGCATAGAGTAGCTCTACCAGTTCGTCGGTGACGGCATTGCGGTCTTGGTACACTTGGTAAAGCGAACGACGAATTTGGGATTTCCGACGGACGGCATTAAAAACAAAGCCACCAATTCCTGGCGCACTAACCAGTTTCGTGAACGCTCCCATGATGGTTCGGAGGGGCAGATTGAGTTCGTCAGGACGATGATTGAGTCCGCCAGCACTGTTAAGCAGCACTCCACCTGCGGCAATTTCAGGAAATTCCGTCATCACCATCAGGCACAGCAAGCCGCCAATCGAGTTGCCAACGAAGACGGTTGGTTCTTGAATGTGAGCGTCCCAAAAGTCTTTGATCTGCTGCTGCCACAGTTCTAGTCGGTAGTCCAGCGCTGGCTTATCAGAACCACCAAACCCTAAGAGATCTAGGGCAAAGACGCGATAGCCAGCTTCAGCGAGGACAGGAATATTTTTCCGCCAGTGACCAATCGAAGCCCCAAAGCCATGTACCAGAAGCAGAGGGAAGCCTTCTCCCCTGACGGTGTATTGAATTGAATGTCCTTGCCACGTCCAGGACAGTTTTTCCAATGGTTCTACAATTGGTTGTGTTGTTGCCATACTGTGAAGTTTTATTAACTCTTTTCATGATACAAAACATCTTTATGAATAGAGACTACCCGGGCGCAGAAAACAAAGCTGTAGCGATCGCTCTCTAGGCTAGCAAACAAGCTGTCCCACTCTGTTTCTTCGCTCTCTCCTTCGCGTACCTCATCCCATTTCTTAATGGTGATGCGACACAAAAAGAGAGGCTCGCTCCTTTCCCCCTTCCCCTTGCCCCTTTTCCCCTCCTACACATCTGTAGCTTTACTTGTCAGAAATGGTATCCAGCGTTGGTTGCATGAACCCTAAATACTAAATTCCATTAGTCTCTTTCCTGATGTAGGTTTAAGAGCTCTGTCCTCTTAACCCCGTTTGGACACGCCATAGATTGGCATAGATGCCCTGCTGCTGCACCAAATCTTCGTGGGTGCCCTGCTCGACAATTTTCCCCTGTTCCATGACGTAGATACAGTCTGCGTGACGAATGGTAGACAGACGATGGGCGATCGCAATGGTTGTGCGGTTCTGGGTAATGCGCTCTAGGGAGCGAGCGATCGCCGCTTCCGTTTCGTTGTCAACAGCAGAGGTTGCTTCATCTAAAATCAAAATTGGCGGAGCTTTGAGCACGGCTCGGGCGATCGCAATCCGCTGTCGCTGTCCTCCCGATAGTTTCTGACCTCTCTCCCCTACAATCGTGTCGTATTGGTCGGGTAAGCGCTCGATAAAGTCGTGTGCTTCGGCTACTTGCGCCGCGGCCACAATCTCTGTGAGATCTGCTCGGGGGCTACCGTAGGCGATATTCTCCCGCACCGTCCCGTGAAAGAGAAACACATCCTGACTAACTAAGCCAATGCTGCGCCGCAGGTCGTACAGTAAAATATCGCGAATGTTAGTGCCGTCGAGGGTAATCGTTCCCTGCTGAACTTCGTAAAGCCTCAGCAGCAGCTTAACGAGGGTACTTTTTCCAGAACCTGTTGAGCCGACGATGGCAATAGTTTTACCCGCCGGAATATGCAGCGAGAAGTTCTCAATCACAGGGTGGCCTGACCGATAGGCAAAGGTAATATCGCGCAGATGTAGCTCGCCGCGCACGGTCGTGATGGGCAAAGATTTTTTTCCCGAGTGAATCGTGATGGGGGTATCGAGAAGATTCATGACTCGGCGGGTCGAGGCAATCGCCCGCTGATATAGATCTAAGGTTTGCCCGAGGCGGGTCAGGGGCCACAGTAAGCGCTGCGTGAGGAAGACGAGGACGCTATAGGTTCCTACTGCCAAGTTACCGTCGATCACTGCCATGCCTCCGTAGAGAAGAGTGGCGGTAAAAGCAAACAAAATTAAGATCCGAATCAGCGGGATAAAGGCGGCACTGAGGGCGATCGCTCGCTGGTTACTGTGGCGGTAGGCTTCACTATCCTGCCGTAAGCGCTCAATTTCATACGCTTCAGCGGTAAAGCTTTTGATGGTGGTTATACCGCTCAGGTTGTTTGCCAGTCGGCTATTGAGTAATCCTACCTTATCTCGCATATCTGCGTAGCGAGAGGCTAAGAGCTTTTGGAACGCGATCGATCCCCAGATAATAAACGGAATCGGCAGAACAGCGAGCCAAGCGATATTGGGAGCCAGCACAAAAAAAGCGGCGCTAATAATGATGGCCGTTGTTAGTACCTGAAGAATTTCGTTGACTCCGACATCCAAAAATCTCTCTAGCTGATTCACATCATCATTAAGAATCGCTAGCAGCGTTCCCGTTGAGCGTTCTTCAAAATAGGCGAGCTCTAGTTCCTGGACGTGGCTGTAGGCATCCAGACGGAGGTTATGCTGAATGTTTTGGGCTAGGTTGCGCCACAGGCGATCGTAGGCATACTGAAAGGCCGATTCTAACCCCCACAGAATCAGAGAGAGAAAGGCAAGCACCACCAGTTGCCCAAAGACATCGGTGAGGCCTAAATTGGCAATAATTGAATCCTGCTGTTGCACAACAACGTCTATCGCCGCGCCAATGAGCAGTGGCGGAGTCAGATCGAAAACTTTGTTAAGAATCGAACAGATAATAGCTTGCCAGATTAACGGGCGATATTTGCGTCCATATTGGAAGAGACGCACCAGGGGGTGTTGAGATTGGGATTGCTGGGGCAAAGTCAAGAGGGAGGAGGAAGGTATGCTGCTTTTTATTGTCGCTCATCATTAGGCATAACGAACTCAAGGATTTGTCTTCGTCAGTCTCGAATCGTGTTCAGTATCCTGCTGCTCCCAACCAAGCCAACTATCATTCCTAAGCGAGTCATAAAAACCTCGAAGTGCCACCGAAATTTTTTCTAGAGGCTACTTTGAGCAGGCAATCGCTAACAATCAGCTACCCTCGTCGCACCTTATTTAGCAACACAATCTAACTAATTACTTCTTTAATCATGCTGAGAATATCGTCATTAATATTGCGGGGACTTTTCAAGTACAGCTTATCCTTTTCAATCTGCAAGACTCGTTCAATAATTTGCCGCACTTCCGGGTCTGCACTGGTAATCGGTTCTTGAACTTTGTCGATGTTTTGCTCTTGGTTCATAGGTTTGTAGTAGTTTCTACGTTAATGAGGAGAAGGCTCGGGTTCTAGTTTTTTGTTCATTGTTCTCTCATGATTGCCTACAGTAACTGATATTTCTCTTGCAGTCCTAACAGCGCTGTTTTGGCTTCATCAGCGTTGTCCGCTAAATTAGCAAACTCGATAAACCGCTTCAGTTCCTTGTTCAATAAATTCCGTTCTACTTCCCTGGTTTCGCGCTCTAGCTCTGGCGGCATTACAATCATGTCAAACAGAGTGGCGCCGGTTTTACCCGCGTGAGGGCGTAAAATCCTGCCGCGTCGCTGAATAAACTGACGCGGATTGCCAGTACTCGCTAAAATTACAGCCGTTTGAATTGACGGAATATCGACCCCTTCATCTAAGCAGCGGATGGCGACTAACCCCTGCAATTCTCCCCGTTCAAACTGCTGCCGCATCGCTTCGCGTTCGGCGAGAGGCGTTTGGGCAGTATAGGTATTGACTCGGTAGCCTAATTCCTTGCCCAAAAGACGAGTCACGGCTTCTAGCTGACGACGTTCGTAAGCCTCAGCCGTCACTAGCCCATCGCCGCAGTAAAACAGGGTATGATGAGTGTGCAAACGGTTTGCCATGAGCTGTCGTAGGGCGTTAAGCTTGTTGGCCGCAGCCCCAATCAGGCGCGATCGCTGCATCAATAGCGCCGTTAAAGCGGCGTTGGTTTTCCAGTTGTCATTTTCCGCCATTGCCCAGCCAATTCGCTGAGTGAGCTTAGCGTAGGCAAACGCTTCGGCGGTCGTCAGCTCTACTAGAACTGGATAGTAACGGTAGTGAACTAATGCCCCCTGCTGAATCGCATCGGCCAAAGTAAATTCCGGCTGCAACACTGCCCCAAAATAATGTAGCAAGGTATCTGTTCCCTCCTCATCGAAGTATCTTTCTGGAGTAGCTGATAGAGCTAATCGAAGGCCGATACTGCGCGGCAAGCTCGCTTCTAGGCGAGGAGAACCAAGATTATGGGCCTCGTCGCCGACAATTAACGTTTTTTCTGGAAAAAACCGAAGCTGAGACTGAAATCCTTCCCCGATGAGCGTTGAGTTCGTAGTAATAATCGTCAGGAAAGGTTGGCTATTGGAAGTGACGTTGTATAATTCCGTAGAAAGTTGGCTTTGCCAGTGACGAACGTTTTCAAACGCCAAGACTGGTTTTAGAGCAAATTTCTCGCACTCTCTAGCCCACTGAGTGACGAGATGGCGATGCGGACAGAGAACGAGGAGCACCTGTAAACCGATTTTCTGGTACAGTTCTGTGGCAATAGCGAGGGCAGTGATGGTTTTACCACTCCCCGTGGCCATCTTTAACGTTCCCCGTCCCCGGTTTTTGAACCAACTAACAACGGCTTGCTGCTGATACGGACGCAGGGCGATCACCGCCGGAAATCTTGGCCGTCCTGACGGTTTGTGCTGGTAATACCCACCTAACTCGGCAACTTTTGTCGGTCGTTGAGCAACATCCCGGGCTAGCCGATCCCAGTCTAGCTCAGCGATCCGATTGAACTGAAGACGAGCAACGAGGTCTTGGTTCATTTTTTCTGAGGATAACGATAGCTTCTAGCCCCCTTGGAGATGTAAGCCAGAAAAAACGTCGTTAAACCCGCCATGCCGAAACTAAACGAGTGCGTGAGGGCGATCGCCGTACCAGCGAGCAGTATCCCTGGCAAATAGGCTGATAGCCTGTCAGTAGAAGATTTCATAAAAATAAAGCTATATCCAGCAATTTAGCAATTGATTAGCGTCTTTTCAAGCCATTTTTCTTCTAGCCTTAGTTTAATACCATTTCTGACAAGTAAAGCTACAGATGTGTAGGAGGGGAAAAGGGGCAAGGGGAAGGGGGAAAGGGTCAAGTCTCTCTTTTTGTGTCGCATCATCATTAAGAGATGGTTTAACTTCATTAAAGCAGCGAAGCTGCGGGAAAAGGGGAAAGGGTTAAGGGAAAAGGTCTTGACAGTTATCAGTTAACAGTTATCAAATCAGCTAGTTATACCATTTACCGAAAGTAGTCAGATAGTTCCTTAAACTCACCAAGCATTGGAGGTTCAAGGGCAAAGAGCTGCTGTGCTTCCCTTTCCCCTTTCCCCCAACTCATCAAGTCTCCTATTACTTTTTCTAATTGGTATTAGTTTGGTCACTGTTTCCCCTTTCCCCGTCCCGCAGGAACTTACAAAGCTTGCCTAATCCACTGATGGGCTCGGTTTGGTCTTGCTTGGAACCCAAAACGATGCAGGAGCTCAACGATTTTGCTTTCTGTCACTCCTGTGCTCATGGCGGCACGTTTCACGTCGAAGCGAACCTGAATCGGCAAATGCTGCCGTTGCTGGGCCAAGAGTTCGTTCATCTCATCACGGAGCGAATCGCGAACGGCAATATACTGATTTGTGAGCGGGCTTTTGATGCGTTCTACTGCCGTCTGGACAGCCTGCTCAATTGCGCCAGTATTATCTACCATTGTCAATTCGTGCTTTGCTCCCATCGCGATGAGGCGATCGTAGATGCAGCGAATCATCTCAAAATGGTCCTGATAGCGCTTGGCATCTCGATGCACGGCTGTTTGGGCGCGGCGAGCAAAATGTTGATAATGCTGGTGACGTTCGACTTGAACCACTAGCCAGTCGATATTGAGCAGCTCAAACAGTCTCTCTGCGAGTAATCCTGGCATCAGTACCACTCCTTCTAGAAGAGCAGAGGTATTTTGTTTGTGTAAGCGTTTGACTAACCCGGCAACCCCAATGGTGGTGAGAATCGCTTGGCAGTAGTAGGACTCCAGGCTGCCCTCAAACGAAGATTGGTAGAGACCGGGAAAAGCGCGAGCCGCCTCCTCTCCAAATAGAAACTCCAAAATTGCTTTAGTATTAGCTCGTCCCGCCTCATCGGTAGAAAAGACCTTCTGTATATTGAAGCGCTGTGCGAGGTGCGTACACAGAGTTGATTTGCCCGATCCGGTAGCTCCGCTTACCAAAACAATCGTTGGTTTTGTAATGTCTTTCCAGCGCGGCAGATCGTAGACCCGCAGCATCACCCCCCGAACGAGCTGGTAGAGGTCTGCGGCTGAAAATTGATCGCGCATCGGGTCGAGAAGTGCATGGCGATAGAGCGTCGTTTCTAAGCGGTCTTTCAGCGATTTCCAGCGGTGGTATTGCTGAAAGTAGGTACTTTCTAAGTGATTAATGTCTTCCTCCCACTCAGCCACCATATTTTCTAGCGGGACTAAATCGAGCGCTGGTTGTTGGGCTTCGTGTTGAAGCTCGTGATACCAGCGATTGAGCCGCTGAGATGAAGGGGGGTCAGCTTCAGTTTGCCGCAGGTCTTCAAAACAGCGTTCTACGGCTTGCCACGGTACCACTCGTACCGACTGCAAAACGAGAAGCTGTTGCAGCAGTTGCTGCATAAATTGCTTGAGTGAAGGCAAATCGTTGACCTTAGTGTGCAGCAGATGGAGCAGTGCCTGCACAATTTGCTGATGAGAGACTTCCAAAGCGTTGATGTAGTCGCCAATTTTCCGCTTTAGCTCTGGCAAGAGTTTTTTCTTGAGAAAAGATTTGCTGTCGTGAAGATTTCCTAAATCAGCAGTCAGTTCCTGCGGCACCTCGGTTTCCTGCCAGGGATAGAGATCCCGATTCTGATCGAGAAACAGGGCGGAGGTTTCAAAGAGTTCTAGCACCACCTGACGTGCCGTATCGTAGGTATATTCGGGTAAAACAGCCAGGCGATCGATCAGAGCATACTGGCGCTCCACGAGCTGACCGAGTTTGAAATGAGTGGTGTACAGTTGTTTGTAATGTTGCTGAATTAGCGTGTAAATGTGCTGATCGGTGAGCAGTTCGCTGATGGATGGATGTTGAGCCTGCGCCTGCCAAATCAGCTTTTCATGACGAATGCGAAACGGCATTAGCCGCTCTAGAACCTGCTGAGCCTTCGCGGCTAGAGGCGTTTGAGAGGCTGTGAGTTCTCGGAGGGTGCGCACAACGTGTTTAAGCTGTTCCTGTTCCAGCAGCTCTTGCACCACACTTTGCTCCTCTAGAGTCTGCCCCCGATTCGCATCGTAGTGAATGCCCATGATGCCTTCGCAGGCAAAGGCGCGATCTAGATTTCTCGTTTTGTCATCGATAAAAATGGTTTGCTGAGCAATCTGCTCGTAGTGCTGCGTCCAAAAGTCGTCCCATTGCTGACGAAAAGAAGCCAAGGCCACCGGAGCATGACCAAGTTCCTTGAGAAAGTGATTGTACTGGGTGAGGGCCGCTTGAGAGTCGGGGCGATCGCCTGAGGCAAAAGTCGCTCGCCAGAGCTGATGCAGCATCGGATTGGGAAAGTTGACCCCAAGCACCTCTTGAGCAAACCGATCGAGGAAAACGTGCTGTTTAAAGGAGCGATAAATTTTAGGATCGGGTTTACTGGCTCCAAAGGTTTCAGAAACAATCGCGACTAGCCCCTGGAGGTAGTCAAACTCATGCTGGCCGAGGAAGTATTCAATTTTTGCCATAAAGTTGTTGGTTAACCCGTACTGACGAATTCCCAAAAGATTGATGCGGTGCAGAACCGAGCGGTTCTCGTGCTTGGCATCGTAATGGCTATAGTAGAGGGTGAGGAAATGACGAATTTCGGCATCCGTAATCTGAATCTGCTTTCCGATTTCGGCAAAAGCGGTATTAAAGGTTTCAATGGCGTGACGAGCAAACTGTTCGGGAGTGGCCTGACCGATTTTAAGAGCATCATAGTTGACTCCTGGAACCGGCTCGCCTTTAAAAATGGTGCGCCAAATCTGCGTTAATTGCTCTTGGGGTAACTCACCCCCCTTGTCGTGAGCGTAAAGCTCCACAAAAAATTGATTATGGCCATCCATCAACACCCCACCAAAATCCCAGGCGATCGCCGCAGGACTGTGAACGCGCAGCAGCGTTTGTTCTATTCGTTCTAGAGCGTACCGCCTTACCTCCTCAGGTCCATTCTTGACAAGCTCTAAATATCCAGCAATATATTCTAGTCTGTCGCAATCGTCTTGCTGATAATCAGGTTCTGTCTGTTCTTCGAGCTTGTACATTAAGGTCTCAGCCTCGACAACTGGGTTCTGACTCCAATGGCTTAAGAGCCGCTCAACTCTTTGAGCTAGTGGCGGGAGTTGCTGTTGACGTTTGTGATGTAGATAATCCTTCAGCAAGTCCTGAGGAGTTTGCCGTGTCGTTTGCTGCCGCTCGTGGGTTAACAATCGAATTGCCAATATTTGTGGAACCATCACCAAGCCTGCTCTAAGTATCTCTCTCATTGTCATATACAGACTTCAGACTCGAACAAGTTTCTTCGCCCAAGGGAGAAGCCGCTTTCGCGGCGGGAAAAGGGCAAAGGGGAAGGGGGAAAGGGAGGAATGAATGAGCTTGTTCCTCGGCTCTGTGTTCTTTCCCCGTCCCAGAGGGACTTTCCCTTTCCCCGTTCCGGAGGAACAGTTTCCCCTTTCCCCATCCCAGAGGGACTTTCCCTTTCCCGTCGCGTACTTCCTGCGGAAGAACTGCGTAAACGCGACATTTCCTTGTCAGTATAATTGGCAAGGGCAGATTAATAGCGTAAGCTAGCGGGTTTTCCTGCTAAATTTGTGTCAGTATCTATTCCTGTGACACTCAATCCTCCAGCAACCAGACAGCTATGCAACACTCGCTTCTCAAAGACGATCCCCTGTGGTTTAAAGATGCCGTGATTTATGAAGCGCCAGTTCGGGCATTTGCCGACAGCAATGGCGACGGTATTGGCGATTTTCGGGGCTTGACAGAAAAGCTTGACTACCTCAGAGATTTAGGCGTGACAGCCGTCTGGATACTGCCCTTTTTTCCTTCTCCGCTGCGAGATGACGGCTACGATATCGCTGATTACGGCAACGTTAATGCCATCTACGGTAATTTAGATGACTTTCAAGCGTTTCTCGATGCGGCCCACGAGCGAGGCATCCGCGTCATTATTGAGTTAATTGTTAACCATACATCCGATCAGCACCCCTGGTTTCAACGGGCGAGAAAAGCTCCCCCCGGCAGTAAGGAGAGAGATTTTTATGTGTGGAGCGATACGCCAGATAAGTTTCCAGACGTGCGCATTATTTTCCAGGATTACGAAACCTCTAACTGGGCGTGGGATCCAGTAGCGAAAGCGTATTACTGGCATCGCTTCTACTCTCATCAGCCTGATTTGAACTACGACTCTCCAGAGGTCCAGCAGGCAGTACTTAATATTGTTGATTTCTGGCTTCAGATGGGGGTAGATGGTATGCGTCTAGATGCGGTCCCCTACCTGTGCGTTGAAGAAGGAACGAATTGCGAAAATCTTCCCGGGACTCATGCCTTTCTCAAGAGTTTGAGAGCGCATATTGACCAGAAATTCCCGAACCGGATGTTGCTCGCGGAAGCGAATCAGTGGCCCGAAGATGCCGCCGCCTACTATGGAGAAGGCGATGAGTGCCACATGAACTTTCATTTTCCCCTGATGCCGCGCCTGTTTATGGCGCTGCGCATGGAAAACAGCTTTCCGATCATTGATATTTTGCAGCAAACGCCTGCTATTCCCGATAACTGTCAGTGGGCGCTGTTTTTACGGAACCACGACGAATTGACCCTAGAAATGGTCAGCGATGAGGACCGGGACTATATGTACCGGGTGTATGCTCAAGATCCCGATGCCCGTCTCAATTTGGGCATTCGCCGTCGGTTAGCTCCCCTACTGGGCAACGATCGCCGACAAATCGAGCTGATGAACGGGCTGCTGCTGTCTTTACCGGGAACTCCGGTGCTGTACTACGGTGACGAAATCGGCATGGGCGATAATATATACCTTGGCGATCGCAACGGAGTGCGGACGCCGATGCAGTGGAGCGCCGACCGCAATGCCGGGTTTAGTCGTGCCAATCCCCATCGGCTCTACTTCCCCGTAATTTTAGAATCAGAGTATCACTACGAAGCAGTCAACGTGGAGGCGCAGCAAAGCAACACTAATTCGCTGTGGTGGTGGATGAAGCGCCTGCTGGCCACGCGGGCGCGGTTCAAAGCCTTTGGTCGCGGCACCTTTGAACTCCTGCATCCAGAAAATCGCAAAGTGCTTGCGTTTGTTCGCACCTACGAGGGCGAACACATTTTGGTAGTAGCCAATTTGTCGCGCTTTGCCCAAACCGTCGAACTTGACTTGACTCCCTTCAAAGGAATGATTCCGGTGGAGATCTTCGGACAAACGAAGTTTCCCGCCATTGACGAATCGAGCTATTTTCTCAGCATTAGTCCGCACGCGTTTTACTGGTTTACGCTTCAGTTCCAAGATCTCTACCAGCTTCCTTACCCGAAAGCTGAGCCACCGCTGATTACCGTCAACGGCAAGTGGCAGAACGTGTTTGCCCAAAGCGAAGCTCAAAAGTCTTTAGAATCGAGCCTGTCAGCTTATCTATACTCCTGTAGCTGGTTTGGACGCCACCGAACCATCCAATCTACTCACATCATCGAAGCGATTCCCATTGCCTACAAAGATCGAGAAGCGGTGCTGACGCTTGTTCGGGTAGAATACACCGAAGGAACGCCAGAAATTTACGTGTTGCCTTTCGCCTATGGCACCGCTCATCCAGAAGGGGAAATTGCCAAAATTCAAACGAGCGAAGAGACGGGTGTGTTGTTTGATGCCTTGGCAGACAAAGACTTTTTAACCATTCCCCTAGAGGCGGTTGCTAAAGAACGAACGTATCAGGGGAAATCCGGTGAACTCAGAGCAGCGGCGACGGAAACCTTTGCGTCTCTATCGCAAGCGGTTAGCAATATCACCCCCCATCTGTTCCGAGGAGAGCAAGATAATAGCTCAATCGTTTATGGTGATCGCTTTATTCTTAAAGTTTATCGTCGAGTGGAAGCGGGCATCAATCCAGACTGGGAACTCGGTCGCTTTTTGACCGAAACCGCTGGCGACCTCGTCGCTCCAGCCGCGGGCGTGATTCGCTATCATCCCCGACAGGGAGACTGGATCACCGTCGCGGTGCTGCAAGGATATGTTTCCGATACCATCGATGCCTGGTCCTATACACTCGATAATTTGCGGGATTATTTCAACCGGATTATGGTCGAACAGACCGCGCTGGATGAGGTTTATCTCCCCGACTCCATGAGAACTGTTCAATCTTTGGAAATTCCCGATTTTGTCTACGAAAGTATTGGCTCTTATCTCGTTTCGGCCCAGCAGTTAGGACAGCAAACCGCACAGCTCCATATGACTTTGGCCGCTGAAACGGACAATCCAAATTTTAAGCCAGAGCCGTTTACCTCTTTCTACCAGCGCTCTATCTACCAATACAGCCGCAATCTTGCCGGACAGGTCTTGCTCTCGCTCAAAAACCAGCTCGACCAGCTTCCAGAGGCGACGCAGCAGTTAGCTCAAATCGTTCTCAATCGGCAAGCTCAAATTCTAGAGGGCTTTCGCGCTGTGCTAGATTATAAAATTGCCGCGATGAGAACCCGCTGTCACGGGAAATACCATTTAGGTCAGGTGCTGTATACGGGCAAAGATTTTTTGATCACCGACTTTAAAGGCGAAACTAATCGGCCCTTAAGCGAACGGCGGATGAAGCGATCGCCTTTGCGAGACGTAGCGGGTATGCTTCAGTCATTCAACTTTGCTGCTAGACTGGCTCTGCGTCGAGAACTAGAAAGCGGCATCATGCGTCCAGATAATCTACCGCTAATGGAGCAGTGGAGTCACTTTTGGTATAGCTGGGTGAGCGCAGCCTTTCTCAATGCCTATCTAACGACTGCCGATCAAGCGGCCTTCTTGCCCAAGTCAGATGCCGAACTCCAGGTGTTGCTGGATGCCTACCTTTTGGAGAAAGCGATTCAAGAGTTAAATAGCCAACTCCAGAATCCCCATCCTGAGTGGTTAGACATTGCTCTGCAATGGATTTCTCAACTGCTAGGAGCGGAAAGCGTCTAGCTTAACGCCTGCGGCGTTGGGGAAAAGGGCAAAGGGGAAGGGGGAACGGGATGAACTAGACAGCTTGTTCCTTAACCCTGTGTTCTTGACCTGTCCCGTGCTTCCTGCGGAAAAACTGCGTAAACGCGACATTTCCCTTGCCCCTTTCCCCGTTCCGGAGGAACAGTTTCCCCCTTCCCCGTCCCTACGGAACACTAAACGATTTTCCGAACAATTGGGAAGCCCACACTCACCCGAGTGCCTTGAGCGGAGGACCGAAGCTCTAGCCTGCCTCCGTGGGCTTCTACGATCTGTTGAGCGATCGCTAAACCGAGTCCGTTGCCGTCTGGTTTAGTGGTCAAAAATGGCTCGGTGATGTGGGGCAATAGCTCTGGAGCGATCGGCTGGCCGCCGTTCGAGATGCTGACCCACGCTTGCGCTGCGTTGATGTCAATGCGCCAGCTAACGTCTTCTCCCGGGGAAATCGCTTCACAGGCGTTGCTGGCCAAATTGATGAACACCTGCTTGAGCTTGTCGCGATCGCCTTTGACCCAAACTGCCGTCGAGGGACTGACAAAACGCATGTTGCGCTCTGAGGCCACTGGTAAGGTCAAAACCAGGTTCAGAGTGTCTCTGATGAGCTTGTTGAGTTCGAGCTCGTGACGCTGAAGCACCAGCGGTCTAGCATAGAGCAAAATCTCGTCTACGAGTCTTTGTAAGCGTTCTGCTTCTTCTAAGGCGAGCGCCAGTCGGTCTTTTGCTGCTTCTGGCAAGGTTAACTTTTGGCAGGCGGACAGTCCCAGTAAAATCGTTGTCAGAGGACTCCGCATTTCATGAACAATTGTGGTTGCCTTAGCCCCAATTTTCGCTAAACGGGCAGTGGAATCAGGAGCTTCTAATTCCACATCTGGTGCGTGTTCTGGTTGCTGAGTCCTCTCTGGGTAGAATTGTTCGTCTAAGTGAGCTGGCACACCGGAGCTGCCTCCGGTGTGCCAGTTGTTTCCCGCCGTCTCACGGCGGGAAAGGTTGGCACCGGAACTTTGAGCTTTGGCTGCCCTTTGCTGATCTGGCATTCGGTTCTTCAACGCTGTCTAAACAGCCTAGGAAACTGTGTTACTCCGACCAGAGGACGGCAAGCCTACTTGACATCGACGATCGAGAGTTCTCTTTGCCAGATATCCTACCAAAGTCTCCTTTAAAAACAAAGCTTTTAATAATACCAAAATTACTTGATCTAGATCAAGCTACTGAGGAAGTATTTAGCCTAATAGAGCGTCCTGAACGAGTGATGCTGCCTTCCTGCTCTAGACGCTTAAGGGCACGAGAGAGGGTTTCAGGAGTGAAACCTAGTTCGGTCGCGACATCTTTTAGGGGGCTATCCAAGGTAATAACGTTGTCGTTGGAGCGAGCCAGATAACGCAAGTACTGATGAACCCGTCGATGAGCTGTGCGCATATCTTGTAACTCCAGCCGCACATAGAGAGCCTGAATTTTGAAGGCGAGTTTGGCGATGAGATCTTCTGCCAATTCTGGGTAGTCGCGGAGGGTAGGGAGTAAAACTGGCTTAGGATAAACAATCACCTGAGACTCGGTATCGGCGATCGCTGTACAAGAGTAGCTATCCGCGACGAGGGCTTCTTCTCCTAAACTGTCACTCTGGCGAGCAACTTGTAACAAAGCGACTCGCTCTTCCAAGGTATTGCGAATGAGCCTGACTCGTCCAGTGTTTAACATGAAAAAAGCAGTAGCTACATCCCCCTGGCAAAAAAGAGATTGTCCGTCGACAAGGTTTTGGATAGTAACAGCTTGGCGTAAAGTAAGCGGGAGGCTGGCCGGACTCAAAAGATCCATAAATTTAACAAGTAGCTAGTGATTGCAAAAGCAGTAGCAGACGCGCTTTCCATCGC
This sequence comes from Cyanophyceae cyanobacterium, assembly GCA_050331735.1. GTDB lineage: Bacteria > Cyanobacteriota > Cyanobacteriia > Cyanobacteriales > JBHJGN01 > JBHJGN01. The sequence goes on from JBHJGN010000024.1 coordinate 45,886, forward strand.
CGATCCAAAGACGCTGGTTGTTTGTAGTCTCTTGCTTAATTGTGCTGGTTCTTTAATTATTAAAGGGCGTTTCTGAGAGATAGCTGATTTTTTGGCGAGATCCTGCCCAAAATTGGCGATTTTACTGCTTATCTATGGCTGATTTGGCCTTCATTTACCCCCACACGAAATCTTAGTTGGGGGAAAGGGGAAGGGGTAAAGGGGAAAGGGAAGCACAGCAGCTCTTTGCCCTTGAACCTCCAACTCTTGGTTAGTTTGGGAACTATCTGACTACTTTCGGTAAATGGTATTATCCAGCAAAGCAATTGTCTCCTAAGTTTTACCCCCTGCTATACCTGCACAAAAAACTGGCACTTCTTGTATAAGAAGTGCCGACTGCTCAAAGTTCCGGTGCCAGTTGTTTCCCGCCGTCTCACGGCGGGAAACAACTGGCACACCGGAGGCAGCTCCGGCGGCTGCTTTGAGCAAGCTTAACCTTGGATATAGCTAGTTTTCTCTAGTAGAGCAAAACCGGGCCTGACGTACAATACTTTTTGTCTAGGCGACAGGAACAACCGCTCACCGACTCATCACTAAAGCTAAATTGCGGAGCTGTAGATCGACAGCTCCTAGGTAGGTTTCATCTTCTGCTGCTTCAGGGGCTAAATCTCCAGATGCTACTGCCGCCTGTACCAGAGAATCTGAGTCAATTTCTCCAGAACGAACCCCCTCGGCGAATTGGGCAAAAGCGGGAATTCCCTGCTCTGTATACTCCCCTCCGTAGGCAGAGCGAACGAGACTGAACGCCTCTGTCATCGGAACGTTAAATTCCATCATCATCATTTCCATCATCATCATCTGCATCATCAGAGACATCTCTCGGTCTCTGAGTCTCTCAGTAAACTGAGCAATGCGCGTCTCCTCTGTTTGCTCTTGTTTTAGCTCTGCCATTGCCGAGGGTGCAAAGGCAGTAGACGCTAATAAAACAGACAAACCACCAACAAATAATTTTTTCATTGTTTAACCTTTGACTGATTCAAATACGTTGTCGAAACTTGACGAGTTTTAGAATCTCGTTTGCTTCAAGCCTAATATTGGCTTATAAGTTCAGCGAGAGCAACCACTCCTGCCAAGAAAAGTTTATTGATTGGCAGTAAGAAGCAGAATACAGCATTGGGGATAAATTTGAAAAGCTGCATCTTCATTGAGACAATGCTTGGCAAGTTTAGGAGAACAAACTGAAAAAACGCTGAGAAATATGCCACTTTTTCTTTAAGATTCTCGTCCAGTAGCCCAGCGATCGCGCCACTTAACCGTTCCTTCACTAGCGATTACCCAGCGGCGACAGACCAAGTTTTCCCGCAGCGGAGATTGTCCGGCTCGCCAGATGGCATATTTGTAGGCAATCAGTTGACCGACACTTTCTTCAAAGGGAATCTCACCGAACCAGGTATTGGAGTTGATGTATTCTAGCGGATAAGCTTTAGCAATATCCCAGTTCCCTAATTCTGGGCAGTCTCCGGTGACGACGACGGTTTCTCCCGGTTGAGTCTGTACGCCGTTAAGCTGAACGCGCACAATCGTTTGTCCTTTCACCCGTTCTCCCACATGACTGAGAACAATCACCTGTTTCGAGTCGAGGGCCAAATTGTAGAGATGTCCGTCCTCTACTTCCAGCTTGTTCACCGACATTACATCCGTGTGTTCTCCATTCGGTAACTCGGTGTCAACGGCTTCAACGGTGGTTGGTTCTCCCCGGTTCATCGCCACAAATAGCACCGAATCTCGATAGCGACGCACATAGCAGTACACGTCAGGAGTAATGTATTTTTGCCACTGACCGCCCATAGAAACGGCGGGATTCAGTCGCCGCAACCCAGAAAGGAGGCGAATCTCCCGATAGATATCGGTATCAGCATCCCAGGTCTCCATCATTGGGCGGTTGTAGGGATCGTTATTGCCGTAGGGATTGCTGTCGCCATTGGTATCGTTGTGCAAGTACTGTTCTGTACCGTAGTACAGACAGGGAATCCCGCGAGCCGTCATCACGAAAGCTACGGCCAAACGCAACGCGTCTGGGTCGGGGTTGAGGGTTTGGAACCGATGCATGTCATGATTGTCGATAAAAGTGACGAGTTCAGTCGCGCCGTCGTAGCGATCATCAAGATCGAGAATGTCCTGAACTAAGTAGAAACCTTGCTCATCGTAAGTGCCCAAAGCCTGACGAACGGCCATCGCCAAGCCAAAATCCAAGAGCGTAATCCCAGCATTGTTGGCAAATTCTACAGAACGCTCGTCTTCAGGATGGTTGTAGATCCATTCCCCAAACATAAACACGTCTGGTCGATGGGACTGAATATCGGCGCTGAACTCTTGCCAGAACCAGATTGGCATGTGTTTGACAGTATCAATCCTCAGGGCATCTACGCCCCGGTCTAGCCACTGCTTGATGGCCGATTTAATATAGTTGCGATACTCAGTATTATTTTCATTGAACGTTGCTAACCCAGAGAGTTCGCCGTTTTGCACCTGCCACTCGTCTTCCCAATTCGTGATGATGCCGTAGTGGTGATACCAGCCGTTGTTGTCGTTGTTAAAGTCGGCAATTTTCACGCCATCGTCGTAGAGTTCGCCTTTTTTGCCGCTGAAATCAGGATTACTATGGTTACAAACGATGTCTAAAATTAGCTTCATGTTCCGCTGATGTAGTTCATCAATCAGGCGGTCGAAGACAGTATTTCGGGTTTCCTGTGTTTTGTTGAGGGAAGGCTCTTCTCCTTTGGCAATGTAGCGCTGGTTGAGACGTTTAAAATCTTTGGTCCAGTAACCGTGAATGGCGGCTTGCTCAATAAATAAAGCTTCGACTTGTTCAAACAAGGGCGTTAACCATAAGGCGGTCACGCCCAAGTTTTTTAAATAGTCCAGCTTATCGATGATTCCTTGCAAATCTCCGCCCCAGTATTTACCCCAATCTTGCTGTTCTGGATCGTATAGTTCCGGGTTTGGTCCCTCGCTATTATTGGGGTCTCCATCGTAGAAACGGTCTACCACCACAAAATAAATGGTTTCTTGGCGAAACTCAATATCTCTGGTGTAGAGAAAGTCAAGGTCTACATCGCTTTCTGGTGGGGGTTCGGTAACGAGCGTTTCTACCTTCGCGTCCGCTTCTGGTTGAGGAACTTCGTACTGAGAGCGGGACGATCTCAGAGTGGGGTCTGCTGTGGATGGGCTAGCCTGAGCTTGAGAAGGATCGGAGGGAGGATGTGCAACCATAGATTTTTTAAAGTACCTGGAACACAAAACGATGTCTCCTAAGATTACAAAATTTTACAAATTACCGAAATACATCTTTGGATAGGAGAATAGGCAGTCGCCACCAGTCGGCTCAACCCCCCAGTGATGAATAGATTTTCATTAAGATTAAGATAGTAGAGGAACCAGCTCTCGTCGCCGATTAGGGCTACTCGGAGTCTTTCTATGAAGTCTGCTGCTCCTGTCCTCTGGGAATGTTCCGGTGCGCCTCCGCAGTGGAAAGCCCATTTCCCAATCGTGAACTATAGCGAGACTTGCTATATTTGCGGTTGCCCTAAACCGGAATTGAAGACGCCGCCTCTCCTCGCTCCAACTGCTCTGTTCTCTAAAAGGACGATAGCCCTGGGAGTTTTGCTGAGCGCTGTTGTTGTCGGTAGCGGAGTGTGGTGGATCAATCAACGAGAAACTCGTCTTCAAACGATTAATTTGGTCACGCCGCTGAACAGAGTTTCTCCCAGTCATTCGTCTTCTGTGCCCGCCACAGCTTCTCCCGAACGATTTTCTCAAGGAGAGCGCCGTCTGCTCCGGAATCAGTCGAACAGTAGTGCCGATCGCGGGACGAATGCTTACGCTCAAGGAGACTACGAAAGAGCCAAAGTATTCTTTGAGCGAGCCGTTGCTGGCGATCGCCGCAACCCCGAAATCCAGATTTACCTGAACAATGCGCTAGCCCGTCTCTCCAACGAGATTCCGTTGCGGATTGGGGTAGTCGTGCCCGTTGAATCGAATCTCTCTTCAGCCGAAGAAATGTTGCGAGGCATTGCTGATGCTCAGACCGAGTTTAATCAGTCTGGAGGAAGCGGCGATCGCCTGCTAGAAATTGTCATTGCCAACGATGGGAACGATCCTCAGCTCTCTCCAGAAGTAGCCAGAACCTTAGCTGCTGATGCAGATATTCTTGGCGTGATTGGGCATAATTCTAGCGGTGCGACAGCAGCAGCCATTGAGGAATACGAGCAGGCTAATTTGCCGATCATTTCACCAACAAGTACTAGCTCGTTAATTGATAGTCCCGTTTTTTTTAGAACAACGGCTGAGTCTAAGGTGTTAGCAGCCGCATTAGCTCAGTACGTCCGCCAAGACTTAGACTTAGAACAAATAGCCATCTTTTATATCCCGACAGATCCCAACAGTAAAGGGTGGCAAGAGGCATTTCTGCGTCGCTTTAGAGAGTTAGGAGGGCAAACCGCTCAACTAATCGATATGAGTACTCCTGACTTTCAGCCGCAACAGATTAAATCTCTGCCCTTTGAAGGGGCGATTTTGCTGCCCAGTACCGACCATCTGACCGTTGCTCTCAGCATTGCTGCCAGTAATCAGGAGTTGCCGACACAACAGCAGCTCAAACTGTTGGGAAATACGGCGTTATTTACCCCCCGAACCTTAACCTCTGGGGGAAGTGCGGTGGAGAATCTGATTGTTTCTGTTCCTTGGGTAGCTCAAACTCCCTACGCTCAAAGAGCGGCTCGCCGCTGGGGTGGACAAGTAAACTGGCGAACCGCCATGAGCTACGATGCTCTCCAGGCGATGGTCGCCGCTTTTGCCAAGGATGCCTCTCGCAGCACTGTTTTAAACAGCCTTAAATCTGTTCGCCTTACTCCTGAGCAAACCTCCGGAAGAGCGCTAGAGTTTTTACCCTCGGGCGAGCGGGCTAGTCGATCTATTCTAGTCCAGGTTGTGCCGGGAGAAGGAGGTCCACAGAGCTCTAAGCTGACCTTTCGCTCGCTTGAGTAGCGATCGCTAGAGTATTTCATGGGCTGCCCGTCAGCTTTCGGAGAAAACTCTGACTCTTTACGGCTGAGTGGGGACGAGCTGAACTTTGACTTTAACTCGCTTGTTGGTCCTTGGGAGCTTGACCGTCAATTTTTCCGCATCATAGTGCGTATAGGTTTCTCCGTCGATTTCGCACCGACCAATTTGAATACTGCCGGGGGGCAAAATATCGGGAGACACTCTGAGAATCCCGTCAGGAAAACCCTGGGGAAGAGGCTTGAAGTAAAAGTCTAGCGGTTGTTTAGTAATGAGTAGGTTGGTATAAACCGCCGCTAGGTAACACAGCTCGGTAGAGTGATAGCTACTCATGGAGTGACTGCCTTTGGTGCGTTCGTTGCCGTTTGCTAAGTAGGGAATTCCGTTCGCCAGCACGTTGAAATACACTCCTCCATCTTCAGTATCTAGAAACCAAGCATTATAGAAAGCGGCGGCTTCGCGAGCTAGCTTGAGGTAGGCTTGATTTTGCTGACTGCCCGCGAGGATTAGATAAGCTAAGATTGCCTGTTCCTGCTGCCACCAAGCTTTGCGATCGTGCCAAACAAAGCGATGCTGCTTTTCCCCAGGTTTAAGCAACCGCTCCACTACGTCATACCAGCCACCGCGTCGGCGATCGCAGCCCACAGACGGCAATAGCTCGGCCAGTTGCTGAGCTAAAGTTAGATACTGCTCTTTGGGTCGGAGATGGTACATTCTCATCAGATTCCAAACAAGCTTCAGATTGTGACCGACGACAGCGCGATTTTGCTGCCAGCCCCAAGCAAGATCGCTGGACCAATCCTCATTGAATCGTTCCTGAATAAACGGACTCTGCTCTCGGTTAGGAAAATAGGTGCCGAGCAGATCGAAGGTGTCCTCTAGCATCTCGGCGTATTCAGGGTTGCCAGTCGCTAACCACAGGTTGATCAAATACGCCGGGGCATGGTCACCGATGGAGTTCCAGTTTTTTTTGGCCCGATTGCACCCCAAAGCCTCGCTGCGGGGATCGAGCGTGACCGGATCGAGGTGAGAAAAATAGCCGCCGGAAGCGCTGCGATCGCGGAAAAACCGATTAAAGAGTTGCAGGGTCAGTTCGGCATCGTGCAAAATCTGCGGGTCGCCCGTTAGTCTGTAGGTCTGTACTGGTCCCGCCAGGGCATAAATCTGTTCGTAGGCCGGGATAGCATCGTAGTCATCGCCAAATTCCGAAGTAAAAAACTTGTGCTCTTGCTCTCCTTCAATATCAATTCCGTGATACCAGTAAACAACATTTTCGTCTAAGTCTAGAAACCGCATGTGGTCTCGCAGATACTCGACCCCTTTCTCGGCAGCGTCTAAAAAGCGTTCCTCTCCGGTCATTAAGTAAGTTGTGGCTAATCCGTAGACGAGACGAGAAATCGTGCCAGTTTCCTGGCGAAAGTTAACCGACGATTTGGCTCCCAATAAATTGAGAACCGTGCGATAGCTGGAGTAATCAATTTCTCGAAGACCCAACTGAGATCTCAGGTAGAAGTTTCCCAGCGAGTGAAGCTGGTCGAGCCACCAGTTGGGAGCTTCAAACCGGTAGTTATCCGCTTGACGACCAACAAACACAATTTTTTTGACTTCAAACTGGACGCTGTCTGGATAGAAAATGCCGTAGGCAAACAGATAGCGGGGAGCAACCAGCATGGCTCTTAGAGAAGCTGTCGCATCCGGACAAGCCTCATCAAGATTCTGCAAGAGCTGAGCGGAGGTCATCGGGCTAAGAACGCACTGAAATTTCCGTCCGTCTGAGGTTTCAAGCCCAAAGATGTCGTTGTCTCCGTCGTAGTGGGTCACGTAACCAGAAACGAGGTCAGAAAAGGCACAATCTATGTTGATTCCCACTTATTAGTAACTCCAGCTAGGTAGAACAAATTACGCAGGAAAAGCCGAGCGATGATGGTCCATGATGATGGGGACATAGAACCAACTCAAAGGAGCAAATAGCGGCATAGTGTTTAGATAAGACGGATGACGCTTTTAGGGAGGCAGCATCGGTTTAAAGTGCAGAAGCAGCCAGTTGATTGGGTTTTTCTAGCTGCTTCAAAAAAACCTGCATAAATTCTTCGACAACGCCGGGATGCCTTCCTGAGATTAAATTGCCGTCAATATGAGTAGCTACTGTTTCGCCCTCTCGGTAAACGACAATTCCGCCAGCATTTTCTACATCACAGATAATGTTATGAGCACAGGTTACGCAACGTCCCCGGAGCAGAACTGGATCGGCGCAAAATAACCACAGGCTATGGCAAATAGTTCCAATTTTAAGACCGCCTGCGTCCATCAGCTTGACGGCTTGGCGAAGAAATTCTACTGCTGGAGAATCATTAGGCTGACGAGGACGCGGACTAACCTGATAGCGGAGGCGATCCATAGCATAGCCACCGATTAAAATCAACCCCTGATAGGCCGCTGGAGTAACGCTCTTGAAATCAACGGTGACGGTGACTTGTTCTTTCCGCTCGTTGCCCTCAAAGATCAGTTGTCTCTGACCCCAAAGATGCGAGAGATATTCTACTTGGTAGCCATTTTGGGGGAAGAACTGATTAAATCTCTGATATTCAGCGTCATCAAAATGAGCTTCAATCAGTACTCCAATCTTGCCCTTTTTGAGATGAGTCATTCTTGTTCAGCTCCTGCATCTACGGCTTTTTCTGGTCAAAGGTTAATCGGCATCAAAAAAATCTGACGCTTATTTAGACAATAAAGAAAGTTAGCGTTTTTTAAGCAGTTTTTTAACCGATGCTGGTTAGTGTTTAGCCATGAATATCAGCAGACCAGAAAAGTCCTCTTCTTAGAGATTAAATTCCTTAAGGCTGAGTTTTTCCTGAGAGTGTCTCATCAATTTAAATTGTTTCCTCTAGCGACCCTAGAGTAGAGATGAACAGTAGCCATACATAGAAGTCTTGGCCAAAGTCAAGGTTTGAAGATGGCTAACTAACTCGAACAGCACAGACGCTCACGGTGGTACATCGAATTGGCCACTTCTGTTCTCAATAGCAAGCAAACTTGCGCACACATTGCTTAGCTTGCAACCAAACAGCTTCTATAGAGGCAACGCGCCATTGACGAAGTCAACGCAAGCGAGAAACTTTTGCACCAGCATCGCCAGATGAGCAAAATACTGAAAAGCACTATTTAGTAAAAATAGAAACAATATTCTTCCTTCTCCCCCTGTACTCTCATCTTCATTAGTAAGAGAGGAGGCAGAGTATTGTTAGGCCAACCGAAGAAGACAGCGATAACAATCACTATTCCAGCAGCATTTCTTGACTTTTCCTCTAAACCAGCTAGCGCGACTGTGTTTCAGCTAGAAGAGGCAATGATCGCAGAAATTGACCAGGCGTTCAACGCTGGGGCGTTGTCTTCCGAAGAGTGAGTGCAGCCCTACCTCGCAAAAAGATGAGCCAAACAACTGCCCTACAATTTTTGAGAAGAAACTCAATGAAACTCCTGCCTACAACAACGCTGATTGCCACTCAAGCTGCTGTTTTTGGCATTGCAGCGACAGCGCAAGCTGTGACGTTTAATTTAGTTGAAGCGACAATTCCAGAAATTCAAGAGGCCTTTGAATCTGACTTACTCACCTCAGAGGAATTAGTGCAGCTCTATTTAGACCGTATTGAAGCTTACGATAACCAAGGTCCGACCATCAATTCGTTCATCGAGCTTAATCCCGATGCCCTAGAGCAAGCTAGAGAATTAGACCGCGAACGAGACCGCACGGAAGCGAGAGGACCGCTATTTGGCCTTCCTGTCATGCTCAAAGACAACATCGATACCTTCGATTTGCCAACCACTGCCGGAGCAATTCTTCTCGAAGATTCAGTACCGCCGGACGATGCATTTATTACGCAACAACTGCGCGAAGAAGGAGCCATTGTTTTGGGAAAGGGCAATCTGACAGAATGGGCTAATTTTATTGCCTTCGATATGCCTAATGGCTTTAGTGCTCTCGGCGGCCAAACGTTAAATCCTTACGGTCCCGGTACTTTTGATGTTGGCGGATCTAGTTCTGGACCGGGTGCGGCAGTGGCCGCTAATCTGGTGACGGTGGCGGTAGGCACTGAAACCTCTGGTTCAATTCTGAGCCCTTCGAGCCGAAACTCGATAGTCGGCATTAAGCCAACCGTTGGATTGGTCAGTCGTGACGGAGTTATCCCCATTGCGGCTAGTCAAGATACCGCAGGTCCAATGGCTCGTACCGTTACCGATGCTGCTATCTTGCTTGGCGCTCTAACCGGAGTCGATTCCAGCGATCCGGCAACCGCCGCGAGCGCAGGGCAATTCCTGACAGACTACACACCATTTCTAGACCCGGAAGGTCTTGAAGGAGCGCGAATTGGAGTGTTTCGCAATATTTTTACTTCTCGCCTGTCTCCGGACGAACTAATCTTAGCCGAGACAGCCTTTGCAGAGCTAGAACGTTTAGGCGCAACAGTCATCGATCCCGTTACAATTGAATCGGCAAGCGAGATTTCTGGGTTTGATGTTCTTCTTTACGAGTTCAACGACGGAGTTGAAAACTACCTAGAAAGTTTAGGACCAGACGCGCCCGCTGATTCTTTAGAAGACATCATTGCATTTAACCGAGAAAATCCAGATGAGAGAATTCCTTTTGGTCAAGGAATATTCCTACTATCAGAGGAAACGGGCGGAGACCTAAGCGATCCAGAATACCTTGAAGCTAGGGCAACAGATATTCGCTTAGCAAGAACAGAAGGCATTGATGCCTTGCTAGAGGAACTCGAGCTAGATGCCATCTTGCTTCCCAACAATAGCGAAGCAGGCATTGGTGCGCGGGCTGGATATCCGAGCATTACCGTTCCGGCTGGCTATGGAGAAACGGGAGAGCCGTTTGGGTTGACCTTCCTTGGCGATGCTTTTAGCGAACCTGAATTAATTCAGTATGCCTACGCTTACGAACAGGGAACTTTGCTTCGCACTCCTCCAGAAAGCACCCCTCCACTGTCAGGAGATACGATAACGGTTCCAGAGGCTGATACCGCTACTCCTCTGCCAATCCTTGCTCTAATCGGCATCGGCTATCGTTTTCTTCGACGGGGAGCGAGTATTTAGGCTCTTCAAAAGAACGAAATCTCAGCCTAAACCCTTAGCTTTTGCCTTAAAACTAATTTAAGTCAAGACAACTCTTACTACCAAGGTCTAGGCACAAAATTGGCATTTTGCCAAACCTAGGAATTTCTCAGCATGAAAGATTCGAGTTCCCAAACCGATTAAAGATGAGATTGTTTAGTAACAAGCAAAACAGTCTTCCTTCTTCCCCTTTACTGTTGTCGCCATTAAGTTGAGGAGTCAGAGCAGTGTTGAGCTACCCACAAAAAACAGCAATAACGATCGCAATTCCGGCAGCAATTTTTGCCTATTCTTCTCAACCAACGACCGCGGCTGTATTTCGGCTAGAAGAGGCGACCGTTGCTGAGATTAATGAAGCTTTCGATGCCGAAGCGCTGACCTCCGAGCAGTTAATCCAGCTTTATCTCAATCGAATAGAAGCTTACGACGAACAGGGTCCGAGTCTTAACTCCATTATTACGATTAATCCAAATGCTCTCGAACGGGCAGCCGCCCTAGACAGAGAACGTCAAACCACTGGTCGGCGCAGTCCTCTCCACGGGATTCCGGTAATTCTTAAAGACAACTACGATACCTTCGATTTGCCAACCACAGCCGGATCGGCGGTACTGGAAGACTCGATTCCTCCCGACGATGCTTTTATTGTTGAACAATTTCGGGAGGCGGGAGCTATCATCTTCGCCAAAGCAAATATGAGCGAGTTTGCCTCCCAGGTTCCCGGAGGTTCACTGATCGGACTGACTCGTAACCCCTACCAGCTAGACCGCAGCCCGTCTGGTTCCAGCGGCGGAAGTGCCGCGGCGATCGCCGCGAACTTTGGCGTGATTGGGACAGGAAGCGATACGGGAGGGTCGATTCGCGGTCCCGCTGCTGCTAACGGTCTTGTCGGAATCAAGCCGACCTTGGGGCTAACGAGTCGAGACGGCATTATTCCCTTGGCTCTCTCGTTTGATGTTGGCGGTCCTTTTGCTCGCACCGTTGAAGATGCGGCGATCGCCCTAAGCGTTATAGCCGGAGTCGATCCGGCTGACCCCGCTACTTTAGATAGCGCCGGGAGAATCCCCGCCGACTACACCGAGTTCCTCGATCTAGAAGCCCTCGAAGGAGCGCGGATTGGAGTTGCTCGCGATTTTTTTGGTCGCAACCCAGAAGTAGATCAACTGATCAACGAGGCCATTGCCGAAATGGAGGCGGAGGGGGCCACCATCGTTGATTCGCTATTTTTTCCAGAAGAGGTCATTGAGTCGAAAGATTCTATCTACACCCGCATTCGCTGGCCGGAGTTTAAGGCACAGATTCCCGATTATCTAGCCACCCTAGAACCTCAGTATCCAGATAATCTGGCAGAAATTATTGAAGTCGCTGAAACAATTGACTTTTTCGAGACCTATCCCGACCGCCTAGAGTTGTTCAGACAAGAGCAGGCGAGCGTTCCCTTAACTGACCCCGACTACCTGGATGCCCTGACTAATGGACGAGCGTTAGTTCGCAATGCAACGGTAGATCTCTTTGCCAGTAATGAACTCGATGCTCTAATTTATCCAACTTCTGCCTGTCCGCCTGGTCCTCTCCCAAATTTGGAAGAGCCGGACTATGTGTGCGAACCGGGGCCGTTTGCCTCAAACATCGCTAATATTACGGGCTTTCCAGATATTCAGGTTCCGGCGGGCTTGACCTCAGAAGGTCTGCCAGTCACCGTCTCCTTTTTAGGAGAAGCCTATAGCGAACCTGAACTACTAGGATTCGCCTACGACTACGAGCAAGAAACTCAGCTTCGCCGTCCGCCAGCGACGACTCCTTCCTTACCGGGGGAAGTGATCGAATACGAAGTTGAAACCGTCCCCGAACCTAGCTCGATTCTCGGTTTACTCGCTTTCGGTCTCAGTTCATTCGGAATGGGGTTTGCTAAACGGTGGAAAGACTCAGGACAGTAAACGAAAACGATTGCCGCTACGGTGGAATGCTAGCGCTAGCCAGCAATTTAATTTCTCGTGAAATATTTAACCAACTACAGATGAAGACCGATCCTATTGTGCTGAGGAGCTAGTTATGTTGAAACTGCAACCATCGACACCATTCATTTTCGGAATGACTACCCTGCTAGCCTGTACTGCCTCACCGACGACGGCAGCTACTTTTGAATTAGAAGAAGCGACGGTGGCTGATGTTAACCGTGCTTTTGAGGCCGGAGCGCTCACCTCCGAGCAACTGGTTCAGCTTTACATTAACCGCATCCAAACCTACGACAAAACCGGGGAGCAGCCGCTGAACTCGATTATTGAAATTAATCCTGACGCAGTGGCAGCAGCCCGCGCCCTCGACCAGGAACGCCAGCAATCAGGACCGAGAGGCCCACTCCACGGCATGCCAGTGATTGTTAAAGACAACTACGATACTTTCAACCAGCCGACCACGGCGGGTTCTCTCTCTTTAGCTGGCTCCATCCCGCCCAATGATTCCTATCAGGTGCGCCAGCTTCGGGAAGCCGGAGCGATTGTTTTGGCTAAGTCCAACATGGCAGAATTTGCCTGGAGTCCCAACGTAACCGAGAGTTCCATTCTCGGCACCACTCGCAATCCTTACAACCTAGACCGGGTTCCGGCAGGCTCTAGTGGCGGGACTGCCGCAGCGGTAGCCGCTAACTTCGGCACCCTCGGCTTGGGAACCGATACCGGAAATTCGATTCGCGGTCCTTCTTCTCATACTGCCCTCGTCGGATTGAGATCGACCATTGGGCTAACGAGTCGGGATGGCATTGTGCCGCTCTTTCTCAACCGGGACATTGGCGGACCAATGGTAAAGTCCGTCGAAGATGCAGCACTAGTTCTTAATGCCATAGCCGGATACGATCCTGCCGATCCGGTGACGGCAGCCGTCCAGGGCGTAGACTTGCCAGATTACACTACTTTTCTCGATGAAAGCGGTCTTCTAGATGCTCGGCTGGGAGTCGTGCAGCAGTTGTTTAGAACCGATACCGCCGATGCCGAAGTAGTGGCGCTGATGGAGCAGGCAATTTCGGAACTGACGAGTCAAGGAGCGATCGTCGAACCCGTAACGATTCCAAACCTAGACAGTTTAGTAGGGCGAGTGTGGAGCGGAGCCAACACCTTTGCCTTCGACATTAATAATTACTTGGAGAGTCTCGGACCTGATGCTCCGGTTCAGTCTCTCGAGGAGATTATCGCGTCCGGGCAATACGCTGACTACATCGAGTCAAGAATGCTGAATGCTGCCGCGATTGGAGACGTACCTCCGGAGAGCCGAGAAGACTTTTTAGCAAGTGAAGCAGCCCGAGAAGAAATGCGGCAGGTGGTGCTATCGATTATGGATGCTGGCGAGTATGATGCCCTAATTTATCCCACCTGGAGCAATCCGCCGCGTCTGATTGGAGACCTAGACAGCCCGACTGGAAATAACAGTTTCCAGCTTTCTCCGCCAACGGGATTTCCAGCCATTACCGTGCCGATGGGCTATACGGTCAACGATACTCTTCCAGCAGGTCTTCAGCTCCTCGGACGACCTTTCGACGAGTCGACGTTGCTGGAGCTGGCTTATGATTACGAGCAAGAGACACAGTCCCGTCGCCCTCCGGCACTTTTCCCACCTTTACCGGGGGAGGTGATTGAATACGAATCTGTTCCCGAACCCAGCACTCTTCCCGCTCTGAGTGTTCTAGCTTTAGGTGCCATTTTTGTTAAGCGAGGTCAGCGACATTCTCAGCAAGCTGTTGAACCCTTTATCAAAGAATGAATTCAGCTTTCAGCGTATGAGAGCAATAGTTGACAATTGTTGTTACATCCGTGGTTTTGAGGTGATGCACGAGCGCAATGCCCACAACTTCCCCTTAGACTTAGCTAGTGCTGAGGCCTAGACAGTCGCTCTGACGGCTCCGGCTATCAACGGCTAATTCTTAGCTAGCTTTTTCTCTCACTTGGCTCTCCCTTTACCGGGAGGGCTTTTTTTGTGCTTGATTAAACATCTACATAGTTTATTGACTGAGGCAAGTATTATACCATCTCTGGAAAGTAAAGCGACAGATGCTTAGTAGGGGAAAAAGGGGAAATCGTTCTCATCAGAACGGGTAAAGGTTTCAGCTCTCTTTTGTTTATGTAGCATCACTAAGAAATGGTATTACAGGCTGGCTGATTAATCTTAAGATCGCCGATGATAGAGTTATTAAGTTGCTCGCTCCCCAACCACTAATCTTATATGAATAGTCTCAAGCGTATTCGGACCTTGTTTAGTACTCGCTACTTAACTAAACGGTCTTTGGATGTTCGCTATGCTTTGGTAGAAGCTTGTGGGATCGGGCTATTTTCGGCACTGGCAGCTCTATTTCTCAAAGAAGGTATTCGCTGGTTAGGAGGCTGGCGAATTCAGGCGGCTAACGCTGTTGGGGATGGTTTGGCACTGCCGATTGCAGGACTACTGTTTGGGGGATTAGCCGGACTAATCGTAGAACAGCTATCGCCAGAGGCAGCAGGAGGAGGAATTCCTCAAGTTAAGGCAGTTTTAGCCCGTTTTTCGCTGCCGCTCAATTTACGGGTCGCGATTGTTAAAACTGTCAGCACCGTTTTACTGCTCGGAGGAGCCGGTTTAACGCTGGGTCGTCGCGGTCCTACCGTTCATATTGGAGCGGCGCTAGCAGCGCAGCTTAGCCGCTGGGTTCCGACTTCCCCAGAACACCGTCGTCAGATGATTGCGTCCGGTGCGGCGGCAGGATTAGCGGCTGGGTTTAATACACCTATCGCTGGTGTTTTATTTGTGGTTGAAGAATTGATGCGGGATATTTCAGGCTTGACCCTGGAAACGGCAATTCTGGCCTCTTTTGTGGGAGCAGTCGTCTCTCGGAGGATATTAGGAACTCCAGACGAGATGAATCTCCCCGTTACCATGCTCGATGCCGCTGTGCAGCGTGGTTTCTCGGCTCAGGAAATTCCTTTCTATATTCTCCTGGGCGTTTTAGCGGGTGTTTTGGGAGGACTGTTTAATCGGGGCGTTCTCTTTAGCATAGCGGTGAATCGTCGTTTGCGTTTGGGAATGCCCTGGCGAATTGGGCTTGCAGGTCTTATTTCTGGAGCCGTTATTGCCGCTTTGCCGCCGGTATTCCGGGATAATGCGGGATTGCGGGAGTTCTTGATGATGAGCGAAGGAGATTGGCAAATCACGGTACTCGTCTTTGTGGTGCATTTCTTGCTAACTCTGCTAGCTTATGGTTCGGGAGCACCGGGAGGATTGTTCGCTCCGGCTTTAGTCCTCGGCTCGGCTCTGGGCTTTTTGGTCGGGAATGTCCAAGAATTGCTGTTAGGTGTTGGCTCGTCAAATACCTATGCCTTGGCAGGAATGGGCGCTTTTTTTACGGCTGTCGTGCGAGTGCCGGTGACGGCGATTGTAATCGTTTTTGAGATGACAACAGATTTTAATCTGGTTCTGCCTCTGATGATCGTCTCGGCGGTGGCTTATGTGGTGGCAGAAAGCGTTTCCAGTGGTTCGCTGTACGAACACCTGTTAGAGCCGAGCGGCATTCAGCTCGATAGCGAGATTCCCAACAATATGCTGACTCGCCTAAAAGCAGATGACGTGATGCAGTCTCAGGTAGAGGTTCTCGCCAGCGATTTAACCATCGACGATGTGCTCCAGACAATCTCCCGTTCTCCCCATCGCGGCTTTCCGGTCGTTGAAGAGGGCAAATTGGTCGGCATAGTAGACCAAGAAAATTTGACGGCGCTGGCACAAAAGTCAGGACAAACTCTCAAAGAGGTGATGACGCCGCAGCCGATTACAATTTGTCCAACCGCTTCATTAAGCGAAGTGCTGTACTTGCTCAATCGCTATCAGCTCAACCGCCTTCCGGTGGTCGAAGGTCGAGCCGTGGTTGGAATTATTACCCATAGCGATATTATTCGGGCTGAAGCCAAACAGCTCAGCGGTGATTCTCCCAGCGCCACAGCCCCCGCTCCTTCCTACGTAGTGTATCAAACTCACTCGCCAGCTACGGGAAAAGGCCGCCTTTTGCTGCCTCTGGCTAATCCGCAAACCGCTGCTGACCTGCTCGAAATTGCGATCGCCATTGCCTCTTACTATCACTATGAGCTAGAGTGCCTTCAGGTGATCGAAATTCCCAAGCATTGTTTCCCCGACCGGACACCCGTCAATACCTTAAACAGCCGTCGTTTGCTGCGGAGAGTAGAAAAGCTCGGTCGAGCGAGGAAAATTCCGGTTCATACTCAAATTAAAGTCGCGCCGGATGCGGCTGATGCCATTTTAGAAACCATTGCTCAGCGACATATCAACATCGTGCTGACGGGCTGGAAAGGCAGCACGTCTACCCAAGGAGCCGTTTTCGGAAATGTTGTTGATACTCTCATTCGCAAAGCGGCTTGCGATTTGCTGCTGGTCAAGCCCGGAGAGCCTCTCGATTTTCAGAATATTAGTCAGAAATGGCTCATTCCAATTGCTGGAGGTCCAAATGCTCAGCGCGCTCTCGAATTTTTACCAGCTTTAACAGCTCACGACCGCCGCCACGAATCAAACATTTTACTGTGTCAGGTTCATTCCCCTGATTCGCCTGCCGATACCACGAATCTGAAGAAAACGGTTGCCTCGCTACAAGAACAGTTAAAATTACCCATTACGCCCGTTCCCATTCGTTCACATACCGTGGCCGATGCGGTGATTTGCCTCGCTATGACAGAGAAATGCGATGTCGTGATGCTCGGAGCCAGCCGAGAAGGTTTATTGCAGCAGGTGGTGCGCGGTAATATTCCACGGGCGATCGCCCGAGAAGTTAGCAGTACCGTAATTTTAGTGCGGGGAGCTTTCACTAAACCTCGCCCCTAATTGACACGAACCACTCCCTTTAGAAAACTTGGCTCTTGCTGTCTCACCGTTCAAGCGAATGAATCCAATTGAGGTACCATTAACAAGTTTTCCCAATTAGAAGCGAGCAATCAGAATAACGCCGAGCACGAGAAAAAACGCACCGAGGGAGCGCATAACATTGAGCGGATGCACAGCAAAGCCCAGCCAGCCAAAGTGGTCCAAGGCGATTGATAGCAGTAATTGACCCGTCACAAAAAACGAAATCCAAGCCGCTGCTCCAATTTGCGGCGCGACTACCAAAGCGATTGTGACAACTACAGCTCCAATAGCGCCACCGCAAACCCACAGCCACCAAGGTAGAGCAGACATTTTAGCTGTAGGAGGCAGGGGAACTTGTAAGGTGATAGTGATGCTGATAAGCAAGAACAGCCCGACGGCAAAAGAGAGCAAGGAAGCTAGCAACGGATTGCCAAGATGACTAGCGACCAGGCTATTGATTCCGGGCTGAATGGCAAAGAGCGCTCCGGCTAAAAGAGCGGTGATAAGCAAAATAGAGGACATTATTGCTTGTAGAAATCAATCACTAAGTCGGTGTAATTACATAAACAATAGACTAATAAACTATTCTTGCGTGGATTTTGGGATAAAATTACAAACTCAATCATTTTTACTGCTGATTTAAGCAATAAATTGTGGATAATTTCTGATATACGGTACGAGACTTTTACAAGTCTTAGTAATTAGAAAAATATTTCTAGCCGCACAAATTAGTAAAGACTTTAAGGGTCAAAAGCAGAAATACTGAAGCCAGGAACAAAACTTTTCATTGATCAGCCTCTCAAGAGTTGGGTGCGGTCGGCGCCAGCATCATTCTTTCTTATCGATTGGTCGAACAGTATCAAAAAGGAAAGTTATACCATTTACCGAAAGTAGTCAGATAGTTCCTTAAGCTAACCAAGCATTGGAGGTTCAAGGGCAAAGAGCTGCTGTGCTTCCCTTTCCCCTTTACCCCTTCCCCCAACTCATCAAGTCTCCTATTACTTTTTCTAATTGGTATTAACTAATCAGCTTCCAGCATTTCGATATCTTGAATGGCTCGATTGGCAAGTGCGACAACATCTGAGCCATCAACTTCTCGAACCAAGTCGGGTGTTGTCTCTCTCCCCATTTGTCTGTTGATTGGTCACACTTTTCAAATCCGAGGCATGGCACAAGGAGGTGATGTTGAGAAAGGGAATTCGCTGATATAATAGCGACGCTTTTCATTATCTGTCATTTGCTGTGTGACTTTCCGAGAACATCCTGCTTATTTGGTGCCTACTGAACATTTACACAGATCTGTATTTGGCGATCGCTACTCTGGCCGATAGAGCAGTCCGCTTTGGTCTGACTGCGCTAATACTTGCCTGCTGCTGTATTGGATGAATTTAGCTAATCTCAATGACTCCGGCTCAAACTCGTTCACCCCATTCATCTACTTCCTTACTCGCTGTTGAGCATCTCGGTCGCAAGCTCGACCAGCGCTGGCTCTGGCGGGGGGTCAGCTTTGAGCTTAAGCCTCAGATGCGGCTAGGTTTGGTCGGACCCTCAGGAGCGGGCAAAACCCTATTGTTTCGTGCCCTAGTAAATTTAGATCCGATAGATGAAGGAAACATTAGCTTGGCTGGGCGATCGCTCTCTCAGTGGTCGCTTCCCGACTACCGTAAAAGAGTGCTCTATCTTCCCCAACAACCTGCTCTGTTTGAAGGGACAGTAGAGCACAATCTCAAAATGGTCTTTCAGCTTTCGGTCCATCAGAATCGCGCCTATGAACGCTCTCGGATTCTGATTGCTCTTGAAACCCTCGGTCGTGGCGATCATTTTCTGACTCTATCAGCAACTCAACTGTCGGGGGGAGAAAGCCAAATTCTGAGCCTACTACGAGCGCTACAGTTAGATCCCCAGATTCTCTTGCTAGATGAGCCAACTGCTTCTCTAGACCCTGATTCAACTAGACGAGTCGAGGTGCTGCTCGAGCGCTGGCTACAGGCTAAGGCTGACCGTGCCTGCATTTGGACTAGTCACGACCCGGAGCAAATCCACCGAGTCACAGGAGAACAACTCAATCTACAGACGTTCAACTATGCCGGCTGAATACCTGACCATCTCTTACAGTCAACTTTTCCTTGCGACTTTACTCATCGCTGTCAATCTGGGCATTTCTATTGCCTTTCAGCTTCATCTGACTCGTTCTCTAATCATTGCTAGCCTCCGCATGGTAGTTCAACTGCTGCTGATTGGCTTTGTCCTGGAGTGGCTATTTAATCAGCAGAATCCTTGGCTAATTGTAGCGATCGCCTTGCTCATGGCTGGAGTGGCGGGGCGAGCAGCGGTGGAGCGCACAAATCGGCGCTTCGGCGGCATCTACTGGAACAGTATTCTGTCTATTCTCAGTGCCGCAATGGTAGTAACGGGTTGGGCTGTCGTCGCGATTATTCAAGTAGACCCTTGGTACGATCCTCAGTATGTAATTCCTTTACTGGGTATGGTACTCGGTAACGCCCTCACGGGCATTTCCCTTGCTTTAGACCGCCTCATGGAAGGATTAGTGAATCAACAAAATCAGGTTGAATCTCTGCTGGCCTTGGGAGCAAACCGCTGGGAAGCTGCACGCCGTCAGGTTCAGGAGGCGGTGAGAACGGGGTTAATCCCGATTACCAACTCGATGATGGTGATGGGCCTTGTGAGTCTGCCAGGGATGATGACAGGACAGATTCTGGCTGGGGCCAGCCCGATTGATGCAGTGCGATATCAGATTGTGATTGTTTTTATGATTGCTTCTGGGACCGCTTTAGGAACGTTTGGAGTCGTGCTATTGTCATTTAATCGGCTATTAAGTCCCTCTCATCGGTTACGTTTGGAGCTGCTGCGAAAACCCTAAGAGAATATCTGAGATCAAATGCTGAGCTCTAGAGATATGGCTGAGTTCTCTCTACCTCATGCAGGGTTTGGGGAGCTATAGTACCCGCGCGATACCGTTGGGTTAGCGTTTAACCATCGTCAAAAAGCTAAGATAGGTCACTGTCCCTCATTCAACTAATATCTACTGAGCATGTTAAAACTTTACGGTGGCGCTAGAAGTCGGGCCTCGATTGTGCAGTGGTACTTAGAAGAACTCGGAATTGATTACGAGTTTGTGCTGCTGGATATGGAAGCTGGAGAACACCGACAGCCAGAATTTCTTCGGATCAACCCGATGGGAAAGGTTCCGGCGATTGTTGATGGTGATTTTCAACTGTGGGAGTCGGGAGCTATTTTACTTTATCTGACTGAGAAGTATGCTCCGCCGCAGACTCTGGAGCAGAAAAGTATTTTATCCCAGTGGATTGCGTTTGCTAATGCGACTCTAGGACCGGGAATCTTTGTAGAAGCCAGTCGGGAACGGGAAATGCCGAAGCTGCTGACTCCCCTTAACAACATCTTCAGCCGTCAGTCATTCCTGCTGGAAGAATTTACCGTCGCAGATGTCGCGGTTGGCTCACTGCTTGCCTATATCCCCGTCATGCTAAAGCTCGACCTCAGCGACTACCCAGCAGTGATAGAGTATATTCAACGGCTGGCCCAGCGCGAAGCGTTTCAAAAGGTCATGGGCAAACGGTTTTGAGCTAAGCTGCTTTTCTTCAGCATTGCTGCATACAAAAGGGCATCTCGAGAAGATGCCCTGCCTTTAGAGTATCAATCAGCAGTTTATTTAAACCCAACGGCTGCTTGCCAAACAAAGGCAAGTAAGAGAAAGAATACCGGAATAAGCGGTAAAACATCCACCAGGGGATCGAAGAGAGAGTAGGCTTCTGGCAGTTTTGCTAAAAGCAGTGCTGCTTCCATATATCTATCTACCTTTTTAAACTTTTGCTATCTTTATGAGAAATTTTAACATGGTTTGTTCTCTCGACTGTTAAACAGCAAAAATAGAGTAGTGCCTTCTCTGTATTTCAAGCCGATTCAGCCCGGAGAATTTTGCATCATGTCAACCCTGAATGCCAGTACTTTGTCTCTTAATGATGTTCATCGTTTACTTGAATTGCAAGAACAAGACAGTGGCTCATTCGCTCATCTACTGTCTTTAAAACCGCTCACCGAATACGAACAGCAAGAACTCGATCGCATTTGGCAGGACTTTAAACCCTATGTAACATCAGGGAAAGTATCTGAGGGGGTTGTTAAGGCAATGACTACTTTTCCTCTGTTACGGGCCGCCGGTTACTACAGTCCTCCGATTCGATTCAGAATTGAGGAGGGAATCGCTGCTCTTGATATTCGCAGTGAAGAGACTAAAATTACAGGACGATTTGACATCTTAGCCGTTAACAACGAGCAGGGATCCGCCGCTAGTACTCCTCTCTGGATTTTGGTCATTGAAACTAAAGAAGGCTTAGCTAACGTTTGGGCTGGCTTACCGCAACTGCTCACCTATGCTTACCAAAGTCTAGAGCATCAAGAGTCTGTTTGGGGTTTGGCAACGAATGGACTTAACTATCAGTTTGTCTACCTAACAGAGAATCCGTTACAGTATCAGCTCATGCCGTTGCTCAACCTATTTGAACGGCAAAGCTCCTTTGAATTGCTCCAGGTGCTAAAAGCTATTCTTTGAAGCGCCGTTGGCGCAGGGGAAAGGGGAAAGGGGAAAGGGGAAAGGGGAAAGGGGAAAGGGAAGGTAAATTAGCTTGTTCCTCGATCCCTTTTTCCCGTCCCTCCGGGACTTTACTCCCTGGCTCCTGCCTGCTGCAATAACTGTACAACTTGAGGGTAGTTATTGAACTGAGCCAGCATAAGAGCCGTGTACCCTCCCTTATTTTTTAGATTGAGTTCAACCTGATTAGTAGCCAGGAGAGCTTTGACAATTTCAGCGTGGCCTCGATGCGCTGACCACATGAGAGCGGTGGCTTGAAACTGATCTTGTAGATTGACGTTGGCTCCTGCCTGAATTAATGCTTTAACAATTTCGACATGACCTCTGTCTGCCGCCTGCATGAGGACGGTTTTACCGTTGGAGAGGCGGGTATCGGGATTAGCTCCCGCTTCGAGTAACGCGGTGACGATTTCTTCAAAACCTTGAACAACAGCAACGGTGAGAGGCGTTTCTCCCTGATTCGACTGATTCGGTGTGGCCCCGGACTTCAGCAGTTCTTGAACAATACCAGTGTGTCCCTGCAAGACGGCCACCAGAAGAGCGGTATCTCCGAGGCGATCGCGCACGTTAACATCTGCCCCCCGCTTGAGTAAAGCCTGCACAATTCCTAAATGGCCTTCCACCGCCGCGAGGTGTAGGGCCGTGGCTCCGTCCGCGTCCTGAACGTTGACCGCTGCTCCAGCCTCTAGCAGGCAGTCCACGACATCACCATGACCTTCGGCGGCGGCGATCGCTAGCGCCGTCGCGTTCTCTTCTGTGGAGAGATTAACGTCTGCCCCGGCAGCGAGCAGAATGCGCAGCATCGCCACATCCCCTTGTTCCGCTGCTAAGGTAACGGCAAACTCCCCGTCTTTGTCTTGACGATTTACGTCTGCATTCGCCTGTATTAAGCGCTGGACGGCGGACAGATTGCCTAAAACCACGGCCTGCATGAGCGCTGTCCTGCCTTCGGCATCAGTGGAATTAACCTCCATGCCCTGCTCTAGCAACAAATTAATGGTTCCGAGGCTGCCTTCGCTCACGGCGGCGAAAAAAGCGCCTGTTCCCAAGTAGGGATCGGCTCCTTGCTGAAGTAAAGCTTGCACGATTTCTAGGCGATCAGCTTGTGCCGCTAAGTTGAGAGCCGTATCTCCATCTTTGTCTTCCCGATTGACCTCGGCCCCTGCCGCTATGAGCAGATTAACCAGCGCCAGATAACCTTTATAGGCAGCAATCATCAGCGGCGGCGTACCATCATCATTAGTCGCATTTACGTCAGCGCCAGCATCAATTAGCAATTGAGCCGTTTCCAGCCGATTCGCTCCCACCGCTAACATCAAGGCTGTTTGCAGATGAGGAAATTTCTGCCGATTGACTTCTGCTCCAGCCTGGAGCAGTGCCTGCACCATTCCAGTGTGGCCTCGTTCAGCCGCATACATGAGAGCTGTTGTGCTGTGGTTATCGGCTGCATTCGCGTTCGCGCCTTGAGCTAGCAAAAGTTGCACTCGCTGGGAATCCCCACTGCGGGCAGCCTGAATCAAACGGCGGTCCCAGTTTGACATCGCTTTATTCTCGTCAACGACTGCCACAGACTGCAATGGCAAGATAGTGATGCTGATACCAGCGTGACTGCATTCCGTAGCTATTGGTCTTATTTTCTCACCTTTTGTTCCTTTCTTGTGGCTTCACGGTCACGAATCGAACTCAGAACCAGCGGCGTTTGTGCTAAGTTTTATAAAGATTTCTTAGATCGATTGGGGAGAACACTATGAGCGTTGAAATTCCAGAATCCGTAAAAGTCTGGTCCCAATTTGCTCATCCAATTTTGATGTGGCTGCTGTTGGGAGCGGCGGTTTATTCACTGTACTCTGGCATTCAAATTTGGCGCATTCGTAATGCCGACAAAGAGGTGAGGAAAGAGCTCAATCAAAAAGACTTTAGAACCAAACATCACCAGGTGGGGTCCGTGCTGCTGGCATTTATGGTGTTTGGCACCATTGGCGCGATGGCTGTCACCTACGTCAACAACGGCAAACTGTTTGTTGGTTCTCACCTGTTGACCGGATTAGCAATGACCGGACTGATTGCCAGTTCTGCTGCAACGGTTCCGTTTATGCAAAAAGGGCAGTCTTGGGCGCGCTATACTCACTGGACTCTTAATTTAGGTCTTTTAGGCCTGTTTGGCTGGCAAGCGGTCACGGGAATGACGATTGTGCAAAGGATTATTGAGAAGATGTAAACATAGCGATTCTCGAACCAAGAAAACACCCTTTGGTCGATGGGAAAAGGGGAAGGGGAAAAGGGAAAATTCTTTCCTCTCTAACCGTTTCAAAGTTCCTTTCTTCCCCTCCTCGGCAAGAAGCGCAATATCCGCTAAAGAAAAGAGATTTTTCGCTCTTCCTCTGCTTTTTTAGGTATCTTTGTGAGTCACTTTTTGGACTTGACGAGAACTTTTGGGGGGAATCGGTAAGCCGAGCCGAGCGTGAAAGTCTTTTTGGACTTTCTCGGTGAGGCGAGGAGAAATTTGGCGGACGATCTGGGTTAAGAGGCGATCGCCTGTTGATTGGATGACCGAGAGAGGCAGTCGGCGAATGAATTGCGGAAAGTGAACGGTAACGCCCAGGCGAAGCTGCCATTCTACTTGAGTGACTACGGCTGGCGAGGGGATTCTTTGTTGACGAAATACCTTGCTCACGTCGGTCGCGGCAAATTCAGCATTGGTTTCCACCAGCTTCAAGGCGGCTTGATAGTCAACCTCATACCCGGTTGGCGGTCCCTCGCCGTCAACCGTATGCATCAGGTAAACTCCGTCTTGGGGCGGCTGCAAAACGACGGTAATCTGAGGCTCAACCTGATATCCTAAAGCGCCAAATTGCCCGAGAGTCAGCGTATAGCCATTCTCTCCGAGTGGTTCTACCCTCATCGGCTGAGCACAGCGACAGAACCAGCCTTCGTGGGCATCGAGATAGTCAGCAACAGTGGGGGCATCACTGTACATCTCCATGTAGCCCTCAAAGAGAGACCGAAAGTGAATTGGTTCTCCAGGAGGTGAGGACACAACCGACTTCTCCTGAACTGAGTTAGTGATGGCCTCACCTGCAACAGGCTCTGACGCTTGATTTGGATTAGACGGGAAATTAACCACTTGAGATTCGATAACGCGATTCATGGGCAACTGTTTTTTATAGTAGTGAGTTTTTTCAGGCAGTTTTATATCTTTGCCTACCGTTGCCGGGGTGATGGCGAAGAAGGACAGGCTGAACGGTGGGTTCCTCCAACTTAAGAGCGAGGCTGACAGAAACAAGAAACATTACACTAACGGATCTAAGCAGAAGATAGAGAAAGGAAGGGGAAATGGTATGAAGGCGTTTGTAGCAGGAGCAACCGGACAAACAGGACGACGGATTGTGCAGGAGTTAGTTAACAAAAATATTCCCGTGCGGGCGCTGACGCGAGATTTAGAGAAAGGCCAAGAGGTACTGCCTGATACAGTAGAGTTAGTGACAGGTGACGTGCTGAACCCCCAAAGCCTGGAGGGGGCGATCGCCGACAGCACCGTGCTGCTCAGCGCCACTGGGGCTACTCCAAGCTTTAATCCCACTCTGCCCTATCAGGTAGACTATCAGGGCACCAAAAATTTAATTGATGTGGCCAAGGCGAAGGGCATTGAGCAGTTTGTGATGGTTTCTTCTCTGTGTACCTCTAAGTTTTTTCACCCCCTCAATTTGTTTTGGCTAATTCTGTACTGGAAGAAACAGGCAGAAGAGTATTTAGCCTCCAGCGGCTTAACCTATACCATCGTTCGTCCTGGTGGTCTTAAAAACGAGGATAATGCCGATGCCATCGTTATGTCATCCGCAGATACGCTGTTCGACGGCAGCATTCCGCGCACTAAAGTAGCTCAGGTGTGCGTAGAATCACTTCTTCAAACCGAGGCAAGAAACAAAATTGTGGAAATTGTTGCCCAGCCAGAAGCCGCGAAACTTAGTTGGGAAGAGTTGTTTGCTCAAGTAGCCTAATGTTATGACTGTCACTATCAAACGACTGACCTTAACAGAATATCTTGACTACCAAGATGGCGCAGATCAGCGCTATGAATTAGTGAGTGGGGAACTGGTTGAGGAGTCGCCAGAAAGTGACATGAATAACCTCATCGCCATGTATCTACATCGGTGTTTTGTCTCAACTTGTACCTATTCAGCGGCTCCGGCGAGGCACAGAAATTATCGTCAGTGGCTTTCGTACCACGGCACGAGTACCCGGTCTGATGGTAGTGAGTGAAGAGTTAGGGGAAGCTCTCAGAAAAGACAAAATCCGTCTTCACGCACTCTAGAAAGTGAAAAAATGGGGAACCTGCGCTAGAAAAGTTTTGTTTTAATAGCAGCGGTTTTAACTGTTGCTATTCTGATCTCGAACTCCCTCGTCCTGCTAGTTCCTGCACATTCATCGCCGTCCAGTTTCCGGAGGGAATGAAGGCCGCCCAGTAGAATGGATGACCGTACTCATCACTGTTTAGTAATTCCAATTGCGTTTGGCGCAATGCCTCACTTCTGCCAGCACCCGTCAGCAACTTTTGATAGTAGCTTGTCATCAAGTCTGTAGTGCCGAAGTCGGAGACATTCCACAGGCTAATTACTTGGCTTTCTGTGCCCGCAATTACCAAAGCCCGTCGCAAGCCGTAGACTCCCTCGCCATCAACGACTTCTCCGACTCCGGTTGAGCAAGCTGACAGCACGACGAGCTTTGTCCCCCACAAGTTAATATTCGTAACCTCTAAGGCAGTCAGTGCGCCGTCTAGTTTACCTTGTGAGGGGTTAAATCCGGCAAGGGCTAAACCAGAGCGTAGCAGGGGATTTTCTCTCGCAGGTGAGGTTTCTGATATCGCTGTCCCTAACTCTCTAGTAGATTCGTCTGTTGCTTGAGCGGGCAGGAAAAAGCCGTGGGAGGCAATGTGCAAGAGGCTAGGAGCTTCAACATCTTTAACCATTGCTTCTGTCGCTTCCGATTCGGTAAAGACATTTACTTCTGGCAGTAAGGGAGCAATGGCTTCAACTTCTTGCTGAGTTCCGGCTAAAGGAGAGCAGCAACTATCTAGGCTTCTTAAATCTGCTGATTGGCGATCGCCCATAGCTAATTCGGTCTTCTGATTAGACTGCTGGCTATCGGCTTCCGTTTGATAGTCCGGATTCGCCACCACGACAGGAGCTTGCTGCGGAGCCGTCGTGGATTCGAGCTGAAGCAGATCTCGACCACTGGTGAGATACGTGATGGTGTAGGTTTCTACCAGGTAGCGATCGCTTTCATCCACCAATGCCCCGAAGGGAATCAGGTTCAGTTGGCTATCGGGCGAAAGCAGCAAGTTATCCGTATCGCCGAGGAGTTGACGCACAGGCTGCATCACTTGCTCGTCAAGGCGGCGGGCCGCTGCTTTGACTTGGCGACTAGCTCGTTTGCGTAACCCCGCACTTGCTGAAGGAGCTTGAGCAATTTGGCGGCGGAACTCATTAACCAACTGGTTAATCATCTCTGCGTTCCCCAAATCCACCCATTGCGGCTCGCCTCTCGCTGTCAGCACGTAGGCAGCGTAGCGCGGCGGTCCCCACTGTTCCTCTGGTTGTGTCGCTCTAGGAATAAAAGGTTCGTAGCGGATAAATTCAACTAAAGCGGCATCGGCGGGAATCTGCGGCTGAATAGCAGCAATCGTGACCGTCTGGGTTTCGCGGCGAAATTCGGCACTACGCTGGAAAAGTTGCGTTTCTAAGTCTTCGGCTGCGGTTCTTAGAGTGGCCAGTTGCTCGCGGTATTCTTCACGAGGAGTATCGCCAGCTCCATTGAGTTCTAGGGCTTGCAGTTGCGCCCGAGTTGCCGCGAGTTTATCTAAGACAGTAACATCTTCTCCAGCGAGACGATCTCGCAGGATGGAATAAGTATCGGCAACGGTATCGAGGACGCGACCTTTGCGACGGAGAATAGTCGTGAGAGCGAGGCGGGCTGCCTGAAAGTTATCGGGGGCTTGTTGCAGGTGGATGGAGATGGTGGCATCGGTGGTGCCAGAAAAGGTAGCTAGGAAAGCGCGTTTTTGGGCTTCCGTCCCGGCTATCAGATTGAGACTGAGGTTTTTCTCTTCTACATCGGTTCCGCGAGACAAAAATTCTAAAGCGCGAGAGATATTGTTCTGGTTTTGGTAAAGGTTAGCCAGGTTATTGAGGCTAAGGGCAACTTTAGGATGCTCGTCTGCAAACAGCCGTTGATGCATGGCTAAAGCTTCGCTATAGAGGGGTTCTGCTTTGCTGTATTCCCCTCGGGCTTCGTGCAGGGCAGCCAAATTGGTAAGACTGATGGCAATATCGGGGTGATCTCCCTCGTACAGCCGCTGCCTCATGGTGAGAGCTTGAGTGTGTAGCGGTTCAGCTTCGCTATATCTCTCTTGAGAAGTGTAAAGGAGGGCCAAATTGTTGAGACTGGTGGCCACATCAGGATGGTCCCCCTCATGCAGTCGCCTCCTCATGGCTAAAGCTTGAGTGTAAAGGGGGTCAGCTTCGCTATATCTGCCTCGGGCTTGATAAAAGCCAGCCAGATTGTTGAGACTGGTGGCCACCTTGGGATGATCCCCCTCGAATAGCCGCTGCCACATTGCCAGGGCTTGGTTAGACAAGTCTTCGGCTTCACGATATCTGCCCTGGGATAGATGCAAGAAGGCCAGATTATTGAGGCTGGTAGCGACTAAGGGGTGGTCCCCTTCAAAGAGCCGCTGCCACATCGCCAGGGCTTGGGTGTACAGCGGTTCAGCTTCGCTATATCTCCCTTGAGCTTCGTACAGAGTAGCGAGGTTATTCATGCTGCTGGCAACGTTAGGGTGGTCCCCTTCAAAGAGCCGCTGCCACATCGCCAGGGCTTGGTTAGATAAGTCTTCGGCTTCGCCGTATCTCCCTTGAGACTCGTACAGGGTGGCGAGGTTATCGAGGTTGATAGCAATGTTGGGGTGGTCGCCCTCAAAGAGTCGCTGCCACATCGTCAGGGCTTGGGTGTACAGCGGTTCAGCTTCGCCGGATCGGCCTTGGTTGTCGTAGAGGGAAGCGAGGTTATTGAGGCTGAGAGCAATGTTAGGATGGTCGCCCTCAAACAGCCGTTGCCACATCGCCAGGGCTTGAGTGTACAGGGGTTCAGCTTGGCGATATTTGCCTTGGTCTTTATACAATCCAGCCAGGTTATTAAGACTGGTGGCAACGTCGGGATGA
>JBHJGN010000025.1:0-29195 GCA_050331735.1 Cyanophyceae cyanobacterium
TGCAGGTGTAATAGGTATGTTTGAACGCTTTACAGAAAAAGCCATTAAGGTAATCATGCTTGCCCAGGAGGAAGCCCGCCGCCTCGGTCATAATTTCGTAGGCACAGAGCAAATTCTTCTGGGTTTGATTGGAGAAGGCACAGGAGTCGCTGCCAAAGTCCTAAAATCGATGGGAGTTAATCTCAAAGATGCTCGGATTGAGGTCGAGAAAATTATCGGTCGCGGCTCCGGATTTGTGGCCGTCGAAATTCCCTTTACTCCCAGAGCAAAAAGGGTACTGGAACTCTCCCTAGAAGAAGCTCGTCAACTCGGACACAACTATATTGGGACAGAACACTTACTTCTTGGTCTCATTCGAGAAGGGGAAGGAGTGGCGGCGAGAGTTCTCGAAAATTTAGGAGTCGACCTTTCAAAGGTACGGACCCAAGTCATTAGAATGCTTGGAGAATCTGCCGAAGTGGCGGCAGGTTCTAGCAGTCAGGGACGGACCAAAACCCCGACTCTCGACGAATTCGGCTCGAACCTCACGCAGTTGGCGTCAGAAGGAAAACTCGATCCGGTCGTTGGCAGAGTCAAAGAAATTGAGCGCGTGATCCAGATCTTGGGTCGCCGCACCAAGAATAACCCCGTCTTGATCGGGGAACCCGGCGTGGGTAAAACGGCGATCGCCGAAGGGCTGGCCCAGCGCATCGCCAATAAGGATATCCCCGATATCTTAGAAGAAAAGCGCGTTGTCACCCTTGACATTGGTTTGCTGGTCGCTGGCACAAAGTACCGTGGTGAGTTTGAGGAGCGCCTCAAAAAAATCATGGACGAAATCCGCCAAGCCGGTAACGTGGTTTTAGTCATTGATGAGGTTCATACCCTCATTGGTGCTGGAGCCGCCGAAGGAGCCATTGATGCGGCCAACATCCTCAAACCCGCTCTAGCTCGAGGCGAACTACAGTGTATCGGGGCCACCACGCTCGATGAGTATCGCAAACACATTGAGCGCGATGCCGCCCTAGAGCGTCGCTTCCAGCCCGTGATGGTAGGCGAGCCGAGCGTAGAGGAAACGATTGAAATTCTCTACGGGTTGCGCGAGCGCTACGAACAGCACCACAAGCTGAAAATTTTAGACGAAGCGTTAGATGCAGCCGCGAAGCTATCGGATCGCTACATCTCGGATCGCTATCTCCCCGACAAAGCCATCGACCTAGTGGATGAAGCCGGATCGCGGGTGCGCTTGATTAACTCTCAACTGCCGCCAGCGGCTAAGGAGCTGGACAAAGAGCTGCGCCAGATTCTCAAGCAAAAGGACGATGCCGTAAGAGCGCAGGACTTTGACAAAGCCGGTGAGCTACGCGATCGCGAGATGGAAATCAAAGCCGAAATTCGGGCGATCGCTTCGGCGAAAAAAGGAGAAGCGGACGGCGAAGACGCGAGTCCGGTGGTGGATGCGGAGGAAATCGCCCACATCGTCGCTTCCTGGACCGGGGTTCCTGTCAACAAGCTCACCGAGTCTGAGTCTGAGAAGCTGCTGCATATGGAAGACACCCTACACCAGCGTCTCATCGGTCAAGAGGATGCGGTAAAAGCGGTTTCTCGCGCCATTCGTCGGGCACGAGTAGGATTAAAAAATCCCAACCGACCGATTGCTAGCTTCATCTTCTCTGGTCCTACTGGCGTTGGTAAAACCGAGTTGACCAAAGCATTAGCCGCTTATTTCTTCGGTTCGGAAGAAGCGATGATTCGCCTCGATATGTCCGAGTACATGGAGCGCCATACGGTGTCTAAACTCATTGGTTCTCCGCCGGGATACGTGGGCTATAACGAAGGCGGTCAGCTCACCGAAGCCGTGCGTCGTCGTCCCTATACCGTCGTTCTCTTCGACGAAATTGAGAAGGCGCACCCCGACGTCTTCAACATGCTGCTGCAAATTCTCGAGGATGGTCGTCTGACCGATGCCAAAGGTCGCACCGTCGATTTCAAGAACACTCTTTTGATTATGACCTCCAATATTGGTTCCAAGGTCATTGAAAAGGGTGGCGGCGGCTTAGGATTCGAGTTTGCGGAAGACCAATCCGAGTCTCAGTACAACCGGATTCGTTCCTTGGTTAACGAAGAGTTGAAGAACTACTTCCGTCCTGAGTTCCTCAACCGTCTCGACGAAATCATTGTCTTCCGTCAGCTCTCCAAGGAAGAGGTCAAGGATATCGCCGAAATCCTGCTCAAGGAAGTCTTTGCTCGACTCACTGAGAAGGAAATTCAGCTAGAGGTCACTGACAAGTTCAAGGAGCGCCTCGTCGAAGAGGGATACAACCCAGCTTACGGGGCTAGACCGCTTCGCCGAGCTATTATGCGTCTGCTCGAGGATGTTCTAGCTGAAGAAATTCTTTCTGGTCGCGTTGGTGAAGGAGATGTTGCCACCGTCGATATCGACGAGGAAGGCAAGGTCAAGGTCTTCAAGAGCGAAGAACGAGAGCTCCTGCCCCAGGCAGCCGAGTAGAAAACTAACTCATTCAGCTTCATGAAAAAGGTAGTAAGGCATATCCTTGCTACCTTTTTTTTAGAGTCCTGAAGATAACAAATTGTGAGAATTAGGTGAAGAGAGGGTTGAAGATATATTTCTCAATCTATACTTAAATAAACTTTAAACACAACAAAGTTAATGATTAGAGTCGCAACAAGGCTGTTAATTGTTACAGTTGAAACCATTATCGCCTTGTTTTTGGGGATGGCGATCGCTCACTTAGGTCTGGGGAGTGTCGCTTGGATCTTTGGGGGAATGGGGGCTGGCGCAATCGTTTTTAGAATCTATCGGATGCTGAGGCGGCACCCGCTTAAACCGAACAAAATCGGGAGAAAAATCGGCCAGGGAATGGTCGGTTTATCGATTGGTTTTGCGATCGCGAATAGCAATTTACTGGCGGCTTCTTCCCGATTGCCGCTGTTTATTTTTCTGACTCTATTTATGCTGCTCTGTGGCAGCGGGATTGGCTATGTTTATGCTCGCATCAGCCATACTAATTTACTGAACGCGATGCTAGCTACCGTCCCTGGCGGTGTCGCCACCATGTCTAGCATTGCTGCCGATTACGGAAGAAATGTGTCTGTTGTCGCATCGGTGCAAACTCTGCGCATTACGAGTGTCATTCTAATTATTCCTCTCATTGCTGGAACGTCGGGGGCTGCTCACCCAACGACATTTTCTTTAGGAGATGCAGTGGTTGAGCGCGATCCTACTTATTTATTAGTCCTCACGCTCTCGATTTTGGCAGCATGGCTAGGGGTAACATTAGCGAGGCAGTTCCGCATTCCTGGGGCTTCCTTTTTCGGCAGCCTCGTAGTCGGGATTGGATTCAGCTATGGAATCGGCACTGCTTTTCCCGAGCTTAACTTCACGCCGCCTCCGGTGATGAGTTTGATGGGTCAGCTATTACTAGGGATGACGGTTGGTGAAGCCTGGAGTAATTGCGCAGAGCTTCAGAAAAAAAATTTGACCTATGCCATGATTCCGGTCGCTCTGACTATTGCCAGCGGATTTGTAGCGGCCACTGTGGCGATGTCGCTTACTTCTTGGGATTGGCTCACCTGTCTGCTCGTGACAGCGCCTGGAGGTTCAACAGAAATGATCTTAGTGGCCCTCGCCTTAGACCATCACCCGGAAATTGTTACTGTCGCTCATTCTGTCCGACTGATGGCGCTTAACCTATCCTTACCGTTGTGGATATTTTTATTTCGCTACTGGGAGAAGCAGACGATTGCCAGCAAACATCAGTCATAGTCTCAGAGATTTTTTCTATACATCAGTCGGGTAGCGTTATTAAATTATTTTGAATATTAGCGACAGACTGACTAATTAGTAACGAAGACTACTAATTATCTAAAGAGCAAGAAGATAAAGTATTAACAAAGGCAACGGCAGCAATTTTAAGATCAGACTCTAGCTTAGTGAATAGTTTTGATCGGTGCTGTCAGGAAGATAAATATTGAGTTCTGCTCAAGTCTAAGGAAGTAAATCAATGCCGTTTGTTACCATTCAAATTGCTAAAGGACATTCTGTTGAACAAAAGCGTAAGCTTGCTCAAGCCGTCACCGATACTCTTGTTGCTAGTCTAGGCACAAAACCGGAATGGGTAACTGTTCATATTGACGAATTTGAGCGCGAAAATTGGGCCGTTGGCGGCAAATTGCACGTTGATAAGCATTCAGGCAGACATGGCGAAACCACGGGTGGGGACCAGAAAATTAGCTAAAGAGGAAAGAAAATCATGGAATTGACATCAACAGATGCTGAAACACTGGCGCTCAATTTCTTTCTAGAAGATTGGGAAGTTCCAGAAGGCGATCGCGACTTTTTTATTCCCCTTGATTCTCGCACTGTAGAGGAGCGCTGGTATGTGGTCGAGATTGGCGTCGAAGGCTTGCCGGATAAGTGGGTGATCCAAGTCTACGATGAAACCAAAGATTGCGATCCTTGTTTTACCTTTGTTTCTCCAATTAAAGCTTCAGAAAGCGAGACAGGATTAGAAGAAATGCCAGAAAGCATTGCTAAAATTCTCCGATCGGAACGGCAAAGTTTAGTAATTAGTTAGTCGTTAGTTGTTAAAAAAGTAGAAAACCCAAGGATAAAGAGCTAATGATTAACTCAACTGAAGCAGAAAAATTAGCTTTTGAATTTTTAACGAGCGAGTGGCATGTTCCAGCAGAAGACCGAAATTGGTTTACAGTTCTGTCTACACGGACTTTAGGAGAAGATGGATATGATGTAGAAATTGGGATCGATGGGTTTCCTGACCGCTGGATTGTGGAGGTTTACGATACGGGAAAATGTGAACCTTGTTATGAATTTTCTTCACCGATTCGAGGTTCTGAAAGCAACAGCGATTTAGAAGAGTTGCCCGACTGGATTGCGCAAGTACTCATGGCAGAAAGAAAGCAGAGATAGTTATTGGTCATTCGTCATTAGTCACTGGTTTTTAGGAAAAGGACGAAGAAGGACAAAAAACGATGAAGGCAGATTGGTTGGTAACAGAAAATGGGGTTTGCTCTCTGTGCAAATCTGTACGGGAGTGGGATTTATTAGCTGAAGAATATCGACTGTATCGATTTTTAACGGAAGTGGAAGATATGACGAGAGTATCCGCTAGCGAAGGAATTGATGAAGAAAGTACTTTGTCGGGACTGCGAAGGCTCGTTAGGAAACTAATTATTAACTGCTATACCGTTAAAACTCGCCTCCCCGAACCTAATCAAAAAACGGGAATCTCTGTGGTCATGCTATACGATGAATTGGGTTTTCCGATGACGATTCAGACAGAGATGAATTTACAGGGGACGAACTCACCGATCCACAATCACGGCACCTGGGGCATCGTTATGGTGTTGCAGGGTAAACAGAAAAATACTTTTTGGAAGCGCAATCCGTCTGCTGAGTTTCCTGGCAGAATTGAGCGCGTCGGCGAGAGAATTATTGAACCTGGAGAACTTATTAGCTTTACGACTGGAGCAATTCACAGCATAGAAGCCGTCGGAGACGAACCAACGGTCACGTTTAATTTGTATGGGGAAACTCACGGTAGTAAAAGATATCAGTTCGATCTTGATAAGCAGACTGCTAAGCATTTTTAGTTTGAAGAGTTAGTCGTGTTTTTCGAGCTTGACAAGCAAATTGCTAAGCAGGTTTAGCTTTAAGGGTTAGTGGTTATTCGTATTTATGGTGACGGAGAGAATAGAGTACAAGTAACGTTGAACCATCAGCAATCAACCAATAATCCTTTTTTTGATCTTGATTACGAACTGGCTTTAGAATCTTTAGGCCAGGAATTTTATGATCGCACCCAGCCGGCTCGTTTCTGTCAGCTTAACCTACGCTTTCGTAATGAGCGCCTGTTGCCAATTCTTGGTTTAGACCCAAAGACAGTTACTGATGAGCATTGGCTTGATTTTGGCGGTCGTTTTCGAGGGAGACAATCTTGTTTAGCCTTACGCTATCACGGTTATCAGTTCGGTCAATATAATCCTTATTTGGGCGATGGTCGGGGTTTTCTCTACGGACAGGTGCGCTTAACGGATGGGATCTACGATTTTGGGACGAAAGGATCGGGTCAAACGCCTCATTCTCAGTCTCGGGATGGCCGCCTGTCGCTTAAAGGAGGGGTGCGGGAAGTTCTGGCGGCGGAGGCGCTGCATCGGTCGGGAATCAGGACATCTCGCTGTTTAAGTTTAATAGAGACTGAAGCCTTGACAAGGAACGGAGAGACGGTGCGCGGATCGGTGATGGTGCGCTTTAGTCGTTCTCATCTGCGCTTTGGCACGTTTGAACGTTTAGAGTATTACGATCGCCCCGATCTTATTGAGATACTATTAAACCACGTTATTCAATACTATTATCCTCATCTATGGGGGCAAAAAGAGGTCTACCTTCGCTTCTATGCTGAATTAGTCCAACGCATCGCTCAACTGGTAGCGCAGTGGATGGCGGTGGGGTTTTGTCATGGTGTGCTCAACACCGATAATATGTCGATTACAGGCGAGAGCTTCGACTACGGTCCTTATGCCTTTATTGATACCTACAACCCATCCTTCACGGCGGCGGATTTTGATCGCCAGGGACGCTACAGCTACCGCAGTCAGCCGAGTGTCTGTCGCTGGAATTTGGAGATGTTGCAGCGTCCTCTCTCTGCTGTCATTCCTATTGCAGAAATGGAGGCGATTTTAGAAAGTTTTCCTGAACTTTATACTCAATATTACCACCAGCACCTGCTGAATAAACTGGGATTTGATTGCTTATCGTTTTTAGAAACGGAAGAATTAATCGATCTGACGCTACAGTTTTTGTTTTTAACTAAAGTTGGTTATCATCAGTTTTTTAGCCAACTCAGACAACAATTTTCTGTGTGCTGGCGCGAGAACCCGGACCTGATTTTGCAGGCGTTGGAACCCTTAGTGTCTGGAGAGGAAGTGGCTATTTTGAAGCGTTGGTGCTGGCTATATCATCAGCTATTGCTCGGGCGATCGCCTGTTGAACTTAAAAACATTGCCCAACGATTGCAGCAATTTAATCCTCTCGCCGCGTTGGTTAACTCGGAAATTGAGATGATTTGGCAAGCGATTAGCGAACGCGATAACTGGCAGCCATTTGGCGACCTGGTTAATCTGATTCAGTCTGAAGAACCGAGAAGCGAGCGCACTTCTAGAATGATAACCAGAAGGTGAGAGCGATCGCATCCTTTGGCAATCCCTTTCCGTCACGCACGGTAAATAGAACGCAATAAAAATCTCCTCAGTGGGCAGTAATACAATGATTCTATGCAGTTTGAGTAGAACCAAAATCAGGCGGCAAGAAACCTATCAAAGCATAGAGTCTCATTTGAGGAAGCAAAAACTGTCTTTGACGATCCTCTCTTTGTTGATTTCTCCGATCCAGACCACGCTCCCCTTTCCCCTAACTCATCAAGTCTCCTATTACTTTTTCTAATTGGTATTAGGTTCTAGAAGAAAAAGTTTTGGTGGAACAACTGTGCGATTAGAACCTGATGTCGCAGAGATATTTCCCAGTGCCGATGCAGTTAATGAGGCGTTACGATTTCTACAAGCCAAAGCTCCGTTCACAATCTTCAGCAGCAGAGTTTGTTGGTTAATGTTCAAGGCAGTACTCCCACTCAAGTTGTGGGAAATTTTTAACTCTCGGTTCCGAACTAGCTAGCATCAATGGGAAGCTGGCAAACCGGATAACGGAAATTTTACCAATGGGCCGCAATGAGTTCGTGGATTTTTGAACTACTCCAATATTTGTTGTGGACAGAAGAAACGTGATCTCCTACATCCGTATAGATGTCTTTAACAACCGGAGAGTCTTGCATCAGTAAACTCGCAGGCCAGGAAATGATATCATCTTTGTCCCAAAAGTTGATCCAACGCGCTCCCTGGAGAGGAGACACAAATACTTCCGGATTGCGGTCTAATCCGTAATGACTCGGATTTAGCTTGTGACCACTCGCGAGAATTTCCACTACAGCATTACTGCGAAATGCCAGCATCGATAGGGGAGAACCAAAGGTGATCAGTCGGCGCACCCGCAGTTTTTTGTTTTCAGCCAACTGACGCAGTTTCTTAAAATCGCTCATTGTGTCTGTGGCAGTAATAGGCTGCTTGTCTTCAATAAACTCGTGTTTGCTATAAATTTCTGGCGGGGAAAAGAGATAGAAAAGAAGGTCAAACGCAACCACCGAGCCAGCGCTGTGAGCAATCAATGTGAGAGAAATTGGCTCACCCTGCTCCAACGGTTGATGAATCCGTTGCAAAATCTGAGAGGCAACAGTAGCACGAATGCTATTTTTACCGTCTCTAGACGTGTAGTAGAACATATCGGAAAATCCTTTGATCATCAGTGTTCGCATGGTGAAGAGCAGTAAGCGAAACGGATTAAGGGTTGGATCAGCCGCATCTTTGATTTCTGGTAAGATATCATTGGCAAATTGCTCTTGAGCTTGTGCTAATAAGCGATCGCCCTCAGGAGCAGGATGGTTATCATAATTCCATCCCCATTCCACGTCGCAGCGGTTGGCAGTTTCCCATTTTGCTCGGTTAGGAAACTGCTTGTCTACTGCTTTGACTCCATCATGGAGTTTGTCATAGGTTTCTTTGTGCTTCCGATTGTGGTCTTGCGAGACCCCATGAATATAAACTAAGTATTCGTGCATTGAGTTAGACAACATAAAATTAGAGTGACAAATTGTGACTGCAATCTGCAAAAGTGCCAGCCTGAAGCTTCCAATTATCACTCGAAGATACGCTATCCTTTCTATGCAGGTTATCGAGACTTGTAAGAAGACTTTACACACTCGACGCTACGGGTGTCCTTAGTCGTTGGTCCGAATGACCAAGGACCAACGACTAACGATCGAGGACACGACGTTTTCGCTTCCAAACTCTGGAGCCGAGGAGAACGCCACCGATGCCAACGAGGACAGGACCAAAGCCCGCCTCTGGCACGGGCGTATAGTCAAATTCTTCTCCAGCAAGGGCTGGAGTGAGCGGTGGGGGCTGGCGGAACATCGTTTCCTGTTCAAAGGAGTAAGCCAGTCCCAGTAGGGTAGATTCGCTGTAGGGGCGACCCGTGAACGAGAGGGTGAGGGGCAATCCCTGAGAGCCAAACCCGGCTGGAACCGTCACATCCGGCAGTCCTGTCGAGCTGGCGAACAACACCTGTCGAGCGGGAGGATTGCCCTGGGGATTAACAAAGGTGGGATCTTCAACGCCAAGTGCCGGACGAGCAAAGGTATCAATGGTGGGAAACAGAAACGAATCTAGCTCTAGGGAATCGAGAGTGTCGATTAAGGTATTGCGGAGAAAGGGAGCCGTCACTTCAGCCACTTCCTGATATTCCGCTTCCTCTGATTCTCCATCGGCGGCGGCAAATTCTAGAGTGCCGGTAATAATGGACGGAGTGTCAGAATTGGCAATTTCAGGAGATTCTAAAATCGCAATCAGCTCCTCTAGGGTCTTGGGATATTCGGGGTCTAGGGTCGCTAGGTACTCTTCCAAGTAAATTTCCTGCTCAACGGCGATCGCGGTTCCATAGACGCTACTGAGGGGTTCCAAAAAATCGTCCTCAAACGAGACGTCTACCACCTCAGCTCCCAGATTTTCCATCACCGCTATGGCGTTTTCGACCAAGCCCGTCACTTCAGGATCGACCCCGTTTTCTACGCCCAAATAGCTAGTCACCAATCCTAAGCGAGCCCCATCGAGGGCATCGGGTTCTAGAAACTGCGTGTAGTCGTCATAGAACTGATCTGGCTCAACAGGAGGAGCCGCGATGGGCGTTTGGATACCAGGATTCTCTGGGTCAAACTCTGCCATCGTGCCGAGAGCGATCGCCGCATCTTCGACGGAGCGAGCCATCGGACCAATCATATCTCTAGACAACACGAAGGGAATAATCCCGTCAAGGCTAACTAATCCTCGGGTAGAGCGTACGCAGACGAGTCCTTGAAACGAGCAGGGGGTGCGAATCGAGCCGCCGGTATCGCTACCGGTACCGAAGGTAGCAAAGTTAGCGGCGATCGCGGCGCCGGTACCGCCGCTCGACCCCCCTGACTGGCGAAGTAAATTGTAGGGATTAAGGGTCTGTCCTCCCAAAGAACTGTAGCCGGAACCAGAGATGGCGAGTTCGTCCATCTCCGCTTTGCCAAAGATAATCGCTCCGGCATCGCGAAGCTCGTTGACCACAAAGGCATCATCAGGAGGAACAGAGCCAACGAGGGCATCTGAGCCACCAGTGGTGGGAATATCGAAGGTATCGTGGTTATCTTTCAGGAGCACGGGAATGCCGTGGAGCGGGCTTCGGGGTCCACTGGTCCGTCGCTCTATATCTAGGTCTCTGGCAATATCGAGGACATCAGGATTGGTGGTAATCACCGAGTTAATGGCGGGACCAACATCATCGTAGGCGTTAATTCGATTGAGATAGAGCTGCACTAACTGTTCTGCTGTTAACGCTCCCGCGTCAAACGCCTCATTAATATCGCTAATCGTAGCATCCTGTAGCCGAAAGGCAGCAGCAACAGCAGTTTCTGCCGTCACAACCACTGAGGCGATCGCTACCGTTGTCCTCGCAATCGTTCTGAGCATAATCATTTTAGAAACCCAAGCGTCGTTGTTCCCCAACCTCAGCGAGCTGTCACTGATAGCCCTGCTTGACTGGGGATGAAAATCACTTGAGAGGTAGAATCCCAGTAATTTCCCCATAAAACCGTCCAGAATGAACACTCCTGGGGTTTCTCTCAGCGCAGCTAGTTGTTGAGTTGGTCTGAGAAGGGATATACAAAGAATCAACTAAGCTTTTAAAAGCATGATTCTGAGCTGAGAAAGCTGAATCAGCCAGGGAAAGGAACGCTCTTTTAACTCTAGCCAGTTATCTTTAAATACTTCCGCTTGGAGATGATAATCTTCAGGATAGAGAGCGGGTTGGTGCAGCTTAAGATATAAAGTCATGCGGTGTTGGGTTTCGCTAATGGTTGCTAACCAACACGGGAACGTATTCACTCCGTCGGTTTCCGGAAAAATAAGCTGGTGGGCGCGAATCCCGACATACTCCAGAGATGGCGGAATTGGTTCAATGACTGCTAACTGACAGTGCCAGTCGAGCGCTTTGATTTTGTGTTGAGCAACCGCAATGGCACGGGAGAAGTTTTTACAGCCCGTTAACTGTGCTGTTCTCCAGTTGGGAGGACGTTCAAAAATTTCTTGTTTAGAACCGTGAGCGATCGCTTTGCCGGCATCCACCACCAGCAATTGAGGACAGACGCGATAGACTTCTTCTAGGTTATGAGTAATAAAGAGCGTCACCCCCTGATAGCGAATCAGGCTCATTCTGAGCAGCTTTTCCTGTTTATCTCGTAAATAGGTATCTAACGCTGAAAACGGCTCGTCGAGAAGCATCATTTCCGGATGGCTGGCCTTGGCTCTCGCGAGCGCCACTCGCTGCTGCTGCCCCCCGGAAAGTTCTCCCGGATAGCGGTTGCCCATGCCTTGGAGATCGACTGCCATGAGATGGGTTTCGACTTCCTGTCTGATGTCTCGACGGGATTTCTTGCGCACCCCAAAGGCAATATTTTCCGCCACCGTCAGATGGGGAAACAGGGCATAGTTTTGAAACAAAAACCCGCAGGCGCGATCACGGGGAGGAAGATCAATGCCTCGGCGGGAATCGTACAGCACTCGTCCGTTGAGAATAATTTTCCCTCGATCTGGAGTGTCTAACCCGGCAATACAGCGCACGATGGTACTTTTTCCGGCCCCCGATGCCCCGAGTAAACCCAGGGGGGTTTGGTCAGTGGTGAAGGAAACATCTAAGCGAAAATCCGCTAATTGTTTTTGAATATCAACGATTAATTGAATCGTGGCTGGTGGCAGATAGTCTGGGTGTTGCAAACGGTTTCGACTAATGGCGCGATTTGCTAATCGGGCAGTCGGAAGGGTCCATGAGTGGCGACGAGGTTTTGGGGAGAGTTTCCGGTGGTTATCTCCATAATTAACCGCCGTAATCACCCCTAAAGAGATCGCCAGCATGATCGCGACCAGCATCCAAGCCCGATTCATTGAACCGCCTTCGGCAGCTAAAAAAATAGCGATGGGAATGGTTTCGGTTTTGCCAGGAATGGCCCCTGCTAACATTAACGTGGCGCCAAACTCTCCCAAGGCCCGAGCAAAAGCGAGTAAAGCACCAGCAATCAGTCCTGGTTGCGCGAGAGGAAACATAATCCGCCAGAAAACTATCCATTCTGAAGCGCCCAGGGTTCTGGCACAGGCCAGCAGATTCGCATCAATTTGTTGAAATGCCCCCAATGCCGTTCTGTACATGAGGGGAAAAGCCACCACTGTTGAGGCGATTACGGTGGCGTACCACGAGAAAATTACTCTAATGCCAACAGAATCTAAGAGTTGACCAATGGCCCCGTTTTTTCCAAACAGCAACAGCAGCAGAAAACCAACAACCGTTGGGGGCAGAACTAAGGGGGCCGTCAATACCCCTTCGATGATTCCCTGTCCTTGGCCCCGATACCCCAGCATCCACCGCGCCGCCATGACTCCGAGGAAAAAGGTAATGACCGTGGCAGTGGTGGCGGTTTTAAGGGAGATCCAGATAGGGGTGAGGTCGGTCATTGCTCATGGTTGATTGTTCATTAATGACGAAACGATTGACATAGAGAACAGATTTAGGGTTTTTGCGCCACGATGTGAAAGATGTGCCAGTACCGCTCTTCTCCTAAAGGGGTTTGACCGGGGTGTTCTTCTTCCTCAAAGAGTTCGAGGGTGTAGGGTTTAAGTAAGTTTTCTACCTGTTGCCGAGTAAAGCAATTTATTAATTGGCGATCGCACCAGGAATCGCGATCACCAAATAAGTGTCCGCAAAATCTGCCCCCACTTCTTAAAGCCTCGAAAATTTGCTGCCACACCCTTGAAAAGGCTGCTGACGCACAAAAGGGTAGGGAAAAACTGGCATTAATTAAATCAACGGGTTGAGGCAGCTTTAACTCTTCAAAACTAGCAATTTGGGTGGATAACTGGTCGGTATTCGGAAGCGGACGAGCGAGTAATTGAGCGATTACGCGATCGCGTAGCCTACGGATCGCCTCTGGTTCTCGGTCGATTGCCAGTACTGACCAATTTTGCCGGAGGATTTCGACTGTATCTCTCCCGTTGCCGCACCCGAGATCGATCGCCACTCCTGGTTTTTCAAAAGCAGCCAGGGCGGTCAAAATTGTTTTTCTAGGGGGACGATTAGCGACAGTATTGTAATACGCATTCCATCTTTTCTGGGAGAAAGGGGGGATTGCTGATTGTTGATTGGTCACGGGTTATTGTTGATTGTTGATTGGTCACTGGTCACGGCCACAAACCCATGTTCTTCAAACACAGCTTGCGCTGCGGGAGTTGCTAAAAACTCAACAAGTTCGGTGGCGGCTTCTGGGTTGTCGCTATCTTGAATCACAGCGATGGGATAAATGACGGGGGAGTGGGTGTTTTCAGGGGCAGTCGCAACGATTTCGACTGCGCTGCCTTGGGCGTCGGTTCTATAGACAATTCCGGCATCAGCGTTGGCTGTAGCGACGTAGTTGAGCACCTGGCGAACATCTGTTCCATAAACAGCTTTAGAGTTGACTGCATCAGCAATGTTATAGGAGGTTAATACTTCCTGAGCGTATTTACCAGCCGGAACGCTTTCTGGTTCTCCAAGGGCGATGGTTGTTAGTTCTTTAGTCGTCAAATCGGCAAAATCGTCGTTTAGACTACTTTTATTCCCCGGAGGAACAATTAAAACCATCTGATTTTGTAATAGATCGCGGCGAGTTTCGCTTAGTAATAGACCCCGATCTTCAAGAGAATCCATCTGCTGAGGAGCAGCCGAAATAAACACGTCTACAGGTGCGCCCTGTTCAATCTGACGCTGCAAAGAACCAGAGGAAGCAAAATTGTAGATAATTTCTGTTTCAGGATATGCTTTTTGATAAAGAGGCTTAATGCCCTCCATTGCTTCCTGCAAACTCGCTGCGGCTGAAACAGTGAGTTGAGTTGAGGGAGTCGCTTGACTCGGATGATCTAGTTGAACAGGACCGAGACTACTGCATCCTCCTACTAGCAGCGATGACACAATTCCCACGCCTAAAAAGCTAATTGTTGAGCTGCTTCTCATC
Organism: Cyanophyceae cyanobacterium; assembly: GCA_050331735.1. GTDB lineage: Bacteria > Cyanobacteriota > Cyanobacteriia > Cyanobacteriales > JBHJGN01 > JBHJGN01. The sequence goes on from JBHJGN010000025.1 coordinate 14,187, forward strand.
GGATTTTTACTCCAATTCTCAGTAATCTTGAATCGCTTTAGCATATAATTATTTTATTCAAAATGAGGAACCTTTTATGAAGCTAAGTAATCGCAACACTCTTAAAGGAACAATCAAAAAAGTCGATTTGGGGGCAGTTAATGCTGAGATAACTTTAGAGGTAGCTCCTGGCGTAGACGTTGTTTCTATTATCACTAAATCTTCAGCAGAAAGACTGGGGATAGCAGAAGGGAGCGAAGCCTATGCAGTCATTAAAGCGTCGGATGTAGCCATTGCTGTTGATTAGTGGTCGATCAATTGCCCTTTATTCCTTTTTTTACTCATAAAAAAGGAATAATGACTATATTTTTGTGACTCTTACCTTAATAGAGCTGGCAATTTCTCGATCGATGGCTACCCGTGTTCGACCGACTTTAATCACAAAGGCAGGAAACTTTTGTTCTAGGGTAATGGGCATTCCGGTGTAGATGCCCATTGCCGAGAGTTTTCTGACAACTTGTTCGTCGTTATTTTTAATTCGGGTAATGACTCCTTGGGTTTTAGTTTCTAGTAGAGTTAATGGAGAATAGTTGACAGAAAAACCTTGACTAAGCATTTTAGTAAACCTCCGCCATTGTTAATACTTGATTGAGAACATAGCCTAGGGAAAAGGCAAATAAAACCACAAAGCTGGCGATCGCCACTGTGGTTTTGACTCCTCGCTCTTTAAGCATAAATTGCAGTTGGGCAACGCAGGGAATAAACAGAGTCAGGGTAACGGCGGCAACGACTAATTGTTGACCGGTTAAAATCCCCGAAGCATGCAGGTCGAACATGCCGGCTGCCCCGTAGTCGCGGCGGAAAAATCCGTAGAGAAAGGTGGGGGCGGCTTCGGTGGGTAATCCTAACCACCGCATCACCGGTTCTAATCCGCGAACGAGGATATCAAATAATCCGGTGAGTTTCCCTACCCAAATTAGGACGGAGGCAAAGATAAACAGAGGCAAAATTTCACCAAAGTACCATTTGAGGCGCACGAAGGTTTTAGTGAGGATGGCTTGGAGACGGGGTAGCCTTAAGGGAGGAATCTCCATGTAGAAGCACGAGGCTTGTCCTGGGATCGCTTTTCCGGCGACAAACCCAATGCCCAAAAAGATGGCTACCATGACACCTGCCCAGATGAGTAAGGCGGTAGGTTCTTGAGAGAGTAAGCCCAGAATAACTCCTAACTGGGCTGAACAGGGAATGGTCAAGGCTAACAGTAACGTAGCAATAATTCGTTCTCGTCGGCTTTCTAAGGTGCGGGTGACTAACGTTGCCATCGTCCCGCAGCCTAGCCCGAGAATCAGCGGGATAATCGATCGCCCGGAAAGTCCGATGGTCTTAAACAGGCGATCGACAAGTAAAGAGAGACGGGGGAGATAGCCGCTATCTTCTAGCAGGGAAAACATTAAAAAGAAAGTTGTAACGATGGGGAGAACGATCGCCACGGCGTAGCGAATGCCCAAGGTAATGATGCCGTACTCATTAGCCAAGAGATTGTGAATTACCGGCCAGGGGAACAGTGCTGCCACTACCGTATTCACAACGGGGTTAATATGAGATTCAAAAAACCCTTCAAGGCCATCGACTAACGTCCCCCCACCGAATACTCCCACAAACTGATAAACCCCGAAGTAAAGGATGAAACCGAGAATGGGAATGCCGGTTACGGGATGAACGGTCAACTGATGCAGCCACTCGCGACCAGTCCGCTGCTGCTGAGGCTGAACGGTCACATCCTGTTCGATGGACATGGCTAGCTGATGACGAGATTGGGCGATCGCCAACGCCAAGGATTCTGAAAAATACGCCTGGGTTTCGGTAACGATGCGCTCGATTTCTGGGAAATAGGGTTCTTGCTGTAGCTGCGATCGCGTTCTTGGGTCTCGCTGTAGCAGTAATAGCGCCATGCTGCGCGGCGCTATCGGGTCAGGGTGATTGCTTACGTAAGATTCGATGCGGCTAATAGCCGCTTCAATAGGCGATGGATAAGGAACTTGACTGGACATAATCAGCTACCTTGGCGGTTAATTTTTTCAGTCCTACTTTTTGCGCGGCTGCCATCGTGACGACAGGAATCCCTAGCCTGTAGGCTAACTTGTTTTCATCGACCCAAATGCCCAATTGCTGTGCTTCGTCGATCATATTAACGACCAGCAAAACAGGAAGTTGAGCTTCCATCAATTGCAGAGTCAGGTTGAGCATTCTGCCAAGATGTTTAGCATCGACAACGTGAATGACTAAATCTATTTTCTGGTTCGTCATCAAATCTCTGGCAACGTGCTCTTCTTCTGTAATGGGAATTAAAGAATACATCCCCGGCGTATCGAAAATAGTGACATTTTCTCCAGCAACGACGGCCTGACCTCGAGCCACCTCTACGGTGGTTCCAGGGTAGTTAGAAACCGTGACGTAAGTTCCTGTTAGCAGGTTGAATAAAAGACTTTTACCAACATTCGGCGAACCGACCAAGGCAATATTTGTTTGCTCGCTAGAAAGACGATGTTTCGACGGCTTTCTAAAGCGACTAAATAAATTCCAGCCTTGATTACGTCGCTTAGGATGACAGCTTTGATGACAATCGTGACAGTCCATTTTTTTTCCTCTAGCTGTTTTCAAAATAACAAAAGCTATTTTAAAAAACAGTAAAACTAATCACAAAGTAATTTATTGACAAAGTGATTGATATTGATATACGCCAAATCTGATATTTATAAAAAAGCCGTTTCGCTACAGCAGTACAGCAGTAACTGCTTTAATAAACTAGAGTTATATATCCTAGTTTTTCGTTAATGATTAATGTTTTTCTCTGCACAGTTTTTGGCATATTTCGCTTGCTTGATAAACAGCATACAGGCTCTTTTTGTCAAGTTGAAGTTGTAAATTGTTGCCTTTCAATAAAACAACGGCAAGATGACGCATTAGAAATTGCCCAGTCGAAAAATAAAAAGCTCTATTTTCTTGTGGTAAAAAATGGCTGCTCGGCGACACTAACTATTCAAAGCTTTCATGAGTAGGAAATAGTTTGTGAACGACAATCAAAAACAGAATGCTCAGCATTCCCTTAATAAGAGGCGGCGTTAAAATCAAAAAGCAAATCACGGCAAGCAAGCCAGACAAAATAGCGACAAGCTGATGAATTTCATCTTGCTCGTGAATGCTGAGAAGAATGGTTCCCATTCCTACTGATAAAACTAATAAACTAGCTAACACTTTGACATCTCCTAATATTTCCGGTTTTAAGAATTGGCTATCCAGGATAGCTCTAGCCAAAAGCGAAAATCTTGCTGCTTTATTTTTGAGAGCGGATCTCTTACTAAATGATTAGCATTCAAAAAAACAACTTCTACCAACCCCATGTTTTCGGCAATGCCTTTAAAAATGTCTTGCTGCTCTAGAAGGCGATCACCGATTTTATTGGGATAGTAAATTCCCAAGTAATAATGATTTCTATGGAGACTTTCGGCACGAAAACCAATAACTTTTACCAGGCAGTGACGAAGCAAATGTCCGGCTATCGGATGATAGTTATTGACAATGCTGACGTACTCTTTAACTAACTGATCTCGGCTAATCATCAGTCTAATATCCGATTTGTTAAGTAGAGCCGCGAATGATTGATTGGGAAAAGGGGAAGGGGGAAAGGGTAAAGAAGAATATTAGCCCTTTCCCTTCAAAATTTTCCTCGACCTTTCACTTTTAACTTGTGTAGGATCTAAAGCAAGACATCAGTCGCTAGTCACTGGCTTAACATCTCCACGGAAGAAGAACACAGGCTCAAGGACAAGCGACCAATTACAGTTCATTTAGACTAGATAAGCTTCTTGGTGTGTTTTAATGGTGCAGTCGGATTTAGGATAGGCAACACACAGTAACACGTACCCTTTTTCAATTTGCTCGTCATCTAAGAAGCTTTGGTCTTCTTGATCTATTTCCCCTTCAACCATTCTGCCGACGCAGCTAGAACAAGCGCCAGCACGACAGGAGGACGGTAAATCTAAATCTTGTTCTTCTGCGGCATCGAGAATGTACTGATCTTCGGGAACATCAATAGTGACATCGATTTCGGGGGGTTTTTTCTTTTTGCCTTTGATGAGGCGGACTTTGTAGGTCGTGGTCATGGTTCGTGGTTAGTGGTTAAAGTTGATTGTTGATTGCTCATTGACGCGAAGAAGGACGAATGACTAATGACGCACCGCAGGTGCTAGGTGCAAGGGACGGCTTCGGGGGTGCAGTCTCCGGCAGAGAAAGATTTGCCACAGCCACAGCCATCGGTAGCATTAGGGTTTTCAAAGGTAAAACCGCTTTGAATTAGACTTTCGACGAAATCAATGACAATGCCATCTAGAACAGGGGCGCTTTGCCGATCGAGGTAAATTTTGACGCGATCTTGTTCGTAGATTAAATCGTCAGCTTCGGGGCGATCAACGATATCCATCGCATATTCATAGCCGTTACAGCCGCCGTTCACTGCTGCTACCCGCACCCCTTTTTCGGGAGTGTCGTTAGTACTCGCGCGGATAAAGCTACGAAGTCTAAATGCTGCTTTTTCGGTTAAGTAAACAGACATGGGGATTCTCCTTGGGATGATTGTTGATGGTTAATTGTTGATAGTTAGTAGTTGGGGGTCTGCTTTCTCTACCTCTGGCTTGCCACAGACGGGGCAATCTGGATCTTTGTAGAGGCGCAGTTTGTGAAACTCGACGTTGGCTAAATCCATGTTGAGTAGGGTTCCCAGTAAGGGTTTACCGAGTCCTGTGATTAGCTTGATAGCTTCTAGGGCGGTTAAACAGGCGAGAGTGCCAGATACCGCACCGAGGACGCCAAAAGCGCGGCGATCCCAGTTGGGTTTTTCGGGAAAGAGACAAGAGAGACAGGGGGTGAGGCCAGGGACGATGGTGGTGAGGTAGGCATCCATGCTGTTCATAGCGGCTTCTACCATCGGCTTGTGCCAGCGGACACAGGCAGCATTGAGCAGATCCCGTTCGGGGAAATTATGAGCGCAACTGAGGGCAATGTCGGCGCGTTGAACGAGGGCATCGACGTTTTCGGGAGTGATGTATTCGGCGATCGCCTCTACTTCAACATCGGGATTGATTTGGGTGAGAGTCGCTTGGGCTTTCGTTACTCTCGGTTTACCTACCCAGTCATCGGTCATGAGGATCTGACGATTCATGTCGTCGAGACGCAACTCGCCACCGCGAACTAGAATCAGCTTACCGATGCCAGCAACCGCGAGGTAGAGGGCAACCGTTCCGCCCAAACCTCCAACTCCAGACACAAGGGCAGTCGAGTTTTTGAGGGCTTGCTGTCCGGCTTCTCCGAAACCCGAAAGCTGGATCTGACGGCGATAGCGTTCTAGTTCTTTAGGTGATAACATAATTTTCTTCTCTTTGTTACTTGTCTTAACCTTCTGCCTCCTGCCCCCTGCCCTCTGCCTTCTTCGTCAGTTCTTCTAAGGAAACAAAGTTTTTTGGTTTGGTTTGAAAAACTTTAAACAGCTTCGTTTCTAAAGGACTGGAGGTTAAGAAAACCTGATAAGCTTCCTCTAAAGCTAGCCGATACTTCTCCAGTCTTTCGGCTTCATCGACATCGGGAAAAGCCTGATCGACTTCTCTAATCAGAAGAGAAAACTGTTTGAGAATGTGCAGACGGTTGATATTGACGAATTCAGGATCGTAGTCAATGTTGAAGAACTGAAGATATTCTTCTGCATTAACGAGGTTTTGAAAGGTTGCTAGATTTTTTGGGGTGGTATCAGTTTCAGTTGCAGTCATGACAATTGTTGCTCCCAAGTTTTTAGTTGCTGTTTGAGTTCGGCTAACTGACGATAAACCTCGTAGGTTTTAGTCGCTTCCTCGATGAGAGTTTCGTAATTGGCTGGTAAACCTTCAGCAAGATCGTGCAGGTCCATCTTGATTTGACCTGCTTTACTGTTGAGGCGTTTGATGGTTTTCTTCAAATCCGCAACAGCTTCGGGGGTTGGGGTTTGAGCTGTAGTTTGAACCATTGTTTGTCCTTGTTGAATGACAGATGAGCAATGAGCATTACGCATCGGCAGCATCGGGGAATTTTTCGATGTTTTTGATGCCAGATTCGACCAATCTTTCTCCTTGGGCAGCGAGTTTATTGAGAGAAGGATAGCCAAAGCGTTGCGCATCTCTGAGGGTGCGAGAGAGCACGACTAAGCGTCCCGTCCAAACCAGCGCCCAGCCAAAGCCTTCGTGCGAGAGATCGGTGACGACTTGGCAAAGTTTGCCGGTTTGTTTTTCAATACTGGCGGCGATCGCTCGATAGAAACAGAGAATTCTTAGCTGTGTTGCCGGATCGACATCGCCCTCTACAGAAATTTGGCTTTTCTTTTCTTTGCTGACGACAAAATTAGCTAACACTAATTCATCTTTCCAACTGCGATAGACTCCATAGTGATCTTGAGCGCGGACTTGCAGAACTAATTCTTTGAGAAAAGCACTTTCTTCAACGATGTTTGTGGTAGTTTCGGGGGTAGTGGTGGTAGTCATGATTCGTTAATGGTTGATGGTTGATAGTTGATTGCTGATAGTTAATGGTTAGTAGTTCTTCAACTAGGAAAGTAGGTTTTGCAGTAGTCAAAGGACAATGAACAATCAACAAAAAAACTAGAATGGATGTTTATAACTAAAGAAATAAGGTCTACTCTTCTTCAAAATCGAAGCTCTTTGGGCTTTGCCCTAATGCTTTACGCAGCCAAGGAGGAGGATCGCTCATCGTTTTAACTAAGCTCTTGAGAACATCGGCAATTTCATCGTCTTGATTTTCGGTTTTAAGGGGGGTAATTTTGTGCTTTAGCAACCGGGATGCGGCACTGCCTCCAATGGCGGAAACGTAAACAATTGTGCAATCAGAAACGGCATTGATTTTGGGCACTAGCTTGTCTTCGTTGCCATCTTCTTTAAGGTCGCCGCCAAATTCGACGGTTTCAAGAAAGCGATAGCCTTCAGGGGAAACATCATAGACATCTACCTTTTTTGCCCAGCCGAAATGAGCATTAATATGGACGTTATCTTGGGTAGCAAAGGCAACTTTCATGGGACTGGTTGATAGCTGATGGTTAATAGTTGATAGTTTTGTTATTGGTACATAGCCATCCATTAAAGCTATTAATCAATAGACAATGAGCTATACATGATTAATAATCAACGAAATCTAAATACTGACTGGCTTTCGTAACCGCGCTATTGATAAAGGTTTCAGCGGATTCGACTAACGCTTGTGTTGTCAGGAAGCTCAGGCTTCTATATCCCCAAATTAATGAGTACAAGACTAAAACTCCACCACAGAAAATCACCGCAGAGCTAAAATCTTTACCTTTCAACTGAACATAAGTTTCTGTTTTATGTCCCGTTCTTTTCTCGATTGCTGCCCCAACTGTCTGATAGAAAGCTTGCGTGAGAAGCTGACTGAGCGGATCGAGGTTGAGATTATTTGAAGAAATGGTTGGATCCGGAGAACCAACTAACCGCTTTATTAAACGCTCATCAGACCACTTCTGATATCGATTGGCAGTATCTTCTAAACGAAATTGATCAATCAATTCTTGCAGAAAAAGATGTGGTGACTGAGTAATTTGTGGTGGCTTCTCAAGAGTTATTTGACTCATTTGTCTGTTCTCTTGCTAATGACGAACAACGAAGGACACGTGATTAATGTCCTAATTCAATGAAAATGTTGCCGATATCAAATAAAAACTGCATTGTCCCTCGATAGCCAATCAAGCAACGAGAACCATTACCGAGGCGGTCGTAGATAGGGTAGCCCATTCGGTAGAGGGGAATATGAAGTTTATCAGCGAGGATTTTTCCTTGGGAATTAGTAATAATTAAATCTGAACCAGAGGCTAAATCTTCTAAGTCTTCGAGATCGCCAATTGTCACGGTATCAACGGGCAATTCACTGAGCAACGGCGATTTAGTCGTCGTGACGGCGGCTTGAATTTCTGCCCCCATTTCGTGTAATAGCCAACTGGTTTGATAGAGCAGATCGGGTTCTAACGCCAAGCACACCTTTTTGCCGCCAAAATAGAAATGAGTATCGAGGATGGCATCCTGTAGCTGACGACGCTGACGTTGGTATTTTGAAGGGATTTGGAACGGTGACTGTCCGTTGCGATCGCCAATAAAGGCCGTTTGGACGAGCAGCCACAAAAACTGATCGACGGCGGTCAAACCTGCGATTCGCGGCAAGACCTCGTAGTTGGTGCCAAAGCGTTGCTGCAAGATTTCCGCCGCCGGACGCATACTTTCGCCGATGGCGATGGTAAACAGCGATCGCTCTAGCTGCCGTAGCTGTTCTCGGGAAGTGCCGCCCGGAGTTTTGCTGTTATAGTCATCATCTAAGTGTCCGTCTACCGAACCCGACAGATCCGGGATGACAAGCGGCGTTAGCCCCAATGACTCCACAATTTCTTTAATTTCCTCGACATCCCCAGGACCAAGCAGCGATCCGGCTAAAATCGTCACCTGCTTTGCAGATGTTTCTACCGATGCGCCGTAGTCAGCCGCGACAGTCGATTGAACCGCCGCCGCAAAGCCATCCTGCAATGACCCTTTATAATCGGGAGTGGAAACAAAGATGATAGGCAGGGAATCGAGTTCAGGATGGCGCTGACGAATCGATTTGAGAATGCCGTGCATATCGTCTCCCCGCGTCTCCGTCAGCCCTGTGGTGAGCAAACCCAGCAAATCGGGTTGAGCTTTCTCGACCAGAGTTAAAATGGCCTGTTCGATATTCTCCTCCCCGCCCAAAATAGTCGAAACCTCCGTCATCGCCGTCGTGGCTAGGGGAATTGCCTCGCGGAAATGCCGTACCAACAACACCTTGGCAAACGCCGTACACCCCTGAGAACCGTGAAAGAGAGGCACAATTCCTTTTAATCCCAAGAAAGCCAACGCTGCCCCTAGAGGCGCACTCTGTTTAAGAGGATTAACAGCAACAGATTTTTTATTGCGGGTAACGGTAGTCATGGTTTGTTGATGGTTGATGGTTAATAGTTAATGGTTCTCAACTCAGTGGGGACAATGAACCATGAGCAATCAACAATGAGCAATCAGCAATTAACCACTGATCGCTACCTCCCACGGTGCTGGCTGACGAACCTGTTCCCAGATGGGGCTGTGGAGAACGCGATCGAATTCTTTAGCCATTTCGATCAGTCCCACGTATCCGGCATAGGGGTTGTGGCGTTCCTGGTTGATGTCGAGGAAGGGAATGCGGGCTTTGAGGGCAGTGTACTGGTTGCGTCCTCCAGCAACGAGCATATCGGCTTTGGTCTTTTCAATCACTTTTAAGAGTTCCTGGGCATTTCCTTTGGCGAGCATAATGCCGTCTTTGCCCAATAGCTCTCGAATCTTGGCTTTATCTTCTTCGGTGCTTTTTTTGGTGCTGGTGGCTGCTACTTCCATGCCTAAATCTTGAGCGGCAGAAATAATCGACCAGCTTTTGACTCCTCCGGTATACAGCACCATCCGCTTGCCTTTAAGTCGAGCGCGATAGGGCGCGAGGGCAACATCGAGTTTAGCCGTTTCTTCGGCAATCACGGTTTCGACTCGCTGCTGTAATTCGGGATCGCCGAGTTTCTGGGCAATGTTGCGTAAACAGCGATTCATGTCGGCAACGCCGTAGAAGGATTCTTCAATGTAGGGGATGCCGTAGCGTTCCTCCATTTTGCGCCCCATATTGATCAGGGCTTTAGAGCAGATCATCACGTTCAGTTTGGCGCGATGAGCAGTGCGGATCTCTTCAAAGGTGGCATCGCCCGTAATCTTAGAAAGAACGCGAATCCCGACTTTTTCAAACAGAGGCAGGACGCCCCACAGTTCTCCGGCGATGTTGTATTCCCCAATTAGATTAATATCAGTGGGGGTGGTATATTCCGGTTCGGCTGTGCCGACAACGTGATCGAGTAACGATTCTCCGGCGAGTCTGTTTCCGAGGTTCTTGCTGCCGACAAAACCGGGAGCATGAACGGGGATGATGGGAGTGTCAAACTTGTTGGTGGCGGCTTCGCAGACGGCATCGAGATCGTCGCCAATCAGGGCCGTAACGCAGGTGGAGTAAACAAATACGGCTGGAGGCTGATAGCGCTTGATTACCTGGGCGATCGCCTTGTAGAGTTTTTTCTCCCCGCCGAAAATAATGTCGTTTTCGCCAATATCGGTGGTAAATCCCATTTTGTAGGTTGTTGCCCCCGAAGAGAGGCTACCGCGACTGCCCCAGGAATTGCCCGCACAGGCTATCGGTCCGTGAACCAGGTGAGCCGCATCGGTAATGGGAACGAGGGCAATAGACGCTCCATCAAAGGCACACCCTCCCTGAGCCGCTCCGGGCTTGGCTTGTTGGGTACAGGCTTTATTTTTACCCTGTTCTCCTTTTTTGTGATTGTGTTCGCAACCGGGTTCGTTGAGGAGGTCTGCGATTTTGCCTTTGGTGAGTTTCATGGTTCTTGAGCGAGCGGTGGTTAAAATGCGATCGCAAGTGTTACTACTAACAAATACCGACTAACAGATATACTGGGTAATATCCTGCCCACAGTCCCCTTCTAAATAGCTCAGGGCGCGGAGGCGTAAATGCACAACTTCGTTGTAGAGGGGGTTGATTTTGCACAGCGCGGGAATGTGAACGGTGCGTCCGAAAAGGGTGACATCGCGCTCAAACGGACAGGTGCAGGGAATTAAATTACACAGAGAACGAGCGAATTTTTCGTTTTTGATTTCGATGCTGTTGACCCAGCGACGCAGAGGAGCGAACAGATCGAGGGGGCGGCGCGGAGCTAAATTGAGGTGGGGAGTGTGGGTAGCCATAATAGCCTCATTGGGTTACGAGTTCGAGTTCTTTCCCCAGACAGCCGACGACGTTTCCAGTTTCCATAAAGTGTACGGAGTAGATATAAGCCGTTTGCAGATAGGTACCGATGGAAATGATGTATCCTTCATCTCCTTTATTGGCTAACGTTTCACCAATTTCTTTACCGGGGAAGGTGCCGTCATTGCGAATTTTTTTGCGGACTCTGACTTTAGCATCGAGATCGAAAGCAGGTTCTTGATCGAGTTCTACATCACCGAGTTTCATGATTTTCCTCAAAGCTGTTAGCTCTTGGCTGTTAGCTATTAGCCTTAGCTAACAGCTAATGGCTAATAGCTAATCGCTACTACTTAACGAATCAGGTCGAAGGAGATATCGGTCTTCGACGGGATAATGGTCTTGCGATCCAGTTCGTCGAGGATGGTGTTGACGATCCAGTTGTGGAGGTTCAGCGCTCCTCGATAACCCAGTGTCTCGTAGCGGTGCATGTGGTGGCGATCGAAGATCGGATAGCCAATGCGGACGAGAGGAGTGTGGGTGTCGCGCCACAGGTACTTGCCGTAGGAGTTGCCGATCAGCAGATCCACAGGCTCGGTAAACATCAGGCTCCGCAGATGCCAGAGGTCTTTCTTGCCCCAGATGGTGGCATCCTTACCGTAGGGACTGGCAGCCAAGACGGCTTGTAGTTCTGCTTCAAATTCTGGGTTGCTATTAGTAACGACGATGTGAACGGGTTCTGCGCCCAACTCTAGGAGGAAGTTAACCAAACCAAATACATGGTCGGGATCGCCGTAGAGAGCGACTCGCTTACCGTGAATCCACGCCTGGGAATCGGTCATCGCGTCAACGGCACGACCTCTTTCTTCGATTAACTCTTGGGGCACAGGCTTACCGCTGATTTCCGAGAGTTTGGAGAGAAACTCATCGGTGCCGCGAATGCCGAAGGGACGGAAGTTGAAGGTTTGCTGACCCCATTCTTTCTCGATGTATTCCTGGGTTTTGGGAGTCGTGTACTTCTGGAAGAAGAACGTGCCTTCGCCGTTGATGGAGTCGGCAGCATCTTCGAGTTTAGTTAGACCGTTGTACATCTCGAATTCACCCGTGTTCGGGGAATCGAACGAATCGGCGTTGTCGGAAAGAACGGTGTAGTCGAGATCGAATAGTTGCAGAATCCGCTTGAGTTCTCGGATGTTGCCGATATAGGGATCGAAGCCCAGGTTGAAGTTGTACTTACCGTTGGTGGTGTCTTGTTTCTTGCCCTCGGTTAAGCACTCCAGAATTCCCTTGAGCATGTTGTCGTACCCCGTGATGTGAGAGCCGACAAAGCTAGGAGTGTGGGCGTAGGGAACCGGGAAGTCCTGGGGAACTGAGCCTTCGTTCTTGGAGGTTTGGATAAACGCGCCTAAGTCATCGCCGATTACCTCTGCCATGCAGGTGGTGCAGAGGGCAATCATTTTCGGCTTGTAGAGGGTGTAGGAGTTTGCCAAGCCATCGATCATGTTTTTCATTCCCCCGAAGACGGCAGCATCTTCGGTCATGGAGGAGGAAACGGCTTGGAAGGGTTCTTTAAAATTACGGGTGAGGTGAGTGCGGAAGTACGCGACGCAACCTTGAGAACCGTGACTATAGGGTAGAGTGCCTTCAAAACCAGCGGCAACAAAGAGAGCACCTAGGGGTTGACAGGCTTTCGCGGGGTTGATGGTCAAAGCTTCGCGGGCAAAGTTCTTCTCGCGGTAGTCCCACGTTTTGGTCCATTCGGCAATGCGGGCAACTTCTTCTTTGCTGTGTGCTCCTTCAAACTGACGCTTGTATTCAAAGAGTTCCTGATAGGGGTCGGTGTGAAAGAGATCGAAGTGGTCTTGAATTTTACCGGGCTCTGAAGCGACAAGGTTTGTTGAGTTTTGAGTATTTTCCGTGTTCTGAGTCATGACGCTCTACCTCTTTTATATTTGTCCTTTGTTGATAGTCATTCAACTTCTTGGCAGAAGTTGGGGAAAGGGAAAAGGTGAAGGGGGAAGAATTGAGCTGAGCGCCATCATTGGTTATTCGCTACCGAGATAACTCATAACCAATGACTGGCGATCGCCTTACTTGGCTTGCCAAGGATTTTGGATTAAGCTCCAGGTGGGATTGTTGATGGCTAAATCCATGTCGCGAGCAAAAACGGCAAAGCCGTGATAGCCGTGGTAGGGACCGGAGTAATCCCAAGAGTGCATCTGGCGGAAGGGCAGAGCCATTTTCTGGAAGACGTACTTCTCTTTGATGCCTGCTGCAATCAGGTCAGGATTGAGCTGTTTGGCAAATTCCTCAAATTCGTGACCGCTGACGTCATCGTAGATGATGGTGCCGTCTTTAACGTATTCGGCGGTGCGCTTGTAGTCATCACCGTGACCGAACTCATAGCCCGTACCGATCACTTTCATGCCCAAGTCTTCAAAAGCGGGAATAACGTGACGGGGGCGTAGTCCACCCACCATCATCATCACGGTTTTGCCTTCTAAGCGAGGACGGTATTGAGCGATCAGGGCATCCATGTCGGTTTGATACTCGGCAATCACCCGCTCGGCATTTTCCTGAATGGTTTCGTCAAATTGAGCCGCAATCTTCCGTAAGGACTTGGCTATTTGAGTCGGACCGAACAAATTGTATTCTATCCAGGGAATACCGTACTGTTCCTCCATGTGTCGGCAGATGTAGTTCATCGACCGATAGCAGTGGATCAGGTTTAACTTAGCCAGGGGAGTCATGACAACTTCGTTAAAGGTGCCATCTCCAGAGAATTGACTGAGCACTCTCAAGCCAATCGCTTCGAGCAGCATCCGGCTGGGCCAAGCGTCACCACCGATGTTGTAGTCACCAATGATGTTGACATCATAGGGACCGGGTTCAAATCCTTCGGGAGTCTTGCGGTACTCGTCGGCTTTGGGGAGTACCCAGTCCCGAACGGTATCGTTGGCGATGTGGTGTCCTAAAGACTGGGAAACACCTCGGAAGCCTTCGCAGCGAACGGGAACAACCGGCTTGTTGTATTCCTTGGCTTTCTTGCGAGCCACCGCTTCAATATCGTCTCCAATTAAGCCAATGGGACATTCTGATTCAATCGTTGTTCCTTGGCTCAAGGGGAAGAGCACTTCGAGTTCATCGATCAGTTTCGCCAGCTTTTTGTCACCGCCGAAAACGATATCTCGCTCTTGAAAGTCGGAGGTGAACTGCATGGTGCCGAAGGTATCTACCCCAGTGGTGCCGATGTAGTAGTTACGACGACCAGACCAGGAGTAGTAGCCGCAGCCCACCGGACCGTGACTGAGGTGGATCATGTCCTTGACCGGACCCCAAACTACTCCCTTCGCTCCAGCGTAGGCACAACCCCGAGTCGTCATGACTCCAGGAACAGACTTTTTGTTAGACTTAACGCCGCAGTCAGATTTGCCTTCTTCGTAAACGCCGAGGTGCTTTTCCCGCTTTTTAGCTGCCTTGTCTGGATAGGCTTCTAGAACCTCTTTAATCAGTTCTTGGTTCTGTTCTACAGTTGACATAATGTTATCCCCTTACAATAATCGGATTTGAGCTGTGGGATGGGAGGGAGAAGGTAATACCAATTCGCAATTAGAGAATTGGTGTAGGTTGATCCTCCTCCCTATGAGCGTTAATTAGACAGAAGCAGCCGCTTTAGCTTGTTTATCAGCTTCAATGACTTTTTGGTATTCTGCGTCAGAATCCATAAATCCGAATTCAACTAATAATTCTTCGAGTTCATCCATGCTGATGGGAGTCGGAATGACTAAGTCTTTGTTGTTTTCAATTTTGCGAGCTAAAGCACGGTATTCATGAGCTTGAGGATGCTCGGGTTCGTACTCAATCACCGTCATCCGGCGTAATTCTCCTCGCTGAACTACCATGTCGCGAGGAACATAGTGAATCATCTTGGTGCCTAGCTTGTCAGCTAGCGCTTCAATTAATTCAATTTCCCGGTCAACTTTACGGCTGTTGCAGATCAAGCCGCCTAAGCGAACGCCGCCAGACTGAGCATACTTAAGAATACCGCGACCAATGTTGTAAGCAGCATACCTTGCCATCAATTCCCGGAGGTTACGATGTAGATTTCTTGAGCTTTGCCTTCCCGAATCGGCATCGCAAATCCACCGCAAA
>JBHJGN010000026.1:0-12783 GCA_050331735.1 Cyanophyceae cyanobacterium
TCGGATCTTTCGGCGGACGATGCACTCTCTCCGTTAAAGAAAATCCAGGATTAGCAATTAACCTCCCTAACGCCGGAAAATACCTTGCAGCGCCAATCCCTTCGTAGCCTCGAATTTGATCCACTGTCGCCGCTTTTTCTGGATTGAGTACCGCTTCCATCTCTTCAGTAATACCCACAATTGCCTCAGCCACTTCCGGATACCGTCGCTTACGGTTGAGCCTCAACAACAACTGCTTAGAGTTCCATAACTTTCCCCGCACAATCTGCCGCGCTACCCCTACCTGAAATTCTTCATCGTGCCGTCGCTCAAACTGTGCCGTCTCAACCACTAAATTATCCGCCTCAGCACTCCATAAGTGCCCCTTATATTCCCCCAACTGAGTTAAAAACACCACTGGAATTTGCTCTGCCAGACACGTCGAAATAACGCTCGTCGTGAGCTGAATATTGCCAAATACGAGAATTCTCTCTACCTCCCGAATCAGTACCTCCAGACGATCTTCTCCAGGAGGCTGAACCAGAAAACGCCCCTGTTCTTTACGAATCGTTGTTCCTTGCTCTACTAAATAAAGCGTTGCCATCTCTGGAATCCAAGCTTGTTCAACTGATGTAATCGGCACAGATTTTTCTGGACGCACTTCGTACCCCAACACCACAAATAGCGGCGGCGGAATCGGCTTTTGAGCTGCCTTCAGAGCCTCCACCATTGCCAACTGCAACGTATTCGGCTGCGTGACGGTTTCCGCATGAACCAAGCGCTCCCCCTTATTGACTACAACTGGTAGATGGGGTGCTTCGGTTTTTTTAATAGGAACAATCAAATCTCCTGCAAAAGCATGTCCTAAAAAACGAAACCCGCGCTCAAAGGTAGTAATTTGGGTTTTATCCTGATGCAGCAATAGCCCCATTGCTGAGAGGATTTGAGCTACTTCAACATGAGCTTGAATGAGCCGTTTTTGAGTGCGAGACAGCAGCACAAAATCATCTGCATAGCGCACCAGCTTTAGCCCTGATGCGGAAACAATCTCATCAAAGTCATCCAGATAAACATTGGCAAGAATCGGTGAAATAACGGCTCCTTGAGGAATGCCTCTCTGTGGCAGCACTAATCCTTCTTTAGCTAAAACTCCAACGGTAATCCACGCCTCAATCAAGTCAAGGAATTGAGGAATATCCAGACGTTCTGCTACCTCAGCCAGCAACCGTGGATGCTCAAGATTATCAAAATACTGAACAATATCGGCATCTAGTACCCATTCGTAGCCTCTATCGCGCCACTGAGCCACCTGACGCACTGCCATAAGATGAGATCGTCCCGGTCGATAAGCAAAGCTACAGGGTTCAAACTCCTGCTCCATCACTGGATGCAGCACGTTCAGCATCGCCTGCTGCACAATTCTATCCCTCACCGTCGGCACACGCAGTTCTCGCCATCCCCCCTTCTTTTTGGGGATTACGATCTGTCGCCAAGGCAGCGGACGATAGATTCCTTCAGCAACAGTACACCTTAACTGAGATAGATAAGTCTTCTGCCTCGCTCGAAACTCCCCGATTGTCTCTCCATCCACCCCAGCACAGCCCCTATTTTTTGCCACCTTTTCCCACGCCAACTGAAAATTAGTCCGGCTGAGAAACTGATCCCTTAAAGAACCCATAGCTTATGAAAGTAGATTGTCGAACTAAGAAGTTACAGCGAAAAGTTCAGAAAATAGAGAAAGAGACGGCAGAAAAATGTAACAAATGACTCAAACCACCAATAATGGCTGGCAGCAAGCAATATACAGCAACACCAAAGCATTGGGAGGATTGGAAGTCAAGGTAGATCGACTAGAAACCAAGGTCGATAGCCTCGGAACAGATGTAGCTGTCCTGAAAGACGATGTAAAAAGCTTAAAGAGCAACGTAGCCGAACTCAAAGATAATATGAAAGCCTTAATGTCTGAGGTCAGCGAGATCAAGCCAGTCGTCATGTGGGTTAAAGTTATTGCTGGTATCGTCGGGACAGTCGCGCTTGGTTTTGCTGGAAATTATGTTTACTCAATTTACCAGTCTTTTGCTTAACGCTCACAATTCAGTCTTTAAATTCATCAACACTTTCAGCAACTACCTGTTATCAGAAATTGCATTAATGGCATAAGTCCTCATTAGAAAAACAAGAAGACAACATTAAGCGAATTTCTGATGTTTAAGATTGTATGTAATTTTAACTTCCATGATCTGTGGAAAATGAATTTGGCTAATGTACTGTAAATGTCTTCTTGGTGTAGCACAGGCGAGAATTATTCCTGCTGTCATTACTTTTGTAGCCCCGGTAATATCGGCAATTACTTTAAATTCATCTAAACGTTGGTTCCGAGCATGATTGTAGATGCAGTTTACAAGATGATGAATGTGATTTGGATCGTCGAGACGATCATCAGGAACAAGCAAACTGAGTTTTTCTCCTGGAAAGTCTAGATCTTCAAGTTCATAGTTGCCGTAATATATTTTGACTTTTTGAGTTACTCCTTCTTTTGTTAGATTATTAAGCATATTTTTGGCGAAAGGCAAAGATTTCTCTGTACAGATTATCCAACAATGTTCTAGCTGTCCTTTCCCTTTGTCCCAATGTTCCATAATTGCTCGTTCAGCAGGAGAGTCATTCTTAGGACTCATTGCTACGATTAATCCAGTAAAGTTTTTTTCTAGAGGGTAAACATTAGGTTGAGGAGAGGCAGCACCAAAAGCTCCAATAAATTTGTCTCTTAACCAACGGGAGAGAGGTGTAAGGGAGATCAATATAAAGAGAATTGTAGTGATTACAGACCAGACCACTAACTTAAATAAGGCTACACTACTAATTCCCAACTGCTTGCCTATCCAGTCTGCAAAATAATCCCAAAATAATGAGGAAAAACCATCAGCGATAAGCGTTAGTAGCAGTATACTGATGACAAAAGAATTAAGAAAGCGTTTAGTAGGGTCTGCGATCGCCTCAATTACCGGATTGCGTTGAATCATATGAAAATTATCGTAAGTTGACTTGGTTTACTAGGACGAAAAGTTGCTACTAGGTTGGTTTGACAAGCAGTATTACTCTGCAAATGATTGACTATCAAGAGTTACGCATCGGCAACTATCCTTGGAGGATAAGGGAACGAAACATGATTAACTACGTAAGTTCTGACTATATATTTACTACCAGTTGGAACAAAGCTTTTCCTGAAAAAACGCGGGTCTTTGCTTGAACGAAGCAAATAGCCTGCCTCAATTCCTCTCAGGGAATAACTACTTGCGATCGCCCAGCATTTTCAGACTACTGTAAATTTAAGAGAACAGGAGCAGAAATTTAGAGATCCGATGACAGCCTTAACAATTCCTCAAGGGTTTACGGTGAGTCCAGCTCAGTTTGACCAGTTAGCCCTTGCTAACGACACAGTAAGACTAGAGCTTACTCAGGAGGGAGAACTGATTATTATGCCGCCAACAGGAGGAAGCGCAGGCAATCAAAACTTTGAGCTTTATATTGACTTGGGCAATTGGAATCGTCGAACTAGATTGGGGAAAGCGTTTGACTCTTCTACAATTTTTATTCTCCCTAACGGTGCGAGGCGATCGCCAGATGTTGCCTGGGTGCGTTTAGAAAGATGGAACTCTCTCTCCCCTCAAGAGCAACAGGGATTTCCTCCCATTACTCCAGATTTTGTTATCGAGCTAGTTAGCCCCAGCGATCTGACCAACCAGCGGTATGTAGACTTACAGGCAAAGATGCGCGAGTACATCGAAAATGGCGCTCAGTTAGGCTGGTTAATCGAACCAAAACAGAAAACTGTAGAAATTTATCGCCCTGCACAAGCTGTTGAAGTTCTTAAACAGCCAGCAACGCTTTCAGGAGAAGCAGTATTGCCCAGATTTGTCCTAAATCTGAGAGGGTTCTTCTAAACACTTAGATACAAACAACTCATTTTGAAGGAGCGGACATTCATTGGCAATACTCTGATGACGCTACATCCTCAATTCTTTATAAACTTTTCAGCGATCGCCGCCGCTTCTCGGTAACTTTAAACACATTCTGCTATCGCAAAAGCAGACATAAAAGATTTTGTGTTTCTTTGCGAAATTCATCTCTTCCAGGCTGTAGTTACCCTATAGCTACTCGATCGATAGGAATGTCAGCAACCATCTACACAGCAATTACCTTTGCTCCAGTCCAGGGCTTTATCGAAAAGTCGCGCAAGCTTCGAGATTTGTATGGAAGTTCCTTCATTTTGTCTTACCTAGCCAGTACCATTTGCTGGGAAGCAAGGTGTCAAGGCTGTGAAGTTATTTCCCCAGCGCTAATCAACGTCATTCAGGGTACTCCTAATCAAATTATTGTCCGAGGAAATTTCTCAGAAGACGCAGCCCAAGGAGCTTTAAATTGGGCTTGGCAAAAAGTTACTGAAAGATGTCGCACCTGGATAGAAGCAAATTGCCAGGCATGGATTCAAGCTCAGCTTGTAGACTGGGCAGTTAAAGATAACTGGCATCAAAAGCCCACCTCAAAAACTCTCCCCTGGGGCAGAGATTGGAAGCTGTGGAGCAATCACTCCTGGGAATTTTTTTGGGCGCAAGGAAAATCAATTACGGCGGCGCGACAGAATCTAAACGAAAAAAAGCGATCGCGCAACTGGACAGCCGTTAACTGGACTGGAGAAAGCTCAAGCTTATCAGGTGCTGATGCAGTTGCGTATCCAGGGATGAGTCGAGTTCCGCCAAAAAAATGGGACTATAGAAGAGAAAAAGAGGCGATTGAGAGCTTTTACCGAGTGCTCAGTGAAAAAGTAGGCACCGCTTTTCTAGAATACGTTGCAGAACGGCTCAAGCAAGCATCTACCCCAGAATTACGAAAAG
Source organism: Cyanophyceae cyanobacterium (assembly GCA_050331735.1). GTDB lineage: Bacteria > Cyanobacteriota > Cyanobacteriia > Cyanobacteriales > JBHJGN01 > JBHJGN01. Next base: position 4,875 of record JBHJGN010000026.1, read on the forward strand.
AACTGGTTGATAGATACGGAACGGGTTTTTTAGAGTTTGTCCAAACCACTCTTCCGAAACTAAATCAATACGACAAGCAAGAACTTGCTATTAAGTATGGTGCCCCAATCGTAGATCCTGCTGAAGAATTAAGCATTCCTGAGTTGGTTAAACGCCTCGTGACTTTAGAAGCGATCGCTCAGCCTATTGGTATCGGTTTTAAAGAAGTGCCTGAAACCTTTCGAGAACTTAACCGCCTTAGCCAGAAGAAGGACAAGAACACAAAAGGTAAACAGCAACCAGTTATAGAACCAGATAGTCGCTGGATGGGCTGGTTTCAAGGCGATGGAGATCGAGCAGGCGAATATTTACAGTCCCTAGTTAAGTTTGCCACCTTTTGCATCAAGTTTTTTTTCTATAGGCCGACTAGCCTAGAGTTTTTGTGGCTAAGCATTACTAATTCAGAAAGTCAAGCCTTAAATGTTTTTAGCCATGCCATGCTGAAATGGGGAGAATGTCATCTCAAAACAAGCCTACCCCCAGCAACCGGACGTATTATTTATGCAGGAGGAGATGATTTTTTAGGGGTATTTCATCGCCCATCTCCAGATCCACGGTTTCTAAAACCGCTGCTCAATTACCTTGTAGATAAACAAACTCAGCGGCATCCTGAACCTGCCAGCTTAGAGAAGCTAAGAGAGCAAATTATTGACCAAGGACTTCATAAAAATATTTCTATTCCAGAATCCGTTCGCCGAGGCTGGAAAAATATCATTGAGGAAACGGAACACCCCTCAGAATTGGATAGCCATCTTGGGTATGCTGGCTTGAGTCGTCAAGAAGCAGCCGTCCTCTTTTCACAACCTGTTCTGCAACCGCAAGAATGCTTGGAATGGTTTTACCACTTTCGCTCTACACAAGATCAGGACATCTGGAGCCTTCACAAGCAGCCAATTACTGTTAGCGTGGGGTTTGTTTGGGCAGCCCCAAACGTACCGCAACGGGATATACTGCAACATTGCAAGGATGCTGAGCAGACTGCCAAACGGAAGGGACGCGATCGCCTCTGTATTCGTATCCTCTTCAACGGGGGCAACTACCTCGAATGGGTTTGTCCTTGGTGGTTTTTGGGAGTCTTGAAAGCTTACTGCGATCGCAACCAGAAGACAGGGAAGGAAGCTATCTGGAGACATTTATACGAAGATGTTGCGGTATTAGAGTCCCGCCATGCTTTTAGTCAACAAACCGAAGTTGCCCTCGCGTTGTTTGCAATCTATTTTGGCGAACAAAGAAGACAGGAGCTTGTGGAACATCTTTGGGACACCGAAGAGAAAGCAGGGATTTTAGATAACCAGCCATTAGCAAAAGAGTCTGCCAACGAGAAAGCTCTTAATCAATGGATCATCAATCTTGCCAAAGTGGGGTTTCATCTATGTCAACAGTAGTCACTAATCCAGAAAAAACTATAGAGGAGAAAGGCGCTCGCCCTCTTTTTCAATACCTCATTGTTATTCAGCCGCTAGGCTTTTTATACGGTAGTGCCGGGAACTTTCTTTCTCCAGAGAACCTTGTTGGTCGCTCTGGCAGTAGCTTTCCTCCCTCTGCTGCTGCCTTATCTGGGGTATTTGCTGCTCATTACAATTCAACAGAGACTAATGATGACGATAAAAAGAAAAAACTTAAACCCTTGCAAGTTGCAGGTCCATTTTGGGGATTTAACGAAGAGCTAGATAATTTTTTAGTTCCTACTCCTTTTAACTGCTTGGTAGAAATGAAACGGGATGGGGAAGATGAAGAAAATCAGGTTAGAGCAGGACAAGTTCAGCAAAAAATCTTTTGGCATACCAAAGATCAGAAGTGGCTCGACCAAAACTATCAAGTTCCCAAAGGGAAGTTTTTCCGTGGTAGTTGGATAAAGATTAATGATTGGCACAAAGTTAATTCAGAGCAATGGCAAGACACAGAGGTATTTGAGGCTCCTTGGCATTACGTTCCATACCTGCATCCTCAACTAGAAAAACAACAGCGGCGGGTGGATGCCGCTCTCGAACGAGGCAGTCTGTTTCTAGAAAATGCAGTGGCTTTGCATCCCGACACCTGCATAGTTTATTTGGCTAACGACAAGCTGCCTTACGGCTGGTATCGTTTTGGCGGTGAAGGGCACATGGTCAATCTCGAATGGCGCTCCCTATCTTTTCAGTGCCAAGAGTTATTGGAAAATGGCTCTCTTAGTAAAAGCTTTGCCTTAGTTACCCCAGCAATTTGGGGGTCTAATCGCCTGTCGGAAAGGGAACCGATTGTGGCCCAAACAAACCAGAAAGCATGGCAGGTAGAAGCAATGCTCACCGAGCGTCCAAGTCCCTACCGCTATCGGTTAGGGAAACGGTCTTTAGAACAACCACTGGAAGAAGTATCAAACCGTCAACCACACAAACCTGGACGATTATCTAGAGGACGCTACGCTGTACCAGCAGGAACGGTTTATGTTCTAAAAAAGCCTTTTGAACTAGAAAACACCTGGCAGAAATGGCCAGATAGCTGGTTTCCAAAAGAGGCTTATTCCTTTAAGCGCTGGGGATGCGGATTGGCGCTGCCGTTAGACAATGCGATCGCATAGTTAAAAGTGAGGAAATTTAGTTAATGTATCAAAAAGCCTACGGTATTATTGAAACCTTAGCGCCGCTTCATGTCGGTGCTAGCGCAGGGGAAGAAACGGGAAATCTCAACCTGATTTTTCGCGATCAGTTTACCCAAACGGGGATTATTCCTGGTAGCTCGATTCGCGGTCGTTTTCGGGCGGATATGCGGCAATCGAATCAAGATGAAGCTCACTGGTACGGACACGAATCCGTACCGGGACAAGCAGACGGCGGCACGACTGAAGCCAGAGTCAAATTTGAATATGCTTCTCTCGTTTGGCTTCCCGTATTTTGTCCTGGGCAACCGATTGTTTGGGTAAGCTGTCCTCGTCTGCTGAAACGCTACCAGCAAATTACCGGACTGACTGCCGACACCCCTGAACCCTATACAGCTTCTCCATCTCTCACAGGACGCAACATTCAAGGAAACCATCAGGTTTTATTCTTTAACCTTGGTTTCCTCACCGTTGAACAAACCACTGACCTATCCCCCTGGATTCCTCACGGCGCAGTCCCAGAAGCTAATTTAGTGGTGGTGTCAGATAACGATGTTTCCATGCTGCACGACATGGCCCTCTACCGCCAAAGTCGAGTTTCGCTAGAAACGGAACAGAAGAAAGCTAAACAGGGCGCTTTTTTCGATGTAGAAGCCTTACCGGAAGGCAGCGTTCTAATATTCCCGATTGCCTTGAAAGAGTCAGGCTGGAACCCCTTTAACGGTTCAGTGACGGATGAACTGTACTTTGGGGGACTCGAATCAATTGGCTTTGGTCGCTGTCGCGTCACGCTAGCCGGACAAGGCGTTGCCGCTCAATCGGTACAGGAGGTGCGATAATGGCTTGGCACTACTACAGCCTAGATCGAGAAGCCCAAAAACTGGTGCTAGATGCCAAAATACGCGATCGCAATTCTCTCAATCAGTCTTTTAAAATGCGTGAAGCGGTTGCCTACGGTCTAGAACGCTTCTGGGGCGAACATCTGCGCTTGCAAATCAAAGAGCCAGCCAAGTCCCAGTATTGGAAAGAAACTTGGGATACGCTAGTTAAGCTCATGGAACATGCTAAAGTGCCTCTTCCAAACGATCCTGTCGATGCCAACCAGACCGATACGGTGAAGGCAATGGCAGAAAAGCTCTGGCATTTAACAATAGAAGACCAACGAGTGGCTCTAGCTGTGCTTGCTCAACTCTGCGACTGTCTGGTGTGGTGGACGCAACGGTATAAAGGAGCTTCTGAAGAATGAGCCACCATCAAGGAATGGCAGATAAAGTGCCGCTAATGTTTCAAGCCCAAACCGAAGGGCGCTGTCAGCTTCAGTACGCTGCTTCAGAAGACGCGCAGCGCTGGGCTTCAGAATGGATAGAAAAAGCTGAGTCTTACCCTCGTCAGTGGTCAGGAATACAGTCTCGCACCTATACCTTAAGCTGGCGGTTTGTCACCAACGGCGGGCAAGATGACGGAATTATTCGTCCGGTAATTGGTGCTTTTGGCTTACCCTACTATCCGGGTAGCAGCATGAAAGGCGCTTTTCGTGAGGCTTGTCAACAGCTTCATCCTGAGAAAGTGGATGATTACTGTGGAAATGCAGAGAAACCAGGTATTCTCCGTTTTCATGGCGGCTATCCAACCGACGACCGCTGGCAGGAAAACCTTGTTGATGTTGTGCATCCTCAGCAGGGGTGGCAGGTCAAAACGAACGATACTAGCAATAAACCAAGAGGTGAAAGCGCCTTTGCCCTCATTTCTCTTTACAAACCCGAATTTGAGTTCGGGATTTCTAGCACGAGTTCTCTAGAAGCAGCAGAGTGGAAGACTATTTGGGATATTTGGGAACTGGCAATTTCTGTGGGCTTAGGTTGTCGCGTCAGTGCTGGTTATGGACAACCTAAACAGCAGAAGCGAGACATTCTCTATCGCGCTCATCTCATTGGACAAGGACTCGCCTCGACTTTGCTGGATGGCGAGAGCGAGTTTCGCCCCAATATCTTCAAGGCAACCTTACGGGGTCATGCTTTACGCATCTTTGGTGGCTTAACCGATGCTGCGACAGCAGAAAAGTTGGTGGAAACTTTGTTTGGTGGCGTGACCGAACGGGCGACTGTGGGACTGCTAGCAATGAACTGGAATGAATTTTCACTGGCACTAAAACCGTTTGACGAGGGCTATGGTGAACCAACCTATGCCGTAGAAGGAGTATTGCGCTGGTTTTTGACTCAATCCTTGCCGAGTGAAGAGAGAAAAGCCCTTCAGAAGCTAGTCAAAAATTTAACCAGTTTTGCCATGCTGTTAGGAGGGTTTGGTAAGTCTTGGCGAAGAGCCGATCACAGACTGTTCTATCCTGAATACTATGAGGATAAAGAAATTAAACCCCTGATCGGTTGCCACTGGCAGTGGGGCAAGCGATCGCAGATCCCCTACAACGTCGTGCGTCAGCTAGCAACAGTTGGGGATTTTATTGATAATGTCCGCGACTCGGCTCAGGAGTGGATGCAGTGCCAAGGTCTTACTTCTACCCCCAATAATTATGCCAACTGGCGCGAAGCATGGCATCCAAATCAGGTACAAGTTTGGGGACGAGAGGCAGACAGTGCTGAAGATAGTGAGGCAATAGACTGGTTTCACGGACCTTATCAAAAAGCTTATCGAGATTTAGGGATTGCTGAGGGATCTATTTATCACACTGCTATAACAGGTCGAGTCAATCAAATTAGTCGGCTGTGGAATCGCATGTATCCCAAGATTCGGTTTGTTAAAGATCCTGCTACTCCTAAAAAGCCGATGGCTAGACCAACTAACTTTTTCTTTGAACTACTCACTATTTTTCCTGATAGTTCGCCTCGCTCTCGCCAGTTTCTTGATTTTTTAGCATCTGAAATGACTACATTTCAAAGGCTTTGGTAGTAAAACTATCTTTTCCCGGAGTATCCTCGCCCCTTCCGAGAGCAACTCCAGAAGGTTGAGAACTTACCTGGGGAGCGTTTCCAAGCCGTTAATCGCTTGAGAGTACAATTGAACTAAAAGCCTGCTGCCGAATGACTCAATCCTCAGTACCAAAGCTAATATCTGATACCTGGGTCAAAGCAACCTGGGAAGAGTTTATCGCCCTTGCTGACGATCCTCAGTATGCAGAAGGGAGATGCTATTACGACGAAGGGTATTTAAGAATTGAAATGGCAGCATTAGGTCCGGCGCATGGTCAGGATAACTCAATTGTTTCCACTGTCGTTGTCGTTTATGCTGCTGTCAACAACATTCCCATTAAAGAATTAACCAATACCAGTTTCAGAAAAATTGGGGTGCGAGAAAGTCAGCCTGATATAGCTTTTTATATTGGCAACTCCTTACAATTTCCTCCTCGCAACAATTCTCCGGTAGATGTTAATGACCTTGGTGCGCCTACTTTAGTCATTGAAATTGGCTCTTCGTCTTTTGCAGATGATATTGGACGGAAGCGCCTGCTCTACGAAAAGCTTGGCATTCAGGAATATTGGGTTGTTGACGTTGCGGAAGGGGAAGTGCTTGCCTTTGCAGTGGCTAATTTAGGGAGCAAGCGTATTCGTGCATCGCAGGTATTGCCAGGTTTAGACATGGCTTTAGTAGAAGAAGCCCTTAAGAAATCGCAAACCGAAGATGATGGCGCGATCGCCCGCTGGCTACTCACCACCTTCAGCCCATCTTAGACGCGATCACTTCCTAATCCCGGGTTTTGTTACTAAACACCGACACGAGCAGCGCACAGAAATTTATCCAGGAACGTTGAAGCAGTAAAATGACAAGCGAAAACTAAGCCGATTGAAAAGAGTAAGTCTGAGGTTGTGGAAGAGGATCTCGCTCTTCGATCAACATCTCTAATACATCTTGAGCGTTGCTTAAAGCTTCTTCATAAGAATCGCCGTGAGTGTGAGCGTATTTCCCAAACTCTGGCAAAGAGACTACATAACACTGGTCTTCCGGGGACCACTGAATTAAGATGCTGTATTGAGATTTCATGATTCTGCTTCCTCTATTTCTCTAAGATAGCTTTTGACATCTCTTTCCTGATAGGGCTTAGCATCCTGCCCGTCATTTCCAGAAAGGGTTAGTTTATCCATTAGTCGAGGATGTTTCCACTTAGTATGGCTGCCTTTCCCAGATTCACTCATACAGCCAGCTTGGCGTAACATCTGTTTTAATTCTCGGATTTTCTTGGGCATAGCGAATACTCATCTTTATCTGTGCCTCCTAAATCCACTGTTCCCAAAGTCACTGGTAGCTTCTCCTCCAGCTTCGTCAGCAGAGGTTTTGCCGCTTACTAATCTTGCTCAAAACCGCCAATCCTGTTTTTTTCTAATCGAGGCCTATAGAAAATTGCCTGTTGCCATCTTACCCTTATTGAGGGATTACTTTGACAGACAGGCTGTTCCAAACATTAATAAAACGACATCATTAACAGTCTGTAAAAGCAGGCAAGAAAATAGCGGCCTATAATCGGGGAGAGCGCCTCTTTTGCTACAAATGAGGTTAAAAAAAGGGATTTATACCATGATCAGTCTGGGACACACCGTTCAGCCATCTCGTCAGTTTAATGGGCAAGGGCTCAGTAGTTGTTTGCTCGTTTTTGCTTGGCTGTGCGTCAGTTTCACTAGCTGGCGCTGGCTGGCTCAAGAGCTAATCGCCTCCCGCTTTCACTTTGCTTTCGCTAGCCTGATTGCCGTGGGTCTGTTGTACCTAAGGATAAAATCGCTATCAGGCAGAGAGAGCAATGGATGTGGAGCTACAGATTCTCAGACATTTGCCGAGGGACGCTCAGCCGACCATATCATTCATTGATGAATATTGTAGCGGCTACAAAGACTTGTTTAAAGAAGTAAGAGGATACGAATGCTTTAAATATTTACATCTAGGCATTATCTCACCAATAAGCGCGAAAATCACTGCCAGAAATTGCCAACTCGCGCGTTCCCTTGCGCCTGTCGGCGGCGCGGGGTCGCTCGTCAAAGTAGTCAGAATTAACTCGGCACAATCATTGCATCCTTGGTGCGCCTAAATTCGGAGGGAACCTCCGAGGCGGCGCATCCGCTTTATTGCCCAATCACCTTGGTTGGTCACCGAGTTCAGAAACAGAAGATTGTTAAAAACTTTCAGGGCATTAAAAGGAAAGAAAATTATTGTAGTCATACCATTTCTTGAAAAGAAAGCACTGGCTTAGATAAGCTAAGACAAGCAGGAACTTAGAGAGGGAAGGAATGGCAAGTGTTTATAACGTTGAGGTGAAAGAAAGCGCTGAAGAACTCAAAGAACTACTAAGAGGAC
>JBHJGN010000027.1:0-49647 GCA_050331735.1 Cyanophyceae cyanobacterium
GAAAGTACAGTCTCAAAATGCGGCGGCCAACCACTCCATCGCGGTTACCGATACGGACCTGCGCAACCAGCAAGTGCAGTTTGAAAACGATGGCTTCTATGACTTTGACAGTCAAGAGCAGCTTTCTATTCAAGATGCGGCTACCAGCAATGCCGGTGTTAATGGTTCTGCGGCCATCACCGACACTGACCTCGACAATCAGCAGTTGCAAGTTGACTACGATTACTCTCAGCCTTTCTTAGCTTACTAAACAAAAGTAATTGAAGGTTTTGCCGATTTCCTGACAACTTATAAAAAAATCGGCTTAAACTATTCAAGATTACAACAATGTTGCCAAAAACCTGCTCTTTCAGTTTTGTCACTGCTGTCGCCGTTATCTCTCCCTCTATTGTTTTTGCTCAGCCTGTGCAGGTCAATTCACAAAGAGTTAATACTAGCACTCTAGCAGCGGGGGAAGGAGCCACTGCTGTTAATCAAATTCATCAATCTAGTTATCAAAGCCAGTGGAATCACGGCTCAGCACCTCAATCTCAAATTTCAGTTCAACAGGTTGATACTAACACCACCGCAGTAGGCAACCACGCCACTGCGATTAGCAATATTCATCAAGCTAGTCATCAAAGCCAGTGGGGCCAAGGCTCAGCACCGCATTCTCAATCAGTCCAACAAATTGATGCTAACACGGCTGCTGTTGGTGACTGGAGTACGGCAATTAGCAATCTTGAACAACACAACGTTCAAATTCAGTTTGGCTTTTGACAAATAAGCGTCAAGTCTCGTCGAGATTTGGCAGCCTTGCCCGGATCTAGAGTCAAATTAGCCTCTCTCGTATAGAAGGAGTCAACCCATGCTTATTAAAAAGTCGCTTCCATTACTGGTCATTCCCGCTCTACTTACGCTCCCGGCTGGAATTGCTAGAGCCGATAATATTGATGTGCAAACTGGCGATCAGAAAGTCACAATCGACCGCAACAACGGAATCAGAATTGAATCCGGTTCCAGAGAAATTATTGTTCCTCAGCGATCGCCTCGGTCGTCTCATTTATCGTCTCGTTTACGGATTCTTGGTCTTCCTCAACTCAAAAAACCTTTACGGTGTCAGGGAAGAGAGAGCCACCAAGATACTCACACTCACCATTCTGGAGGAGTATCGCGTACGCAGAGTTCCATATCCACCAGAGTATGTCAATAGCTAACGCTTCGTAGAAATTTTAGAATTGGAGATCGCAATGAAGTTTAATATACTATCGCTCGGATTATTTTCTCTTTCCAGCCTACTTCCTCTAGCCCCTGTCGTCACTTCTCAAGCCAGTGCAGCCTGTGTAATGGTTGACGTTGCTACTCAAGTAGCGATTCGTGGCTCTCACACTCCTGCCGCCCAAAGTAATGATGTCGGGATGAATCACGACGAAAATTGCTTCGGCAATGTCACAGTAGACACAGGTACTCAGGTTTCTAGCAGTCCCGGAGACGTGGAACAAAGCCGCAACAGTAGTCATTACGTTGGTGGCGGCAGCGAAGATCATTATGGGCTGAGGGGACCAGTCATTGGCGTTCCTGTAGAAACCCAAGTAGATGTTTATAGCCCAGCTCACGATCCGAGCATAGTCAACTCCTATGGAGAATTTGAAGATACTGGTTACGCAGAAGACAGTTTCGCTTATTGATACCACCAGAAACTAAGTAAGAGATCCCCCAAGCGCTTGTGCGCTTGGGGGATGATAGCGAGCAGACAAATTGATATTCAACGCTGTATTTTTAGAAAGTTTTTGATTGGGGAGGTGGCTAATACCAATTAGAAAAAGTAATGAGATTGGTTGGTTGGGGAAAATAATTCGGTGTCGGAACGGGTCAAGGGTCAGGGGAAAAGGGCACCAGGTTTTCCCAGTTAACTGCCAACTCTTTGATAGTTTGGGGAACTCTCTGACTACTTTTGATAAATGGTATAACTTTTGATTTCAAGAGTTAGCGATCGCAATTTTGTTACACAATAAGTAAATTTATGAAGCAAAAAAATTTCTTCGCAGCCCAGATAAAAGACCAACTCCGACAAAGCCTAATAAAGCCCAGATGCTGGACTGTTCTGGAACCTTCACGCAGGCATCCTCGGCTTGAGGAGCCTGAGCGCAAGTCTTATTCATTGTGCTTGCTGTTAATCTCAGTTGGGTTGGTTGCTCAAAACGCTGTTGGAAAGTCCCGGAAAAGGTAATCGAAACAGACTCTTGATTGGCTTGCTCTGTAATCAGCGGAGTGGGAGAGTTCGTAAAGACGATATTGCCATTGCGGTCAACGTCTAGAAAATCATCATCTTCATTTAGCAGATTCGTTTCTAGATTGCCCAAAAGTTGGAAGTTGCCAATGTTTTGAGCGAATGTATCTACCAAAGAAAAAGACAGATTGCTGATTGTCGTTACGCTGTCTGTCAGAGAATCGCTGACGGTATTGCTAAGCGTTAGGTTTGCCAGGAAATCAAAGGAAAATACCTGATCGGCCTCAATAAAAAATTCGCCAACTGATTGTCCTGAAGCCTGAGACAAGCCAAAATAGCGATCGCCTTCTCCAGCTACTTGATTTTGAAACCTGATTTGGGTAAAAGTCTGCGCTTCATCGACGACAAAATCTACCCCACCGCTTACTCGGGGGTTAACCTGCGAAATCTCCGATCCGGAAACCGCTATTTGAGTAATATTGTCTGTCGTCTCATTAGAGAGGGGAGACTGATTGAAGCTAAGACCTAAAAAGGTTTGGGAAAGGGAGAGGGTAGCCGCTTGAGCGGGAAAGGCGAAGATGGCTGCGCTGCTCCAAAGAGGCGTTGCCAGTAACAGTAGCTGTGAAGATCGATTCATAAAACTATTCTCTTGCAAGACTAGATGTGATTAGAAAAGACAAGGAGCGGAAGTTGGGAAAGTGGTTGCTGAGTCAGAACCGAAGAATTTCGCGATCATAATTGGCTGGGGTCGGTTCTACTTCCCAGACCAACCCCTCGCCAGGTGCGAGGGCTACTTCCAGGCCAAGCTGATCGACGGCTGTAGTCGCAGTCACTTCATTGCCGGGGAAAGGCTCTAATGCTTCTGAGAGCAGCCTGAGCTTAAATCCTGCCGGAATCCGTCCTCCCGGCGCTAAGCTGCGGAGTTCGATGCGCCAGGCCGAGGAATCTAAATTACTCAGCGGAAAAATGCGGAGCTGATAGGATTGATTGGCGATCGCAAGCTGCCGAACCAGGGCCGGGATGAGCTGCGAGGCTGCTCCTCTCGCAGAGGCGAGGCTAGGCTGAAAGTCTACCCGCTGCCACCCGCTCTGCTGCGCTAGCCTCGAAACGCCTGTTTGCAACCATTGCAGGACAGAGTACTGTTCTGGCAGTCCCCGTCGTCTGTCGGCTAATTGCTGTCTCCAGCCGCCATGCTTGAGTAACGCGCCCCAGGTCGTAAAGGGAACGGCGAGACGAGGCACCAAAACGGCAGGATCGCCTAAGCGCTGCAACAGGTTATTGGCCTGCGTTGCTGAGAGCGAGGGCAGTGGGGTGAGGGCCGCTCGCGTCGGTTCGTTTGGGCACAGTCTTCTGGCGACCCAAAGGGCGTTGATATCTGCAATCAGCTCGTCGCCGTCAAGGACGTAGGTGCGAGACCCAGCATCATACTCTGCCGCTTTGAGCTGCTGATGAGTGCTATATCCCCACACCCGGAGCAACTGTTCGTCTGGGTTAACCTGCACCGCCAGATAGTAGTCGGCGGCCCACTCGGGCAGATCGATCCACTCTTGAGGAACTCGCAATTCGTCTAAGTCCACTGCTTCTGTCGGCATGAGGACGAGGCGAGCACCGAGAGCGGCGATCGCTACTCCATTGACCACTTCCCAGAAACTAGCCAAAGCTGAGGGATGGGGCCACGGTCGCGCTTGGGAGTCCTGTTCTTCTCTGAACCAGGGCAACAAGGTTTGCAGGCAGAGCTGGTTTAGATAAGCATTCCAGCGACTTGCCTCCGTCGCTCCTGACTGGTTCTGCCAGGCAGAGGACTGAACATCGGCAGAAATGGCTAAAGTTAGCTCGGTTGGGTTAGATAAACTTGAATCTATCATCAGAGATACTCCGTTAAGTTGGCAGCTCGTGACGGCGATAGTAGCCTACTAGCCATTCATCTAATACTGCGCTGATAGATTTCAGTACGTCTGATGTCAGAGAAACATGCAGGGCTTCTTGGCTCCACTGAGCGAGAGTTTGCAGCAGCGACTCTCTGATTCGGGTTAAGCGGCGGGAAACAGTATATTGTTTGGTCTTTAGTCGCTGAGCAATTTCTTTTTGGGGGAGTTGCTCGCTGTAGTACAGCTCCAAAAGCTGTTGGTTGTCTGGCGCTAACTCTGCGAGCGCTGCCGTCAAGACTTGATGAACTTGAGCTTGCTGAGTTGTCCGTTGCTGAACTTCTTCCTCGATGATTAAGTTGGTCAACAAGGAGTCATGTCCCTCTCTCACTAAATCGTCACCGACCTCGCCAGTTTGCCCCGGCTTCGGCGCGTTGATTGAGGTGACGGTGGGATACAGATAGGCCCGAGCCGCTCGCGCACAGGTCAGCAGCCACTGCTCTATTTGCTCAGAACTCCCTTCCGGTCCGGGGGGCTGAAGCTGGCTATAGCGCTCGCGGTTGTAGAGCGCGGCGATCGCCTGCCAGTTTTTTTTGTCTGGTTTTGGCAGCTTACGAGTGGTATTCGCTGGAGAGGGAACGTAGAGAGTCTTTAAGCAGTTCCAGGCGAGGATATAGTGACTCCTTGCGGCAGACAGTCCTGCCTGAGTCAGCGCCTCTGCGAGACGCTTTTGGCTAATTTTTCGCAGCAATCCCCAGTCCGAGCAGATATCGACCTCTTGCCGCTGTCGGAGAAATACGCGCACTTGGTTGTGAAAAACCATGCTGGCGTAGTTTTTGAGCCTGAAACCTTGGTTGGGGTCAAAACCTTTAAGAATTTTATCTGTACTGGCGATCGCCGCTTGAAACCGATCCGAGAGAGAATACTGGGTGCTCGCAAAGTCAGCCGCCGTTTTTTGAGCCGCCCAATAGCAGACCTCCTGGAGGTAGGCGCTCAGATGCCCTTTCACTAATGGCGTCGGCTGAGTTTGCCAGAGTTTGTACCAGTAGAGCGTCCAAAAATTTTCAGTGGTTTTTTCAGAGGCTCCTTGAGAGAGGCGAGTCATACTCTGGCGCAGACGGACATCGGTTGCCCAACGACTGAAGCGATCGCAGTCAAATTGCACAAAAGTTGAAAAAATTTCGACAATTCCTTGGCGAGGAAGCATAAAAATGTCAACTACGTACTATAAAACTATGTAAACCATCGTTAAGTAGGTGTTTAACTAATCTTCATTACAAAGAATAGTATACTATGGCACACTTTTTAAGTAGATAGATTTTAAAGTTTGGCAAAAACAATCATGAAAACAATGGAATAATAAGCGATTTTGGCTATGTTTAAACACCTAAAGCTGAGACAAAAGTTGACTTTTTTACTACTGCTGATTCTTGTCGGTGGTTTATCAATTATTGGTGTCGCTTTGCATGCTGTTTTACAGCGCAATGCTGAAAATGAAATTGCTTCAAAGGGACTCATCCTGATGGAAACGATGAACTCAGTGCGGGACTATACGAGTAATCAAGTCCAGCCAGAGTTAGTTCACAGATTAGAAGAAAGATTCTTGCCCGAAACGATTCCTGCCTATTCAGCCCGAGAAGTTTTTGAATCGCTGCGGCAAAATTCCGAGTATCGGGACTTCTTCTATAAAGAAGCCACTCTCAATCCCTCTAATCTGCGCGATAAAGCGGATAGTTTTGAGACTACCCTCGTTGAAGATTTCCGAGATAATGAAAACATCAAAGAGCTGCGGGGATTTCGTTCCGCTCCGAGCGGAGAGCTGTTTTACATTGCCCGCCCGCTCAAAGTTACTGAGGCGAGCTGTCTTGAATGTCACAGTACCCCAAGTGCTGCCCCACGCAGTGTGGTTGAGCGTTACGGAACCACCAATGGCTACGGATGGAAGCTTAATGAAATCGTTGCGGCTCAAATGATTTCCGTTCCGGCTGATACAGTGATTACCCAAGCTCGACGCTCGTTTTTGCTAATCATGGGCATTATTTCGGCGGTTTTCGTCACGATCATTTTGTTACTGAATCTGTTTCTCAATCGAACCGTGACTCGTCCTCTCAAGCGCATGGCACGAGTAGCCGATCAGGTAAGCATTGGTAATATGGCCATCGAGTTTGAGCAGTTGACCAATGATGAGGTGGGGGATCTGGCCAAAGCTTTTCAGCGCATGAAAGTGAGTTTAGAAATGGCCATGAAAAGACTCAATCGCTCCCACGGGAGTAGAGCAAAGCGGGAATCCAGGTCAACTGATTGAAGGTTTTTCTCCTCTTCATTAAAAAGAATTGAAAAGACGATGCTTGAATTCGTGAGCTGTCTGTACGTCGGGGATTTCTGCTGCTAGAGCTTCGGCTAGCTGTTGCGGAGACCCCGGAGAATATTCCTCAATAACCTCTTCAACAATAAAACTGGCGATCGGTCCAATGCAGGCTGCCAGCTCTCTTTGGCAGCGCTCTACAAATTGAGGGTTTAGGGAACTTGGCGGTGGTAGTTCAACTTCTGCTAGCTCCTCTTCCCGTTCAAAATTTTCTGAAGGAGATGAACTGATGACGGTTGCTTCTGCTACGGGTCTAGGCTGGTCTCTTTCCTCTAGGAACTGAGGTTCAGCCGGTAATGGAGGAGTCGGATGACTGATCATCGTTTCCCCAGGCTGTTCTAACCGCTGCAAATCGGCTATAACATCTTGGGCTAGCTGATAGCGATGTCTCGGCTGGTCGGCTAGCAGCTTATCGAGGATTTGGGCAAAGACCGCGCTGACCTCACAGTAGGAACGCCAGCGCCATTCTAAAGAATACTGATTGACCAGGAGAGTCGGATTTCTGCCCGTCAGCAAAACGGCGGCAGTCACGCCCAGCGCATACAGATCGCAACTGGGCGAACAGTATCCCATGCTAATTTGCTCGCGGGGCGCATAGCCAATTTTACCGACAAAAGACATCTTGCCCACAAAGGAGCCTCCCTCTGGCGGCTCGTCCCCATTAGAGTCTGGTTGCTCGGAGTCAATCACCTGCTTACCGACCCCAAAATCAATCAGCATCGGCAAGTTGTGGTCGTTGGGCAGCATCACATTGTCGGGAGAAATATCGCGGTGAATAATGCCGCGTTCGTGGATGTATGCCAGAATCGGCAGCAAACTTTTGAGCCACTGAATAATTTCAGCTTCAGTGAATGTTTGACCGTGCTGCTGACGTTCCTGAAGCAGCGTCGAATACGTTTTCCCATTAACGTACTCCTGCACTAAAAACAAGCGCTCTGGCCCTTCAAAGCAAGCTAAGAATTTGGGAATTTGCGGATGTTCGATTTGATGCAGAATTTTGGCTTCTCTTTTGAATAAATCGCGAGATTTATGCAGCTCGTATTCCCCAGTGCCGCTAGGGGCAAATTCCTTGAGAACGCAAGGTTCGTTAAAACGATGAGTGTCAAGCGTCAAGTACGTCCGACCCAACCCGCCCTGACCCAGAACTTTCTGGACCAAATAGCGATTATTAATTAAAGTCCCGAATGGGATTTCGTCGCTTCTTACTATCGGTTGTGACATCTCATCAAAGCTCCTGACTGAGCAATCAGCAAATTCTGATTTGTCTTTGGTATAATTTTCCAAGCATTGAGGAACTTTCTGAATTTGAGCAACTGCTGCGTTTTGGTCGGTTCTTTAGGCAACGAAGCAGCCAGCAAGTGCTGCTAACAATTTTGTTAGCTTCCTCTGTTATCTTTGGCTCGCGGGAAGCAAAAAATGCAACTTTAGTTCCGCATTCATCCCATAGATTCAGGAGCAGCTCGACATCGATGCTTAAGAGTTGTTTGCGGGAAGGGGATTACAGCCCCATAGCTTTTTAGCAGAGATTCCCTAGTTCAGTCGCTTTGCTAATATTTACTTGACGCTCATATAAAATATTTTCAAACTTTGCCAAGCTTTGTCAAGTCATAGTAAGCAAAAGTAAAATTGCGGCTCACTCCGCGTCGCTGGTTAGTACGGCTGGGGTTTCTCGAACTTGCTCTTCTAGGGGGCGGACTTTTTCGACTAATTGAATAAATTGTTCGTAGTCGGGGACTGTCGTAGTCGGAACGTAGCCAGCATCGCCAATCACACTCGAAGGGGCTTCTTTCATTACGTTAACCAGATGCTCTTGACGATTTCGTTCTACCGTCGGTCCCAGGAGGACAACTCCCGGAGGAATCCAGCGGCTTTTGTGTAGAATGCGAAACGGCGTTGACTCAAATTCCTGGCGGTAGCGTTCAAAATCTTCTTCAGACAGGGCTCCAGCGGCTACTTCCTGCTGGCTCAGCCACTGCAAAATTGTTTTTGGAGTCGGAGCAAAGCGCACTTCGGCTAGCGTCAGGCCATAGAGATCGTAGAGAGGCAGGTAATAACCAGCCGCCGAGCCGGGTTCGCCAAGGGCAACGACTTGATTAGACAAATCGGCTAAACCTTGAGCCGGACTTTCCTCGCGAACAACAATCACAGAGCGCTCGATGTTGCTAATTCCTTCCAAAGAAAAGATCGGGACGTACAGTTCCTGACCAATGGCGATCGCCGCTAAACCAGGAGGGGCAAACACAAGCGACCAGTTCTGGCGCTGAATTTGCTCTAGAGCCTGTAGTTCGTTGTAGGCCGGTTCTAGTTCAATAACGTCGTTGGTCTGTTCTGCTAAATACTGCTGGAGGGGTTTAAAGCGAGCTACCGAGACGGTTCCTTCTTCATAGCTAACCACACCGATTGTGAGCCTCTCTGAGTTAATGGACTCTCCCCGGCACCCAACCCACAGGAGGCCTGCGAGGAAAACAGCAGGGGCGAGGAGAAAACGGTGGCGAATCATAGAGTCAATTGGCTAAAAAATATCCTTGCGTCTTTGCAACCACAGGGTGACTAATAAGTAGATTACCGTATGCAGGCCGAGAATTCCCCAGTTTAAGCTCAGATTTTCCCAGGTGGCATCGTAGGTAGCAGAGGCTTCAAACACTTGAGCCAGAGCGTCACCGGTGGGGGGAACTAGGGCGTTAATATCGGCCAGCGCTCCATAGGCTCCTACCGACCAGCGACTCAGCATCAGCCACGAAAGCTGACGGGAGACTCCTTCTAAGTCGAACAGCACTCCAGAAAAAATAATTTGGGGAATCATGACGAGGGGGAGAATACCGTTGGCTTCATTTTCGTTACTGACTAGAGCCGAGAGCATCAGGCTGAGACTGGTACTGGCTAGTAAAGTCGCAAAAGTCGTGATGCCGAGACCCAGGAACCAAGGAATCAGGTCAGACTCAGGAGCTGCAAAACCAACGAGAATCGCGAGGACAATTAGAAGAGTTTGGAGCAGAACTACTCCGGCCCGAATCAGCAGCTTAGATCCCAAGTAGGAAAGAATGCCGAGGTTAATCAGGCGCTCTCTGCGGTAGATGGCTGATTCTTTGACAATTTCGCGGACGGAGTTAGAGAGTCCGAGCCAAATCGCGATACAGCTAAAAATAAATAATAACCGGAGAGCCAGCGGAGCCTGGGTTACTGTCGGGGAGTCGAGGCGGCTAAGAGGGGTTTCGCCCTGGAGACAGAGAGCCGTCAGCGCAATGGTAATCGGTCCAGAGAGCAGCGTAAAGGCAAGACTAGCGCGATCGCGCCCCACTAGCTGGCAATAGCGCTGGCTGAGCAGCAGCAGTTGCTTGAGAGGAGATTCGGTATGGAGAGCTGAATCGGTGGCTAACTGCTGTTCTTTGCCGGGGCTGAGGGAGGTTTTAATATAGGTTTGGTATTGAACAGAATTGTGGTATCGTTGGGCCCATTCCTCCGCCACGGCTCGGCTGTCTGCTTCAGTGCTGCCCTGCTCTAGCTTGAGGTAAATATCGGAAAAATACTTGAAATCTATCGAAGGCATGTCGAAAAATTCGAGGGCTTCTTGAGGCGGGCCGAAGTAGCAAAGCTTCCCACCTCTAGCGAGAAACACAATGCGATCGCACACCTCAATATTGGCGGTAGCGTGGGTGACTAAAATAATCGTTCGCTCTTGGTCGGCTAAATCTCTGAGTAACCTCATCATTTCTTTATCCAGTCCCGGATCGA
The DNA here is from genome assembly GCA_050331735.1 of Cyanophyceae cyanobacterium. Taxonomy (GTDB): domain Bacteria; phylum Cyanobacteriota; class Cyanobacteriia; order Cyanobacteriales; family JBHJGN01; genus JBHJGN01. The sequence goes on from JBHJGN010000027.1 coordinate 10,172, forward strand.
GACCGGATGTGGGTTCATCGAGAAAAAACAGTTTGGGATCGGCCAGGAGTTCTACGCCGATACTGACGCGCTTGCGTTGGCCGCCGCTGAGGTAGCGCACAAAGCTGCTTCTGACATGAACGAGCTTAACCTGCTCCAGCGTAGCATCGACGACCTGCTGAATATCGGTATCTGGCGGCAAGCGCAGCCGACAAGCATAGGTGAGGACTTCCTCCACCGTCAGATCGAGATGCACAATATCATCTTGAGGGACATAGCCAATCTGCGAGCGATACATGCCCCAGTGCTGCCGCAGATCGTCCCCGTTCAGAAATACTTTGCCGGAGTTGGTTGGCTCAATGCCGAGCAGAGCTTTCATCAGCGTCGATTTTCCGGCTCCGCTCCCTCCTACTAGAGCAACAAGCTGTCCTGGTTCGATGACCAGGGAGATATCGCTGAGGATGATCTTTTCTCCCGTCTGTTTGTCTGGTACTCGGCGACGCAGGCGGTGGGCATCGAGGCGGATCTGATGTCCGGAGTTAATCAGCTCGAGGGCTTCTCTCTGGTAGAGGAGCGTAAAGGGACCAATCTGAATCGTATTGCCGTTGCTGAGGGAGAGCCGCTTTTCTAGTCGTTTGCCATTGACGAAAGTACCATTGGTGCTGAGATCCTGGAGGATATGTCCCCCCTGATTGTCGGGATAAATGGTGGCGTGAAGGCGCGAAACCGTGGGGGAATCTAGCTGCATCGAGGCATAGCGGTCTGGGCTAGGAGAGCGACCCAGTTCTACCGGCCAATCCTTCAGCCCTCGTAACACCAGACGGCGCTTGCTGGGCAGTACGGGGTGACTACTGAGGGGATTGAAGTAGGTTAAAAGAATTTGGTTGCGAGGATCTTGCCCAATCTCGAGCTGGGCTCCGTGAGTCAGCAAGTAGCCCTCAGAAATGTTGATCCGCGTACGGTCGATAAAGAGACCGTTGCGACTGGGATGGGTGCGATCGCCGTCATAGATTCGATAGTTGTCGGCTTCTTTTTGCAGCACGGCTTGCCGGCGGGAGAGAACTTTCCAGCCTGTTTCGGGAATTTCTAAATCTGACCACTGCGGATCTCGTCCGAGTCGATGAACCTCTTGATGAAGAGGCAGTCGCAGGGTTTGTCCTTGATTTTTGAGTTCCAAAAAGGGCTGAGTGCCCACAATGGTCGCTTGAGCCAAACTATTCATAGAAGAGGATGCGTATTTAAAGAGCAACGAATGCGATCGCGGCCTGTCTCAGGAAATGCTTTCTACATGGCCCTGTGCTAGTGGCAGGCAGTTTTTTGGCTAAGGCAGACTTCCGTCGAGCAATGAAAAGATGACAGCAACGACAATCACCCCCTGCTGCCGTTAAAATCTCCCCACACACCTAAACGACTACCGTTCGAGAGCTGTTAAGAATGCGCTCTCTGCCGCCGTTTTCTCGGGCAGTTTGAAAATGATAATAATCTGTTTTTTCTCCAAAAGCTAGCGCTTTACAGGAGCTTTACAGAAAGTGGGGCTCATCTTGGGACGACAGAGTGCATAAATTGACATCACCGAACCTATTAAGTCTATGAAGCCAATCAACCACGACTCCAAGAGGTACTCACAATGTTTTGGACTAACACAACGCCCCGGATTGTTCTCGGCATTCTGCTCGGCTCTGTAACCGTCAGTCTGGCCCCACACCCCGCTGCGGCACTCACGCCCCTCGACTTGATTCAAATTCCTCTGAATGCCGTTAGCGGTGGCACTCCCGAACCGCTGCCCAATCGCAATATCGATGTGTTTAAAGAGAACCTCAACGGCAATCAGCTCAATCTGTGCATAGCGCCAGCGCCCTGTAGCACACCGAGTGCGCCGCGTCCCTCGGCTCCCAGACCTACTGGGGTTGCTCCAGTCCGTGGTCCGATTGCTCCCCCGAGGGCTGTCACCCCAACACCACCCCGGACTGTCCCCCAGACGGCTGCTCCTCCGTCATCGGGTCCGGTCCTGACTGTCCCGCCCATCAAGTTGTTTTAATGCAAGGAGCGTCTTTCGTCTAGCCTGTTTCGGCAACCGTGAAGAAATTACAAAGAGAACGACTTGTCAAGCCTTGAGCAGAAAACCCTTCCCTCTGGGGAGGGGACAGCCGCGATCACGACGGCATTGGCTAGATGAAGCCGAATTTATAGATTCAAAGCAGCACGTCTTTAAATCTCTTCAAGGAGGCGGGGATGGAAAACACTGTGGTAAACAAATATTACGAGAACAGATTTTGTTTGCATACCCGAAGCACCGCTACCTAAAAACACTGGTAACTGCATATATAAAAAAGGAGACTTCAGTTCATGAGTGCAATTGACGGGACTACCTCGGACGATATTCTAAACGGAACCACTAGCGATGATTATCTGTACGCTAAGTCGGGTAACGACAAACTGTATGGCAATTTAGGTCAAGATACTCTAGAAGGGCATGAAGGAAACGATACTCTATACGGCGACAACGATAGCGACCTCCTCAGAGGAGGGGTAGGCAACGACTCTCTCCACGGCGGTGATGGGAACGATACAATGTATGGCGGACAGAGAGGCAGCCAGATTGAAGTTGACTCCTTAACTGGTGAGGTCGGTCAAGATCTGTTCGTCTTGGGAACTTATCACGGCAATTTTTATTCTCAAGGCGGCAATAGCGACTATGCCATCATTACAGATTTTGAAAAAGGACAAGATCGAGTTTTATTGGATGAAGGCAGCTATCGCCTGGAAACTTCTCCTATTGCTGGCAGATCGGGAACCGCGATCTATAGCGGTAGCGAACTTATCGGTATCCTCGAAGGGGTAGATAGTTCTGGTCTGGCGTTTGGCGACAACGGCTTTACTACGATATTGTCTTTGCATGGGGAAACCAGCATTAGTAATGACGTCGTTGTTGAAGCTGAATCTTTAGAACTCGATGGAGACCAAGTAGAAGACTATGGCGCAGGAGAACAGCTCATCCGGTTAGGAGGTAGAGCAGCCTCTGGTACGGCTTCTTTGACTGCGGATAGTTATGATTTATCCGGTGCCTACGATTTATCTATTGATTATTTTGACGAAAGCGATGGTCAAGCAAACCTGGAAGTTTTCATTAACGGCAGTTCTGTCGGGACTTGGATACTCGATGAAGATTCGGAGGGTCGTCTTGCTAGCGAAAGTAATCGCCGCACTCATACCCTTGAAGGGTTAGCAATTAATTCGGGTGATACGATCGAGATTGTCGGCACTTCAGACGGCACCGAGTGGGCGAGAATTGATAACCTCGTGTTTTCCCCGGTCACGGTCGAAAACAGGATTGGCTCTCTCACGGCGGGAGTAACAGAGACTGGCTCGTTGAATGCCGATAATACCGTTGATACCTATAGTTTTCAGCTCAGCGCTGCGGGCAACCTCGATTTAGACCTGTCAGCCACCAGTGGAAGTTACGAGGTACTTAATATGCCAAATTGTTCTGGAAATTCTACTCGGCGCAGTCACCATCAGCACATCCTCAAACCAAGCTGCTGCCAGCACGTCCCTCGACTGGATGCAAATTCCCCGCCAGGGTTTTAACATGCAATTAAAGACCAGGCAACGAGCAGGCTGAAGCAGTCGAACATGAGAAAGACCGTCCGGCGAACGATCGCCCGCCTTTTAATTGCTATCTTCGGAACCATCCTATTAATTGGACTCATCCTTGCTATTGAAGCGGTTTTCGGCAGCCAGCAGAGCTGTCCGCCTCCAGAAGCCTGGTTACTTTGTCGCATCCGAGACTCTGTTCTGTTGAGCGTTGTCGAGGGCTTCAGTATTTTTGTTGCCTTAATTCTCTTTTTTCTAGAAGCTCCAGAACGAGCCAAGCAAGCCCATTACGAAGCTTGGAAAGTGATCGATACGGCTCATGGAGTCGAGACAAGCTATGCGCGTTTTCAAGCTCTACAAGATCTCAACGAAGATCGGGTTAGCCTAAAAAGACTAGATGCCTCTGGTGCTGATCTGAAGGGAATTAATCTCAAGGCAGCGGATCTGAGCTACGCCAAGCTAGTGGGGGCGGATCTGAGTCATGCCAACCTTAGCAATGCGGATCTCAGACACGCTCATCTTGTTAGAGCCAACCTCAGCAACGCAGATTTAAGCAATGCTCGCCTTGTTGATGTCAACTTCAGTCATGCCAAGCTCATCGACGCTGATCTAGTTAGTGCTGAGATGATTGGCGCTAATCTTAGCGATGCGCATCTTGTCGGGACTAATTTAAGCAAAGCTTATCTCGGCGATGCCGACTTGAGCAATGCTCGCCTTGACGATGCCAATCTGAGTCAAACCAAACTGTTTGGAGCTAGAAACTTAACTCCAGAACAAGTAAAAGCCGCTAAAAGCTGGCAAAAAGCCATTTATGACGAAGGTTTTCGACAGAAGCTTGGTTTGTAAACAATTTTTTGAATTCAAAATTACATTTAAACATGAGGTATTTCTGATGCAATTTTCCCAAGGGAAGCGACTGATAAAATTGACAGCGCTGGGGGCGGCAGTCACAGCAGCAGTCCTATCTACTGCGACAGCATCCTTCTCTCTATCCGCTTTGGCAAACTTGATGCCCTCTCTTCAGGCTCTGACTCCGGCTGAAATTGGTTATGCTGTAATTGAAGGCACTTCAGATCCAGAGCTGTCAGGAGAAGTGTTACTGTACGAAACCAGCGCCGGTCTGCGGGTTATCGGTAATTTGATTAATACCCCTCCGGGAGTTCACGGGTTTCATATTCATGAGTTTGGGAGCTGTGCAGACCAGGGAAAAGCTGCTGGGGGTCACTACAACCCCGATGGAGTTGAGCATGGCGATTTGCTCGCTGACGGCTTTGAGCATGCCCATGCCGGGGATCTAGGCAATGTGGAGGTCTCTGAAGACGGAACGGCTGTTTGGGAGCAACTATTTCCTGGACTCACCCTCCGCAGCGGCAACTATCCTGTCGCTGGTCGCTCATTTATCCTCCATGCCGCTCCAGACGATTTGAGCCAGCCAACAGGAAACGCCGGCGCGCGAATCGGGTGCGGTACGATTAGAGCGACCGTTTCGCCGTAGCTGGAGCGATTTACCTAAAATTGCTGTTTATCGGTTAAATCCATGTGTCCAGTTGCTCTCAGTCCGGCGCCCAGTTCTCTCGAGGAGGGAATTGCCAAACTATGGTTGTTGTTAGTCGGTGTCAATCACTATCAAGATGCCAGCCTACCATCGTTGCAGTATTCTGCGTTAGATTGTCAAGGCTTAGGCGAGGCCATTACTGAGGCTACTCAGGTTTTTCCGCAAAAATCCGTCCTGATTCATCACGATTTTGCGGCTCACCCCCCGAAGCTAGCAACTGTTAAAAGCAGCTTAGAGCAGATTGCAGCAGCGGCTCAACCCCAGGATACGGTACTGTTTTACTTTTCGGGACACGGCATATTGGAGCCGGACAGTCACCAGGCGGTTCTGTGCTTAGCGGATACCTCTGAGCAGGAGCTATTAAAAACGGGGCTACCACTCCACGAACTTCTCCAATGCTTAGGAGAGTGCGCCGCTCGCCAGCAGTTAGTGTGGCTCGATGCTTGTCATAGCGGTGGCATGACGCTGCGGGGAGCTCGGGGAGAGAGAACGAGGTTTGACCCCACATCTCAACTGGTAGCCGTTCTGCGGCAGCGAGCCGCTCAAAGTCAAGGGTTTTATGCTCTCCTCTCTTGCGATCACCATCAGCAGTCTTGGGAGTTTCCAGAATTAGGTCACGGGGTCTTTACCTATTACCTGATGCGAGGCTTGCGAGGCGAGGCAGCCGATGCTCAAGGCGTTATTGAGGCAGATGCCCTATATCAGTACGTTTACCATCAAACTCTGCGGTATATCGATACAACAAATCAGCAAATCCGCCTTATCAATCAGCAGAAAAGCAGTCGCGGGGAAAGCCAGCTTCAGTCTGAGTATCCTCTGCAAACCCCCAAACGGATTGTCGAAGGCGTTGGTCAAGTCATTCTCGGGGTGCGATCGCCCACTGATAATTTTCAGTCTCCGCGACGGGCCCTCGTTGTCGAGGGGCTGCCGAGCCAGCATACTCTCGCCTTGAGTAAAACCCTGCGCAGAGCGGGCCGCTTTGCACTGGAATACTGGCCTCGCCCCGGTCGCGAGTGGTCAGAGGTTCGAGAAGCGATTGTAGACTGTTTAGGAGCGCACCGTGATTCCTCTGCTCAGTGTCAAACTACCAAGACGATGACTGGGGAGACAACCACGGTGTTGCTCTACCTCCGAGGACACATTGAAGAGACAGCCACTGGAGAAGCCTGGCTCATTTGTGGAGACGGCACGAGATTAAGCCGTTCCTGGCTTAGACAAGCACTCCGCCGCTCGAGTATCTCACAGCAAATTGTGATTTTAGACTGTCCAGAAGGTCGGGCCCTCGATGACTGGGTAGAAGACCTCCGGCTGAACTCCGAACAAGGTCAGTGTTTAATGGCTGGAGCTACCCCGGTAGCCGCCCCGGAACAATTTGCTCAGGCCCTATTACAGTCATTACAAGCAGCAGAGCCGCAAGCGGGACTTCCCGTTGCTGCCTGGATTGCTCAACTACAGATAGAGCTGGCAGGAACCAACCTCTCTCCGCACATTTGGCTCTCCGGAACCCAAGGAGTCATTGAAGTTTTGCCTAGCAGCACGGCTAAAGGCGAGGTTGGGGAGATAGTCGATCTCGGAATTTGCCCCTACATGGGTTTGCGAGCTTTTAGCGAAGAAGATACGGCATACTTTTACGGGCGCAAAGCATTGACTCAACGGCTAATTGCCGAATTTCACCATGCTGCTTTGGCGGTGGTGGGTGCTTCTGGGAGCGGCAAGTCTTCAGTCGTGCAGGCAGGTCTGATCGCTCAGTTACGCCAGGGGAAGCAGCTACCGGGTAGCGAACAGTGGTGGATTCGGGCTGTTCGTCCCGGCAGTAAACCAATAGCCGCCTTGAGTCGTCGCTTAGTCGATCCAGGGACAGACAAAGAGCAAGCCTATCAACAGCTACAAATCGAGGGCTTGCTCTACCAAGGAGTCGAAGGATTTGTCCGCTGGCTGCGCGTCCGGCCAGAGCCAATGGTTGTTCTGGTCGTGGACCAGTTTGAAGAGCTGTTTACTCTCAGTGCTCCCCCAGACCGCCAGCGCTTCCTAGAGCTGGTGCTCGGGGCAGTCACCCACGCCGGGGATCGGTTCAAGCTGGTGCTGTGTTTACGAGCTGATTTCGTGGCCCCCTGTTTAGAAGTGCCTGAGTTGGCCGCAATATTGCAGCACTCCAGCGTCCTAGTTCCCCCCTATTTAATCAAGGAGGATTATCGTCAAGCAATTATTAAACCAGCCGAACAGGTTGGTCTTCAGGTGGAGCCGGGGTTAGTTGAAGTCTTACTCTCAGAGCTGAATCATTCTGCTGGAGACTTACCGTTGCTTCAGTTTATCCTAGAGCAGCTCTGGGAACGTCGGCAGTCCGGGCAGCTCACGCTGTCTGCTTATCAGCAGCTTGGGGGACTCAAAGGAGCTTTAGAGCGACAGGCCCAGGCAGTCTACGAGAGCTTAGACTCAGAGGCCCAAGCCTGTGCCCGCTGGATTTTTCTGGCTTTAACGCACCTTGGAGAGGGGACAGAAGATACTCGTCGCCGGGTTCCCAAGTCCGAATTGGCCGTCACTAAATATCCGGCTCCGCTCGTCGAAAGAACTTTGCAAAACCTCACTGCCGCAAAACTCGTGATTGTGAACTGGGAGGAGAAAGCTGTCGGCCAAAGCCGCAGTGTCGAGTCTGAGTCGGAACCGCCACTAGAGTTGTCGCCGCAGGTAACGGTGGAGGTTGTTCACGAAATCCTGATTCGCCACTGGTCAACGCTGCGCTGGTGGTTAGAAGAGAATCGGGCGCGTCTGCGCCTCCAGCGACAGCTAGAGCAGTCTGCTCGGCTCTGGAGTCAAAGCGGTCAACAAGCCGATTTTCTCCTGCGCGGAGTCCGTCTTGCTGAGGCAGAGGAGCTGTATATTAAATATACAGACGAGCTATCTGGGGCGGTCCAGCAATTTATTGAAGCCGGTTTAGAAGCTCAACAGCAGGAGCAGCGTCAAGCTCAGCAACGTTTGCGCCGCGCTCAAGCTACCGCCGTGCTGATCGGTTTTTTAGGACTAACCTCCCTTGGCCTTGGTGGTTTGGCCTATCGCCAAAAAGTGAGCGCCCAAATCGAGAAAATTGAGGCGCTTAATGCTTCCTCTGAGGCGCTGCTGTCCGGCCAGCAGCTTGAATCCCTGACCGCTAGCGTCAAAGCAGGACAGCAGCTCAACTCGATGAATGGATGGGCCCAAACACTGCTGGGTCGGAGCTGGACTCAAACGCAACTGAGAACAGCCAGTACGCTCCAGCAGGCCATTGATAGGACTCAAGAACTAAATCGTCTCGAGCGACATCACCAATCGGTTAATGCCGTCAGCTTCAGCCCAGACAGTCAGCTACTCGCCTCGGCCAGCGACGATCGTACAGTTCGTCTCTGGCGACGGGACGGGACTTTACTGGCCACCCTCACTCACGGTGAGACTGATGCTTCTGCTGTGGATGCTCGCGTGACCGGCGTTGCCTTTAGCCCCGATGGTCGCCTCCTCGCCGCTGCCAGTACCGACCGAACGATCGCCCTTTGGCAGCTCGATCGTCAAGACCCGACAAAAGTCGTTCTTCTACAAACCTTCACTGGACACCGGGATTGGGTAACGAGCATCCATTTCAGCCCCGACGCTCGGCTGCTAGCGACAACCAGTCGAGACGAAACCGTTAAGCTATGGAGTTTGAAGGGAACGCTCATCGATACCCTGACTGGGCATGAGGGCTGGGTGAATAGCGCAAGCTTCAGTGCAGACGGACAGACGTTAGCCTCCGCAGGAGAGGACAGCACCATCAAACTTTGGCAGCTCGATTCTGAGAAGCCGGCGAGTTTATTGAAAACCCTTGAGGGGCATCGCGATCGCATCACCAGCGTGGCCTTTAGCCCTGACCAGCATCTCGTCTCTGCCAGTGGCGATGGCACGGTCAAAGTTTGGAATCTGGCGGCGGGAACGGCTCAGGTGTTCGTCGGAGATGAGGAAGGTCGCCCCCTCCGCGCCCAGGTGAACAGCGTCAGGTTTAGCCCAGATGGTCAGATAGTCGTTTCTGCCAGTGCCGACGGTCGCCTCAGTTGGTGGAATCGCGATGGGATTTTAATGAATACTCTAGCCGGACATGGTGCGGAGATTCTGGATGTTGATTTTAGTCCAGACAGTACGATGCTCGCTTCCGCTAGTGCGGATAAAACAGTAAAACTCTGGGATGCGGCAATCCCTCTACCCAAGCAAGATAGCGGCACTAATAGCGTTCAGTTTAGCCCCGCCAATTCAGCCTTCGCCTCCGGAGACTGGCACGGGACCGTTAAGCTCTGGCATCCAAACGATGCGGGCACTTTAAAGTCTCTCAAAGGTCATCAGTCGGTCATCTCGGAGATCGCCTTTAGTCCGAAGGGCGATGTTTTGGCTTCTGCTAGCTGGGATCGCAGTATCAAACTCTGGCGAGTCGAAGATGGCACTCTCCTCACCACGCTCAGCGGACATGGCGATGGAGTGACTAGCGTTGCTCTGGCTGCGGCCAATCCTCTAGATGGTTCCCTGCTGGCTTCCGGCAGTGATGATCGCACCATCAAGCTTTGGCAGGCTGTTGATGGTCAAGCCGAACTGTTACAGACTCTGGAAGGTCATGACGATGGCGTGGCTAGCGTCGCCTTAAGTCCTGACGGTCGCCTGGTGGCTTCTGGTAGCTACGATCGCACGATCAAGCTGTGGCGATTGGATGGCACTCTTCTAAAAACGCTCAATCAACATGGACTGGCGATCGCTGACGTTAAATTTAGCCCAGATGGAGAAACCCTCGTTTCTGCTAGCTGGGACAACACCCTCCGCATCTGGCAGATAGCTCAACACCAAAACAGTGTCCGAGTGCGGCTACGGCAGACGCTTTCAGGACACCAAGGCGGCGTTACCAGCATCGATTTTAGTCCCAGCGGGCAATTTTTAGTATCGAGTAGTGCAGACACCACCATCAAACTCTGGGATTTACAGACGGGTTTGCTGCTCAAGACCTTACGAGGACATCGCGCCCCCGTTAAGAGCGTTAGTTTTAGTTCAGATGGTCAAGCCTTAGTCAGTGGAGATGAACACCAAGGAGTCAAGCTGTGGAATTTAGAGCTAGACGCTCTGTTACAGCGTGGCTGCGAACGGCTGACTTACTATCTCCGCACCAATCCAAATCTAGCAGAGCAAGAGCGCCAGTTATGTCAATAAAGAGCTGAACAACTCTTGTTCATCCAGTTGTTGATGATAGTTTGATATCAATCGCGAGCGTTTAATACCAAATCCGGTTTAAATACCCCACTTAAAAATTAGGTAAGGCAGGAGGCAGACGGCAGAAGGGTTTGCAAAGGAAGGAAACAGGGGTTTGAGATGCGGATTTGGTATAAGTCACCATGCACTCAGGGTGGAAAACGTTTAGCTTGCTAAACGCAGCACCCGGAACTTCTTCCGGGTGAACGTTTAGCGAGTATGCTCTATGCTCAAGTCCGGGTTACTCTGACAATAGTTACCGAGCCACAATAATCCCGTCAAGGAGCGAAACGGAGTGACAAAAATATCGCTTTCTGGTAAACGGAGAATAATTTCCTCGGCTGGAACAGTTGCAGGCCACAGCCATTGCAGTAACGGAGATGCCTGAATCGCGCTCAAATTCAGACCACAAAACCCGCTCAGCCACGCGACTTGATTGCTTAAAGGAGCCAAGGCTTCATCCCGAACGGCATTAATAGTGGCCTGCACTTCAGGGGATTCTTGAGCGACCAAATTCTCTTGTCCAGTCCCTAGCCCAGCGGCCAGTTCAATACTGTCGTAAAACATCGGCAGGATGAAGTATTCTACCAGTCCGACGATGCCGTTAGCAATCGAGACAAATTGACCCGCCCTGAGTTCAACGACAACTTCCCCTGCTTGATTAGTGACCGTCACCGGACCCATCGGACTATTCGTTAACACGCCCACTAGTGAGGCATTGCGACTCGCATCATGTTGAATAAACAGGGCTGTTCCCTGAGAAACGATGGTGGCTTGGGGAGTCGTAATGGTACTGGTTCCGATTCCCGGACGAATCATGACCAGCGCAGCACCGCTGACCAGTTCAAAGCGACGTTTCCCGGGGGGAAAGCGGAAAACGCTTCCTTCTCCAGTTCGCAGCAGTGTCCCTTCATTGAACAGTAATTCTGCCCGCGAACGAGCAGCCGTTCGGAGGGCATCCCCAGGAACCATCGCATCACCAACGGCGGCGGCATTCCAAACTCCTTGGTTTTGTCGTTCTAACTCCACTTGATTTTCCTTTTTATAAATCTCGGCCCGAGTCAGCACCGATTGAGCAACAGCGGGGGACAACCAGAAAGTCAATAAGATTCCGGTTGCTAATCCGTGAGATAAACCATTCTTTAAGCAGGTGAGCTGGTTCATTTGTCTTTTCCCTAGGTCTAAATTTACTGATTCAAGTACGACGGGGCTTCTTTTCAAGTCGCATCTCGACAGACTTTTAGCTTACTAGCGAAGGAGGGAGGGAGAAAAGCGATCGCTCTCCAACAGCTTCCTAGATCGTGTTGCCTAATGGCGCTCAGCTTCTCTATGTTGTTAAGCTAGCGCTGCCTCTCCACTCGTCTCCTGGGAAAGCCTCTGTCAGCGAAGCGGTTCCAACTAAGGGGATAGTTTCTAAAAAGCTGATTCGTCCTCGGTTATCACCGCGCAACGAGATATCGCCCCCAATCGCCGCATCAACATCCCCATCCCCATCAACATCGGCCAAACTGGGGGCGGCATAGAACCCTACGTCAACTCTATCAAAGGAGGTGTTGCCGCTTTGTTCAATCAATTGTCCATTTTCGTTGCGATAATACTGCACTTTTCCAAATACTTCTCCAATGAGAGCATCGACCTTGCCATCCCCGTCTACATCGGAAAAGCTGGGGAAGCTGAAGTATCCCACATCAACGCCATTCAGCGGATTAAGAGTGCCGCCCCTCGCCGTAAAGCTGCCGTCGTTTTGATAGTAAGCCACGGTTCCGTCTGCTAGTCCAAGGAACGCATCCATGTCTTCATCTCGTTGCCGCTGATGGTGCTGTTGGCAAGGGTAAGAGAACTCAAATTATCAACACCATCGCCGCTGACGGTACTGTTGGTCAGGGTCAAAATTCTGCATTTTGCTGAAAGCAGCGTACAGTAGTGGGTTTATGAAAAGCACCAAGACATCTCGATCCGCTCCCGATTACCTCAGCTAAATTTAGGCTTCAGTTTTACTAACTTTTTTAGAACCCGCAATCGCTCCGGCTGCAATTAATAAATCAAAGGTTTCTATGGCTAGCAGTTGAAATATTCCACCGGGAGGAATTCTATGTAGAATCACGTCTTGAATGTCATTCCTGCGGTGCGTCATATGCAGAATGTGGGGTTCAGCCCTACACTGATTGATTACCCGCAAAGATTTAACCTCAGCTTTAACTCCCTATGATAAGAAGCATTATCAAATGACAAATATGTAGAGAGAGCAGAACACTAGTATGTCCAAGTTGACTCGCAGAGAACTGCTGGCGTTTTTTGGCAGTTCCGCCGCCGCTACTTTATTGGCTCCGACCTTAAAAAGGCTGAGCGTTGCTCAAGCGGCTGAGGATGCAGTGCAGTTTACACCTGTACGCCTGCCCCACCCTCTGCCGATTTACACAGAACGAACCAGCTTTTTGGCAACAGGTATTGACCAAACAACGCTGCTAGAGCCTGCTGCTGATTTAAAATTGGAGAGCTATACCGTCATTGATGATGTGGTAGTGCCGCCAGAATACGATCGCTACGTGATTATTAGCTGGGGCGATCGCGTTTTCCCGAACGAAGAAGACTACTTTGGCTACAATAACGACTATACGGCGTTTGTGCCCCTGGGCGATCGCAGCGATGACGGCTATCTGTGGGTCAATCACGAATACGTCTCCTACCCGATTTCTGCCCTCGCTCCAGGCGCTGCCACAGAATTGGCGGCTTTGCCCATAACCTATCCCCTGGCAATTGGGCGCGAACTCCCAAATACTAAAAATCTCGGACTCTTGGGCGAGTTTCTCTACAATTTGGGCGGTTCTGTAGTGCGGCTACGGCGGGATGAAAGCGGACGCTATCAAGTTCAGTCAGATTCTCAAAACCGTCGCCTTCACGGGCTTTCCGGGTTAGGAATTAATCGAGAGCGTACCGACGGCTACCAAAACGTGACGAGTTGGGGGTCTTTAAATTACCAGCAAGGAGACGACAACTATTTAACCAGTACCGGACCAGCCGCTCAAGATGTTTTCTCCCTAAGTAGTGATGGACTCGGCGACAGAATTATCGGGACAGCCTATAACTGTTCGGGGGGAACCACTCCGTGGGGAACGGTGCTGTCGGCAGAGGAAAACTTTCAGGCCAGTGAAGAGGCGTTTGTCGGCGTGACCGAGGCAGTACAGCCCAACGGAACGCAGGTAGACTACATTGCCGGAACCACTGGCGCGACGTTTGGCTTGGTGGGCGAAAAATACGGCTGGATGGTGGAGCTAGCTCCGGCAGAACCCGGTTTCCGTCCTCGCAAGCATACTGCTTTAGGTCGCTTTCGCCATGAAAATGTTGCTTTGCGAGTCGAAGCCGGTCGTCCGCTGATTGCATACATGGGAGACGACAGACGCGGCGGACATACCTACAAGTTTGTCAGTACTGGAACCATCTCTTCCCCCACCGATAAAGATAATAGTCGCCTGTTTGAAGCGGGCACTCTGTATGCTGCTCGTTATCGTCCCGATGGAACCGGGGAATGGATTCCGCTGCTGTTGGAGACCCAGACAAACCCCATTGCCCCAACAGTTCTTGCTTCCGTCGAACTAGATAGACTCGGTGCGGCGACCAAAAACGGTCTGCTCTTTCTCCCCAGTCGCGCTGAAATTACTGGGGAGACTGAAGGCGGTTTTGTTGCGGGAGGCGGTCCCTTTGAAGTTACTATCGAGAACGAAGACCAGTTGCTCCCTCAATACCAAGGAAAGACTCTTGGAGATTTCTACACCACTCAGGGAGCTATATTAGTGGATGCTTTCCTGGCGGCCAATCTGATTGGGGCGACTCCGACTGCTCGTCCTGAAGATCTAGAAGTACATCCCCGTACTCAAGAAGTCTTAATTGCCTATACCGATGGCGCACCCGGAAGCGATGGCTATCCTGATTCCCGCATCTTTGTGGTTTCTAAATACAGCGAAGCTATTAACGAAGCTCAGCCTTCGGGAGCGATGTTTAAGATCGTTGAAGATAGCTCAGACGGCACCGGGACGACTTTCCGGTGGGAGCAACTTGCTAAAGGAGGAGAAGCTGGAACTGAAATTGGTCAGGGCTTTGCTAACGTTGATAATTTAGCTTTCGATGACCAATTGAATGTGTGGGGAGTTACTGATATGTCTACCAGCGCTCACAATGGTTTCGATGTCGGCGTAGCGGGGGAAATTCTGCCGATTGAACATACCGTCGTTGGTGCTGAGTCCGCCAGCCGCATTACTTCCGACCTCAACGTGAAGACTTCTAATTTAGTCGGCGTGTTCGGCAACAATTTTCTCTTTGTTATCCCCACTCAGGGCGGAGATGCCGGTAAGATTGTGCCCTTTGCCTACGGACCGATGCGCTGTGAAATGACCGGACCAACTTTTGTTGGCGATACGCTGATTATTTCAGTGCAGCATCCCGGGGAAGATGTTCCCTTTACTCCGGCAGAAAATCTCAGTCGAGAGCTGGAAATTCTCGATTTAGATGGCCGAAGCGTGTTTGTCCAACAGCGAACGATCTCTCGCGGCAGTAATTGGCCCAGTAATATTCAAGGCGATCGCCAAGGTCCACCCAAACCCTCGGTGATTGGCATTACTCGCAAGCAGTCGAACGGTCGTTTCATTTGAGGCCCAGCAGCGATCGCTCTTGCAGTTCATTGTGGGGCGATCGCTTGATTGCAATTCCGGCCAGTGGAGCTACAGATGTACTGTGTGGGGAAAAGGTTAACGGCCTGTTCAAACGACCAATTATTCTGAAGGAGAATATTTCGGCACTGACGTTCATTGCTCGTCCCAGGCTAAGACGAGTAAAGCATTCAAAATAGCTGCGGCGACTGACGATCCTCCTTTTCGTCCTTCTACCCGAATCTGCGCGACGGGCGTTTGAGCCAGCACCTGTTTTGATTCGACTACCGAGACAAATCCCACCGGTGCGCCAACGATCAATCCCGGCTTTGCCCCAGAATTAGCCACTTGGGTACACAGAGCAAGTAGGGCTGTCGGAGCATTCCCAATCACGTAAATTCCGTGAGGATAGCGCTCAAAGCATTGCAGCATCCCTGTTTCGGTGCGCGTTTTGCCGGGAAGGGCGGCTGATACCTGTTCAACAGCGGCAATTAGAGGGTTATCAAAGGTTCTAGCGACGAGGGACGCGACTCCCTGCTTAACCATGCCGACATCGGTGATGATCGGCACTTGGCGGCGCAGGCAGGCTACTCCAGAAGCGATCGCCCCTGGACTAAACCGCAGTAGGCTCGCAAACTCGAAATCGGCAGTGGCATGAATGACTCGGCGAGCGATCGCATATTCCGCCGGACTAAAATGATGTTCGTCCAACTCCCGAGCGATAATGGCAAAACTTTCTTCTAGGATCGGATGATTTAGCTTACTCACGCTCCCAAGATTGCTGATTGTTCATAATTAATTTCCTTGGAGATTCACCTCTGGCCAATGGGGGTCTCGATAGTAGCGCATCATATCGTCAAACTTCCGCAGTTGAGCTTGATGAACCGCGAGTATCTGGGGCTCAGTTCCAAGCCATTGCTCGTTGAAGCTGAGGATAGTTTCTAGGAGGCGATCGCCTGTTCCATCGGCAGCTTCGCTAAAGTAGCCTAGCGTAATATGCGCTGTAAAATGGTACTGTTGCTCAATTCCTAAACCGATTAGCTCGGCG
Source organism: Cyanophyceae cyanobacterium (assembly GCA_050331735.1). Classification (GTDB taxonomy): domain Bacteria; phylum Cyanobacteriota; class Cyanobacteriia; order Cyanobacteriales; family JBHJGN01; genus JBHJGN01. The sequence continues at coordinate 26,220 of JBHJGN010000027.1, forward strand.
TTTTGGTAGATAGAGCGACGGATCTGCAAGATCTCCTCGTAGCTGCGTTCGTCTTTCGGCACCAGATAAACGGCCACGGAACGGGGTCTTACCATTAATCCCAGTAACTGCCAGTCCACTGAACCTGCTGAAGACTGATAGGAACGAAAACTTTTCTCAATCTGTTGACGGAGCTGTGCTTCAAACCCGCTATTTTCTCGCACTGCCGCTTGGTAATCGCTGTTCCAGATTAAATCGGCGATGGTGAAATGAAAGCTGCCTGGTGGTACGGGAACGATTACTCGCTGAAGCTGCTGTACGAGTTGCTGCTGAGTGGCTTCTAAGGCACTGTAGAAGGCAGAGTTTTTAGAATCGTCACGCCACGGAGGAGTAATTACGCTGTAGCCGGGGAAAGCGACGGCTTGGCCATCTTTAAATTTAGGAGACGATTGAATGCTTTGCAGTTGGGTTCTGTAGCTCTCTGGTAGCGTTAGCCTCGCCACTCGATTGACATAAGCCTGATAAGTTTCGTCCAAACTATTGCCTCCCGCGTCTAAAAAACATCTACGATAGATTTTTGGTGGTTCGTCCCTGATCCGTTCTTATGCCAATATATCTTTTCTGGGGAGAAGATGACTTTGCGATCGCCTCTGCTGTTGGGCAACTTCGGCAGGAGATCCTCGCTCCTTCTTGGCAGCAGTTTAACTACCATCAGTTTCCTGCTGCTGATACGAATGCAGCAATTGAGGCGCTCAATCAAGCAATGACTCCGGCTTTTGGCCTGGGGGGACGATTGGTTTGGCTGGTGGATACCTCGATTTGCCAGCAATGTTCTGAAACGTTACTGGCCGAATTAGAGCGAACTTTACCCGCCATCCCTGATTCATCCTGTCTCCTGCTTACTACCAGCAAAAAACCAGATCGGCGGCTGAAATCGACGAAGCTGCTGCAAAAATACGCCACCGTTGAGGAATTTTCCCTGATTCCGCCGTGGAAAACCGAAGCTCTTGAAGCTAGAGTTCAGCAAGTCGCAAAAACGGTTGGGGTGACTCTAACGGCAGATGCGGTCAAGCTGCTAGCCGAAGCCGTGGGCAACAACACCAGGCAGTTATGGAACGAACTCGAAAAGCTCAGGCTTTACGGAAGTGAACTGGATGCCGCTATTGTTGCGACTCTGGTTCACGCTAATACCCAAAATAGTTTACAGCTAGCGGCGGCGCTTCGCACAGGGAATCGTGAGGAGGCTTTGCGGCTGGCAACGGAACTCATTGACCGCAACGAACCAGCGCTGAGGATTGTAGCAACCCTGGTGGGGCAGTTTCGGACGTGGCTGATGATTAAGCTAGCGATTGAGTCTGGGGAAAGTAATGAAAAAGCGATCGCCCAAGCGGCAGAGGTGAGCAACCCGAAACGGGTTTACTTTCTGCGTAAAGAAGTGAGTACGCTCTCTTCACAGCAGCTTGTGGCGGCTCTCCCCGTTCTGTTGGAGTTAGAATTGAGTCTTAAGCAGGGAGCCGAGCCTTTGTCTACTCTTCAGACGAAAACGATTGAGCTATGTCGAATTTTTGGGCGATCACGCTAGGAATAAACAATGATGGCTCGAGACCTATTGGCAGCGGTAGATCGCTACATTAGTACTCTTCTGGCACAGCAAGATGATATGCTGCTGGAGAGTGAGCCGTCGCTGGATGCGGCTAATCTGCCCCAGATTAGCGTATCTCCAAATCAAGGAAAACTTTTGCATCCCCTGGCGCTCCTCGGCAAGGCCCGCAATATTCTAGAGCTTGAAACCCTCTGTTGGTGTCAGTGATGACGGCATAGCGTTAGCAGTTGTCAATCGGAGCTGAGAAACGGCGATTTCTCCCGATTCTTTTCCTAGAAACTATCTCTCTTCTATCACTCTAGGCCGTTGCTCGATGGCAACTATCTCGAAAATCAGGGGTCAAATCACGAGGAGTCAAGCGCAGTTGCGTTGCCCGGTCTCTTTAAATCAGGGAGGAATACAAGTGAGCGTCTCTCTAACTAGGAAACTGGCCGGGTTGCACCGTAATTGTCAACCGACGACCATTGCGATTGATCTGTACTGCTAGCTCCTCGCCAATGGTACTATCTGACACCGCTTGCTGAACCTGCGCCGCCGTTTGCACACTCTGACCCCCAACCTGTTCAATGACATCTCCAGACTGTAGGCCAGCTCTCAGGGCAGGAGAAGAACTAGCGACATCAACAATGACAACGCCTTCATCAGTTTGAAGGTTCAAATCGCGGTTGAGTTCTTCTCGGACGGCAGGCGTAAGCGTCACCATTTGAACACCAAGATAGGGATGCTCCACCTCTCCTTGAGCAATTAACTGGTCAGCAATCTCCCTGGCTCTATCAATCGGAATCGCAAATCCTAGCCCCTGAGCGCGGCCAATAATCGCTGTGTTGATGCCAATAACCTGTCCCTGCTGATTGAGCAGCGGACCGCCAGAGTTCCCCGGATTGATCGCCGCATCGGTTTGGATAAAGCTCACCCGAGTGTTCGGTGAACCAATCGCTCCTCCAGAGCGACCGGTCCCGCTGATAATACCAGCCGTGACTGTGTTATCTAGCCCTAAAGGATTGCCGATGGCGATCGCCCATTCCCCAATCTGAAGTGACTCGGAGTTGCCCAAAGATACCGCAGGCAAATCGTTAGCTGCCACTTGAACAACAGCAACGTCTGTGAGGGAATCCTGACCCAAGACCTCGCCCGTCAAGCTACGACCATCCCCCAAAGTTACCGTTACCTGCTCAGCACCGTTAACGACGTGAGCATTGGTGAGGATCGTCCCGTCAGCGCTAACGATGAAGCCGGACCCGGTTCCTTGTGATGGTCTCGAAGAATTACGAGAGATGCGATTAGAGTTAATTCTGACGACAGAGGGCCCCGTTCTCTGAACGGCAGCCGCAATAAAATTTTGGTTATTGCTGCCCGATGGCAAGGGCCGCTGAGCGGCAGGCTGCGGAATCTGTGCTTCTGTAGACAGAAGCTGCATAGCGGGAACGCTGACCATCGCGCCGCCGACAAAGAAGGCTACATAAGCTGCCGATTTTATAGAAAGTTTGCCAGACATAAGTCGCTCACTGAGATAGAAAGAATGCGGAACAAAAAGACCAGTAATTGAGTTAAGATGAACGGCAACGCTTTGCCTCTGTAATTTCTAGCATTTCCAGCTCTAGCCAAAGAAAAGAGAGAGCAAATTAGTGTTGTCTAACTCTTAGGGCTGTCACTGTGTTAGCACAGGGGTTGGATTTTGATTTGGGTCATATCAAGCGATGACGTTGAACAAGCTTTGTCTGAGCAATAAAATCTCCAATAGATTTTTCCTGTTTCATCTAGAAGTTGTCAGGTAGGTTTGTGATTACTTGAATGTGGCAGGAGAATATGACATCAAAGTGTCAAGCTGCGCCGTAAAAATCTGTAGAATTAAATAGTCTTGAACTTAGAGAGTATCGGCAAGATAGAGCGGCGATCGCCTAGCAACAGTTTCAAAAGGTGAGGCTGGGGATGCTAGTCACTTCTCTTTCATGAAATCTTGTCGCTCTGCTTGTTGACTCGTAATAGAACCACAATAGGAACGATCTTGCTGAATATCCTTTTTTTTAGCTCTTGGCATAGTCGGGAACCGCAATTGCAAGCACAGATGGCAGGTCTGACCTGTGTCAGCAGTAGGAATAGCAGTCACCCCAATTCCTGCTTTTACTGCCTTGAACTCAGTTTAGAAGGCATTCATATCCTATCTATAAATTACAACGACATAAATTGCTATTATCTCAACAATCGATTATGAAAACTCAGTTCAAAAAAGCTTTCAAAAACGGGATGAGCCAGCTATTGGATCGCAACTACTTCCTGTCTATGCAGTGGAGAGTGTTCCTCGTTCGGAGACTGGTCAACGACAAGCTTTTTATTGTCTATTCCGATGGAAAAGTTGGTTCTACTACCCTAACCGTTTCTCTGAGAAAGAATTTTCCAGGGCAGTTTGTATTCCATATCCATCGCCTGACTCAGGAATCGATCGCTCAAGCAGAGAGTTACTACAAAAATCGGTGTAAGCCGAGTATGATTCCCGATAACGTTATTCAGAGTAAATTTCTTCAGATATACTTAAAGACAATCTCGAAAAATTGCGAAGTTTATTTTTTTTCGCTCGTGCGAGATCCAGTCTCCGCCCTGATATCTGGATATTGTCAGAGCTATTTCTATTCCCGAAAAAAAACATCCCAATCAGAGGATGAAATAGTCGGTAGCATTATTCAAAACATCCTAGAGCGTTTTCAATCTAAGAAAATACAGGAGAGGCTTGACTGGATTGATCAAGAATTAAACCAAGCATTAGACTACAATATCTATGCCGAAGAATTTAACAAAGAAAAAGGCTATAAAATCTATAGGAGTAAAAGTTTGTTGGTTATAAAGCTTGAAAGTTTTAATTCCCAATGCGCTGATGCAATGAAAGAATTTTTAGGCTGTCATGAATTTGCAATCAAGGAGAATAATAAAGCGGAACAGTCAAGCTACTATCCTGTTTATCAGAAAGTTAAACGCTCTATCAAGCTTCCCAGAGAAACTCTCGATAAAATTTATACTTCAAAATATGTAGAATACTTTTATACAGATAAAGAGATTAGGCAGTTTAAAGAGCGGTGGTCGCTGACTTAGCTAGTGGTCAGTCAATAAATACTCATCCTTTCTGCTACAGAATTGACAGCAGCTTCGCTTGTACTAATACTCTGGCTACTTCCTTTTTTGTTACTCAAAAGCCGGGTGAGAGCATCCCTGCTGAGGCTGGGGCGTTGACCAGTATGGACGGTCAACTAACAATGACGACTCAATTCTCAGGAGGATTCTTTCCAGCCCTTCTGCGTCAACTTTTTGGCGGAGAGTCTCTGTTTGTCAACGTCTTCAAAAACAAGACCGACTCTCCGCTCACCCTGGTCCTGAGCCAAAGCATAGTTGGGGATATTGAACGCATTGATTTGACTCAGGGCTCTATCTGTTTTCAGCTTTGACATCCGGCGAAAGACCGGTGAACCGTCTGCGGGGAAACGGCAAAATCTATTTACAGTCGCGCAGCGTGAGCGGATTAGTAGATTATCCGCTGAGAAGGCGATCGCCTCTTTCAATTAAAATTGTTGAACCTTAATCGCGAATCTAAACAGCGCTCAGAGTCTGCTCATGAGGGGTCTTTGCCTCCGCTAACAGAAGCAGAGCGTATCGTTGCTGCTTATGCGCCCCAGCCGCCATCAACCCGCAGAGTGGCACCAGTAATGTAGCTGGCTTCTGGTGAAGCAACAAAGGCCACCAGCGCCGCCACTTCCTCTGGCTTACCGTAGCGCCCTAGGGCTGTCAACTGCTTCTGAGCGTCTGCTTGCTCACCCTCAGCCGGATTGGCCTCGGTATCGATGGGTCCAGGTTCGATGCAGTTGACGGTGATGTTCTGAGGCCCTAATTCTCGCGCCCAACTACGGGTAAATCCGGCAATAGCAAATTTAGTGGCGCAATAAACCGACATGCCGGGAATGGGGACTGCCTCACCAAGAGCACTGCCGATGTTAATGATACGCCCACCCTGATCCATACGGCGCGCCGCTTCACGACTGGCAACAAACACGCCCCTCACGTTTAGATTCATTTGGCGATCAAAGGCTTCATCGGTGATTTCGTTGAGAAAGCCGTAGTCAGCGCTTCCGGCATTGTTGACTAAAATATTAACTTTGCCCAATTTGCTTTCGGTGTGGTCAAAAAGAGCGACTACCTGGGAAGAGTCGGACATATCACCCTGTAGCGCGATCGCTTTTCCGTCATCAGCCTGAATCTGCTCAACGAGTTGATTGGCTGCCTCAGCGCTGCTAGCATAGTTAATCGCCACCTGTGCTCCATGAGCAGCGAGTTTGCGAGCAATGGCGGCTCCAATGCCTCGCGAACCACCAGTGACGAGGACAACTTTATTAGCGAGCGGTAAGTTCATATCTTTTGCTGAGGTTTCTGATTTAACTACTTTAAGATTAATAAAAATGGGGAAGAAGCAGTGGCAGTGATTTGTAGAGTTTTAGATTTAGATCCCGAAGAAATTGTTGCTGATTGATATGCAGTGGATATTGCTCCGCCTATTTTAAATGAACAAGAGCTGGTAGTCGAAGACGTAGACAATGCCGTGTTTCGTGCCTGCGGGACGTTGACGCCGGCGAAGCAGTCATTGGCCCAGACCGATGGGCCGCGCGGCTGTGGAAGGAAGACGACGTAGACCTTGATATAGCGATATAGCCGCCGCGTTGGTCGCCGGACCAGGGGAGCACCGGCAGACCGCGACCCGTCTGGGATTAGCTGCCCATCAGCGCCTGGGCGAGCCCGATGAAGAGCGGTATTCCAATGGCAAGCGCAATCGGTGTGCCGACGGCTGTGGACGCGCCGATGTAAGCGGAGGGATTAGCCTTGGGAATACCGCCTCGTAAAGTGGGCGGTCCTGAGATGTCTGAACTGGAGGCGGCGATGACGGACAGGAGCACGACGCCGCCAGGGCTGAATCCCGTGGTGACGTGGGCAATCCAGCCGAAACCGAAGCCAATGAGCCCATGCAGCAGAGGTGCCACCAAAGCATATACGGCGTACCACTGGGCCACCTTGCGCAGCTCGCCGATCCTTGCCCAGGCCTCCATCCCCAGGATCAGCATCAGGATCGAAAGCAGGCCGCGGAAGAGGGGATCGTAAAAGCTCTCATAGACACTTTCCGGCTGGGTGAGTATGCCTAGAGCGAGACCGAGCAGCAGTGCCGATAGGGCAGATCCCTGGAGGCTGTCCTTCACGATGGGCCATATCTTGACCCGCTTGCTTGCGGTCCCGTCCGACTCGCTGGGATACCCGCTTGCAGTAATGCGCTGCTGGCTGCGATACTCCTGCCTGCTGGTGGGATACTCCGGCTCGCTGGGATACCCGCCTGCGGTAACGCGCTGCTGGCTGCGATACTCCTGCTTGCTGATAGACTCCTGCTTGCTGATAGACTTTTGCTTGCCCGTATAAATGCTGGCCAAGACGATTGCAGTCACGAGCGCTGGGATGTCCATAAAGGGATAGAGTGCGGCGGCCCAGGGCTCGTATTGCATCCCTTCCGATTCCAGCATCGTGATGCCGGCGGCGAGGGTAGAGCCACTCACGGCACCAAACAAGCCCCCGGTCGCGATGGCATCCACAGTTTTGACGTTCGGCAGTATGCCCAACGTGTAGCGCCCGATGAATACGATCAGGATCCCGATCACCGCAGCGAACACCGCGGGCAGCAGCATCTCCGCCAAATTGGCATTGCGAATCGCAATGCCGCCGCTCAGACCGACTTTAATGAGCAGCATGAAGACGATAAATTTATAGATCGCATCTGGAATTTGCAGTCGGCTATTGACGGCGGCAATGACCATACCACCAATTAGAAAGCCGAGTGTCGGGGACTGCAACTTGTCCACGAAGCGTGTCAAGAAATCGGACAAAAAATCCACTTTGTAATACCTCCTTTCGCCTCCTCTAACGAGGAGCGATTATTGTGATAAGTGAGCTTTAAAAAATAACGGTGAAGCGCTTTACTCCTACAGCACAGGCGTTACGCGGTCACCTGTTGACAAAGTATTCGGAGATAGCTGCTCTCCGAACGAGGCTGTAAGGTGCTAGCTATCCTGCACCACCTCCCATAGATATTGGTCTATTAAGACTTAAGTCTTTATGTGTTTAAGTCTATCCTATAATGCACCGATTTTTGCACTCCACAACATGGATTTTAAATACAATGTCAAATTTAAATCATAAGTTTTGCTTGTGTTTGACGATCCCCGCCTCTGGTTAGAAAGACCCTGCCGTGAAACGACAGGGCTTCCTCTAATTTTGTTAATGTGGATGGCGATCGCTCTTCTTGGACAACAATCCCATTGAAGACATTTAGGATCACCGATGGGTCGTCTCAATCCACTTGCAATGCCGGTGACTTTGCGGATGACTCTGTTGGTGGGGTCGGCTCTAAGGAGGGACTGTAGCGAGCGGCGTTAATCCAAATTACTGAAAGCAGTAAACCAACACCGCAACCAATCAAGAAGATCCAACCGTGGGAGGGTTCTAAAACACAGAGCAAGCGGCGATTACTGCCATACACCTGCACGACCCACCCCTCATCCGTATTCAACTTTGGCTGTGACTGCTTCGATTCAAACTTATTCATGGTTTTCGCTCTATGCTGGTTGTGTGTATCGCTTACAGGCAGCGGCCTGTATCGCATGGACACCTGCCGAAAATTCACCTGTGTGATGTGTGTAGCAGCTTCAGAACAGTGATTGTGTCTTTGAGCTGCTTGCGCTGAGTTTATAGAGATGAGTCTATATTTCAAGCAAACATCATACCTTTAAGTGTATGCAAGATCTAACTCACAAGCAGCATTTTTTACAGAATCTTGCCTCAAACTTGCTGAATCTTTTGATAACCAAAATTTATGATTTGAACTTGCTCAGCTATTCTGCACCTAGTTCCCATAAAACACTTGCGGTGAGGGCGGTGATATTCAAGAGCTGCTTCGCTGTTGAATGGTGAATCGAAGTTTGACTATTTTACCAGGGGACGGTACCGAAAATGGCAGAACCTTCCTAGTGACCCCTGCAATCTGATGTTGAATGGTGGTCATAGCGCCACAAGGATAAGTGTTTTTTATAAAATGCTTCCGCTAATCTGAGTCAATCTTTCTCAACAGAGGGTAGTGAATTCGCTGCTCTTTGGCATAAACTTAAAGATATGGTTCAAGGTAAAACCATAGAGTCTTGTCTTGAATTGTCGTAACAGAATGCGTTAAGAGGTAACCCACATGACCCAGCAAGCCAGCAAGCTCGTCATCGTCACGGAAAAGTTGCTGCTGAAACAGATTATCAAGATCATCTACGAAGCCGGGGCTACCGGTTATACAGTGGTGGACGTTGGCGGTAAAGGCACTCGCGACGTGCGCTCGTCGGGACAACCCATCGTTTCCGACACCTACTCGGATATAAAGATCGAGGTGCTCACCGCCAATCGGGATATGGCCCTGAAGATTTCGGATGAGATCGCAGCGCAGTTTTTCGACGATTATTCGGGCTTCGCCTATCTCTGTGATGCGGAGGTACTGCACGCGCATATGTTCTGACTTAAAACTCCCTAGTGGTGCAGAAAACTCTATCGTCTACAGCAATAGCCAGGAAGATTTAGGCCCCTGAAGGGCAGTTAAGTAGGAGGTTTTACTTCTGATTCCTACTATCCTCTCTCTGCCCTTTTGTCTGGGCGGTATCTGCAAAAACTAGGATTGAGGACCATACTTCATTAAAGTGAGAATTGGTATAGTCAGCATAATAAGCTTGCTCGTTGCTAACTGATAAGCCAGAGCAATCAAAGCTCGAGGAAAACCTATTTCTTAGTCGCCAAGCGATCGAGCCTGCGCCTGGCTAGCGTGGCTGTGCCGCCGTGAATCAGCAGCGAGGCTAATCCCCCCAGAGTTATTACCTGCCAGAGAACGTCGATGTCGGCAAACGTGCCGTGGTTTTGAGCGTAAGCTAAGGAGTAAAACGAGCCAAAGCCGCGAATGCCTAAAAAGGCGATCGCCCATTTCTCACTTCTGTGGAGTCTTAGCGAATTCAGGGACAGAATGCCCGTCTGGGTCTCGTCCGAAACACAAAAGTAGCGGCTTAACACCCAGCCCACTCCAATACTGACCAAGGTTCCCATCACCACGCGGTACAGTAAATCTACCGCCAGCCAGCCTACCAGCCAGCCCCAGCGCTAGATATACACGGAGAAAAGGATTTTAGGTTTCATCTGGCTCCGTTATGCCCGTTGTCAAGATTAGGAATCGGTTTTTCCATATCATCATACGCAGGGCTGCGAGCGAAGTAAAACGACTGTAAAAGTAGCGATCGCTGTTTACCCAACCTTAAGACTCGGCCTGTATGCTCGGCGTGTTCAAAAATTTTGTTTTGGCAACGCTAATCAACCCGATTTCCAACAACAGTGTCGAGCAAACATTATGGTTGAAGTTACTTTTTCGTTATGGTCGGCAGATCCCATTGAGGCTGATAACAATACCTACGTCATTACGCACGGCTACATGAGCAGCAGTTCTCAAGACTGGGTTGGAGACCTGGCTCAAGAGATCGATCAGCGAGATCCGCTGAGCAATATTATCCTCACAGACTGGTCTGAGGAGGCTGATACTCTAAACTACTTCAACGCGGTAGCAGATACCGAAGCGGTTGGCAATCAACTGGCTCTTTGGCTAAATGATTCTGGAGTGAATCCCGATACTACTCAGCTCATCGGTCATAGTTTAGGAGCGCACGTCAGCGGGATTGCTGGAGATGTGTATGATGACATTACGGGCCGCTCGATTGAAACCATTGTGGGCTTAGACCCAGCCGGTCCTGCCTACGAGGATACTTTCTTTTCTTCTGGGAAGCCTCTCTCTGAGCGACTGGATGCCTCGGATGCTGACCGCGTTGTGGCGCTTCACACTAGCGAAACCTTTGGGTATGATGACCCGTTAGGAATTTTAGACCTCTACATCAACCCCGACGATTGGTTTCAACCGGGGGAATGGAATGCTCTCGGCAATCATGGCTACGCTCACGATCTTTATGCCGACCTCGTTGGGGGAGAAAAGTATCGACAAAGCAGTAGCCAATCCCTAGGAGATGGCCTCTTTGACTACGGAGACATCTTTACGTTCAGTGGCAGCATTGATGTCGATACGACCGAGCCGTTTGGCTAGCCCACACGGCCTTGAGCATCACATAGGGAGCGATCGCTCTCTCAAGGGGCCAGAGGGCGATCGCCTGGGGATGCAGTTTATGGTCGCTGCCGACTACTCACCGCAAGGACTGGTGGAGCTGATGGAAATTTTAGCGTCGGCGCTTTCCGGCGGGCAACCTCCAGAGTTTTTGAGCACCCATTCCTACCCCGACAACCGCATTGCCGAACTCGAAGCGCTGATTGCCGAATCTTTCCCGACTGGCATTCCTCCTGAGTTGGAGGAAGCCGGGAGCTTTGCTCAAGTTGTTCAACCCCGCCTGCCCTAGTGTTAAGGTAAACCGATGAATTTAACCGTTCTCTACTGGATTTTAGTGGCGATCATGTTTGCCGGGGCCATCGGCGAACTGATTCCGGGCATGCCGGGGGCTAGCCTGATCCTCTTCTGCATTTTAGTCTGGGCCGTGGTGACGCAGTTCACCGGCATTGGCTGGCCGATTATCGTCGTCTTTGCTCTATTGGTGCTGAGTGCCGCCATTGAGTTGCTGGCGACCTACTGGGGGGCCAGACGTTTTGGGGCGAGTCGGTGGGGGCAAATCGGGGCCATCGTGGGACTGGTCTTGGGAATTGTGGGTCTGCTGCCAGCGCTGCCCTTTGGCGGACCCATTCTCGGTATTTTGTTGGGTCCGTTCGTGGGGGCGTTTGTTGGAGAGTATCTGTCTCGACAACCCCGTTCCAGGAGGGTCAAGAGTGCGCGTGGCGCTTCAGGCTAGCATCGGTACAGTCGTTGGTACGGTGATTGGCAACCTGATTGATAGCATGTTAGCAATTGTAGCCGTGATTTTGTTTGTCTTTACGACTTGGCCTCTGGTGCAGTTGCCGTAGGGCAAATCTGCTTAATTCATGGTTGCTCACAGCGATAACCACGGGTTAAACTTCTCTATCTCAACTGGAGAACCAGAAAAGCTTAATAGATAATAAAAGCGTACCTCGCAGTGGATACGGGCGATCACGTGACCAACCAGCACCCTTCATTACCTCTTCCTCCACCTCTGCTTGTCTCGGAGGCAGATTCCTTTGCCCGCTACACCTTTACTCAACGCCTCCCTTCGATTGCTAAGCGGGTGGTGGCTGAAAATAACTACCCGCCCGCTGTCGTTGAGAATATAGAGAACTTAACTCAGGATTTGCTCGCTGGACCAGTCCGCCTCCTCAAAGACGATGGCGGACCGGATATCGCCTCCTGGGAACGCTATCTCGAACCGTTCTTGAACCATTCCTGGAACGAAACGCCGTTTTACTTGGCAGAAGCGTATTTCTACCGTCGCCTGCTTGAGGCGACCCGCTACTTTCAGTCTGAACCAGGGCAGAGAGTAGACCCGTTTGCCCGACAAAAATCTCAGAGCTTGCAGTCAGCAATAGACTTTATCCGGGCACTCAGTAAACGAGCCAATCTGGCGCAGAGAACACCTAATCAGACAGACTTAATCAGGCTGCTGTATCTGTCGCTGTGGGGGAATCGAGTAGACTTAAGCCTGTGGCCTGCTGGCGAGGAGGCTCGCCGTCTGATGAAGTCTAATCAGAAAAATATTTTAGTAGACGATACGGCTTTGCTGGTGGAGCTAATCAGCGAAGGAATGTGGATTGACTTCATTATCGATAATGCTGGCTACGAGCTAGTGTGCGATCTGAGCTTGATAGACTTTCTGCTGACTGCTGGAGTGGCTCAAGTCGTGCATCTGCACCTCAAACCTCATCCCCTCTTTGTCTCTGATGCCACCATCGAGGATGTCTACCGCACCTTAGAAGTGCTTGCTGCTGATAGCGAAAAATCAGTGCAATCCCTGGCGCAGCGTCTGCAAGGTCAACTTAGCAGCGGTCGACTATGTTTGCATGATAATTTTTTCTGGACCTCCCCCTTGGCTTTCTGGGAGATGCCAGACCTCCTCCGCCAGGAGTTAGCAGAAGCCGCTCTTGTCTTTATCAAAGGAGATGCTAACTATCGCCGTTTGCTAGGCGACCGGCACTGGCCGTTGACGACCGCTGTTGCAGAGATCGCGGGTTACTTCCCGGCTCCGTTGGCAGCGCTACGCACCCTCAAATCGGAAGTAGCAGCAGGTCTTCAACCGGCGCAGGTAGAGTCCCTCAACCGCAAAGACCCAGAGTGGTTAACCAACGGGCAGTGGGGCGTGATTCAGGTAGTGAAGCCATCGTCTCCTTCAGGAGGCAGGAGTTAAAAATCAGTTTTGCTAGAGGAACCCATGCGGTATTCGTCTAGAATTGAAGCAAAGCTTTATAGTTTCGCCTGCCCGTAGCATTGGTTAACCCCTCATCTTTTGACGGATGCTATGAATGCTAGTTGGGCATTCAAATTGTTGTCGTGAATAACTTGATTCAGACAAGCCTCAAATGCGGACATTAATATAGTTGAAGAAGAATATGATGCCGGTTCCATTGCAATCCCCTGCTGACAAGCAACCCTTTTATCATCAGTCCGAACAAGAAGTCATTGAATGCTTCAGTAGCGATGCCGAGGTAGGCTTATCCGCAGAAGCAGTGGCCAGTCGCTACGAGAAATATGGCTGGAATGAGCTGCACTTTAAGCCAGGGAAACCAGCATGGCTAAGATTTCTGCTGCAATTTCATCAACCGTTGCTTTACATTCTGTTGGTGGCAGGAGCGATTAAAGCCGCGTTAGGGTCGTGGACAAACGCCGCCGTGATTTGGGGCGTGACGGTGATCAATGCGGTGATTGGCTACGTACAGGAAGCTCAAGCAGAAGGAGCGATCGCTTCTTTGGCGAAAACGGTTACGACAGAAGTCAACGTGCTCAGAGAAGGGCAAACTCTGCGGATTCCCTCGCGGGACTTAGTGCCAGGAGATATTGTCTTGCTCGCATCGGGAGATAAAGTGCCCGCAGATTTAAGACTGCTGAAGATGCGCAATTTGCAGGTTGATGAGTCTGCCCTTACCGGGGAATCTGTGCCTGTCAATAAATCGCTTCAGCCCTTACCACCCGATACTCCTTTGGCGGAAAGAACGAATATGGCCTATGCAGGGAGTTTCATCACCTTTGGGCAAGGGAAAGGAATAGTTGTTGCCACCGCCAATAATACTGAAGTGGGGCAAATTTCTCAGGCGATGGAAAAACGAGTCAGTTTGAGTACGCCCTTAACTCGGAAATTTGCTAAATTCAGCCGCACTCTCCTCTATACCGTTTTAGCCTTAGCCGCCCTCACGTTTGCTATCGGATTAGGCCAAGGGGAATCGTGGTTCTATATGTTTGAAGCTACCGTCGCTTTAGCAGTGAGCGCCATTCCCGAAGGGCTACCCGCCGTCGTTACCATCACGTTAGCCATTGGAGTCAATCGCATGGCCAACCGCCATGCCATTATTCGGAAACTACCAGCCGTGGAAGCATTGGGCAGTGCGACCGTGATTTGTTCTGATAAAACGGGAACGCTGACAGAGAACCAAATGACGGTACAGACGATCTACGCCGGAGAAGACTATTACGCCGTGAGTGGAAGCGGCTATAGTCCTAAAGGAGAAATTAGCCATAGCCAGTCTGGAACAGCCTTTGAAGATGGCTTGCCCCCGGCTTTGGAAGAATGTTTAGTGGCGGGAATACTGTGTAATGACTCGCAACTCAAACACGCCGGAGAAGAGTGGTCGGTGGTTGGAGATCCCACAGAAGGCGCTCTCATTACGGCAGCCGCTAAAGCCAGCTTGAGTCAATCGGGTCAGAATGCCGCCAGACCGCGATTGGACTCGATTCCTTTTGAATCTCAGTATCAGTATATGGCCACCCTGCACGATACGGCTGCTCCTGTGATTTACGTGAAAGGCTCGGTGGAGGCGCTGCTTGGTCGTTGTGCTCAGATGATGGATGGCCACGGTCAGAGGATTGCGCTGAACTTCCAACAGATCGAACAAGCTGTAGAAACGCTCGCAGAACAGGGGCTACGGGTGCTCGCCTTTGCTAAAAAAGAACCGCCGACCCATCAACATTCTCTCGATCACGAAGATATTGAAGACCTCGTTTTTCTGGGGTTACAGGGGATGATCGATCCGCCTCGCCCAGAGGCGATCGCAGCGGTTCATGCCTGTCAAGCGGCGGGAATCAACGTGAAAATGATTACCGGCGATCATATTACCACTGCCCAGGCGATCGCCAAACGGATGGGAATTCAAAAATCCGGGCAGGTGTTAGGTTTTGAAGGGCAACAGTTAGCCCAGATGGACGAGCGGGAATTGGCTCAGGTGATTGAAGATGGCGCGGTCTTCGCCCGAGTGGCCCCGGCTCAAAAACTTCAGCTCGTGGAAGCTCTCCAGTCGCGGGGAGAAATCGTGGCCATGACTGGAGATGGAGTCAACGATGCTCCGGCTCTTAAGCAAGCCGATATTGGCATTGCGATGGGGAAAGGAGGCACAGAAGTGGCCCGAGAATCGGCGGATATGCTGCTCACCGACGACAATTTTGCGTCCATCGAAGCAGCGGTCGAAGAAGGGCGCACCGTCTATCAAAATCTGCGCAAGGCGATCGCCTTTCTCTTACCCGTTAACGGCGGTGAATCGATGACCATTCTTATTAGTGCATTACTAGCACGGGATTTACCGATTCTGTCTCTACAGGTACTGTGGCTCAACATGATCAACTCAATCACCATGACTGTCCCCCTCGCTTTTGAACCTAAATCTCCAGGGGTGATGCAGCAGCCACCGAGCAATCCCCAGGAACCCTTGCTCAACCGCCGCTTACTGCTGCGGATTTTAGCTGTATCCATCTTCAACTGGATTTTGATTTTTGGGATGTTTGAGTGGGCGAAAGCCACTACGGGAGACGTTACCGTGGCTCGTACTATGGCTATTCAAGCCCTGGTCGCCGCACGGATTATCTACCTGCTCAGTATTAGTCAATTAGGGCTTAGTTTGGCGGCTTATCTGCGCCGGAGAACCACATCTATTGTTAAAGCCCCAATATTAATTAGCGGTATTTTGGCAGCGGTGATTCTCCAAATTGTGTTTAGCCAGTGGGGAGTGATGAACACCCTCTTTGAAACTGCACCTCTAACATTTAACCAGTGGCTTGTCTGTTTACTTCCGATGCTCCCGATGATACCAATGGCAATTGTGGCGCACTTACTTGATCCATAACCGAATAGCGTCGCTCATCGGTCTTGATAAGATTACGGAGTATATTGAACCGGACAGCATATTGAAAATATATGACTTCAACTACATACAAATGGTCAATCGAAGACTGGCATAAATTAGTTGAATCTGGGCTGCTAGAAGGAAAGTCAGTAGAACTCCTAGAAGGAGAAATCGTTAACATGAGTCCCGAAGGGATTTCTCATAGTTATACAAATCGTTCTGTAGCTAATCATTTGCGAGCTCTTCTAACAAATAAAGCCATCATTAGCGAAGCCCATCCGATTACCTTAGACAATTCCGAACCCGAACCAGATATTGCAGTAGTTCGTTTACCAGAGACGATTTATCGCCATCACCATCCTTACCCAGAAGATATTTATTGGCTAGTCGAAATTTCATACAAAACCCTAAAAATAGACCTGGAGCAAAAGCCTCAAACTTATGCGCGTAACGGCATATCTGAATATTGGGTTATTGACTTAATTAACAAAAAACTCATCGTCCACACGCAACCGAATAACAACGGTTACAATCAAGTTCAAGAATTTACCAGGGGAACTGTTACTTCTCAATCTTTTCCAAAGATTGCTATAGCATTGGAAAAAATTTTATTGTTTTAGCCTCAACTGGGGCAAGAACTTTGTGATTTCTAGTCAGAAGAGCGATCGCGATCGCACTGAGACAAAAAATAAATTGCCAGAATCAGCAAACGTTGATTCTGGCAGTCAGTTAAATCCTGAACGCTATTGCGCTGCTAAATATTGATACATTTGCCACCGAGAGGTAACATCGTCTTGATACTCTTGCAGTAGCTCTTTAGCGTGGTCTGGGTCAGCTTTAGCCAGCATCTTGAACCGATTCTCAGCGTAGACTGATTTATCTACCTGCGCTTTTGGCTCAGGGCTATCGAGTCGTAAAGGATTCTTCCCTGATTCTTTGAGGTCAGGATTGTAGCGATAGAGCAACCAGCGACCGCTATCTACGAGAGTTTTCTGATGACTCATAGCGGTACTCATATTGATGCCGTGAGCGATACAGTGGCTGTAGGCAATAATCAGGGAGGGACCGTCGTAGGCTTCTGCTTCTAAGAAGGTTTTGAGGGTTTGTTCGGGTTTCGCCCCCATCGCTACACTCGCTACATAAACGTTTCCATAGGTCATGGCAATGAGCCCCAAATCTTTCTTCGCTGCTGGCTTACCGCTGGCGGCAAACTTAGCCACTGCGCCTCTAGGAGTTGCTTTGGAGGATTGACCGCCCGTATTGGAGTACACTTCTGTATCCATCACCAGAATGTTGACATTCCGTCCGCTAGCAATGACGTGATCTAAACCGCCGTAACCGATATCGTAAGCCCAGCCATCCCCGCCGATAATCCAAACACTCTTCTTAACCAGGTAGTCTGCGAGGCTGAATAGCTGTTCTTTGGCTGATTGCTGATTGATAGTTAATTGCTGGAGTTTTTGTTTAAGGTGCGCAACGCCTTCTCGTTGAGCGTAAATATCGGCTTCTGATTTTTGCGGATTGTGGAGGAGGGCGGTTACTAAATTGTCTCCGAGTTCTCCGGCTAGGGATTGAAGGAGTTCTGAGGCAAAGCGGGTGTGTTTATCGATGGAGACGCGGAAGCCTAAACCAAATTCGGCGTTGTCTTCAAACAGGCTGTTTGCCCAGGCTGGTCCTTGTCCTTGAGCATTTTGTGTCCAGGGAGTGGTGGGCAGATTGCCCCCGTAGATGGAAGAACAGCCCGTGGCATTGGCAACCACCATGCGATCGCCAAAGAGCTGAGTGACCATTTTGAGATAGGGGGTTTCGCCACAGCCAGCACAAGCGCCAGAAAACTCAAACAGGGGTTCTTCGAGCTGTTGCTGACGAATTTGGTTCAGTTTGAGGTCGCGGCGATCGCTCAGAGGTAACTGGAGGAAGAAGTCCCAGTTGGCGCGTTCTGGCTCCCGGAGAGGAAGCTGAGGAGCGAGATTGATTGCTCGGCGCTCAGGATTGGCTCGGTCTTTCGCCGGACAAACATCGATACACACAGCGCACCCCGTACAGTCTTCTGGGGCTACCTGAAGGGTGAAGTTCTGTCCTTTGAAATCCTTATCCCTGGCGGCGATCGCCTTGAAGGCTGCGGGGGCTGATTCTAAGTGGTTGGGTTCGTAGACTTTACTGCGAATCGCACTGTGGGGGCATACCGTCACGCATTTATTGCACTGAACGCAGCTATCTGGCTCCCAAACCGGAATAAACTGGGCTACATTGCGTTTTTCCCATTTCGATGTCCCGGAGGGGTATGTGCCGTCGCAGGGGAGGGCGCTGACGGGCAGTTCGTCGCCGCGATGGGAGATCATTTTGCCGATGACATCGCGGACGAAGGGGGGAGCCGTGTTGGGAAGCGGGGAAGGGTTGGAGCAATCGCGACCAAGCACTACCTGGGGAATTTCCACTCGATGGAGGTTCTCTAAGGTGGCATCGACGGCTTGCAGATTCTTTTGAACCACCTTTTCTCCTTTTTTGCCGTAGGTTTTCTGAATGGCTTGTTTAATTTTGGCGATCGCTTCGGCTTGGGGCAATACATCTGCCAGGGCAAAGAAACAGGTTTGCAGAATGGTGTTGATTCTGCCTGCCATGCCGCACTTTCGAGCCACGCGATCGGCGTTGATGGTGTAGAGGTGAATCCCCTGGCGAACGATTTGCTCCTGAACCTGGAGCGGAAGCTGATCCCAAACTTCCTCGGGTTCGTAGGGACTGTTGAGCAGGAAGGTGGCTCCCGCCGCCGCCGCTTCCAGCACATCTAGCTTCTCCAAAAACGTCCACTGGTGACAGCCGACGAAGTTGGCTTCCTCGATGAGATAGGGGGAACGAATCGGTTCGGGTCCAAAACGCAGGTGAGAAACCGTCACCGCCCCAGATTTCTTAGAGTCGTAGACGAAGTAGCCCTGGGCGTAGTTATCGGTTTCGGTGCCGATAATTTTGATGGTGTTTTTGTTTGCCCCTACTGTACCATCAGACCCCAAGCCGTAGAACATCGCTCGGAACACCGTATCGGGTTCGATCGAGAGGGTATCAAAGGCTAAAGACGTGTGGCTGAGGTCGTCGTTGATGCCGATGGTGAATCTGTTTTGGGGCTGCGATCTCTTGAGGTTGTTGAAAATTCCCGCGATCATGCCAGGATTAAATTCTTTAGAAGAGAGCCCGTAACGACCGCCAACGACTTTAGGGAAAACGGGTAAATACTGCTCCCAACATTGAGATAGGGCCGTAACAACATCTAAATAAAGGGGTTCTCCAGTACTGCCAGGTTCCTTGGTGCGATCCAAGACAGCAATGCGCTTCACTGTTTTAGGCAGCGCAGCGACAAATCTTGACGCATCAAAAGGACGATAGAGGCGTACTTTGAGAACCCCCACCTTTTCCGTTGTTGTTTGTGTGAGGAAATCTACCGTTTCTTGCACCGCTTCACAGCCTGACCCCATTAACACAATCACTCGTTCGGCGTCTTCGGCTCCGTAATATTCATAGAGCTGATAGTATCGTCCTGTCCGTTCTCCGAGTCGGTCCATCGCCTGCTGTACCGCATCAGCACAGCTAGCGTAGAACGGATTGACGCTTTCACGAGCCTGGAAATACACGTCGGGGTTTTGGGCGGTGCCTCTCACTATCGGGTGATCGGGAGTGAGGGCGCGATCGCGGTGGGCAAAGACTAGTTTATTATCGATTAAGGCTTGCAGATCTTCTTGTTCGAGTAGCTCAATCTTTTGAATTTCGTGGGAGGTGCGAAACCCGTCAAAGAAGTGTAGAAACGGAACTCGCGCCTCTAGAGTCGCCGCCTGAGCAATGAGGGCAAAATCATGGGCTTCCTGGACTGAAGCCGAACACAGCAGGGCAAACCCCGTCGCGCGAGCCGCCATCACGTCGCTGTGGTCGCCGAAGATGGAGAGTGCCTGAGCCGCGAGCGAGCGCGCGGCGACATGAATCACGGCACTGGTTAACTCCCCAGCAATTTTGTAGAGGTTGGGGAGCATGAGTAACAGTCCTTGAGAGGCTGTAAAGGTCGTCGTTAAAGAGCCTGTTTGCAGAGCCCCGTGGACGGCTCCGGCAGCTCCTCCTTCCGACTGCATCTCGACGATACTCGGTACAGTGCCCCAGAGATTAGGACGACCTTCTGCTGACCAAGCATCTGCCCATTCTCCCATCGGGGAAGAAGGGGTAATCGGATAAATCGCAATGACTTCGTTGAGTTGATAGGCAACGCGGGCAACGGCCTCATTCCCGTCGATTGTGGCAAATTTGGTATTCATGATGTTCTCCCAATGCTCTCCTCCCTAGCGACGGCAGTTAAGTCCAACGTTTAGGGGAGAGCCGTATTCCGTGATAATGTGTTCAATGGATGCGATCGCCTGAGCTTTGGTTTGAGAGGTGGGCGCTGAATAGGTCATCAGCAATGGGTCTAATGTTAGTCATTGGCCTAGTTTGGTCTAGGCTGTCATGACGATAAGCAGCAATGCCAATACAACTGTTATCGGTGCTGCGCCTGACCATTTAACAATTGCACATTTAACAACCAGTAGGGTAATACCCCTAGACTAATGAAGCTTAAGCCGCAAATTAGAGTGAGCATCAGTTTTACCTCTCTCGAAATCGCTTTAATATTTTGTTTATACCAGAGGCCTTCAGCTCTTCTGTTCTTAGCATGGCGAGTTTAGATTGCTTATAGTTAGTTAAATCTGTACTCAAGCCGAGCGAGTCTTTGAGGCAGCGTCGTTCTGAATTTTTTGCCGGGTCGGGATGTGAGTGTTTTTGCCGGGTCGAGAGGTATTTTTCGGTCAAGTTACGAGTCTTTATGCACTCATGGGGCTAAATATTAATAGGCGCTCTGCCCGCATCCTCACTCAACAGTTTAACCAGCCTACTTCTTTAATTAATGACATTGTCCAAGCTAAAACTGCTTCTGGGCGATCGCCACAAACGATCAGGTTCTTTTCTATCTAAAATCGTCGGTTGTAAACGCTCTACAGTTGATGGAGAGAAAAACTGTTCGCCTGTTTCTTCATTTACACGGGCAGGCACGTTCTCAATTAGAACAACTTCACCGTTCAGATTTAACGCGTATGTTACCGGCTTCTCAACCAATGTCTCTTGCCAATCAGTTATCATCGTCATTTAACTATTTTGTGCTGAGAAGTTCCGGTGCAGCGCGATTGTTAGACCGCGCTGCATCATCACTGAGCTCTGCCCTCCCACGGCTTTGATTTTAGTAGGCTTTCGATAACTAACCAAGAATTGGAGGTTCAAGGGCAAAGAGCTGCTGTGCTTGCCTTTCCCCCAACTCATCAAGTCTCCTATTACTTCTAATTGGTATAATCTTCTGGTTACGTCCTCACCGAAGACTCAGCGGCATAACGTTGCCCATCACCTGCCGCAGCTCACCTTTGTAGCATACGATTAACTCTCAACGGTCGGTGTGCATGAGCGTTTAGTCATCAAAACTGGACGATGGAAGTGGACAGACTTCCATTGCTTGAATCAATCCATTCTCCATAGTAAAACGGTGACCGACGTGCTGATCGGCAAGCACGGCTCCAGCCAGATCGCGCACGACCTGATGCACCTCAACCAGGATCTGCCCATTGCCCTCTGGGTGAAAGGCTACCGGATCGTTGTGTGCGTCGATCTCGCTCCACTGCTCCATCCAGTAAGCACGGACTTCTTCAGGCCCGCGGACAAAACCGCCTTTGAATGCTCTCGGCCAATGCACGTTAGGAGTCATAAGGGCGAGGACGGCATCAATGTCACGGGTGTTGAAAGCCGTATACGCGGCGTGTAGTAGCTCGATTTCTGTTGCAGGTTGATTTGGCATAGGAGATACGGGAAAGGAAATGGAACAGCGTCTCTTGTAGACGCCCCTACAATAGTCTGAGCCTCGACCTGCTGTCTCATCCAATTCTGCTAAAGTTATCCTAATCCTGCTTGAGATGTGAGCTCTTGAGTCGGTTAAAGCCTATCATGAATCATGCAGCCTCCCCTCTCGATCTTACAAACCCGCAGGAAGCACTCGCGCTGCTTCCACAAACACCCCTAGTCGCTAGCTATCATACGGGATGGAAAGGGTTAACCTTCACCCACTACTGCCATCCTCCCCACAAAACGGTAGAGCATTGCCTTCTGCAACATTCACTGGCGATCACAGACCCCAAAAGTTGCTTTCAGGTAGAGCGTCGTTTGGACGGCAAATTGAAACACTACGCCCACGGCAACGGTCGCGTAGATGTTATCCCCGCATTTCTAAATCATTGGACAAACTGGGATCAGGAAATCGAATTTTCGGTGATTGCGATTTGTCCAACCTTGCTGACTCAAACCACTCAGGAATTGATGCAGCGTGAAATAGAACTGATTCCACAGTTTTCGATTGATGATCCGGTAATCGGGCAATTAGCCCTCGCGCTCAAGACGGAAATCCAAACGGGTTGTCTGTCTGGCAGGTTGTACGGCGAGTCATTGGGAACAGCGCTTGCTGCTCGTTTGGTGCAGAACTATGCAGTCAGCAAACCTTCGCTTGAGTTCAAAGCCAACGGTTTACCCCAGTCACAGTTGGAGCGAGTCATTGATTACATAAAGGCACATTTGACACAAGATGTATCGATTTTAGATTTGGCGACCCTGACCAGCATGAGCGAATCCCACTTTAGCCGCTCCTTCAAGCAATCAGTGGGAATTGCGCCCTATCAGTATTTAATGCAACAACGTGTCGAACGAGCCAAGCAATTACTGAAACAGCAAGCAATTTCAATTAGCACCGTTGCCCTAGATTGCGGCTTTGCCAATCAAACTCATCTCACAAAAGTCTTCCGTAAGATGACAGGGGTAACACCCAAAGCTTATCAAAAGCAAAGAGGCAAACAGTAATTGAGCCGATTGCGCTAGTTTTGATTAGTCCCATTGGTGTTGTCGAGCTTCATCGACTATCACTTGAGCCTCTTCAAGTGAAATATCATAGCGAGCGCTTAAAAGTTGGGGAATGCGATCGCAGTCGCGGTTGGGATCTACATCTGGCTGTATGGAATAAGAAGGCAGTGCAACATTACATAAAAAAGGCGAAGGTTTCGCCTCTAGTTGAAGCGGTTCAAGATTTAGCACTTCTCGTGAATTTATAAAAAATAGCAAGGCACCGCTGAGATTGGCATCACTGAGGTTGGCACCGCCGAGGAAGGCACAGTTAAGGTCGGCACCGCTAAGGTTGGCATGTCTGAGGTCGGCACCGCTGAGGTTGGCATGTCTGAGGTCGGCATCGCTGAGGTTGGTATATCTGAGGTTAGCACAGATGAGGATGGCAACGCTGAGGTAAGAACAGAAGATGTACGAAACGATGAGGTAAGCAACAAAGAGGTAAGCACCGATGAGGCTGGCACCGCTGAGGTTAGCACAGATGATGTAGGAAACGCTGAGGTAGGCATCGCTGAGGTTGCAACAGATGAGGCGTTCATAGATCACATAAGACCCGCTAAGATCGACACAGAGGAGGTTGTAATAGAA